>NZ_JARXVX010000001.1:0-828470 GCF_029892205.1 Polynucleobacter sphagniphilus
TAGCTGCTAAGAAGCCTGCTGCTAAAAAAGTAGCTGCTAAGAAGCCTGCTGCTAAAAAAGTAGCTGCTAAGAAGCCTGCTGCTAAAAAAGTAGCTGCTAAGAAGCCTGCTGCTAAAAAAGTAGCTCGTAAAGTAGCAAAAAAAAAGTAAGTAAGCCTGCTGCGAAGAAAGCGGGCTCAGCTGTAAAAAAGCCCGTGGCTAAAAAAGCCGCGCCAAAGACTAGTTCTTTGAATACCGCTGCTGCTTGGCCCTTCCCAACTGGCACACGTCCATAAGCTTTAGCTTGTAGACGGGTGAAGTTCAAAGGGGTCTCTTTTGAGACCCCTTTTTTATTGCCCTAAAAGTAAAAATCTTTAAAAGGCAAAACCAAACGCAGATTTGAACTGCGCTGCAATCTCATCTTTACTGGGTTGATGATTTTGTGGGCCTTGATGGCTAATCTTGATTGAACCCATCAAACTGGCCAGGCGGCCAGTTGTTTCCCAATCCATCGCATTTTCTAGGCCAAAAAGCAGTCCACCACGAAAGGCATCGCCGCAACCGGTTGGATCGATCAGCTTTTCTGCTGGCACTGGTGGGATAGGAATGCATTTATTTTGTGTGTAAATATCAGCACCTTCAGCACCTTTGGTAACAATCAGGGCTTTTACACGTTCAGCAATCTTATCCAAGCTCAGGCCAGTTCTTTGGGAAAGCATTTCACCTTCATAGTCATTGACTGCAAGGTAGCTGGCAATATCAATGAGTTCGAGTAATTCTGGGCCGTTAAACATCGGCAAACCTTGGCCTGGATCAAAAACAAATGGAATATTTGCTTCCGCAAGCTGATGGCAATGCTCCCACATGCCTTGACGACCATCTGGGGCAACAATTCCAAAATGAACAGCCCCTTTTTTATTTTGCGTACGCTCTGTCACTACCTTGGAAACAAGATTGAGGTGAGATTCATTCATGGCCCCCGGATGAAATGCAGTAATTTGGTTGTTGACCTGATCGGTTGTGATCATTGCTTGGGCAGTGAAGGCCTGGGGAATGGTGCGAATATGACTGGCATTGATTTCTAGTCTTTTAAGGTGCTCTAGGTAGGGATCAGCATCGCCACCAACTGTTGCCATGATGATGGGGTCGCCACCAAGCAGGTTCAAGTTGTAGGCAATATTGCCTGCACAGCCGCCAAACTCACGACGCATAGTTGGCACCAAGAACGCCACATTGAGCTTGTGAATCTGGTCAGGCAGAATTTGATCAACAAATTTACCCTCAAAGTTCATGATCGTGTCGTATGCAATAGAACCGCAGATTAGGCTTGCCATAAATTACTTTCTTCTAATAATGATCTGATAGTGGGTGATAGCTTAAGGGTAAATCACGCTGACTCGATAGCCTGCAGCATTTTGAGGCAGTGAAATTGGCAGATTGATAGAGAGAGCCTCTCCTGCGCGCACGCCGACTTGTGAAAAATCTGGATGAGATTCTTGCCATTCATTTGTAAGCCATTCTTGAGGCGTAAATTGCATAGACTCGATCTCATTTTCTTCTGCATCGGTGATCACCAACACCAAATTAGGAGGCAAAACGGGCAATGCAAGTTTATTTTGTAGCTCCACTTGCAGGATTGAATGATTAGGGCCGCCTTTAAGGCCCTCTCGCGCGTTTTCTGGTGATAGTGTGGCAGAAGTTATTTTCCATGCTGAAAAATCGCTTAGAGGGCGATTCACGCACTTTGCTGCCTGACAAATTTTTTCATCTGCGCTGAGTAAAACTGTAAATGCTTTTACAGCAAGTGGATTTGAACTGCCATCGATGTTCGTAGCAAGTTTCGGTAGTAAGAAATTGCGTGATAGGTGCTCACCAAAAATGATGAGCACTAGCGCGCATAGAACGATCAGAGCTAATTTAAGACTTTTTTTTTGAGCCGAAGCGAGTGAATGTGTTTTTGTAGAGTCACTTTGGATTGCTAAAGTGCCATGCAAACAAACCCAACCGTCACTTTCTTTCCAAACCGAGAGTGTTAACCACTGGCTATAGGTTGCAATCACCTCTTCAGCTTGTCTGGCAAGAACACCGGATAGAACGATTCTGCCGCCTGGGCGCATTTTGTTGACTAGTGCCGGAGCAAGTACTTGCAATGGGTTGGCAAGGATATTGGCCATCACAATGTCGTATTTTGTTTCTGCAGCCAACTCTGGAGCACCTTCGGTTGGCAATACAAAGCGAATCACGGTGTGATTAATCTCCGCATTACTGCGCGCCGCGACCATAGCTTGGGGATCGATATCGGTTCCTACTACGGGATTGCAGCCAAGTTTTGCTGCTGCAATCGCTAGAATTCCGGACCCACAGCCGTAATCGAGCAAACTTTGCTTTTCTAGATTGGTATTTTGTTCAAGCCACAATAGGCATAAATGGGTGGTGGGGTGACTGCCTGTACCAAATGCTAATCCTGGATCGACTGCAAGACAGATTGCATTGGGATCAGTAGGGGTGTCATGCCAAGAGGGGACTACCCAAATACGCTCGCCAATTTGAATGGGTGCAAACTGACTTTGGGTAAGGCGAACCCAGTCTTGCTCCTCAACTATTTTTTCTTGTGGGGCTGTCAGTGCAAATCCAGCTTCTTTCAAGGCAATCAGCAATTGCGGAATGAAGTTTTCTGCCCCAGAATCGTCAATATCGGGATTGAATAGCGCTGTGACTGAGGATCGATCCCAGGCCTGCACTTCTGGTGATAGGCCAGGCTCTCCATAGAGGGGGTTTTCGTCGTAGCCACCTGCAGCATCATCTTCGACGGTGACTGAAAGCGCACCCAATTCAAGTAATGCATCACCCAGGGGCTCTGCAGTCTCGGCTACTACGGTAAAGATTAACTCACGATAAGACATGCAGGGATCTCGGTTAAATAGAAAAGCTTATGCTTTGCCGCGGCTCGCAGCTTGCTCTTCAAGGCGGTGCTCTAAATAATGAATATTGGTGCCACCTTCAATGAAATTAGGGTCAAGCATGAGTTCGCGATGCAGAGGTACGTTAGTTGTTATGCCGTCAATCACCATTTCTGAGAGTGCAATTTGCATCCGGCGGATTGCTTGTTCGCGTGTATTGCCATAGGAAATCAACTTACCAATCATTGAATCGTAGTTCGATGGGACCATATATCCACTGTAAGCATGGGAATCGACACGAATACCAGGGCCACCAGGCATATGCCAGGATTGGATGCGTCCTGGGCTTGGCGTGAACTTAAATGGATCTTCGGCATTTAAGCGGCATTCAATCGCATGACCGCGAAAGACAATATCTTTTTGGCGATAGGACAACTTCAGTCCCGCAGCAATACGAATCTGCTCCTGCACAATATCTACGCCAGTGATCATTTCAGTGACTGGGTGCTCAACTTGCACTCGGGTATTCATCTCAATAAAGAAAAATTCACCGTTTTCATAGAGAAACTCAAAAGTGCCAGCGCCACGATAACCAATTTTTCTGCATGCTTCTGCGCAACGTTCACCAATTTTGGCAATTAAGCGGCGATCAATACCAGGCGCAGGCGCTTCTTCGATTACTTTTTGGTGTCGACGTTGCATTGAGCAATCACGCTCTCCTAACCAAATCGCATTGCCATGGGTATCAGCCAAAATTTGAATCTCTACATGGCGTGGCTTCTCCAGAAATTTCTCCATATAGACTTCTGGATTGCCAAAAGCACGACCAGCTTCTTCTTTGGTCATGTTGACCGCATTAATAAGAGCGGCTTCTGTATGAACGACGCGCATCCCGCGACCGCCACCACCTCCAGCAGCCTTAATAATGACTGGGTAGCCAACGCGTTTTGCCGTAGCAATAATTTCCTTAGGGTTTTCAGGTAAAGCACCTTCGGATCCAGGTACACACGGCACGCCCGCTTTAATCATGGCGTGTTTTGCTGAAACTTTGTCTCCCATCAGGCGAATCGATTCGGCTCTGGGACCAATAAAAGCATAGCCAGACTTTTCAACGCGTTCGGCAAAGTCGGCATTCTCAGAAAGAAATCCATAGCCAGGATGAATGGCTTCTGCATCAGTTACCTCTGCCGCAGAAATAATGGCTGGCATATTCAGGTAGCTTAGGGGAGAGGGTGCTGGCCCAATACAGACTGCTTCATCAGCTAGCTTGACGTATTTAGCTTCTTTATCGGCAGTTGAATAAACAACAACAGTCTTAATTCCCAACTCGCGACATGCGCGTTGGATACGGAGAGCAATTTCCCCCCGATTGGCGATCAGAATCTTAGAGAACATATCGGCTCTGAGTTAGGTAACAGTAGGAAGGATTGCTTAAAGGAGTTTTACGCAATGATGAAAAGCGGTTGGTCGAATTCAACGCCTTGTCCGTTTTCACACAGAATTTGCTTAATCACACCTTCTTTTTCTGCTTCAATTTCGTTTAGCAACTTCATTGCTTCAATGATGCACAGCGTTTGACCTACTTTGACGCTGTCACCCACTTTGACAAAATCAGGCGATTCCGGGTTTGGTGCCCGGTAGAAAGTACCAACCATTGGTGAGCGAGCAACGAATCCAGTTTCAGCTGGGGTTTCTGCAATGGGAGCGGCTGCTACTGGAATAGCTGCTACTGGAGCAGCCTGCATGACTTGGGGTGCAGGGTTGGCATAGACAACTTGCCCAGTAGGGGCGGGTGATCCAGCATTCACAATGCGAACGCGATCTTCACCTTCGTTGACTTCCAATTCGGAAATACCAGATTCAGCAACGAGGTCGATCAGGGTTTTGAGTTTTCTAAGATCCATGGAAATACTTCCTCTCTTTTGATGCTTGATTAATCTTTATTTTTGCAAACGGGCAATGGCAGCTTGTAATGCCAGCTCGTAGCCAATGGCGCCTAGTCCGCAAATCACCCCAGTAGCAATATCAGATAAGTAAGAGTGCTTACGGAACTCTTCGCGTTGATGAATATTTGAAAGATGAATTTCGGTAAAAGGAATGGCTACACCTGCTAAGGCATCGCGTAATGCCACACTGGTATGAGTAAAGGCACCTGGATTGATGATGATGAAATCAACCCCATCTTGTTTGGCTTTTTGTACTCGGTCGATTAACTGGCCCTCATGATTGCTTTGATAAGTATCTAGGTCGACAGAATGGGCTTTGGCGATTTCACCTAGCTTTGCGTGAATATCTGCCAAGGTAGTTTTGCCATAAACCTCGGGTTCACGGGTGCCGAGTAGATTGAGATTTGGTCCTTGAATTACAAGAATTGAAGCTTTTTTCGACATAGATCGATATTTTTAAATGCAGTTAGGTGTTAATAAGGAAATTACACTTTTTGCTACAAAGCCGCTTTTCAATCAAAGCAGGTGCTTCAATAATGCATAAAGTATACCTCGCAAGCTCATAAAAACTCCCTGAAAACTGGGGAGTTTTTATATTTTTGAGCGAAGTTAAAGCATTTTGCTGAAAAATATTACCCCTCGTTATCTAGAAGGGGTTTTAAGAAAATTGGTTAAATTGAATTAATTGTTGCTAAAAAGCCGAATTTATTGCCTTTTTAAGTCTATCTTCATCTATCTTACCCAATTTAGTGTCGATCACTTTACTTTGCGGAGAGACCACAACGGTATAAGGTAGGGCGGACTGGGTATTGCCAAGCGACTTATAAATACTGCTGGCATTCATTCCACCCATCACAATCGGATAGGAAACTGGGGTCTTTTTAAGAAAATCACGTACGTTAGAGGGTGAGTCAACGGCGATGCCTACAAATAAGACATTTTTCCCGGAAAATTGCCTTTGCAGCTGATCCAATTGTGGCATTTCTTCAACGCATGGGGGGCACCAGGAGGCCCAAAAATTGAGAACCAGCACTTTTCCTTCCCATGCGCTGGTATTGATAGCCTTTCCATCAGGTGACTGCCATTCATTAGTAAATACTGCTTTGACGGCCTCTTCATTTACAGCCCTGTTTTGAGAAAACCAATGCGAGCTAAATGCGCCTGCCATGAGGGCTAAAAAACAAATTCCGATGATGGTGATCCATTGTCTGCGGTTCATAGCGAGTCCTTAGCTAAAATTCGATGATGCATATTCATATCTTGGGCATTTGCGGCACATTCATGGGCGGCATTGCCGCAATCGCACGACAAGCCGGTCATCGAGTTACCGGCTGCGATGCGAACGTCTACCCGCCAATGAGCACTCAGCTTGAGTCTCAGGGCATCGAGCTCATCGAGGGGTTTTCTCCTGACCAATTATTGCAGTTTGAGACGATGCCTGATTTATTTGTGATTGGGAATGTGGTTTCTCGCGGCAATCCATTGATGGAAGCTATTCTGAACCAAGGTTTGCCATACACCTCTGGCCCTCAGTGGTTAGGTGAACAAGTTTTATTTGGACGGCACGTCTTAGCAGTTGCGGGTACGCATGGGAAAACAACCACCTCGGCCATGCTGACCTGGATTTTGGAATTTAATGGTTATCAGCCTGGTTATTTGATTGGGGGCGTTCCTCTCAATTTCACGGTATCAGCGCGCTTGGGCGAGAGTGAGTACTTTGTTATCGAGGCAGACGAATATGACACCGCCTTTTTTGATAAACGCAGCAAATTTGTTCATTACCGCCCGCGAACAGCGCTCTTGAATAACTTGGAATTTGATCATGCCGACATTTTTGCGGACCTCTTGGCAATCGAAACTCAATTTCATCATCTCGTTCGAACTGTACCTGGTGATGGTTTATTGGTAGTCAACGGTGAGGAGCCTGCCTTGGAGCGAGTCATTGCTCGCGGTGCATGGGCGCCTGTGGAGCGGTTTGGGCAAGCCGCTCAGAATGAATGGTCTTTGGTATCCCAAGCACATGACGGCTTTAGTGTGTTGCATTTGGGTAAAGAGCTTGCTCAAGTGACATGGGCTCCAGACTCTGGGGTAATGGGGCGCCATAACCAACTCAACGCATTGGCTGCAATTGCTGCAGCCAATCATATTGGCATCTCACCAGTCGATAGTGCTAAAGCATTAGCGCAATTTAAAAATGTAAAGCGACGTCTAGAAACGATTGGCATTCGAAATGACATCACTGTCTATGATGATTTTGCGCATCACCCTACAGCGATTACCACTACGGTAGATGGCTTGCGTCGTCGTGTTGGGCAGGCGCGCATCTTGGCCGTACTGGAGCCACGCTCGAACACGATGAAACTCGGTGTGATGAAAGCCCAGTTGCCTGATAGCTTAAGTATGGCGGACAAAGTATTTGCCTATGGGGCAAATGCAGGAAAAGAGTCCTTGGGTTGGGATCTTACGGAAGTGTTTTCTCCCTTAAATACGGTGGCGGCTGATAAGGCAAAAGCATTTGATAATTTAGATGCTTTGGTCAATGCGGTTGTTAGTGAGGCCAAGCCAGGCGATCACATCTTGGTGATGAGTAATGGCGGATTTGGTGGCGTGCACCAAAAAATATTGAGCGCACTATAAGTCGACTCGCGATATAGAAAGAAAAAGATGGGTAAACGTTTAGAAGATAAAGTGGCGATTGTTACGGGCTCGGCCAAGGGCATCGGTTTTGCTACAGCACAACGTTTTGCCCAGGAGGGCGCTAAAGTAATCATTGCTGACGTAAATCCTGTGGCAGTTGAAAATGCTGCTGCACAGATTCCTGGCTCTGAGGGCTATGTGATGAACGTGACTGAGCGTGCCAGCAT
This sequence comes from Polynucleobacter sphagniphilus, assembly GCF_029892205.1. Lineage (NCBI taxonomy): Bacteria > Pseudomonadati > Pseudomonadota > Betaproteobacteria > Burkholderiales > Burkholderiaceae > Polynucleobacter > Polynucleobacter sphagniphilus. Next base: position 7,689 of record NZ_JARXVX010000001.1, read on the forward strand.
TCAAGCTGCGGTAGATCAAATCATGCAACGCTATGGTCGGATTGATATCTTGATTAATAACGCGGGCATTACACAAGATGCGCGTCTAGTGAAGATGACTGAGGCGCAATTTGATGCAGTCATTGACGTCAATCTCAAAGGTGTTTTTAACTGCACCCAATTGATTGTGCCGCATATGCTTGAAGCGGGTCAAGGTGCGATTGTGAATGCCTCCAGTGTGGTGGGTATCTACGGTAATTTTGGACAAACCAATTACTCGGCAACGAAATTTGGTGTCATTGGCTTTACCAAAACGTGGGCACGTGAATTGGGCCCCAAGGGAATTCGGGTCAATGCTGTCTGCCCAGGATTTATTTCCACTGAAATGGTCAAAGCCATGCCAGAAAATATCCTAAAAGATATCGAAAAACGAAGTTGGTTAGGACGCTTGGGTACTCCTGAGGAAATGGCCAATGTGTATTTATTTTTAGCGAGTGATGAAGCAAGCTACGTCAATGGCGTAGCGCTTGAGGCCAGCGGCGGAATCTCCCTCTAAATATGCATCTCTTATACGAAGAAGGTGGCGATATCAAAATCGCCACGGTGCAATCTACCTCTGGTGAAGGCGATGCCCAATCATGGCAAGCCACGAGTCTGACCGGCAAAAAGATCAAACTGAAAGCCAAAGAAGTGTGGCTTCGATTTGAAAAACCAGAAGCCCAACTGGTAATGGATGAAGCACACTCTTTATCCACAGAAATCGATTTGCAGTTTCTGTGGGACTGCGCTCCTGAAGAAGAATTTAGTTTGCTTGAAGTATCACAAGAATATTTTGGTGCTGGCGCGAGTATTTCTCAGCAAGCTTCCTTGGCAATTGCACTGCAAGGCGCTCCCGTTTTCTTTCGCCGCAAAGGCAGAGGTCGTTTCCAAAGGGCGCCACTAGAGCAATTGCAAGCAGGTTTAGCTGCATTAGAGCGTAAGAAAAAAGAATTAGAGCAACAAACGATTTGGCAAGAAGAGTTGATTGTGGGCATCTTTCCTGAAGACTTGAAATCTCAGGCGCACCAATTATTGTTTGCTCCAGATAAAAATACTTCAGCCTATAAGGCTTTGAGTGCGGCTTGCACGCAGACCGGAGAAACACCGGCGCAATTAATGATTCGTTGCAAGGCGATTGCTTCCCCTTTGGACTATCACCAGGGCTTGTTCCTGAAGTCATATTTTCCAAAGGGCGCCCATTACAACCCTGGTATCACTATTGATCAAGGCGCTTACGCGGCAGCAATACAAGAGCTCCCGATTGCGGAGGTAAGTGCTTTCTCAATCGATGATTCAGGAACTACAGAAATTGATGATGCCTTGTCCGTGACCCTATTACCAAACGGAAATCATCAAATTGGTGTGCATATTGCTGCCCCAGGTTTGGTAATTGCAAGGGATGATGTATTGGATCAGCTAGCACGTCAGAGGATGTCAACGGTCTATTTTCCGGGTGACAAAATCACCATGCTGCCTCCTGCTGTGATAGAACAATTTTCTCTGGATGCGGGCGCATCTCGGCCATCCCTATCGCTTTATGTCGAGATTAATGGGGAAGGCGGGCTTATTTCCGACTCTTTGCACATGCGCGCTGAAATGGTGCCCATTGCCGCCAATTTGCGCCTGGAAGATTTGGAGCACCGAGTTACAGATGAGGCTTTAGCTGATGAAGGTGTGGATTTTCCCTATCGTCATGAGCTTGCTATTTTGTGGAGAGCAGCAAAGTTATTGCATGCAGGGCGCCAAGAGAGACGTCTTGCGAATGGCTTGCGAGCAGAACAATTGGGTGTGATTGATCCCAATGCCTTGGCTCGAGATTTTCACTTCCAGATTAAAAAAGTAGCTGGAATTGAGCGGGTAGAAATTACTCCCCGTCAGCGTGGCTCGATTTTGGATACGATCGTTTCTGAATGGATGATTTATTGCAATAGCGCTGCTGGGCGCTTATTGGCTGAACACGGTCTACCAGGATTGTTTCGTACACAAAAAGGTTGGGGTCCATTGCGTACTCGGATGCAGACGCAGCCCGGTCCGCACGAAGGCTTGGGTTTGGATTGCTATGCCTGGAGTACCTCTCCCTTAAGGCGCTATGCTGATTTAGTAAATCAATGGCAGCTGATTGCTTTAGCTAAACATGGCGTAACGGCCAAGATGGTGGCGCCGTTTGCCCCTAAGGATTCTGCGCTCATGGCTATTGCTGCGGATTTTGAATCTTGCTATCAGGCCTATGCAGAGTACCAAGATCGTATGGAGAAATACTGGTGTTTGCGTTGGATTGAGCAAGAGCCTAATGCAAAAACCGTCTATGTACGCCACCTTAAAGAGGGCATGTCTAGAGTAGAGCCGATTCCCTTGCATTTACCAATTCCTGAGTTGGCAACCCATCTAAGAATGACGCGCGCGAAAGTGGTGATCGATAGCATTGATCTCTTGCAGTTGAGTGCTAGCGTGCGCGTATTGGAGCTTGAGTCTATTGAAAAAGTGTCTGAACAAACTCCTGATACCGCAGAACCTGTGGAAGCTTCAACTGATGATGCCAATCCCAGCTAAGCTAGAGCACTCCAATGTAGTAGTGAAGGCGATTGCATTTAAAGACTTCCTTCGTAGTGCCTGGCAGCAGCATCCCTTGTACTGCGCCTTAGTCGTTTCACTTTTAATTCACATGATTTTTCTATCCTTCCGTTGGGGAATAGGTGAAATTCAAAACAGGCGTCTCAACACCCCTTTAAGTGTGGTGCTTGTAAATGCAAGTCATCAACAAGCTCCAAAACAAGCAAATAAATTAGCGCAGGCCGATTTACAGGGTGGTGGTAGCGCTGATGAGCAAGATGCCACGGCATTGCATCGTGCTCGCTTGGGGGCCCAAGCCCGCATTGAGGTTTTGGAGAAGCAGCAAAAACAAATGTTGGCAAAGCTTGATGCACAACGAGCACGTACTAGCGGCGGCAAGAGTGGCGAAGAGCAGAAACTTATGACCCAACTGAATTCACTACAAGCAGAACTTGCAAAACGCTTGCAAGCGAATGGACGCCAACCGCGCCGCGTGGTCCTGAGTGGTGCTAGTACAAAAGCGGTTTCTTTTGCTCAATATTTCGATGCAATGCGTCAAAAGATTGAAGTCTATGGCAGCACCTTTTTTCCACAGGCTAATGGCCGACCTTTATATGGCAGCTTGGTGATTGTGATCAGTGTTGACTCTCAAGGAAGGATTACTAGTAATGCAAAAGGGCAAGATGGAGTGAGTATTGGACGTAGCTCAGGTAATCCAGAGCTCGATCGTCAAGCTCTTGCCATTGTGCGGGCCTCTGCCCCCTTTGGACCATTTCCGCTTGCAATGCGCAATCAGATTGATGTGCTCGATTGGGTTTCCACCTTTGAATTTACTCGCGATAGTGTTGACCACTTAGAGCTACGCCACCAATCAAATTCTAAAAATTAGCTTATCCTCTAACTAGTATGAACCCACCAAGCCCATCCTCAATTCATATCGATCCTGCCCAATATCCAGGGGTAGATGTATATGCTGTGGCTGGCAATCCGATCGCTCATAGCAAGTCACCCAGTATTCACCATCGCTTTGCAGAACAAGCAAAGCAAGCAATTCATTACGGCAGATTAGAACCTGAGCTCAATGCATTTGAGCAGGCGGTGAGTACGTTTTTCTCTGCAGGTGGCAAGGGTATGAATGTCACTGTGCCATTCAAGTTAGAGGCGTATGCACTTGCTGATGTCTTAACCCCGCGTGCACAACTAGCAGGAGCTGTGAATACCCTTTGGATGTCAGATAGCAAGCTTTATGGAGACAACACCGATGGCGCTGGTTTAATAAGAGATCTATTAGCACAAGGTATTTCACTGCAGGGCGCAAGAGTGCTGGTATTGGGTGCTGGTGGTGCCACCCGCGGTGTGATCGGGCCGCTTTTGGAGCAGTTACCAGCCAGCTTGACGATTGCCAATCGGACTGATCAAAAAGCGCTTGAGTTGGTAAATATGTTTGCGCAGTTGGCAAAGACTAAAGAGGTCATATTCAGCGCATGCACGCTATCTGATCTTGAGTCTCATACCAAGACGCCTGCGCCGTTCAACCTGGTCATTAATGCCACAGCTTCTGGGCTTGCTGATCAGTCTCCATTGACTGCAGGTGCGGCCTCTACTATTTTTGTCCCAAGTTCATTTGCCTATGACATGGTCTATGGGAAGATAACCCCCTTTATGCAGCAGGCGATAGGGCATGGAGCCCGTGTCAGTGATGGCTTGGGTATGCTGGTAGAGCAGGCTGCAGACGCCTTCTTAATTTGGCGAGGAGCAAACTTAGCCCATTCAATTGATCCACGTGCAGTACTGGCAGCACTGCGCAGTTAAACCTATGCGCTGGCTCAGTTATTTTCTGAAGTGTGTATTGGGTAGTTTGCTAGCGATGCAAATCTACTTTGTGATTCAGATTGGCGTATGGAGTACGCTCAATCCAAGTAGCACCGCTTTTCAACGATCCGAGCAATGGCGCTTGTGCTCTTGGCACCTTTCGTGCCCCATCCAAAAAACCTGGACACCATATAACCGAATCTCAGCAAATGTAAAGCGGGCTATTTTGGTGAGTGAAGACGATATCTTTTTTCAGCACAAGGGTGTGCGTGTTGAGGATATGCAAAAAGCCTGGGAAAAAAATAAAGAGCAAGCTCACCAACATGGGAGTCAGTCTAAGATTGCCTTAAGAGGTGGTTCAACTATCACGCAGCAGTTGGCAAAAAATCTTTTTTTATCCTCAGAGCAAAACTATTTCCGCAAAACGCAAGAATTAATCATTACTGGCTTATTAGAGCTCATGCTTACAAAGCAGCGTATTTTTGAGATTTACCTAAATTCAGTCGAGTGGGGTGAAGGGGTTTTTGGTATTGGCGCAGCTTCTGTACATTACTTTGGCGTCAGCCCAGAAAATCTCAGTAGAGAGCAGGCCGCGATTTTGGCAGCAGCCCTCCCGGCTCCAAAATGCTTTGATAAGACGCAATATTGTCGTCGGGCTAACTTCAATTTTCCTGCACGGCAAGATTTTATTTTGGAGAACATGGATCGGGTTGTCCTGGCGCCAGTCCCCAAAAAAGCTGCTAGTCGGTAATTTTCACTGCAGCCCGAAGTGCATCTCTGGTGCTGATAGCCACCGCTCGAGCGGTGGCTGCAAAGTCTGCGCCTGAACTGGCATACAGAATCGCCCTAGATGAGTTGATCATCATGCCTGTCCCGGGACGATGAGCGATGCTGCCGGCTTTGACGGTTGCATCAATATCGCCACCTTGAGCACCAATCCCAGGAATTAAAAGAGGCATTTCTCCCACAATAGCTCGTACTTTGGCAATTTCATCTGGGAATGTGGCACCCACCACCAGGCTTAATTGACCCGAGCTATTCCATTTTTCTGCCGCTAAGCGAGCTACGTGCAAGTAAAGCGGTTCGCCGCTGGGCGCAATATTTAAAAATTGGAGATCTGATCCACCGGGATTGGAGGTGCGGCACAACACAATGACACCTTTACCGGCGTGTTTGAGGTAGGGCTCTACTGAATCAAAACCCATGTAAGGGTTAACGGTTACTGCATCAGCCCCATAACGATCGAAGGCTTCGAGCGCATAGTGTTCGGCAGTACTGCCGATATCTCCCCGTTTTGAGTCCAGTATGACTGGAATATGAGGATATTTATTTTTAAGGTGCTTGACGAGTTTTTCTAGCTGGGATTCCGCGCCTTGAGAGGCGAAGTAGGCAAACTGGGGCTTAAAAGCGCAGACTAAATCAGCTGTGGCATCAGCGATCTCTCGGCAAAACTCAAAAATACCTTCAGATTTCCCCTGAAGCGATGGGGGCAAGCGCTTTGGGTCTGGGTCAAACCCAACACACAGCATACTGCCTTGGGAAGCCCATGTGGATTGGAGTTGCTCGTTAAAGGTTTTTGGGTTTGAGTTCATTTGATTTGCGCTTAGTTTAATGAAACTACTATCTCTATAGGATAAACTAGCGCACATTCCTTAGGAGTCCACCATGATCAACTTGTTCGTCCTACAAAATGGCCGACTCTCTCAAGAGCAAGTCGAAGATCGCAATGAATTGTTGCAATATTCAAATCCGATTTGGATCGACGTGGTTGATCCAGAAGAGGAAGAGCTTGTCTGGATTAAAGAAGCTTTTGGTGTCTTATTGCCTGAATTGGATGATTTGGGCGACTTAGAAGCATCAGCCCGCTATTTTGAAGCGGATGACGGTCACTTGCATATTCGCACCGATTTCTTATTGGATGAAGAGGAAACCTCCCGAAATATTCGAGTGGCTTTTGTATTGACCAAACAAGTCTTATTCTCCATTCACGATGAAGATTTACCCGTTTTCCGATTGGTGCGTTTACGCGCGCGTTTGCGTCCTGGTTCTGTGAGTAATGCAAAAGATGTGTTGCTTGATCTGTATTCAACCGATGCTGAATATTCTGCAGATGCCTTGGAAGAGGTTTATGAAAACCTCGAGCTGGCAGGAAAAAAAGTACTTTCCGATGACATTAATGACTCGGAAGCGGAAGAGGTTTTGGAAACCATTGCTAAAGAAGAAGATACGAATGGTCGTATTCGTCGTAATGTGATGGATACGCGCCGCGCCTTATCTTTTTTAATGCGCAGTAAATTACTCTCTGATGAGCAACAGGAAGAGGCGCGCCAGATTTTGCGCGACATTGATTCTCTTGAAAACCATACTGCTTTTTTGTTCGATAAGATCAACTTCTTGATGGATGCTACGGTAGGTTTTATTAATCTGAACCAAAGTAAGATTATTAAGATCTTCTCGGTGGTATCGGTTGCCTTGATGCCACCAACTTTATTGGCCAGTATCTGGGGTATGAATTACAAACATATTCCTGAGCTGGATTTAGAGTGGGGCTATCCATTAGCGCTGGTGTTGATGTTGATCTCGGCGATTATCCCGCTGTGGTACTTCCATCACAAAGGTTGGATGAAATAATCCTTGCTTATGGATGGCTGGCAAGTAAGTGAATAAGCTCAGTGAGGGCGTATTCACAAGCTTGCATGCGTACCCTCGAGCGGTCACCCTCAAAGTGCATGGTTTTGTAGGTGGTATGTTTTGCATCATCACCCAGCGCCCAAGCAAAGCAGACCGTTCCCACTGGCTTTTCGGGTGAGCCACCAGTGGGGCCAGCGATACCTGTAATAGAAATGGCGACATTGACCGCAGCATTCTTTCTTGCGCCCTGTGCCATCGAGATTGCCACCGGTTCACTGACTGCGCCAAAGGAGTCAATCATTTCGATTGGTACGCCCAAGCACTCTACTTTAGCTTGATTGCTATAGGTGATATAAGCGCGCTCAAACCAAGCGCTAGAGCCTGGTAATTCAGTCAGTGCAGCACTTACGAGGCCGCCAGTACAGGATTCGGCAAGGGCCAAAGTCCAGCCTCGCGCAATCAAGGCATTCCCAACAGCTTGACTCAGGCTTAGGTTCATTTATGAGAATTGTTTTAGGGTAACTTGAACGAGAGCAAAGGCTATCAGGGTGAAGAAGGCCGCAGCCAAATCATCGACCACGATACCAAAGCCTCGCCACCAGATTTCAAAATGGCTTGAGGGAGCATCGCTGGTATTCCCTTCGAGGGTTTTGAAATAGCGATCAATCCATCCAATGGGGCCTGGCTTTACCGCATCGAAAAATCGAAAGAGAGCAAATGCTAATAGCTGCCAGTAAATAGAGCTGGGCGAGATAAGCAGCAAGATCAACCAAAAGCTCACAATTTCATCCCAAACAATGCCACCAAAATCTTTTTTGCCTAATTCTTCACTCACCTGGCCACAAATCAGACAGCCCAAAACAAGCCCAATGCCAATAATCCACCAGCATTGCCAGCGCTCTAAAAATAGAGTCCCAATGAGAAATGTTGCCCAAGCCCAAAGACTGCCTGCTGTACCAGGTGCGATTTGACTTAGTCCACTGCCAAAGCCAAATGCCAGGATTCGGTTGATCTTTTGGAAGACCCAGCCTAGTGTCGGGGTCGCACTAGTTGTTGTGTTGATATGCAGATTCATGCAAAGTGATCAAAAGATCGCAGCAGACTGGCCGTGGCATCTTTATCGAGCAGTTGACCAGTAGAGTCTATTAAATCAATGGAGGGCTTGCTATTGCGCATGGCTTTAATAGTACCAATTCGAGCCAGGGGAAGAGATAGTTCTTGGCTGATTTGATTTAAGCGATCACGCTGCTCTTGCTTGGCTGTAAAACACAATTCATAGTCATCTCCACCACAGGCAGCAAACTGATTCTGGATAGTTTCACTTTGCTGCAATAGCAGCCCAGATTTAGGTAATTTCCCAAGTAATATTTCCGCATCAACATGAGACTGCTCAAGGATGTGCATCAGATCCCCCAGTAAGCCATCTGAAATATCAAGCGCGGCGCTCGCAACGCCTTGGAGACTTTGCCCAAGAGTGATACGCGGTTCAGGTTGGTGCATGCGCATTTGAATTGATTGGAGGTCGGGCGCAGAGATGGTTAATTCATGACGCAGTGCAGCAAGAGTCAATCTTGCATCACCCAGTGTTCCTGAAACCCAGATGTCATCCTGTACTTTTGCGCCTGATCTACGAATGGCTTTTTCCTTGGGAATAGAGCCAAATGCAGTGATCGAGATGGTTAGAGGTCCGGCGGTTGTGTCACCCCCAATGAGGGGGCATGTGTATTTATTGGCGATCTCAAATAGACCTTGGCTAAAGGCCTCTAGCCAGTGCCCATCAGCATGCGGTAGTGCTAACGCTAAAGTGAAACCTAGTGGCTTTGCGCCCATGGCAGCAAGGTCTGAGAGGTTTACGGCTAAGGCTTTGTATCCTAGGGACCGAGGGTCGACATTCTTGAAAAAATGCCCGCCTTCAACCAGCATATCGCTTGTAATCGCCAGCTCTTCGCCCACCGCTTCTTTTAGGATGGCGCAGTCATCACCAATCCCAAGCAGGACTCGTGAACCAGCGTCGGATTTGCCCTGGGCAAGCATTGCATCCGACTCCATTTTGAAGTAACGGGCTATGAGTTCGAATTCGCCAAGTTGAGAAGACATGCCCCATTTTAGGACTCTTGGACCTTCGCCACGCGAGAGGACTAGAATAAGAAACTTCACTATGACTTAATAATGAGTTAATCGATGAGCAAAGAACGCAACAAAGAACAAGAAATTGCCGATTTAAGAGCGGCAGCCCTTCACTATCATGAGTTTCCAGTTCCTGGAAAAATTGAGATTGCCCCCACTAAGCAGTTAACCAATCAACGCGATTTGGCGCTGGCTTATACCCCTGGGGTAGCTGCTGCTTGCGAAGAGATTGCTAAAGATCCGGCAAATGCGTTTCGATATACCGCTAGAGGAAATTTAGTGGGCGTGATCACCAACGGTACTGCCGTACTGGGCCTTGGAAATATTGGCCCGCTGGCAAGTAAGCCGGTGATGGAGGGTAAGGCTGTTCTATTTAAAAAGTTTGCTGGTATCGACGTATTCGATATTGAGGTTAATGAAACCGATCCCGAGAAGTTGGTTGAGATTATTGCTGCACTTGAACCTACTTTTGGCGGCATTAACCTAGAAGATATTAAGGCGCCTGACTGCTTCCTAGTTGAACGTAAATTGCAAGCACGGATGAAAATCCCGGTTTTCCATGACGATCAACATGGCACAGCGATCGTGGTAGCAGCTGCGATTCTGAATGGCTTAAAAGTAGTCGGTAAGAATGTGGGTGACGTGAAACTGGTTACCTCAGGTGCTGGCGCTGCAGCTTTGGCCTGTTTAGATTTATTGGTTGATTTAGGCATCCAACGTAAAAATATCTGGGTGACTGACTTAGCTGGTATTGCCTACAAGGGTCGTAAAGAATTAATGGATCCTGAAAAGGAGCCATTCTGCCAAGAGACAGAATTGAGAACGCTGTCTGAAGCAATTGAAGGGGCTGACATTTTCTTGGGCTTATCTGCTGGTGGTGTACTGAAGCAAGATATGGTGAAGAAAATGGCTGATAAGCCTTTGGTTTATGCATTAGCAAATCCAACACCAGAAATTTTGCCTGAGGAAGTAAAAGCAGTTCGCCCTGATGCAGTGATGGCCACTGGTCGTACTGACTATCCCAATCAGGTCAACAACGTTTTATGCTTCCCATTTATCTTCCGCGGTGCCTTAGATGTGGGCGCAACTACTATCACTCGTGGCATGGAAGTAGCCGCGGTTAAAGCAGTTGCTGAGCTGGCACAAGCTGAGCAGAGTGAGGTGGTTACCTCAGTCTATGGCATTGAAAACCTTTCTTTTGGCCCTGATTATTTAATTCCAAAGCCATTTGATCCGCGTTTAATTACAGCGATTGCTCCAGCAGTTGCAAAAGCGGCGATGGATGATGGTGTTGCGCAGCGTCCGATTAAAGACTTCGATGCTTACCGCAATCAGCTCCAGCAGTTTGTGTACCACTCAGGTACTTTGATGAAGCCCTTGTTCAGCATTGCTAAAAATGTACCTGCTAATCAGAAGCGTATTGTGTTCTCCGAAGGTGAAGATGAGCGCGTCTTACGTGCGGTCCAAATCATTATTGATGAGCGTCTTGCAACACCCATTCTGATTGGTCGCCCTGCTGTCATTGAGTACCGCATCGACAAGTTTGGCTTGCGCATGAAGGCTGGTGAAGACTTTGAGATTGTGAATCCTGAAAGCGATGCACGTTTCCGTGATTTCTGGCAAACCTACCTAAGCTTGACTGAGCGCAAAGGTGTTTCAGAGGCCTATGCAAAATTAGAAACGCGTCGTCGTAATAGTTTGATCGGTAGCCTGTTGGTTAAAAAGGGTATGGCAGACGGCATGATTTCGGGAACGATAGGTAATCTTGCTACCCATCTGAAATATATTGACGAAGTGATTGGCCATGAACCTGGTGCGAATGTTTACGGTGCGATGTCTGGCTTAATTCTTCCTGGGCGCCAAGTGTTCTTAGTTGATACTCACATCAATCTCGATCCAACTGCAGAGCAATTAGCCGAACTTACTTTGATGGCTGCTAGTGAAATGCGGAAATTAGGTATTGTTCCAAAAGTAGCGCTCTTGTCGCATTCAAACTTTGGATCAAGCAATGCGCCATCGGCAATCAAAATGCGTGAAGTATTGGCTTTAATTCAGAAAGCAGATCCTGCGCTCGAGATTGATGGCGAAATGCATGGTGATAGCGCATTAGATGCAACAATTCGTGCCGGTGCAGTGACTTCATCATCACTGCAAGGCGATGCCAATTTATTGGTGATGCCGAATATGGATGCTGCAAATATTTCATACAACTTGCTGAAAACAGCGGCGGGCAATGGCATTGCAATTGGACCACTATTGCTTGGTGTTGCTAAGCCTATTCACATTCTTACTCCGGCAGCAACGGTTCGCCGTATTGTGAATGTGACTACTTTGGCGGTTGTAGAGGCGGCTAGCAATGCAAGAGGGGTGTCTTAAGCAATTTTTTAAATGTAAGTTAGTGATAACAAACATTTATTATTCTTATATAAATCAAAGGTTTATATAAAATGCACTCTTTTTGGGCTTGATTTGATGGCGTGTTAGGGGTAACCTAGCACCCATCATGAATAATCGCTCAGAAAACAACAATACGGTAGGATTTGACGAACATAGCCGCGCTGAAAGTTGGGATAGTAATGATCGTCTTGAAACCGAATCATCTGCTGCCAACGTGTATGCACAGGGCGGTTTATCTCGTCTACAAACCTATGCAGCAAATCAAGTTTCGGGGAAAAAAGTGACAGCTTCTTGGCGTGCCGCTTTGGCCGTTCGCGATGCCGGACCGCCTGCTATGTTGCGCAGTGTACGGCCTAATATCGTCCAATCTATTCGTGCTTTCCGTACGCCTGATCTGCAGGAAGCGGCTACGGAGCTTGGTCAGCACTTTATTTACGCTAATTGCGCTCATGCACTGACCAAAGGTGAGGTGTTGGAGGCTATTGCCATTGCCTATACTTTCACCAAGCAGCAAGCGAAAAATTTTGATCCTTTATTGGATGCCTTAACAACCACTATCGATAAATCAGGCCCTCAACCCGGTTTTGTAGTGGTGTTGGAAGGTTTGCCTTGCACGCAGAAGTTTGACAAAGAGGCTCGTGAGACATTGTTAGATGTGTTCCGTGATGCTGTCGATTTCTGGGCAGAACGTCGCACACCTTATCGCGTCTTCTACTCGTTCGCCTAAATAGAAGGCTCTAAGAATTATTTAGAGCTTTTTGTAGTTCTTTCTGTATTTGAGCATCCCAAACGCTATGTACGGCCGTGATCGCAACGATTCCGGCCGTTTCCGTTCTTAGGACTCGGCTGCCTAGGGAAACAATTTGATACCCAGCACGTTCTGCCAAAGCCTCTTCTTCTGGAGAGTGACCGCCTTCTGGGCCAATCATTAAAATAATATCTTGCGGTCCATTTTCTAAGAGTACGGAATACATGCTTTGAGTGGCATCTGGACTTAAAAGCAGCTTGAGGGATGGCTTTTGGGGCGCCTTAAGATAATCCGCCAAGTTCTGAATGGGCTCAACTTGGGTAAATACCGTTCTGTCGCATTGCTCGCATGCAGCTTGCACAATCCCAACCCAGTGGAGTAAACGTTTTTGGGCGCGTTCCTGGTCGCTTGAGCGGGTTAATTTGAGTACTGAACGCTCGCATTGCAAGGGGGCGATTACTTGAGCGCCAGTTTCTACAGCTTTTTCGACTGTCCAGTCCATTTTGTCCCCTCCGGCCAACCCTTGTGCCAAAGTAATCGCGTAAGGAGACTCCCGATGGGTATCACTGCGAATTTGACTAATCTGCGCCAGACCACTCTTTCCAGTTAAGGAAAGCAGGTGAGCTTGGCCTATTTGCCCTTTTCCATCGAATATGGGGAAGTTTTCACCCGGTGGAATGCGTCGAACACGCAGATGATGGGCTAGCTCGGGTGTGAGCTCGGTTGGCTTTTCGGATTGCCATGGGCTGGGAAGATAAAATTGAGGCATTACTGAAATATAGCTAATTTATTTTCCCAGGGACCACTTTTAGAATGTCGAACCTTCAAATACGAATGGCAAATGCTATTCGCGCCTTATCCATGGATGCAGTGCAGCAGGCTAATTCTGGCCATCCTGGCATGCCAATGGGCATGGCTGATATTGCTGTTGGTCTATGGAATGAGCACCTACGGCACAATCCAACCGATCCACATTGGATGAACCGTGATCGTTTTGTTTTATCAAACGGACATGGATCGATGTTGCTCTATGCACTTTTACATCTGACTGGCTATGACTTGCCAATGAGCGAGTTAAAAAATTTCCGTCAATTGCACAGCAAAACCCCAGGTCATCCAGAGTATGGAATGACGCCTGGCGTAGAGACAACCACAGGACCATTGGGTCAAGGTATTTCAAACGCGGTTGGAATGGCGCTTGCAGAAAAATTACTTGCTGAAGAATTTAATCGTCCCGGTCACAAAATCGTAGATCACCATACCTATGTATTTCTAGGAGATGGTTGCTTGATGGAGGGTATCAGTCATGAAGTTTGTTCATTGGCTGGTACGCTGAAGTTAAATAAGTTAATTGCACTCTGGGATGACAACGGTATTTCTATTGATGGCAAAGTGGTTTCTTGGTTCAATGAAGATACGCCAAAACGATTCGAGGCTTATGGGTGGAATGTCATTCGCGCCGTAGATGGCCATGATGCGCAAGCGGTAGCTGCAGCGATTGCACAGGCTAAGAAAAGCGACAAGCCAACACTCATCTGCTGTAAGACTGCGATTGGTCAAGGCTCGCCTAATATGGCTGGTAGTGATAAGGTGCATGGCTCACCACTGGGCGCTGCTGAAATTGCTGCTACTCGTGTAGCACTGAACTGGCCCTACGCCCCATTTGAAATTCCAAATGATATATATGCAGCATGGGATTTTAAGAAGCGTGGTCAAGCAGCTGAGCATGAGTGGAATAAACAATTCCAAGCGTATAAAACTAAATTTCCAGAGCTGGCTTCTCAATTGCAACGTCGTATGCAAGGTGACTTGTCGAAAGACTTCGCTCCTACCTTAGAAGCCTATTTAAAAACTTGCCAAGCAAAGGCAGAAACAATTGCTACTCGCAAAGCAAGTCAAAATGCGATTGAAGCATTGGCACCTGCTTTACCTGAGTTCATGGGCGGTTCTGCAGACTTAACTGGATCGAATTTAACGAACTGGTCTGCATGTAAACCAGTGCGTGCTGATCAATGGGGAAACCATATTAATTATGGTGTGCGCGAATTTGGTATGAGCGCCATCATGAATGGTATTGCCCTGCACGGTGGCTACATTCCATTTGGTGGAACTTTCTTAACTTTCTCCGACTATAGTCGCAACGCCATTCGTATGGCTGCTCTCATGAAGTTGCGTAGCATTTTTGTTTTCACGCATGATTCGATTGGCTTGGGTGAGGACGGACCAACACACCAATCTGTAGAGCATGTCGCCAGTTTGCGCTTAATTCCAAACTTAATGGTTTGGCGCCCTTGCGACACCACAGAGAGTGCGGTGGCATGGGGGGCAGCGGTGGCCCGTAAGAATGGCCCAAGCGCATTGATCTTTAGTCGCCAAAATTGCCCATTCGTTTCTCGTAATGCACAGCAGATTAAAGATATTGCACGCGGCGCTTATGTATTGCGTGACCCACAGAAGCTCAAGATCAAGGCGGTGATGATTGCTACTGGTTCAGAAATTGCTTTAGCGCTGCACACTGCAGAACGTTTGGAGCAGGAAGGTGTTGGTATTCGGGTGGTGTCTATGCCTTCGACCACTGTATTTGATCAGCAGGATGCTGCATATAAAGCAAAGGTGTTGCCAGCCAATATTCCGCGCATTGCGATTGAAGCGGGTGTGACCGATGGTTGGTGGAAGTATGGATGCGCCGCCGTACATGGCGTTGATACTTTTGGTGAATCAGCCCCAGCGCCTGCGCTCTATGAGTATTTTGGTTTAACCGTGGATCAGATTACTAAGACAGTGAAGCAATGCATTGCTCATGCTGAGGCTAATGAGTAAACAACCAATTTGAATATTAGTAAGGGGAATGGAATGACAATTCGTGTAGCAATTAATGGATATGGACGTATTGGCCGCATGGTTTTGCGTGCCCTGTATGAAGATCAGGTGAACGGCAAGCCAAGACGTGACATCAAGATTGTTGCGATCAACGCGATGGGCGACATTGATATCAATGCGCATTTAACGCAATATGATTCTGCGCATGGTCGTTTCCCTGCTGAGGTAAAAGTAGATGGTGATCATATGGTGGTGAACGGCGATCGCATCAAAATGTTCTCCACCCGTAATCCATTGGAGACGCCTTGGGGTGAATTGGGTGTGGATTTGGTATTAGAGTGTTCTGGAAAATTCACATCTAAAGAAAAAGCCATGGTTCACATTAACCAAGGCGCAAAAAAAGTACTGATTTCTGCGCCTGGTGAAAAAGATGTGGACGCTACGATTGTGTATGGCGTAAACCAACATGTCTTAAAGCCAAGCGATATTGTTGTTTCCAACGCAAGTTGTACAACAAATTGTTTGGCTCCCTTGGTCAAACCATTGTTAGAAAAGATTGGTATTGAGTCTGGTTTGATGACAACCATTCATGCTTTTACCAATGACCAAGTGTTGACTGACGTTTATCACAAGGATATGCGCCGCGCACGTTCTGCAGTCACCAGCATGATTCCTACTAAAACAGGTGCAGCTAAAGCGGTTGGTTTGGTTTTGCCTGAACTAGCGGGGCGTTTCGATGGTTTTGCGATGCGCGTACCGGTCATTAATGTTTCGGTCGTTGATTTAACCTTTGCCGCTAGCCGTGCGACCAGTGTGGATGAGGTCAACACGATCTTGAAGACTGCAAGCGAAGGCGAACTCAAGGGTATTTTGGGCTTTAACACCCTGCCTTTGGTTTCAATTGACTTTAACCATGACCCTCGCCCAAGTATTTACGATGCCTCACAAACCCGTGTATCAACTGACGGAAAATTAGTCAAAGTATTGGCTTGGTACGATAACGAGTGGGGTTATTCAGTGCAGATGCTCAATGCAGCCGAGGCCTTGATGGCTGTAAAGTAATTAAAAGTAGCTAAAATTACTTAAAAGTTGTCAAAATTAAGTAATTATCTGAAAAAGACCTCATTTAGAGGTCTTTTTTCATTAAGTCTTCGATTTATTGGGGCAATTCTTCTTCTGACAGTGCCCATAAAGGGCTAAAGAGTGCTCTTGCAGGGTAAATCCAAGGTTTTTGGCAATATCTTGCTGCCTTTTTTCAATTGCCTCGTCAACAAACTCTTCAACATGCCCACAATCAAGGCATACAAGATGATCATGGTGTTGACCTTCATTGAGCTCATAAATTGCGCGGCTATCACCTTTACTGGATTCAAAATGACTGCGAATGAGTAGGCCAGCCTGCTCAAATTGAGTCAAGACCCGGTAAACCGTGGCTAAACCAATGTCTTGATCATCTTTTGCTAGCGCTCTAAAGACATCCTCTGCGCTGAAATGGGTGCCCCCGTTCTGGTGAAAAAAATCAAGAATTTTCATGCGTGGGCCTGTGGCTTTAAGGCCAATATCCCGTAAATCGGCTGGAGTAGGGTTTTGGTTCGTATTCATGGCTTTGCGAGCTAAAATCAAGGTCTTAATGATACGGCCAGCCATGCAAAATTGCCTTCAACTATTTAATCGACTTTTGACCCCTTGTGCGAAGCACTCGCGCCAAACTGCGCGCCTTGGATTCTTGACACTCACCTTGTTGATGGGTCTCGGGATCGGGGGTTGCACTACCAGTGTGGATGAAGTGCAGCGGAACTGGATGAATTCAATTTTTAGGCCTTATGTTCCAGACATTGTGCAAGGCAACTTCATCTCCAGTGAGCAGTACTCCAAATTAAAGGTTGGCATGAGTCGCGAGCAAGTTCGTCAGATTTTAGGCACACCTCTGTTGGCGGATTATTTCCATGCAAATCGTTGGGATTATATTTTTGAATATAAACGCGCGCGTCAAGTGATTGGCAAAGAAAGACGCGTAACCGTCTTTTTTGAGGATGACAAGGTAGTCAAGTTCGATGGCGATGCATTGCCAACTGAAGTGGAAATGGTAGCTGAAATTGATGGCTATGCAAAAACCAAACGTTCATTCTGGCAAGTAGTTACTGGCACTGGAAAAGGTCCTGAGACGCCTCCATTGCAACAACCAGAACAATTGGTGCCTAGTACAACAGATAATATATCGGCAGCAGCCTCCGCTTCAACAGCGCCAGCCTCAGAAGTGCCTGCCTCTACTAGCGATCCGCTTACACCTCAGTAATAAAGTAAATCTGTTTATTACTGAGTGATGCCAATCAGTCTCAATATCTTAAATAAGAAACGAAGAATCAAATGATGAAGATTGCAATTGCCGGCGCAACAGGGCGCATGGGAAAAATATTGATCGAGACCGTTTTAAAAACGCCTGATGCCCAATTGGTTGGTGCGCTTGAGCATGCTGCATCAGAATATCTCGGGCAAGATGCGGGTGCATTCTTGGGTCAAACTACCGGCATCATTATTTCTGACAATATCGCGCAAGTATTGGAAGGTGCCGAATATCTGATTGATTTCACTCGCCCTGAGGGCACGATGGCTCATTTGGAAGTAGCTAAAAAAACCGGTACCAAAATGATTATTGGCACCACTGGCTTAACCGCCGAGCAAATTGATAGTCTGAAGATTGCTTCCCAAAGTTTAGCAATCATCTTTGCCCCAAATATGAGCATTGGTGTCAACGCCACTTTTAAGTTATTAGAAATTGCCGCAAAGATGTTGAACCAAGGTTACGACATCGAAGTGATTGAGGCCCATCATCGTCATAAGGTGGATGCCCCGTCTGGTACAGCGCTGAGGATGGGCGAAGTGATTGCTGATGCATTAGGTGAGAAGCTGGCTGATGTGGCGGTGTATGCGCGTGAAGGCCATACTGGGGAGCGTCGAGCAGGCTCAATTGGTTTTGCTACGATTCGCGGGGGCGATATTGTTGGTGACCACACAGTGCTATTTGCTGGAGAGGGTGAGCGGATCGAGATTAGTCATAAGTCGTCTAGTCGCCAGTCTTATGCTGAGGGCGCTTTGCGAGCCGCACGTTTCCTTCAAACACAAAGCTCGGGCTTGTATGACATGCAAGATGTTCTAGGCTTGCGTCAATAATTAGTCAATTAAAAAAGAAGAAAAGAGTTGTATTGAATGAGTAAGGACTATGACTACCGCAGTATTGAAGCGGCAGCACAAGCTGATTGGATTAACGCTGGGGTATACAAGGTATCGGAAGATGCTTTAGATGCTTCTGGCAAACCAAAGCCAAAGTATTACGCCTGCTCAATGTTGCCTTATCCTTCCGGTAAGTTGCATATGGGTCACGTACGTAACTACACCATCAATGACGTGATGGCACGTCAACTCAGAATGCAGGGTTATAACGTTCTGATGCCGATGGGTTGGGATGCATTTGGTATGCCAGCTGAAAATGCGGCCATACAGAATCAAGTTCCCCCTGCAAAGTGGACCTACGACAACATCGCTTACATGAAAAAGCAAATGGCTGCGATGGGGTTGGCAATTGATTGGTCGCGTGAAGTAGCTACCTGCAGTCCAGATTACTATCGTTGGAATCAATGGCTCTTTTTGAAAATGCTCGAAAAGGGAATTGCTTATCGCAAGACTCAACTTGTTAATTGGGATCCAATAGATCAAACCGTATTGGCCAATGAGCAAGTGATTGATGGGCGTGGTTGGCGCTCTGGCGCTTTAGTCGAAAAGCGTGAGATTCCTGGCTACTACTTCAATATCACCGCATATGCTGAGCAATTGCTCTCTGGCTTAGATAACTTAGGTTGGCCTGAGCGCGTGAAGACCATGCAGCAAAATTGGATTGGAAAAAGTCGTGGCGTACGTTTTGCTTTTAAGCATGAAGTTCAAGATAGCCATGGTCATTTTATTCAAGACGGTTTACTTTATGTATTTACTACACGCGCAGACACGATTATGGGTGTTACCTATTGTGCGGTAGCAGCAGAGCATCCATTGGCGGCACAAGCGGCTTTAAGCAATCCCCAATTGGCTGCTTTCATAGAGAAATGCAAAACAGGTAGCGTCATTGAAGCCGATCTAGCCACTCAAGAAAAAGAGGGTATGTTCACGGGCTTATATGTAACGCATCCCCTCACGAACGAATCCGTCCCAGTCTGGGTTGGTAACTATGTATTGATGAGCTATGGAGATGGCGCAGTGATGGGTGTTCCTGCCCATGATGAGCGTGACTTTGCTTTTGCATTGAAGTATCAACTCCCCATTAAGCAAGTGATCGCCTTGAAGGGTGAGTCATCTTTATTTAATGCAACACATTGGGAAGCTTGGTACGCTCAAAAAGACAATGTAGTTTGTTTGAATAGCGGGAAATACGATAGCATGTCTCATGAAGAGGCGGTAGCCGCAGTAGCCAGTGATTTAGAGAAAATGGGTATTGGTGAGCTTAAAACCACTTACCGTTTGCGTGACTGGGGTATTTCACGTCAACGCTATTGGGGTACGCCTATCCCAATCATTCACTGTGATGATTGTGGAGCAGTGCCAGTGCCGGAGGCTGATTTGCCAGTAGTGTTACCTGAAGATTGCGTGCCTGATGGAAGTGGTAATCCATTAAATAAACGTGCCGACTTCTTGAATGTGAAATGTCCAAAGTGCAGTAAGCCCGCTCGTCGTGAAACCGACACAATGGATACTTTTGTTGATTCTTCTTGGTATTTCATGCGTTATACCGGTCCTAATGCAAAGACAATGGTAGATACCCGTAATGAATACTGGATGCCAATGGATCAATACATTGGTGGCATTGAGCATGCTATCTTGCATCTACTCTATGCGCGTTTCTGGACCAAGGTGATGCGTGACTTAGACATCATCACCTTTGATGAGCCATTTCAAAACCTATTAACTCAGGGTATGGTCCTCAATGAGACCTATTACACAGAAGAGGCTTCCGGTAAAAAAACTTGGTTGAACCCTTTGGATGTCGAATTAGACCTGGATGAAAAAGGCCGTCCACGAGGCGCTAAATTAAAAGGGGATTTTGCAGGTACGCCAGTCATTATCGGCGGCGTCGAAAAGATGTCGAAGAGTAAAAATAACGGGGTTGATCCTCAGGCACTGATTGATCAGCATGGCGCTGATACAGCGCGACTCTTTGTGATGTTTGCTGCGCCACCAGAACAACAATTGGAATGGTCTGGCGCTGGTGTAGACGGCGCCTCTCGTTTCTTGCGTCGTATTTGGATGTATTCAAGCAGTCAAGCAGAGGCAATTGAGAATGCCAATCCTGATTTGCCAACCGCTTTCAATGAGTCAGAGAAAGAGTTGCGTCGCGAGATTCACTCGATCTTAAAGCAAGCTAACTTTGACTATCAACGTCGTCAGTACAACACGGTAGTTTCTGCTGCGATGAAGATGCTCAATATCCTTGAGCCTATCAAGCTTGGTGAGAAGGCAGAAATTAGCGCTTCCGTATTACGTGAGTGCATTGGTATTTTGTTGCGCGTTTTGTATCCAGTCGTACCGCATTTAACTCATACTTTGTGGAATGAAATGGGTTATGTGAAAACCTATGGTTTGTTATTAGACGCCCCATGGCCATTGGTGGATGAGGCGGCATTGGTCCAAACAGAAATCACCTTGATGCTGCAAATCAACGGAAAATTACGTGGGGATATTCGGGTGCCAGCCGATGCTAGCAAAGAGCAGGTAGAGGCTCTAGCATTGCAAAGTGAGCCAGCCCTCAAGGCACTCAATGGAAATGCGCCCAAGAAAGTGATTGTGGTGCCTGGACGTCTAATCAATATTGTGGCCTAAGTTTTTAACTGAAAATATGAGCGCAAATCAACTCAAGTCAAAGCAGTCAACATTGGGCACACACTTTTTGCCTGTGCGCCGAATGATGCTTGGGATGCTTGTTTTGACGCCCGTAAGTGGCTTGCTTGCTTGTGGATATCGTTTGCGCGGGATGGTCGATCTACCCTATAGGGTGATTGCGATTACGGGTTCCCCAACACCGCCCATGCGTAATGATTTACAGCAAGTGATTCTCACTGGAACTGATGCAAAAGTAGCGATTAATCCAAAAGATGCAGATGTTTTGTTGGAGATTACTAACGAAGTATATGGGCGCGAGATTTTGACTTACAACTCCAGCGGACAAATTTCCGCCTATCGCCTAACAATTCGCGTCGGCTTTAGGGCGATTGATACTGCGGGTGCAGACATTCTTCCGGATACAGAAATCTATATCAGTCGTGATATGGACTTTTCAAACTCTACCGTGTTAGCTACCGATGCTCAGCAGCAGCAATTCTTAACTTTGATGCGTAAAGATTTGGCCGTCCAGATTTTGCGTCGCTTAGCTGCTTCCTCTAAATCCCAGCAATCTAAAAGTTTTTAAGAGTGATTGTTTAATCGCATGGTTAAAAGCGATGCCCTGCAAATTCATCTGAAGTCGCTCACTTGTGCAGCTGCTTTAAAGTCGCTTTATATATTTTCTGGAGATGAGCCTCTACTGATGATGGAGGCAATCGATCAACTACGTGGTCTAGCAAAAAAATTAGGATTTACTGAGCGCGAAGTGATGCTGCAAGAGCGTGGTTTTGATTGGAGTACGCTATTGAACGCGGGGCAGACCATGTCTTTATTTGGTGATAAGCGCTGGGTTGAGCTACGCATTCCTACGGGGAAACCAGGACGGGATGGGGCAGATGCTTTAAAGCATTTTGCCGCCCAAATTGCGTCTCTGTCCACTGGTGCTGATGGGCCAGAAACAATCGTTTGTATCATTTTGCCCAAATTGGATGGCAAGACAAAAACATCTGCTTGGTTTACTGCCCTAGATGATGCTGGCATGGCTATACAGATTGATTCTCTTGATCGTGGCTTATTGTCGCAATGGATTGCTGGACGACTAAAGACGCAAGGTCAGGAAGTAAGTTCTGGGCCAGAGGGTCGACGTGCTTTGGAATTCATTGCCGATCAAGTAGAGGGTAATTTAATTGCAGCTCACCAAGAAATTTTGAAGTTGGGCTTGCTTTACCCTAAAGGGGTTTTAACTGAAGAACAGATCCGCGTTGCCATTCTGAAGGTTGCTCGATATAACGTATTTGAGCTGACTGAGGCGATGTTAGCTGGTGACTTGCCGCGCTTAAATCGAATGCTGGATGGGTTGAAGGGTGAGGGTGAGCCACTTGTTCTTATTCTGTGGAGCGTTACTGAAGAGCTTCGACTACTATCTAAGCTGAAGGTCGCAAGTGATGCCGGCGAATCAGTTCAGCAATTAATGCGCGCCAATCGGGTGTGGGGCAATAAGGAGCGTCTTTATCCTGCAGCCTTAAAAAGGATTCAGCCACTTAAATTGCGCAGAGCAATGCAGGTAGCGGCTGGGTTGGATCGACAAGTAAAGGGCCTTCATGTGCCAGAACTACCGGCTGATCCCTGGGACGGATTACGTTTGGTGGGCAATTTATTGCGTTAGTAGTATTTCCATTTAATACAGAGTAGATATAAAGTCAGAAAATGAGTGCTTCAATTAAAGAAATGATGCAGGAAATAGGGCAAAAAGCACGCGCTGCTTCGCGCGCTATGGCGCGGGCATCTAGCGAACAAAAGAATCAGGCGTTATTACATATCGCCAAATTAATACGTGAGCAAGCAAGCGAGATTCAAGTCGTTAATCAGATCGATGTAGATCGCGCCAGGAAAAATGGCCAAGACGCAGCTTTTGTTGATCGCTTAACGATGACACCTAAGACCATCGAAACGATGGCTTTGGGTTTAGAGCAAATTGTTTCATTAGATGATCCGATCGGCAAAATTTCTGCATTACAAAAACAGGCCTCGGGGATCGAGATAGGACAAATGCGTGTCCCTTTGGGTGTGATTGGCATTATTTATGAGTCTCGACCAAATGTCACCATTGATGCAGCCTCTCTTTGTTTGAAATCAGGAAATGCTGTCATTTTGCGTGGTGGCTCTGAAGCCATTGATTCCAATACCTTGCTTGCAAAAATCATTCAAGCAGGTTTAGCTGCCGCTCATTTACCAATGGATGCGGTACAGGTCGTCAGTACTACAGATCGCAGTGCCGTTGGTGAAATGATCACAATGACCCAATATATCGATGTGATTGTTCCTCGTGGCGGTAAGAGTTTGATTGCCCGCTTGATGGCTGAAGCTCGCGTGCCAATGATTAAGCATTTGGATGGAATTTGTCATACCTATATCGATGCGGATGCTGATGTCGCAATGGCGGTAAAAGTATGCGATAACGCCAAGACGCAGCGCTACGCACCTTGCAATGCAATGGAAACTTTATTGGTTAATCAAAATATTGGTCCAACTGTATTGCCTTTGCTGTGCAAAATTTATCAAGATAAAGGTGTCGAGCTCCGTGTAGATACTGCTACACGCAAGACATTAGAGGCTGCTGGATTCTCGGGCTTGGTTGATGCCACGGAGGAGGATTGGCAGACTGAATACCTCGCGCCTATTTTGTCCATTAAAACGGTAGCCGATATGGATGAGGCGATGAATCATATCGAACGTTATGGCAGCAAGCACACGGATGCCATTATCACTAACAATCAATCACAAGCGCATCGTTTTTTACGTGAGGTGGATAGTGCGAGTGTGATGGTCAACGCGAGTACCCGTTTTGCAGATGGTTTTGAATATGGTCTTGGCGCAGAAATTGGTATTTCAAATGACAAGCTACACGCCCGTGGCCCTGTCGGTTTGGATGGACTGACATCTCTCAAATACGTTGTGATGGGTCATGGCGAGATCCGCACTTAATTTTTTAGGATATCAATATGGGTAATGCATATTTGTGGGTCAAGACATTTCATATTGTCTTTATTGCCTCTTGGTTTGCGGGCTTATTTTATCTGCCACGTATTTTTGTAAATTTAGCCGAAGAAAAAAATAGCTTTGCTTATGAGCGCCTCTTAGGAATGGCCGATCGCCTGTTTCGTTTCATGACTATCTTGGCTGTGCCTGCGGTTTTACTTGGCTTTAGTCTCTGGCTTTATTTTGGCATTGGCGCGGGACAGATATGGATGCACATTAAGCTAGCCTTTATCATTTTGGTGATTGGTTATCACCATGCTTGCTGGAGTTTGTTGAAAAAATTTCGTCAACATAAAAATACAAAAACTGGAGTTTGGTATCGCTGGTTTAATGAAGTGCCCGTACTGTTGCTCATCATTATTGTTGCTTTGGTAGTGCTCAAGCCTTAAGGGCTTGACTCACCATCCTCTTTCATCCTATTTAGATTGCTAGTCTCATGAGATTTTTTGTTGTTTGTCCCGGCGGACTAGAAGTTCCACTTGCTAATGAATTAGCGACGATTGCCGCTCGTCCAGATTCGAAGGCCTTGGGTACGTGGGTGATTGAGCCTACTCCAACAAGCCCTACTGGTGGTGTTGGTTTGGCTGCGCCCCTCGCTGGGGCAATGGCTCTTAATCTCCATTCACGTATTGCCAGTCGGGTTTTACTTGAATTGGCCCAAGCGCCATATAGACAAGAAGAAGATTTATACAAATTAGCCAGTGGCTTAGCTTGGGAAGAGTGGTTTGACTCTAACCAAACCTTGAGAGTCGATGTCACTGCCCATCGCTCACCCTTAAAAAGTCTTAATTTTGCAACGCTGAAGATTAAAGATGCCATTGTGGATCGCTTGCGGGATGTGACTGGTGACAGACCAAGCATTGATACAGCATTTCCGGATGTGCGTGTCCAGGCGCATTTAACGGCAACTCATGTCACGATCTACTTAGATACTTCTGGTGAAGCCTTATTTAAGCGCGGTTGGCGGGATGAAAAAGGTGATGCTCCTTTAAAAGAAAATTTAGCCGCTGGCATTCTATCGATTACCGGTTGGAAGCCATCCCAAACTTTGTTTGATCCAATGTGCGGTAGCGGCACTTTCTTAATTGAAGCAGCCCAAATGGCCTTGGCTATTCCGCCAGGAGCAATTCGTGCAGGAATGTATGGTGATGATGTCAAACCAAGTCGCCTGGCCTATCGACCACTGGTGACCAGCGCACATGGTTTTGGTTTTCAAAGGCTCAAGCCCTTTAATACACCAGCTGAGCAAAAGCGCTGGTCAGCCCTTAAAGAGGCATCGCTGGCAGAAGTACTTGAGAAGCGTAAGCAATTCCCAGATGCCCAATCTTTGGGTATTAGTGGCGGTGATATCAATGAGAGATTGGTTGCGATGTTTAAAGGTAATTGGCAGCGCGCTCAATTACCAGGTTTACCAGTGACAAGGCAGATTGATGCTCTAGCGAGCAAGCCACCTGGAAATACTCAGGGCGGTGTCATGTTGCTGAACCCTCCCTATGGTGAGCGTTTGGTGATTAAGGGTGGTCGCGGTCAGGATCGCGAGAGCGGCAGAGAGTCTGACTACGATCAGGAGGAGCCTGAGGATCGTTTTGCACATAACTTAGAGACGGGCCGCCAGAGTGCGAAGCGTTCAAGCCGTGAATCGTTGAAGCGTCTTCAGGCAGAAGAGGAGCAAGACCCTAAATTTGTTGAATTTCTAAGACAGTTTGGTCAGCATTTGAAGGATGCATTTGGTGGTTGGAATGTATTTGTACTGACTGCAGATATGGCTTTACCTGGCCAATTACGCATCAAGGAATCCAAACGCACTCCTTTATTTAATGGACCTCTTGAGTGCCGTCTATTTAAATTCGAGATGCATGCAAAACGAGATTTTGTAAATGACTCTTCTGAGACCAAAGCGTCTTAAAATCAAATAGAGTCAAATTAGTTAACAAAGCTATTAGGAATGCACCATGGAATTTAAAACTTATATGTGTCTCATTTGTGGTTGGGTCTACGATGAAGCTGCTGGCTTACCAGAAGAGGGAATCGCGCCCGGGACCCTTTGGAAAGACGTACCTATCAATTGGACATGCCCAGAATGTGGTGCACGCAAAGAAGATTTTGAAATGATGGCGATTTAATTTGTCATCGATATCAGTATCAAACTGAGGAAAAGATTGTGGGACAAAACGACGTTTTATTTGAGCGAGCACAAAAGACCATTCCGGGTGGCGTGAATTCTCCAGTGCGTGCATTTCGTCAAGTTGGCGGAATACCGCGTTTTGTCACCCGCGCAAAAGGCCCTTACTTTTGGGATGCAGAGGATAAGCGCTATATAGATTTAATTATGTCCTGGGGCCCCATGATTGTTGGTCATGCCCATCCTGAAGTAGTAGAGGCCGTACAAAGAGCAGCAGAAACCAGTTTTAGTTACGGCGCGCCTACCGAAGGTGAAATCGAGTTGGCCGAGCGCCTTTGTGAATTAATGCCCAGCGTTGAGCAGGTCCGCATGGTTTCTAGCGGCACTGAGGCAACGATGAGTGCCTTGCGTTTAGCCCGTGGTCATACCGGTCGTGATTTGATTATTAAATTTGAGGGCTGTTATCACGGGCATGCTGACAGCTTATTAGTAAAAGCGGGTTCAGGTTTATTAACTTTTGCTGATTCAACTCAAAATGCGCCCTCTTCTGGTGGCGTGCCACATGATTTAGTAAAGCATACCCTCGTATTGCCGTATAACGATGTTGCAGCGCTCGAGGAAGTATTTAAAAATCAGGGCGATCACATTGCAGCAGTCATCTTAGAGCCCATTGCCGGTAATATGAATTTAATTCAGCCTGCGAGTGAGTTTTTGGGTGCAATGCGCAGTCTGACTGCCAAGCATGGTGCGGTATTGATTTATGACGAAGTCATGACGGGTTTCCGAGTGGCATTAGGGGGTGCGCAGTCATTGCAGGGTATTACTCCCGATTTAACTTGCCTAGGGAAGGTGATGGGTGGCGGTATGCCCATGGCTGCTTTCGGGGGTAAAAAAGAGATTATGTCCAAGCTTGCCCCTTTGGGTAATGTCTATCAGGCAGGTACTTTATCTGGCAATCCAGTCGCCGTTGCATCTGGGCTAAAGACTTTAGAGATTATTTCTCGTGCGGGCTTTTATGAATGTCTTACTGCGCAAACCGAAAAACTCATGGCTGGCTTAAAGCAAGCTGCTGATAAAGCACAGATTCCGTTTGCTGTGGATAGCGTAGGCGGCATGTTTGGCTTTTATTTTGCATCCAAAGTCCCCACCTCTTTTGAGGAAGTGACTAAAACCAATATCGATGCTTTTAAGAAATTCTTTCATGCAATGTTGGATGAAGGTGTTTACTTGGCACCATCAGCCTATGAAGCTGGATTTACTTCGATTGCCCACGATAACGAAGTAGTAGCAGCAATCATTACTGCAGCAGAAAAAGCGTTTAAACGGATGTAAGCGGCCTACATGCGTAGTGGATGCTTATAGCCAGCCACTTGAATAATCTCTAATTTTTTAGAGTCTTGATTGGAATCCGGGACTTCCATCGCAGTCAATTTGCCGCCCCATACGCAACCGGTGTCCAGACCAATCACATTGTTTTGTCTTAGGAGTCCTAGTGTTGACCAGTGGCCAAAATAAATTAGGGTCTCCTCGGTTTTGCGTTTAGGTGCCTTGAACCACGGTACGTAACCTTTAGGACCCTTTTCTAATCCCTGGGCACTCTCAAACTCCATTTGTCCGGATGGTGTGCAAAAACGTAAACGTGTGAGTGTGTTGGTAATTACTCTTAAGCGCTCATAGCCCTTAAGAGAATTTGTCCATTTATTAGAGGTATTGCCATACATATTGGCCAGAAAGTCTTTATAAGTTTTTTTGCGCAAGACTTTTTCTACTTCATGTGCGTATTCAAGTGTTTGCTCTAGGCTCCATTGCGGGAGAACGCCGGCATGTACAGCAAGTACTTTGCCGTTGCTAAGGGCCATTGGCCTATTGCGGATCCAATCAATCAGTTCTGCACGATCAGGAGCTTTCAGAATGCCATCGACAGTATCGAGCCCCTTGGCTTTGCGTAGACCCGCATCAATGGCTAGCAAATGAAGGTCATGGTTGCCTAAGATGCATTCAGCGCGACCACTTTCTTGTAACTTTTTAAGTATGCGCAGCGCTCCCAATGAATCTGGGCCGCGATTAACCAAGTCCCCCAAGAAAATCAAATTTGATTTGGCGGGAACTTTTTTAATTAAGGACTTCAGGGAAGGTGCGCATCCCTGCACATCCCCAACAGCATAAATCTTGCTCATGTCTTATCTTAAAGGGTAATTGCGTAACACTACAAAATTCAATACTTATTCAGGGGTAACTTTTTTGACAACGCTATATCGAACCAAGGTCTTTTTGCGCGCCTCATCATGATCGACAACTGGTAAAGGGTAATCTCGTCCCAGTAGTAAGTCGGCTGCCTCAAGCTCAATATGCCCTGAGCGCCATGGCGCATGAATGGATTTTTTTGAAAGCTTGCTTAACTGAGGTAAATAACGTTTGATGAATTTACCTTCTGGATCAAATTTCTCTGATTGGGTAATGGGGTTAAATATGCGGAAATACGGCTGTGCATCGCAACCCGAAGAGGAGGCCCACTGCCATCCACCATTATTTGAAGATAGCTCAAAATCATTGAGATGCTTAGCAAAGTAGGCTTCACCCCAGCGCCAATCGATTCCCAAATCTTTTGTTAGAAAACTGGCTACCACCATCCGCAGACGATTATGCATATAGCCACTTTGATTGAGTTGATGCATGGCGGCATCTACCAGTGGATAGCCTGTTTTACCCTCACACCATGCGGTAAATAGTTTTTTAGCGTGAGAGCTGC
Organism: Polynucleobacter sphagniphilus; assembly: GCF_029892205.1. Classification (NCBI taxonomy): domain Bacteria; kingdom Pseudomonadati; phylum Pseudomonadota; class Betaproteobacteria; order Burkholderiales; family Burkholderiaceae; genus Polynucleobacter; species Polynucleobacter sphagniphilus. The sequence goes on from NZ_JARXVX010000001.1 coordinate 36,567, forward strand.
TTTCCCATTCAATGTTGTCGTAGTCAGGTTTAAAGCTCACACCATCCGCTAGTCGTGGATGATTAGACAAAATCATGAAATAGAAATCACGCCAAATGAGTTCGCTGAGCCAAATCGTCGCACCCATGCTTCCGGCTAGCATCCGGCGGTGCGCTTCTCGCACCAACCCTCTAATCGAGAGCATGCCAAAGCGTAAATGAGTTGAGAGATAGCTGACTCCTTTCACTGCGGGGAAGTCTCTACCAATTTGATAGTGATCAATGCGTGTTAAAAAATCTTCTAGAAGAGCTTGGCCTCCCTCGGGGCTAGGTGGGAGATGGCTTTCAATCCCAGTGGTACAAAAGCCCATGGATTCTAGTGAGGGGAGCGGTTTATCTAGCGGTTTTGGGATGGCTGCAAATTGGCCCTTTTTTGGGGTGCAGTCATAGGCGGCCAAATCTTTATCTTGTAATGTTTTGAGCCAATTATTTTTATACGGCGTGAAAATAGAAAAGACCGTATTCGAGTTAGTGAGAATTTCTTTCTTCTCAAAAATGACTTGATCTTTAAAAGTCTCAAATTCAATACCGTGCTTTTTTAGTAAGACAGATACAGCCGTATCTCTGGCAATGGCGCTCGGTTCATAGTCATGATTGGTGTAAACGGTTTGTACTCCCAGTGCTTGCGCAATTTGAGGAATGCAATCAACTGGTTTACCAAATTGCACAATCAGCCCGCCACCTTGCTGTCGCAGTTCAGCATCCAATTGTTTCAGTCCTTGCCAAATGAAATCAACCCGCCGATCGGGCGTGAGTTCATTGACGCTGTCCTTTTCGATTAAAGGCTCAAGAATTTCCTGATCAAATATAAATGCCAGCCAAACTGAGCCGCTATTTTTAAGGGCGTGATGCAGGGCTGCCTGGTCATACAGGCGTAAATCGCGACGGAGCCAAACAAGTGCTTTTTGCATAGCCCCTATATTAGGGCTATTTGAGGGGTCTTGCTTGATGGGCGGGTTAAGATCCCTATTAACAATGGATACGATCTTTTTTATTCTTTCTAAAGTGGTGCAGTTTGGTATTGAGCCTCTCAATTGGGCTCTCTTATTTATATTGTTATCTGTTCTTTTCCTGGCTCTTAGAAAAACCCATTTAGTTAAACGGTTTTTACTACTCGGGCTGATTGATTTGTTGGTAGTGGGTTACCTACCTACTTCTGAGCTCCCCCTCCGTGTTTTAGAAGACCTTGTTCCAAAATCACCTTTAACGAGTATTGCAGGGGAGCAGATAGGAGCTATTGTTATTTTGGGTGGCGCAGTCGAAGGCGGACTCATAGGTCCCGAGCGTGGCGAGGTATCTCTAGAGGGCTCTGCGGAGCGAGTCACTAAGGGTTTGGAGTTGATGCGCACACACCCAAACACCCCTTTTATTTATAGTGGTTTTTCGGGCAAGCTCGTACCCAGAGGCATTTCTGAGGCAGATGCTTTTAGGGCTTTGGTACATGAGCAAGGCTTGGAAGGGCATCCTGGCTATTATGAAAATCAATCACGTAATACCTATGAAAATGTATTGTTTATTAAACAAATATTGAAGCAAATCCATGGTGAAAATGAAGCAATCAAGCCTGTGCTCTTGATTACCTCTGCGAGCCATATGTATCGCTCTATTCAGTTTTTTGAGAAACAAGAGATGGCGGTAATTCCTGTGCCGGTCGATTATCAAACGGGAACCTCTGTTTCCTCGGTTCATTGGGGAGTTTTTGATCTTACCGAGGGGTCTAGGTTGTGGAATCGACTGCTACACGAGTTAATTGGTTTGGCTGCCTATTGGGTTACAGGAAAACTCTAGATATTCGGTAAAATATTACCTATATGTCTACGGCCAAAAAAGCCTCCCATGAAGCTTCGGACCCCAGGTCTGATTTAGATCCCGCTATTTCTTTTTCGGCCGACCATCTGGCTAATCAATTCTTAATTGCCATGCCAGGCATGCAAGATCCTAATTTTGCGGGAACTGTGATCTATCTTTTTGAGCACACCGAAAGAGGTGCGATGGGCTTGGTTGTGAATCGACCCACTGAGGTCAATATGGCAACTCTTTTTGACAAGATTGATCTCAAGCTTGAAATTGCTCCACTTTTAGAGCAACCAGTCTATTTTGGAGGTCCTGTTCAGGTTGAGCGTGGTTTTGTGCTCCATGCGCCCATGGAAAATCCCAGCTACCGATCTTCATTAATTGTGCCTGAAGGTCTGACAATGACGACTTCTAAAGATGTCCTGGAGGCAGTTGCCGCCGGCACTGGACCAAGTCCATTCTTGATGACTTTGGGCTATTCAGGTTGGGGTGCCGGTCAATTGGAAGAAGAGATTAGCCTAAATGGCTGGATGAATGTGCCACTATCGCAAGCGCAAATGGTGGAGATTATTTTTAATACCCCTGTAGGTGAACGTTATTCCCGCACTATGAACTATCTAGGCTTTGATGTTTCGCATCTCTCAGGAGAGGCTGGGCATGCCTAGTGGTCAAGGCGTCATGGCCTTTGATTACGGGACTCGCAGAATTGGTGTTGCGATCGGAAATTCCATCAGTCGGGTTGGCCATCCACTAAAAACGATTTCCCATGCAAATGCGCAAATGCGCTTTCAGGAGATTGAGGACCTGCTTAAGGAGTGGCAGCCAGATCAGCTGGTGGTTGGTCTTCCAGTCCATCCTGACGGCACTGAACATGAGATGACGCAGAAGGCTAAACGCTTTGGTAATCAATTGCATGGCCGCTTTCATCTGCCTGTGCAATGGGTGGATGAGCGCTATACCTCTGCAGTTTTAGAGGGTGACGCCAAGATGCAGGACAATCTAGATAGCCATAGTGCTGCGCTTATTTTGGAGCAGTTTTTTGCTGAGTTGGCGGCTAAACAGAATAAAGTATTGGATAGATGATGAATGCAGAATTGCTGTATACCAAATTGCTAGAAAAACTGCGCCAGCGAGCCCAAAGTGGGCCATTTGAGCTGGTTGGTTTGGCAATGGGTGGCGCTTGGATTGCAGAGCGTTTAGCCGGTGATCTTGGTCTGGCGCATTATGGCGTCATTAATGTTGCGTTTCATCGTGATGATTATGCTGAGAAAGGCATGACTGCCTTGCGTACCGCAAGCACCATGTCTACGCATCTGCCATTCGAGGTGAATGGCGCTACTGTCATTCTGATTGATGATGTGCTGCTTACTGGTAGAACGGTGCGCGCTGCATTAAATGAATTATTTGATTTTGGCAGGCCAGCTGCGGTTGAGTTAATGGTTTTGGCCGACCGTGGCAAGCGCGAGTTGCCAATCAGCACTGACTTTTCTGGTGAAGAAATCCTACTACCTGATAGACAAATTTTAGTTTTAGAAAAAGACGATGCTGGCAAGTTCAATTTCCAACTTGAGGAGCGTACAGCATGAGTATGGCGGATAAGATGGTCAATCAATTTAACGCAGCCGGTGAATTAACGCATCTACTGACTCTGGAGGGCTTGCCCAAAGATCAGATCGTGCATATTTTAGATACGGCACAACAATTTGTGAGTGTGACTGATCCCTCAAGAGAGGTAAAAAAGGTTCCTCTATTACGCGGTAAAAGCGTATTTAATCTTTTCTTCGAGAATTCCACGCGGACGCGCACTACATTTGAGATTGCTGCAAAACGCCTATCTGCCGATGTGATCAATCTAGATATTTCCACCTCTTCAACTGCCAAGGGCGAAAGTCTTTTGGATACGATTGATAATTTAGTGGCAATGCAGGCTGATATTTTTGTGGTTCGTCATAGCACTTCGCGTGCGCCGATTGAAATTGCCAACCATGTGCCCCCACACGTTCATGTAGTCAATGCAGGTGATGGTAGTAACCAGCATCCCACCCAAGGCTTGCTCGATATGTACACGATGCGTCATTTCAAGCGGGATTTTCGTGGCTTGAAAGTGGCCATCATCGGAGATATTGTTCATAGCCGGGTTGCTAAATCTAATATTCACGCCCTGACTACTCTCGGTTGCGAAGAAATTCGCGCAATCGGGCCCGAGAGTTTACTGCCGAGCAATTTGGATATGATGGGTGTGAAAGTATTTCATAGCATGGAAGAGGGGCTCAAGGGTGTAGACGTTGTGATGACTTTGCGTATTCAGAAAGAACGCATGGAGGCAGGGCAAGTTCCAGAGGGCGCTGCTTTCTTTAGTCAATATGGCCTGACCCCAGCCCGTTTGGCTTTAGCAAAACCAGATGCCATCGTGATGCATCCGGGCCCTATGAATCGTGGTGTGGAAATAGATTCTGCAGTGGCAGATGGGCCCCAGTCAGTGATCTTGAATCAAGTTACTTTTGGGATTGCAGTTCGTATGGCTGTCATGTCGATAGTGGCAGGTAATTAAGAAAGTTCTTAAAGTGAGCCAAGCTATCCCAGTTGTAACTGAAAATAAGCGCTGGCTTATTTTGACCCATGCATTCAATATGGATGGCCGCGCAGCTAGCTTGACCATCACCGACAAGATTCCCTATCTTTTGGAGGCTGGAGTTGAGCCGATTGTTTTCAGTGCCATTACGGGAATGAAAGATAAGCGCTTTCCACACTATCAATTTTTAGCTTGGGGACCTGCAGGATTTCGGTTTGATTTTCGTCATTGGATAGCAAATCAATATGGGCGCGGGCTTTTTTATAAAATCACAACGCGAACTGTATCTATCTTGTTGGCACCCTTGATTGCCATAGAAAAATTATGCTTGGGATATTCAAGCCAATGGTCTTGGGCGCTCCCGGCATTTATTCATGGGTATCGATTAATTCGCTCAGGAAAAGTGGATGTAGTTTTTTCAGTAGGTAGTGCATGGTCAGCGCACCTAGCTGGCGTATGGCTCAAAAAAGCTACAGGGGTTGAATTAATCTCCGAGGTTCATGATCCCCTGGTCATTCGCAAAAGTCCAGTGGATCAGGGGTTTGAGAGGCCCAAAAATCGGGATGCGCGTTTTCGACATTATTTGGAAAATCAACTCACCCGTTTCTCCAATAAAGTATGGTGGTTTACTGAGGGTGCTTTGCATTATGCAAAGGTTCGTAATCCCAATCTAAACACTCCAAACAATGCACACGGATTTGTTGTCACACCTGGGGCTGAGCCACCTGGCAGCTTGGCCGCAAGTAAAAAACATGAATATACGAATCAATTAAACCTGTGTCATTTCGGTTCGCTGGCGAATGATCGGTCACTATCAACTATCTTAAAAGCGCTAGTGCCTTTATTCAATAAATACCCACAGGCAAGACAATGTATTCGTGTACATGCTTATGGCGCACCCTTGGATACACTGAGTATTGAAGCGATTAAGCAGTTTGCTTTTGAAGATATCTTATTGGCTCATGGGCGTCTTGAAAAAGATCTGCAAACAGGCAAGTCTGGTCGTGAGCGGGTGGTAGAAAAAATGCAAGATGCAGATGTATTGATTCTGCTGCATGGTAACGATGAATGGTGTGCGGAGTACATTCCATCTAAATTTTATGATTACCTCTGGACGGGTCGTCCTATCTGGGGAATTACCCATCGCAACCCCCAGTTAGATCAGATGCTTCTCGATAGAGGGTCCTATATAAGCCCCGAGGGCGATGCCCAAGCAGTAGCAAGTACTCTGGAAAAAATTTGGTTAGACTGGCAGAATAAGCACTTAATCGAACCGGTATGGAAGCCAATTGGTGTGGATCAGGCTGTTAAGACTATTCTGACAGAAGTGCAAGCAAGGTAGCCTAGAATCTAATTATTCTTAAAAAATCAGGGAATCATTTGCAAGACTTTGTTCTTTACTGTAAATCTTACTCACAAGACTTTTTACGCTTAAAAAGACTGCTCGATTCTGTAAAGAAATTTAACGTCGATCAAATCCCTTTTTTTATTTCCACACCGCAGACTGAGAAAGACTTACTGATTTCCCTTATTGGTGTAGATGGTTATTCTTGGGTTGCGGACGAAGAAATTGTTCGCGCAAATCCATTGGCTGATTTTTCTAAATATCAATCCATGGCTGGCGGCTTGTCACAACAGATTATTAAGTCAGAATTCTGGCGCCTTGGTTTAACTGAAAATTATCTTTGCTTGGATTCGGATAGTTTCTTTATTCGAGAATTTAGAAAATCTGATTTTGTTTCGGATCAAAATATTCCTTATACTGTTTTACATCAGAATAAAGAGTTATTTCAACTTGCTGCTGATCGAGGTTATTCGAAGGTAAAACATAACCTACGTCTTGAAGCGGAGCGTGTACAAAATTTATTTGAGCGTCAGGGCCCACTTTTTTATTGCGCGCCATCGCCATTTAACTGGTCTGCTAAAGTATGGAAGACCTTGGATGCTGAGTATTTGCAAGCTCGGAAAATATCCATATGGGATTTGATTACCCCCGACCTTCCAGAGTCTTTGATTTATGGGGAAGCCCTGCTTAAATATCAAGCCATCCCATTAATAGCTATAGAGCCTTTATTCAGAGTCTATCACTACGATTGGCAATACTATTTAATGAAACGCCTAGGCGAGACACCAGAAAAAATCGCGCAGAATTACTTGGGACTTATTTGCCAGTCAGCCTGGGAGGCAGAACTTGATTTCAAGCAGTCATCAAAGTCATTGCCATCTCGACTGCTCAAGCGAGCAAAGCGTCTAGCCAAACATATTCATGCTTATTTTTGAAGGTAAAATTAGGCATTAAATTTATAACAAGATGACCTTCGTTTCATCAGGTCAATCTTCTTAGTCATTGGATCTATATGATTTTAGTCACTGGTGGTGCAGGCTTTATTGGTGGTAATTTTGTTTTAGACTGGTTAAAAGAGTCAAATAGTGAAGGCATTATTAATTTAGATAAATTAACCTATGCTGGTAATTTAGCTACTTTGGCTTCATTAAAAGATGATCCAAGACATCTCTTTGTGCATGGCGATATTGGCGATAAAGAGCTTGTACAGCGGGTATTGAGTGAGCACAAGCCAAGAGCGATTGTGAATTTTGCTGCAGAAAGCCATGTAGATCGATCGATACATGGGCCAGCTGAATTTGTGCAGACCAATATTGTTGGTACATTTAATCTGCTGGAGTGCGCTCGCGAATACTGGAATAAGCTAGATGTGGATAAAAAAGCCCAGTTTCGCTTTCACCATGTATCTACTGATGAGGTATACGGGTCTTTGACAGCAACAGATCCGGCCTTTACTGAAAAAAATCCCTATGAACCTAACAGTCCATACTCCGCCTCGAAGGCAGCCTCAGACCATTTAGTACGCGCCTGGTTTCACACTTATGGATTCCCTGTTGTCACGACAAATTGTTCCAATAATTATGGACCTTACCACTTTCCGGAAAAATTAATTCCTTTGGTGATTCTCAATGCGCTCAACAGTAAACCGTTACCTATTTATGGGGATGGCCAGCAAGTCCGTGATTGGTTATATGTGGGTGACCATTGTTCGGCGATTCGTGAAGTGCTTGCAAATGGTAGGCTTGGCGAAACCTACAACATTGGTGGCTGGAATGAAAAAGCTAACCTCGATGTGGTGAAGACGATTTGCAACATACTCAATGAGCTAAAGCCGAGGATCGATGGGAAGTCTTACGCTGAGCAAATTACTTTTGTGAAAGATCGCCCTGGTCATGATCGCCGCTATGCAATTAATGCTAGCAAGGTTGAACGTGAATTAGGTTGGCGTCCTGCCGAAACATTTGATACCGGTATTCGCAAAACAGTGCAGTGGTATCTAGATAACCCCGAATGGATTGAAGGTGTTGTCAGCGGCTCTTATCGTGATTGGTTATCTAAACAATACCAGTAAACCTTCTTCTCTGGTTAAATAATCTCGCATGATAAAAATACTCCTTTTTGGAAAAGATGGGCAGCTCGGTAAAGCGTTTCAGAAACACTTTGCAAGTCTTAATGTCAATCTGCTCTCAAACACACAGATTCAATATGTGGGGCGTGCGCAGTGTGATCTTAGTGATGATGCCAGTATTGATGAACTCTTAAGTCAATTTCAGCCCCATCTCATTATTAATGCGGCCGCCTATACGGCGGTAGACAAAGCAGAAACAGAGTCGGAGTTAGCCTTTGCGATTAATGCAAAAGCGCCTGAGCGTATGGCGCTTTATGCTGCCAACAATAACGCTACTTTTCTACATTATTCAACTGATTATGTATTTGATGGTGAGAAGTATGGCTTCTATTTAGAGGGTGATATGCGTAATCCTCTGGGCGTCTACGGCAAAAGTAAAGCGGCTGGTGAGGAGGCCGTAGTGAGGGCATTTGCTGCGGGTACTGGCGGCCAATACGCCATTTGTCGCGCTAGCTGGGTATATGGTGATGGGGGTAATTTCATTCGCACTATTTTGCGTTTAGCAAAAGAGCGGGCGGAATTAGGCATCATTCATGATCAGTATGGTGTACCTACTAGCGCCGATTGGTTGGCTAGGGTGACTTTAAATTTAGCCCTGAGCGGCCAATTGGAGTTAAAGAAATTTCCTTCAGGGATTTATCATGCTGTTCCCTCTGGCGAAACCTCTTGGCATGGTTTGGCATGCTTGGCCGTGCAATCTGCCCTAGACGCAGGAGTGGAGTTAAAGGCCAAACCTGCGGCAATCAGGCCGATCTTGGCTGTTGACTACCCCTTACCAGCGCCAAGGCCCATGAATTCAAGGATGGAGACGGCTAAATTGAGGCATGCATTAGTCATGTCTTTGGGTGATAGTTCTGACTCTTATAATGATCAAACAATTAACTCACTCTTTCCTCGGTGGGACTTATTGGTTCAGAAGTACGTAGCCGAATTAGCGGCAAAAAATTTAATTTAAATTTCCGTAATTTTGATTGCGGCGACCATAAGGTAGGTTTGTAATGACGGTAAATCGTAAGGGCATTATTTTGGCAGGCGGATCTGGCACACGTCTTTATCCGGTGACTCAAGCGGTATCTAAACAGTTGATGCCCGTCTACGACAAGCCCATGGTCTATTACCCTTTAACCACTTTGATGCTTGCCGGTATCCGAGATATTTTGTTAATTTCTACCCCGCATGACACACCACGCTTTTCTGAATTACTGGGCGATGGCTCTCAATGGGGCCTCAATATTGAATATTGTGTACAACCTTCTCCGGATGGCTTGGCACAAGCATTTACCTTAGGCAAACACTTTGTTGGCAATAACCCAAGCGCTCTAGTTCTTGGGGATAATATTTTCTACGGCCATGAATTAGTCGAGCAGCTCAATAGTGCCAATAGCAGGCATTCTGGGGCTACTGTATTTGCTTATCATGTAAATGATCCAGAACGCTATGGCGTGGTGGAGTTTGACAAAGATTACAAAGCCCTTTCGATTGAAGAGAAGCCCGCCAAGCCTAGAAGTAGTTACGCTGTGACGGGTTTATATTTTTACGATAATCAGGTTTGCGATATTGCTGCCGCCATCAAGCCGAGCGCCCGTGGCGAGTTGGAGATTACCGATGTCAATCGTGTTTATCTTGAAAAAAATGAATTGAGCGTGGAAATCATGGGGCGTGGTTTTGCATGGCTCGACACCGGCACGCATGACTCACTCTTGGATGCGGCAGGCTTTATTGCGACCCTGCAAAAACGTCAGGGTTTGATGGTTGCTTGCCCTGAAGAAATTGCTTACCGTCAAGGTTGGATCAGCGCCGATCTTGTGCAAAAAGTGGCGGCACAATTAAGTAAAAATAGCTACGGCCAATATTTGAGCAAAATTTTGCATGAGCTCAACACATCGGCTCAGCCAATTGCGATATCGACTAGAAAGACTATTTAATGACTGCTAATCTTTCGCATCCGAAGCTTGCTTTAATACCAACTGCAATCCATGATGTCTTTGTGGTGGAGCCTAAGGTATTTGGTGACGAACGCGGTTGGTTTACAGAATCTTTCAATGCACATGATTTTGCCCAGGCCACTGGCTTAAAGGTGGAATTTGTTCAAGATAATCATTCCTTTTCTCGTCAATGGACTTTGCGTGGTTTGCACTATCAGTTAGAGCAAACTCAGGGCAAATTGGTCAGAGTAGTTGCAGGCAGTGTTTTTGATGTAGCGGTTGATATTCGTAAAGACTCTCCTACCTATGGAAAGTGGGTGGGGGTGGAGCTCAGCGCTCAAAATCACAAGCAATTATGGATACCAGCCGGTTTAGCGCATGGTTTTTTGGTTTTATCTGAAAACGCAGAATTTCTCTATAAGACAACGGATTACTACCATCCGCAAAGCGAGGCTTGCTTGGCCTGGAATGATCCCACGGTAGGTATCCAATGGCCCTTAGCCGCTGGTGTTGCTCCTAATATGAACGCGAAGGATGCCGCGGGCCTTCTTTGGGATGCAGCCCCGAAGTTTTAAAGCGCTTGGCAAAAAATAAGATAATGCTCGTATGAGCAACGCATCAGCTAACGCCCCTAAAATTTTGCTAGTCAAGCTCTCCTCTCTGGGGGATGTGCTTCACAATCTGCCAATAGTTTGGGACTTACGTGCTCGCTTGCCCAATGCGCAAATCGATTGGGTCGTAGAAGAAGCTTATGTTCATCTTCTTGAGCCTTTGCTCTCGAAAGATGGTTTTAGAGGCATTGATCGCATTATTCCATTGGGCTTGCGACGCTGGAAAAAATCGATATTCAAAATCAATTCTTGGAAGCAGTTCTTTGCTTTCAAAAAAGAGTTGCAAGCAAAGACCTATGATGTACTGATTGAAACCCAAGGTTTGCTCAAGTCAGCGCTAGTCTGTGCATTAGCAAATAAAAGTAAGGATGCGCAGGTGATTGGCTTGGCAAATGCCACTAAATTTTCTGGATATGAGCCCCTGGCGCGTGCTTTTTATACTGAATCAGTTCAGGTCCCCAAGCAATGCCATGCGGTGGATCGTTCGCGGTGGCTCACTTGCGCAGCTTTTGATTGGCCTGTAATGAATCGATCAACTACCCCACATTTTTATCCAGAAAACTTTGTGGCTAATTTGGCGAATACTCACTTTGCAGGAATACAAAAGCCATATGTATTATTTTTTCATTCCACAGCCAGAGATGCTAAGCGCTGGCCAAATGAGAGTTGGGTTGCGTTAGGTAATGTATTGGCAAAAGAAGGTTATCAAGTCGTTCTGCCATGGGGTAATCCAGCCGAAAAGCAGGTAAGTGAGGAATTGGCTTTGCAGATCGCGGGTGCACTTGTGCCTGAGCGTTTTTCTATTGCGCAAGCTTTTGGCTTGATAGCGGGTGCTGCTCTCACGGTGGGGGTCGATACTGGCCTGACTCATCTTGCTGCAGTACTTGGTAAGGCCACAGTAGAGATTTACTGCGATTCACCGACATGGAAGACCGAGGGGTATTGGTCAAAACAAATTCGCAATACTGGCGATATGGGTAAGTCTCCTAGTGCTAGTGAGGTGATAGATGCTTCTCTGGAGCTGCTGCATCAAGCCTAATCATTTTTTATTGAAACCGCTTCTACCTTTAAAATTGAGACTATGGAAATCATATTGTTATTAAAAGCACTTATTTTGGGTGTGGTTGAAGGTTTAACAGAGTTTTTGCCCGTGTCGAGTACGGGGCATCTCATCTTGGTGGGCGATTTACTGAATTTCAATGACGAGAGGGGTAAAGCCTTTGAGGTCATTATTCAATTTGGCGCCATCTTGGCAGTCTGTTGGGAGTTTCGTGAAAAGCTTTTAAAAGTGGCGTGCTCGTTTAAAACCAGCCCAGTCGCACGTCGTTTTGTACTCAATTTATTGATTGCGGCTGCCCCTGCAATGGGCTTGGGCTATCTGTTTAGCAAACATATCAAAGCAGTCCTGTTTGCTCCAATACCAGTGGCCACAGCATTCATTGTTGGCGCCCTTGTGATCTTTTGGGCTGAGCGTCGTCAGGCTAGGGTTGGTACGGGTGCCAATAAGGCTTACATCCAGTCTATTGATGATCTCACTCCTTTGGATGCCTTGAAGGTGGGGATAGCGCAATGTGCTGCATTAATACCGGGAACCTCTCGCTCTGGCGCCACCATTATTGGTGGGATGTTATTTGGTCTCCCGCGCGTTGTCGCTACAGAGTTCTCTTTTTTCTTGGCTATTCCTGTCATTGGAGGGGCTACGGCTTATGAGCTGTTAAAACTTTGGAAATCTCCAGTACCCATTTCTGGAGATTACAGTTTGGCAATTCTGGTGGGTTTTGTCGCAGCTTTTATTTCTGCCTTTATCTGCGTGCGTTGGTTATTGCACTATGTGGCTCATCACAATTTCATTCCGTTTGCTTGGTATCGCATTGTTTTTGGACTTTTGATATTGATTAGCGCCTACAGTGGCTTAGTTAGTTGGACACAATAATTTAGTTTGTACAAGGAAGCGCTATGGATGTATCAATTGATGCTATTACCAATAATATTCAGCTTGCGCTTGCGCCAGTATTTCTATTGACGGCAGTGGCTACTTTACTCAATGCCATCTCAACGCGATTAGCGCGCTCAGTAGATCGGATGCGAGAGATTCTGAAAAGAATTTCTGATGGACACATCACCGATGAAAAAATGCTCAAGCATATGCATCGCGAGGCAAATGAAGCGAAGATTCGTGGACGGCTTTGCACAGCCTCTATTTTCTTTGATGTACTAAGCGGCATCTTTATTTCATTAACCGTTCTGGAGCTCTTTTTCTTCCAGGCAGGTGCAGTGCGATCTTTGCAAACTAGCTATGTGATTTGGACATTTGTACTGGGTTTATTGTCCTTTATGCTTTCTCTCTCAATTATTTTGGGTGAAGTGGTCTATGCCTACCGTTCAGCTGGTTGGTTTATTCCAGGCTCTGAGTTAAATAAATAACCCGAATGAATTCAATGAATACAGAACGAATTCGCTCCTTTGTTTTAAGGGCGGGCAGAACTACTGCAGGTCAGCAGCGAGCTATCGAGGAGTTGGGACCGCAATTCTTGATCCCTTTCCAAGATGCCATATTAGATTTACAGGCAGCATTTGGTGGGTCTACTAAACCTAAGATATTAGAAATTGGTTTTGGCATGGGTGAAACAACAGCGAAAATTGCCGCCCTACGCAATGAAGATGATTTTCTAGCAATTGAAGTTCATCCCCCTGGAGTGGGCGCTTTACTGAAGCTGATTGGGGAGAATGCATTAAGTAATTTACGCCTCATCCGTCATGATGCGGTAGAGGTTCTAGAGAAAATGATTGCCCCTAACTCTTTGGATGGCATTCATATTTATTTTGCTGATCCTTGGCATAAAAAACGTCATCATAAGCGTCGCTTGATTCAGGCGGCATTTGTGCAATTATTAATTTCTAGATTAAAGCCCGGCGCTTATTTGCATTTAGCAACCGATTGGCATAACTATGCAGAGCAGATGCTGCTGGTCTTAAATGCGCAGGATGGTTTGCAAAATACTGCTACTGAACAAGTGCGGATAGAAACTTTTGGGGTTGATGATGTAGCGGTAGAAGGGGTAGTAAGCAATGAATTCAAACCCAGTATGGGGCAACTCCAGTCGCAGCACCTTGGCTATGTCGAGCGACCAGCCTATCGGCCAATTACCAAGTTTGAAAATCGAGGTCTAAAACTGGGCCATGGCGTGTGGGACTTGGTTTACCTAAAAAAATAAATCTCACACCAGTGTCTCACAGTCCGATGCAAACGTATTTCATTTCAAGGTATTCGTCTATACCGTAGATGCTGCCTTCGCGGCCTAGGCCGGATTGCTTGATGCCTCCAAAAGGCGCAACCTCATTAGAAATGATTCCTGTATTTACGCCCACAATACCGTAATCGAGGGCTTCGGCCGCCTTCCAAATACGACCGATATCGCGACTATAGAAATACGATGCTAAGCCATACTGACTATCGTTGGCTAAAGCAATGACTTCATCATCGCTGGCAAATGGAATGATGGGGGCTACAGGCCCAAATGTTTCTTCGTGGGTGATGAGCATGTCTTTATCAACATTAGCCAAGATGGTTGGCTCGTAGAAAGTGCCGCCCAATACCGAGCGTTTGCCTCCAGCTACCAGGGTTGCCCCTTTAGAAATAGCATCTGCCACATGGCGTTCTACTTTAGTCAATGCAGCAGGTTCAATCAATGGGCCTTGTGTGATTCCGGCATCTAAACCATTACCCACTTTGATGGATTGAATCGCTTTCGCAAATTTTTCCACAAATACATCATGAATTTTTTGATGGACATAGAAGCGATTTGCGCAAACACAAGTTTGTCCTGAGTTACGAAATTTAGACGCAACCGCTCCCGCAACCGCTGCATCAATATCGGCATCTTCAAAAACAATAAATGGGGCATGGCCACCTAACTCTAAGGCTAGCTTTTTGACTGTTGGTGCACATTGGGTCATCAAAATTCGACCCACTTCAGTTGATCCAGTAAAGGAGAGGTGGCGCACTGTGGGTGATGCGCACAAGACCTTGCCAATAGCGATCGATTGCTTTTCATCTGCGGTCAGAATATTGATGACGCCAGCAGGGATGCCTGCGCGCATGGACAGTTCTGCTAATGCAAGAGCGGAAAGGGGCGTTAATTCAGCAGGCTTAATCACAATGGTGCAACCAGCCGCCATGGCTGGAGCAATTTTGCGCGTGATCATTGCAATTGGAAAATTCCAAGGGGTAATAGCAACGCATACTCCAATGGGCTGCTTGAGTACCATCAAGCGCTTATCACTCCAGGTGGTGCTTGGAATTGCTCCAGCTACTCTTTTGGCCTCTTCAGCAAACCATTCAATAAAGGAGGCACCATAGCTAACTTCCCCCATTGCCTCAACGAGTGGTTTTCCTTGTTCAAGCGTCATCAGGGTTGCCAAGTCTGATGCATGTTCTGTAATGAGCTCAAACCACTTACGCATCATATTGGCGCGCTCTTTGCCGGTCTTACTGCACCATTCTGGAAGCGCAGCATTTGCAGCGCCAATCGCTCGTTCTGCTTGAGCGATATCTACATTGGCTACATCTGCAATATGCTCATTTGTGGCGGGGTTATTGACAGCAAATCGCTCACCCGTGGCTGCTTTTGTCCATTGACCATGAATAAAGGCATCCTCTTTGAAGAGAGAGGGGTCTTTGAGGTGATGGCGAATGTCAATTTTTGGCATGATGGCTTTTCTCAGTATGCGTCTTGGATCAAACAAAGTACTTTTTTGATTTTATCCCTCAAATGAGAGATGGGCGGATAAGAAAAAACCCTTCTGAACTGCCAGAAGGGTTGGGTCTCATATGAGTGTTGTAGGCCTTAACCGGCTTGGATTTCAGTGCTACGTAGTTTTTGAGCCAAGAGGTCAAGAACGCCATTGACATATTTATGACCATCTGTCCCGCCAAATGTCTTAGCCAGCTCAACCGCCTCGTTGATGGCTACCTTATAAGGAACCGCTAGATCAATCGCTAATTCGTAGGTACCAATTAATAGGGCGGCATGCTCTACTGGGGAAAGCTCATTGATGGGGCGATCTAATGCGGGCGTGATGAGGGCTTCCAATTCATCGGTACGCTCTACTACGCCATCAAAAATACCCTGAAATAAATCGTGTTGGCAGCGACGAAAGCCGGGGTCTTCTGCAAGTTGCTTGGCAATGGCTGCAGCATTAGGAATGCTACCGGCACGGCGCATGACCAGGCTTTGATATACACCTTGTAATGCATATTCACGTGCACGGCGACGTGGAGTCAGGGAGCGCTTGGGCGCGGCGCTCTTATTCTCTTTATTGCCATCAGGCGATATTGAATGGGTACTGTTCTTAGACATGAATAAATTACTCAGTTGGAGAGTTGATTTCGATATCGAGATCAGGGGTGAGGGCTAATGCCAGGTTGGCCATCTCAACAACGGCTTTAGCGCATTCAGCACCTTTCACTTGAACGCGCACTTGCGCCTGTTCATCGGTATCGCAGGTAAGTACGCCATTGGCAATAGGCAAGCCGGAATCTAGTGAAATACGTGTGATGCCTGAGGCTGACTCATTGGAAACCAATTCAAAGTGATAGGTGTCGCCACGAATCACAGCCCCCAAAGCAACTAAGCCATCGAATTCGCCAGTTTCCACCATTTTTTGTAGTGCAAATGGAATTTCTAGGGCGCCTGGTACGGTGACTAGCTTGATGTCGTCTTGAGAAACACCTAAGGCAATTAATTCTTCGATACAGGCATTTCTCAGCGCAAGGCAGTGGTCTTCATTGAAGCGGGCTTGCACAATACCGATGCGTAGATCTTGGCCATTAAAGTCGACCGCTAAAACACCGACGCTACCGTTTAGATTGGTTGTTGTCATGATCATAAATTCGTTTCTTGATGAAGGGCAGAAGCAGAAAAAGGGGCATATCCTGTTACTTCGAGCTTGTAACCAGATAGGCTGGGAGTAGGGCTGGGGTTGGCGAGTAAGCGCATTTTTCCAACGCCAATGTCTTTCAAGATTTGAGCGCCGATACCGTAACTGCGAAAATCAGTTTTACGAGCCAGTGGCTTGTTAGAGGGCTCATCTTGAGATTGATTGAGTTTTTGAAACTGCGCTAGCCAATCATTCTCATGGGGTGCGCCAATGCCTGAAGCATTGAGTAATACCGCTACACCTGCAGGAGAGGCTGCAATTTGCTCTAAGGCGCTTCCCAATGGCCATGAGTGTGTGCTGATCTGAGCATCTAAAAAATCAAGCACTGTTACCGGCTCATGAACCCGCACTAATGTTTCTTTGGCTTCAGAGGGTGTTCCTTGAACCAAGGCGATGTGAATTGAAGAGCTAGGGGTATCGCGATACACAATCCCCTTGAACGTTCCCCAAGGGGTAGCAAATTCACGCTCACCTTCGCGAACGACAATGCTTTCATGTTGACTGCGATATTGAATGAGGTCGGCAATACTGCCAATCTTTAATTGATGCTCTTGGGCGAACTCGAGCAAGTCGGGGAGGCGCGCCATACTACCGTCATCCTTCATGATTTCACAAATGACTGCCGTTGGAGAGCAACCTGCCATGGCAGCCAGATCACAACCTGCCTCAGTATGGCCAGAGCGAATTAATACTCCACCAGGTTGTGCCATCAATGGAAAGATATGGCCGGGTTGCACCAGATCGTTTGGTTTGGCGTGAGGTGCTACAGCAGCTTTAATAGTATGAGCACGATCGGCTGCTGAAATGCCAGTTGTTACACCGCTGGCTGCTTCAATCGAAACTGTAAAGTTGGTACCCATTGAGGTGCCGTTGTCGCGCACCATCAACGGTAGATTTAATTGTTGGCAACGCTCACGGGTGAGGGTGAGGCAAATCAGGCCGCGACCGAACTTGGCCATGAAGTTGACCGCATCTGCAGTGACATGATCGGCTGCAAGAACTAAATCACCTTCATTTTCGCGATCTTCCTCGTCGACCAGGATCACCATCCTGCCGGCGCGCAGCTCAGCAACGATTTCTTCGGTTGGGGCGAGTGTATTTGGCATAGCTCTCTATTTTAAGCTGAGCGGGGCTTTGTAGTTAGGTTCACTGGTGATATCACCCCTTTCTGACAAAACACCTCCATCTGGGGTGTTTAAGGGGCTCCCGCTTCCCTTGAAAATAAGGGGTGACTCAGAAAATGCCCCCAAGAGATCGAATAAAGCATTTGCAATCGGGGGGATTTATTTTGCTTGAGGTGCTGATGGCAATGGCTTTGGTGATGACTAGCTGGATGGCGATTGGCAATAGCTACCAGTCCTTAGCTTTACGCTGGGGTCAACTTCAGGAGAAAAGAGCCCTCATTCACAGAGAGGCAGATCAATTTGAGCGATCTGTCTTCAATCCAAGAACACAAAAGACGGGGGTGATTCATGAGTCTACTCGAGTGCTTAGTAGGGCTGTCTCTCAGCCTCATCTTAATCGGTCCGTTAATTCGAACCAGCGGTGAATTCATATCTAAACAGATTGAATATGAAAAAAGGCAGTCACTCACGTTTGAGGCAGAAAGAGCTTTAGAGTTAATCGGCCGCTCCATTCGGATGGCTGGCTACCGAAATAGAAAAAATGACAAGGGTGGAATGCATTCATCATCTCAAAATATCCAGTGGATTGTGGTGACCAAGGGAGAGGGTTATCACCGCTCTGATTCAATTGAAATCAAGCACGAGTTATCTAATGGACTTGACTACGATTGCATTGGCAATACCCTTACTAATGAGCGCACTAAGAATAATTTGGCACTGCAGGGTTTTTCAGTTGAGCACCAAGCCACTGCACCAAAGGGAATGCGTATCAATGGGGGATCGCTCATTTGTAAATCACTCGATCGCCAGGGGCGCCCTCAAAAAACTACCTTAATGAATGGTGTGCAGCAGCTCTCTATCGATGAACTAGCCCAGCCACAGGGCTTAGCACGCTTATTTAGGGTGCGGATCACAATGACCGATGGGCGCCTCTTGCAGCGTGAATGGGAGCGGGTTTTTGCTACGCGTAACCTGTTGTGATTATTGCTTGGGTAGCCTCACTCGTCTTGATGATGTCAACACTCATTACTTATTTAGAGCGCCTCACGGCACTGGAAATCATCAGTGTGCATACGCTTAAGCAAACTCAGGATCATTTTGTAGCAGCGGAGAATGCGGTTATGGAGTGTCAAAACAATCTCTCGTCTATTAGTGCAGCACAGCTGCAAGCTTGCTATCTCCAATCAGCGGGGAATAATTACTGGCTCATCTCAAGTAAGGAAAAGCCGATCATTGAAGTATTGGTTCTCTTGGACGATAAAACGGGAATCGTAAGCAGACTAAATTGGCGCCAAGGCCTTGAGTAAGGAGTCTGGCGCGAGCCTCTTGGAGTTGATGGCAGTTGTATTCATTGTTGCCATCCTTGCCATGTCATCTATGCCTTTATTGCAAGGTCAATTAGCAGTGCGTGAAATTGAAACCATTGCCAGGCGCTTTATTGGTCATGCCCAATTTGCCCGTCAACAGGCTCTGTATTTAGGTCAGTCAGTGCAGATGACGCCACAGGAGGGTAATAACTGGGATAGTGGGTGGTCAGTTATCAGTGCTGGTAACAAGTCAGAGATTAGTAAGCATTGGCTGGCTCAGGGCGCTATTGATCCCATCTACTTTAAGGATGGCGGCAAGCAATTTAGTGACCCTCATTCTTCAAAGAAGGGCATCCGTTTTAATGGCGCTGGCGCTGCTAAAACAGGCTCTGGCGGTTTTGTCGCCAATCGCTTGATATTGGGGCATCGGCTAAAGCCAGAACTGGAGCGACATTTAATTCTTTCAAGTGGAGGACGCTGGCGCATCTGCGATCCACGGGTTGATAACAAGGGGTGCAGATGAGTCTTTCAGGGTAAATTTGATGCGATTGCCCACAATCGGTTTTAATAGACGTATGTATACCGCTGTTGACCATCAATGGATGCGCCAGGCATTAGCCGAGGCTAACAAATCCCTTTACCTATCTAACCCCAATCCCCGTGTGGGTTGTGTGATTGTGAAAGACGCTTTGGTCATTGGGTGTGGACATACGCAAAAGGTCGGTGGACCTCATGCGGAAGTTTGTGCATTAGCTGATGCACGGACTCGGGGATTCGATGTCGCGGGCTCTACGATTTATGTCACTTTAGAGCCTTGTAACCATACTGGGAGAACTCCCCCCTGTGTAGATGCCTTAATTGCCGCTCAACCTGCCAAGGTGGTAGTGGCTATGTCAGACCCCAATCCTTTAGTGGCGGGCAAAGGTCTAGAGCGCTTGAAGGCGGCTGGTATTGAGGTGCGTTGTGGCCTCATGGAAAAGGATGCTCGGCTTCTAAATCAGGGATTTATTTCTAGAATGACTCGTGGGTTGCCCTGGGTGCGTATGAAAATTGCTGCTAGTTTGGATGGTAAAACGGCCTTACCTAATGGCCATAGCCAATGGATTACCGGCGCCTTGGCTCGTGCAGATGGACATCATTGGCGGGCTCAGGCTTGTGCCATTGTTACTGGTGTTGGAACCGTTAAAGAAGATAACCCCAGTCTCAATGTCAGAGAGGTAGCAACCGAGCGTCAGCCCTGGAAAATCATTATTGATTCCAAATTAGAGACACCATTGGATGCCAAGCTATTTCAAGATACCAATTTAAGTAAAGTCATTTTGGTATGTGCCGAACTCAATACACCTGAAAAGCGAGCGACCGCTGCCATTTTTGAGGCGCGTGGCATTGAAGTGATCGCCATGCCTAATCCTCAGGGCAAAGTCGATCTTCCGAGCTTATTTGCCTATTTGGCACAAAAGCGGGAGCTAAATGAGATTCATGTGGAGGCAGGCTTTAAATTAAATGGCTCTTTAATCAGAGAGGGTTGTGTTGATGAGTTGCTGCTGTATTACGCCCCTTTCTTTATGGGAGAGGGTATTGGTATGGCTAATATCTCTTTGCCCAGCCTAGAGCAGCGCCAAAATTGGCAGATCATCGATCAACAATTGTTTGGCGCAGACTTACGTATTCGACTACTTCAATCATCAAAATAGACCTCATATGTTTACTGGAATCATCACTGCAGTTGGAAAAATTACATCAGCCCAAGCGAAGGGTGATGGCATGCATTTGCGGGTGGAAGTGCCCGATGGCTATTTGAGTGACGTTGCTTTAGGTGACAGCATTGCGATTCAGGGTGCTTGTATGACGGCGACTCAAATCGAAGGCAATACTTTCGCGTTAGATATCTCTGCTGAGTCGCTTCAAAAAACAGTTGGATTGGATGCCCTGGGCGGTGTCAATTTAGAAAAGGCTTTGCGTTTGAATGACCGTTTGGGCGGCCATTTAGTCAGCGGTCATGTGGATGGTGTTGGTACAGTTGCGCACTTTGCTGCCGTGGCCCAAGATGCCTACGGCTCCTGGTTGCTGCGCATTGAGGCACCGCAAACACTTGCTGCTTTTTTAGCCTACAAGGGTTCGATTGTAGTTAATGGTGTATCGCTCACAGTGAATAAAACAGAAGACACTGCTACTGCCTGTATGGTGGATATCAATCTCATACCCCACACCTTGCAAA
Source organism: Polynucleobacter sphagniphilus (assembly GCF_029892205.1). Classification (NCBI taxonomy): domain Bacteria; kingdom Pseudomonadati; phylum Pseudomonadota; class Betaproteobacteria; order Burkholderiales; family Burkholderiaceae; genus Polynucleobacter; species Polynucleobacter sphagniphilus. The sequence continues at coordinate 57,569 of NZ_JARXVX010000001.1, forward strand.
GTACTACCTTAGGTAAGTTAAAGCAGGGCGATCAAGTGAATTTGGAGATTGACCTTATTGCCCGTTACGTGGCTCGCATGCTTGAGACACAAGCAAAATAAAAAAACTTATTTCTTTTGGTAGCGAGTGGGGTCGCTGAGCTTGGCTTGCAAGAAGCCTGCTTGCCTTAAGCGACAGGATTCACATTCACCGCAGGCTTCCCCCAAGTCATTTGCTTGATAGCACGATACTGTTTGCGAGTAATCAACGCCTAAGGTGCTTCCTAAAGCGATGATCTGCGCTTTACTCATGCTAATGATGGGCGCGTGCACGCGGAAACGATTTTCATTATTTAAAGCTTCTACACCGGCTTTAGTGGCCAGATTAGCCATTGTTTCAAATGAAGCTACGTATTCAGGTCGGCAGTCAGGATAGCCTGAGTAATCCACTGCATTGGCGCCATAAAAAATATCTAGCCCACCTAAAGACTCTGCCCAGCCTAAGGCTAGTGACAGCAAAATGGTGTTGCGGGCAGGTACATAGGTCACCGGAATTTCTTGATCATTACCGGGTGTAATGGGCACATCAATCGATGAGTCAGTTAAGGCAGAGCCACCAAAGCGGGTGAGATCAAGATTGACAACCTCATGACGCACTACACCCATTTTTTTCGCAATGTGTTTAGCCGCTGCTAATTCAGAAGAGTGACGTTGGCCATACCCCACTGAGAGAACATAAGGGGCGTAACCTAAATCTTTTGCTAGAGCGAGGATAGTGGTTGAATCGAGTCCACCAGAAAACAAAATGACGGCAGGCGCATTGGGTATTCTGGGGGCAAGGTTTTCAAATGCAGCGGACAACTGTGACATAAATGAATGGTGACTTACTTGATAGTAGCCAAGAGTTGATGTGCGTCCTTTGCGGTGTCGCTATCTGGATATTTGGCAATAATTTCATTCAATGTTTTTTTAGCAGCTGCTTTATTCCCGCTCTCTAGCTGTGAACTACCCAAGGTCAGCATGGCCGCAGGAATGCGCGGGTGATTTGGGTAACGTTTGATGAGTGCTTGCAACTGAGCAATAGCACCCGCATAGTTTTTATTGGCATATTTGCTATTGCCACTCCAGTAGAGGACCAGTGGCAAATAGGGGCTTTGCGGGTACTTATTGGCAAAAGCAGAGAAGGCATCCTCCGCTTTTTTGAGGTTACCAGCCTGAAACGCTTTTAAAGCATCGTCATACGCTTTTTTCTCGCCAGGCTGCACGGTGCCGGTAACACCTTCAATGGTTTCAGTACGCGGCTCAAAATTACCCAGGCGGGTATCTAAATCTTGGTAGTACGTTTTCTGACTGCTACCAAGATCTTCACCTTGTTTTTCTAAATTCTCAATCTTGCCGCGCAGTTCCGCATTCTCAGTCTTGAGCGTCTCAATTTGATTCTGCAATTCCAGCTGAGTAGTCGCTAAAGATTTACGCAGATCCAGAATGGCTTTACGAGCTTCATCATCTGAGAACAGAGCCCATGCGTTGCTTGAAAGGGTCAAGCAAATGAGGGTAGCACTTAAACAAAACGCTCCTGAGAGCGTTTGTTTAAAAAGGTATTGAGACTTTTTCATTTAGTTGGTGATGTACACAATATCAGCACGACGGTTTTCAGCCCAAGCTGCTTCGTTATCACCTTCAGCTTTTGGTTTCTCCTTACCAAAGCTGACTGCTTCCATTTGGTCATCCGATACGCCCATCAGGTTTAAAGATTTGCGTACGGCATCAGAACGACGTTGACCCAAAGCCAAGTTGTATTCGGCGGTACCACGATCATCGGTATTACCCTGGATGATGATTTTTTGTTTTGGATTAGCCTTTAAGTAGCTAGCATGAGCAGACAATAATTTTTGGTACTTGGTCTGCACAGTGTATTCATTGAAATCAAAATACACGCTGCGTTGATAGAGTGGGCTTTGTGGATCATTCCAAGGCTGTGAAGCAAAATTGCCAGAACCACCTTTAGAGCCATCAGCATTGACATCGTCTAATGCTACGCTTGAGCAAGCGGCCAAGAGTAGAGCGCTTGCCCCTAAAATTGCTAATGTTGCGGCGCGGCGCGCAGTAAAAATCGTCATGATCTTCCCTTTTTTCTTACAAAATAAGTAACTAAATAACTGAATACTTAATATTATGCTCCCAAGAGACTTTATTTTTCACTCAAAGCCCCATTTTTAGGCACTAAATCGGGCTTTCACCACATTGTGAAATAAGTTTGCAGCCTTAGTCCATAAATGGACCCCAGGATGGTTGACGTATATCCGATCCTGGAATGGTGAGCACTTGCTTCGAGTTGCCGTCCACTGAGACTGCCGCTAATACGCGTTTGCCATTGACCTTGGTGGAATAGAGGACATAACGACCATTGGCTGCAAAAGAGGGAGATTCATCGGAGCTGCCATCCGTTAGCGCTTGCGCATCACCGGTAGCGAGATTAAGGATATACAGGCGGAAGGCGCCCCCAATATTGGCGATATAGGCTAGGTACTTGCCGTCTGGGGAGATGCGTGGCGAAGTTACAAAACCTTGCTTGTATGTCACGCGCTTGGCGCCCTCGACCTGTTCTCCTTCAGCACTCATACGATAAATTTGCGGATTGCCACCACGATCGCTCGTAAAGTAGATGGAGCGGCCATCGGGAGAGTACTGTGGTTCGGTATCAATCGTGCTGCCGCGTGTTAAACGACGCAGGCCAGTACCATCTGAATTAATTTCATAAATTTGAGTATTGCCATCTTTTGAGAGGGATACTGCGAGCTTTTTGCCATCAGGCGACCATGCTGGTGCACTGTTATTCCCCTTTTGGTTGGAAAGGGAAATGCGGCGGCCGGTTGCTAGCTCGTGGACGTAGATTACGGGTTTGCGATCCTCAAAAGAAACGTAAGCCACCTTCTTGCCATCGGGTGACCAAGACGGAGAAATAATAGGCTCAGCACTATTGAGTGCATTGCGAATATTTTGACCATCCGCATCTGAGATGACTAAGCGATAACGCTTGCCTTCTTTAATGACATAGGACAGACGGGTCGAAAATACACCGCGCTCACCCAGTAATTTGAAGATGATGTCATCAGCAATTTTGTGAGCAACGGCACGCAGATTATCGGCGCTGGATGACAGATTAAGGCCGCCTAAACTTTGGGATTTGCGAATGTCAAACAGCTTGTAGTGGATATCAAATTGACCATTGCCAGTTTGCACAACGGAGCCAACGACCAGGGCATCTGCGCCGCGCGCCGCCCAGGACTTGTAATTGGGAGTGCCTTCATCGCTTTCGACAGCATTACCATTTTCGGTATTTTTAAAGTAGCCACTGCGCGCTAAATCTTGACGAATGATCTCGGTGACATTGGTAGGTAATTTGTTCTCATCCTTAAAGCGCATGACTGCAATCGGATAAAGCGATTGACCAACACCAGTAATTTCAATATTCATCTGGGCAAAGGCCGGCGTTATAAAGCCCATGCTACAGAGGGAAAAAGCACAAAGAGCGATGGAGAATGGTTTCTTAAACAAATGCAACATGCTTTAGTCCTTGGGTTTAAAGGTGAGCTTTACTTGTCGTTGAGGAATTTTGCCATTGTCATCTTTTGGCAAGCTTTCAGCGCGAGTTAAGGCAAGTAGTACTGCGCGATCCCAGCCCGCATTGCCACTGGAGGTCAGAATGCTGGTGCTTAAGATAGCCCCATCCGGAGCCAAATCTACTTTGATCACTGCCGCTGGATTGCCACTGATTGATTCAGGGTTAAACACAATTAAGGGTTTGACCTTTTTAATTACTTTATCGGTCCAGCCAGGTGGGGCATTGCCGCCGCCACCAACCCCACTGCCACTAGTACCTCCACTGCCACCTTCCGCCCCAGCAGCTGCGCGTAGCTTGGCCAATTGGTCGGCACGTACTTTTTCAGCAGCAGCATCTGCTTTGGTTTGCGCTGGTGAGGGGGCTTCTGCTTTTTTGGGAGGCTCAGCTTTTTTAGGTGGTTCGACCTTTTTCGGTTTTTCTACCTCTTTTGGAGGAGGTGGTTTGACTGGCGGCACTGGCTTTGGCGCCTCTTTCACCACCTCTTTTTTCGGAGTCTCTTTTTCAACCGGCTTTTTCTTGACAGCAATTTCAGCAGCTTCTTCTTTTACTTCTGTCTTGAGTTCTGGTTCTGGAGTAACTACCGTTGGGACAGGGGCATCCCAAAGTTCCACTTCGACCCCAGCCGGAGTGCTGTTATTCCACTGAATGCCAATCATTAAAAAGGCTAGCAAGCCTAAGTGAATGACGAGCGAAAAGGTAAAAGCACGCTTGGTACTTTCGCTCTTCGTTAAGCGACCGCGCTCAAAGGGCTTGGGCGAGAAGGGCACGCTATTCATGAATAATGGATTGTGAAAGAAATAATGATGCTTATTGGCTCTTTACCGCTAGGCCAACCCGTTTCACGCCATTCTCTTTTAATTTGGACATGACTTCCATCACCACTTCATATTTGATGGATTTATCGGCTGCCAGAACTACGGGCTGCTCAGCGGAATTTTCAGCTTGACTGCGTGCAAATGCACCGAGTTCAAATTTAGTTAAGGTTTGGGTGGGTTGGCCATCTTTGCGCACAATCACATTTTCATCAGCATCAATGGTTAAAAATACAGGTGGTAGGGCTTGTACCTTCGCGCCACCAACGGTAGGCAGATTGACTACTCCGGGGTTAACCATGGGGGCGGTGACCATAAAGATGACCAAGAGCACTAACATCACATCGATGTAAGGCACCACATTAATGTCGGACATGACCCGACGTTTAGAGTTTCTTTTGAGTGAGGAGCTGGCCATACTTATTTACCTACAGCTTGGCGTTGCAAGATGTTGGTGAATTCCTCAATAAAACTTTCAAAGCGAATGGCCAAGCGATCAACATCAGTGGCAGCGCGGTTATAGGCAACCACGGCTGGTATCGCTGCAAACAAACCAATTGCCGTAGCTACTAAAGCTTCAGCAATACCAGGCGCTACTGCAGACAAGGTAGCGTTTTGTACGTTTGCCAAGCCACGGAAAGCGTGCATGATGCCCCAGACGGTTCCAAATAGGCCGATATAAGGAGAAACCGATCCAACTGACGCTAGGAAGGGGAGATTGGCTTCCAGGTTATCCATCTCGCGCTGATAAGTGGCTTTCATGGCGCGGCGTGCGGCATCAATTTCACGTACTTTTAAGAACTCTTGCATCCCTGCCTCAAAAATATGCTCTAAGACGGCATCGCTGCGGGTATTGCGCTGCGAGGCTTCTAAAAGGGTGTTGAGGTCGCCGCCAGACCAAAAATCACGCTCAAAGCGCTCGGTATCGCGCCGCACACCCCGCAAAACAGCTGTTTTTTTGAAAATAATGGTCCACGAGGCAATCGACATGCCCAGTAATAAGAGCATTACCAGTTGAACCAGCAGGCTTGCATTAAGGACAAGGGAGAGAAAGGAGAGGTCTTGAGTAGGGTTCATGTGTGGATTTTGTATGATGTAGGTTGATTTTACTTAAGCAATCCAACTTCTTCAGGATTATTACTATGTTTGACCGTCAAAACACCCTCGCCAAAACTGACTCTGAGTTATGGGCAGCCATCGAAAACGAAAATCGCCGTCAGGAAGATCATATTGAGCTGATTGCTTCTGAGAACTACACCTCTCCAGCAGTCATGACAGCGCAAGGCTCACAGCTAACCAATAAGTACGCAGAAGGTTACCCAGGCAAGCGCTATTACGGTGGTTGTGAGTTTGTGGACGTGGCTGAACAGTTGGCGATTGATCGCGTGAAAGCGCTGTTTGGTGCGGAAGCGGCAAACGTACAGCCCCATTGCGGTGCCTCTGCTAACCAGGCGGTATTTTTAGCTTTCTTAAAGCCAGGCGACACCTTTATGGGGATGAGTTTGGCCGAAGGTGGTCACCTAACCCACGGTATGGCATTGAACATGAGCGGTAAGTGGTTTAACCCCATTGCCTATGGCTTGGATAAGAATGAAGAAATTGATTACGAGCAAATGGAGCGCTTGGCTCGTGAGCACAAGCCTAAATTAATTATTGCTGGCGCATCGGCGTATTCAAAAAAAATTGATTTTGAGCGCATTGGCAAATTAGCCAAAGAGGTGGGCGCGATTTTCATGGTGGATATGGCGCACTATGCCGGCTTGATTGCTGCTGGTGTCTACCCAAATCCTGTGCCACATGCTGACATTGTGACCTCTACAACACATAAGAGTTTGCGCGGTCCTCGTGGCGGCATCATTTTGATGAAAGCGGAGCACGAGAAGGCAATTAATTCAGCGGTATTCCCTGGCTTGCAAGGCGGCCCTTTAATGCATGTGATTGCGGCTAAAGCGGTTGCCTTCAAAGAGGCGCAAGAACCTAGCTTTCAGGATTATCAAAAGCAGGTAGTAGCTAATGCTAAAGCCTTGGCAGAAACCTTGATTGAGCGTGGTTTACGGATTGTTTCAGGTGGCACAGACTCGCATGTGATGTTGGTAGATTTACGTGCCAAGAAAATGACAGGTAAAGAGGCCGAACGGGTATTGGGTGAAGCGCACATTACCTGTAACAAAAACGGTATTCCAAACGATCCGGAAAAACCGATGGTGACAAGCGGAATTCGTTTGGGCTCACCAGCGATGACCACTCGCGGTTTCAAAGAAGCCGAGGCAAGACAGGTTGGTCATTTCATTGCCGATATTTTGGACAACCCAAATGATCCCGAGAATATTGCTAAGGTGCGCGCGCAAGTTGCTGAGCTCACTAAACGCTTCCCGGTTTACGGCTAAGCACACGTGCGCTGCCCATTTTGTCATGGTGACGATACCCAGGTGATGGACACCCGGGTATCGGATGAGGGCGATACCATTCGCCGCCGTCGCCGTTGCACTGCCTGTGACAAACGTTTTACAACCCATGAGCGCGCAGAGCTAGCGCTGCCTTCAATTGTGAAAAAGAATGGCAGTCGCGTGGAATACAGTCACGAGAAATTAGCCAGCTCTATTAAGCTGGCATTACGCAAGCGCCCGGTTTCATCTGATTCAGTGGACGAATCCATTGGGCGGATTGAAGAGAAACTCCTCAGTCTAGGTGAAAAAGAAATTCCCAGTGAGCGCGTCGGTGAATTAGTGATGCGTGAGCTTAAACGCTTAGACAAAGTGGCATACATTCGCTTTGCTTCTGTCTATCGCAGCTTTGCGGATATTGAATCTTTTGAGAGTGCGCTCAAAGAGCTCAAGTAGCAATAATTTCTTCTATCAGTCGTACAAAATGTTTTACAAATATTGCGGGGCTTCCTAGCGAACTCGTTAAAAATCTCTTTCTAATGGATGTGCGAAGTTGAGAGAGCTCCTCTAGATCGCTGGTAAGTTTGATTGCTTGGGCTGTGAATTCTTCAGCGCTGCTAGTGATGTATTCATCTAAGCCAATTTGATGCAGGATGCTCGCCGCTTGATTAGATACAGGTATGCTACCAGTTCTAGTAAGTACGGGTACGCCCATCCATAATGCCTCACAGCAGGTAGTGGCACCTGAAAATGGGAATGTATCTAGAGCAATATCAACCTCATTATAAAAATGAAAAAGAGACTCATGATCGCAATCAGAATAGAGTTCAACCCTGGCATTTTCAATTCCAAGATCAATAAAAGCATTGCGAATAGATTTTCTGACTTCAGGGTCTTGGAGGGATTTCCAGCGTAATTGAAGCTTAGATTTTGGAATTGCTTTTAAAGTAGTCGCCCAAGTGTTTAAGCAGGTTTGGCTAATTTTGGATGTATTGCAAAAGCTGCCAAAAGTAATTACTTTATTTTGTAAGGCTGGTAATGGCGCTATCTCAATAGCATAAGGAGCTGTGTAATTAAAGCGAGAGCACTCGAGTTCATAGACTTTTTCAGTAAAAAAATCATTTGGAACGCCATCCAGGTGCTTTTTATCAAATATCACGCCGTCAATTTCTGGCATATAAGTTGATGAGAAGTAGCCGAGATAACTGAGTTGCTTTGGAGCAATGCGTTGATTAAATATTTGCAATCTACCACCAGCGGTATGTCCCGATAAATCAATTAAAACATCATTGCCATCTTGTTTCATTTGATTGATTAACTCTCCATCATTGATCTGACCAATAAAGCGGAATTCTGATGCGGTAGATATGATTGTTTGCGTTAATGGATCGATCTGATGATTTGTATAGTAGACAACGGTTTTGTAATGCGCGCTTAGTTCTTTTAGAAGGGCTACAAAAAACCAACCAACAGGGTGTTGCCTCATATCGCCCGAAATAAATCCAATTTGCCATGGATGTCCGGGGGACTTATTTTTAGCTGGGGGGATGTGCGTTAATTTTTCAGTATGTTTTAAGGCATGCTTAGCTATGACAATATACTTTTCTGGTGCTTCAGAATAATTTGAAAGCATCAAGATATTGGAGATCGTGCTGAAATCAAAAATACCTTTTTGAATGCGCTCAGCCAAAATTTCCAAGGCTTCAGTTACCCGCATTTGTTCGCAAAGACTAATTGCTAGATTATTGATTGCGCCGATGCTTAACTTTTCCCTCTCAATAACATCAAGCACTTCAGATGCTTTGGATGGCTTTCCAATATTAATATAGGCAGTTGATAATGCTGTTCTAGCCCTTTCTCCACAATGGGTCGAAAGCAGTGGGCTCAAAATGGCAAGAGCATCTAAATACCTCCCTTGTGCGAGGAAAATATTACCCCTTTGTAATTTTGCCTCATGCAAAATAGCAGCATCAAGATTTTCTGTTTGATTTACTACTACCAGTGCTTCATCTAACTTTCCAAGACCCATGAGTGCTGATGAGAGCTCCAAATACAATACTGCATTGAGGGGTGTCAACGAGATGAGCTCTTGATATTGACTAATAGCTAACTCGAATTGTCCTGACAGAAGATAATTGCGGGCGACTTGGGCATCAATTTGCATATTCATAGATCTTGAATTGTTAAATGCAGATTGTTACGGATGCATACAGTGCAAAAAGAATGTTGGTATTTCAATGCTTCAATTTTGCTGGTGGTATGTTCCATAAAATAGATCTTTTCATTTGCTTTTTCTGATAAATCTTGGGTTGTGCCACAACATAAAGAAACCGAGCCATCATAATTAATGGCAGTCATATTAAAGCGTAACTCGCAATCCATATTTCCAGATCTTTTTGGCTTTACATTTTTGACAATGCTATTTGGATGAAAAAATAGCTGCGCCTCTATTCCGGATGGTTTCTCATCACCTTTTTCAATCAAGGATAGCGCTTTTTCAATGGGGGCCATGATGGCGTAAGATGGCCTATATCCAAAGCCAAACTGGTTTGCTAGCGCTTGAATTTGCTCCATTTCCTCGGCTGTATTTTTATAGAGATGGTGCCCGATCCAAATGTCAGTCGTGGATTTATTGCGGTCTCTAGCAAGTGCCAGCGTTTCAAAATTGGCTATTACAGTATTGATGTTGCCACGCTCGTGTGTAATGCCATAAATCTCCTGCTTTAAACTCGATATAGATACCTTTAATCTAGTTGGATTTGCCTGCATCAGTTCGTTGATGCGATGGGTTATGTTGAGATTGGTTGAAACGAAAGAAGTCAGCTGAGCACTGTGAATGAGCTTAATGTAATCTGGGAGGCGCTCGTTTAGTAGTGGTTCACTCCAGTTGAATAACCAAATATCAGGGGAATATTCCCCGCTTTCCATGCAAATCTTATTTAAGATATTGGCAAATAATTCCTTTTGCATTAAGCCCTTTGCCATTCCATCTTTATTGCCGATTGGGCAGGTGGGGCAGCGTAAGTTACATCCCCCCACAATATCAATTGCATAGACATAAGAGTTTGACTCTATCGGACTATAGCGCTCAAGTTGTTTTTTTTGAGCAGGACTATAGATCGTCTTTTCTAGGTAAGCTGGGATCTCAATTTGCTTTTTCAGTGCATTGAAATCTGGAATCTCAAGTTGATGAATCGCTGCATATTCTAGCCATACTTGGGCATGTTTTTTATAAGCTTGTGCCAAATAGATTTGAATGAGAAGATGAACTGCTTTATTTCGGTCAATTTCATTTCCAGCGTCTAGGGCAAAAGCATCTTGCACAAGAGCATCACCTTTTAGAACTCCGCGGCGCAGTAGTAATGTACCCATATTAAAGAGTGCCCCTGCATGCCGAGGGTTAATACGGAGAGCCTGTGCATATAAGTTTTCAGCCCTTTCTGTTAAATTGAGTTGATAACATTCGGTGGCCGCAAGGAGTAATTCATTTAATGTTTGTGTACTCATTGCACTAATTTAATGGAATATTATGAAATTCAGTAAACCCTCACCACTAAGCCTATTTCTGCTTGCTATGTCTGCATCCGGTGGGGCATATGCAGTCAACTGTACCCCTGGGACCTATAGTTCAACTGGCCAAGATACAGCACCTGGTGGATGTATTCCAGCTCCCGTCGGTACTTATGTTTCAACTTCAGGGGCAACCGTTGCAACACCGGCAGCAGCTGGTTACTACGCCCCCGTTACTGGTCTGACTGCGGCCCTTTTGGCCCCAGTTGGCTCGTATGTTCCCGGCACAGGCGCGTCTGCTCCAACACCGGCACCAATTGGTAGCTACGCCCCCGTTACTGGTCTGACTGCGGCCCTTTTGGCCCCAGTTGGACATTTTGTACCTAGCGTCGGTGCAATTGCTGCTATACCAGCTGGACCTGGAACTTATGCCCCCACTACTGGTATGTCAGCTGCGCTGCAAGCCCCAGTGGGAACTTATGTTGCTAATACAGGTGCAAGCGCTCCAACACTTGCGCCAGCCGGTAGTTTTGTCTCCACTACTGGGCAGACTGCCGCTGCTTTTGCGCCTATCGGCAGTTATGTTACTAGTTTTGGTCAGTCATCAGCTACGCAAGCATCCCCGGGTTTTTATACCTATGCTCCCGGCGCATCTAATCAGGTGCCCGCTGGTCTGATGTCAGGACCCATGAATACAACCATTCGTGCAAATGAGGCCAGTATTCGCGATGCAAGTGCGCTGATCGAAGACGGCAATGACGCAACGATCAAATCGTCCTTCTACTTCCAGGGAGGCTCAGTTGATCAAATTGGTCAATCTTCCGGGGCACGTCAAAACATTTCCTTTTGGGGATTAAACCTAATGGGTAATTTATTTGGCAGTAAGGATGAGCCCGGTGGGATTTATGCTAACGTGAGCTCAGCGAATTATTCAGCAGGCTCAGATGGAAGTGGTAATGGGTTGGGCGTAAGTCTTGGGATTTTTAAGAAGCTTCAATTGGATACGGTGAAGTTGATTGGGACTGTTGTACTGGGTAACTATCAATACAGTAATACTCGACAGAACCTTTCCCAGGGGGAGATTTCTGGGGTGACAGCTAGTAATCAGGGCGCTACTGGTAATACGAGTGTGAATATTTACGGGGTTAATGCTCTGGGCTTGTTGCCATTGACTAATGCCCTGTCAAATCTAGATGGGTTTTTGAATGTGGCTGTCACAAACTATGCTTTCACTGGGATGAATGAATCTGCTACTGGTGCGAATGGAAATCCCAGTGCAGGTCTAAATTCGTCCTCAATGAATTACGTTTCAGTTCCTGCGACTCTCGGTGCAAAATACTATTTAATGGATCCATCAAATCAGAAGCAATTGGGTGCAATCTCCATTGGTTATAAGTATGACTTTGGTAAGTCATCGAATTTAAATTTAGCTACGCAGTCCGCCCCTAGTTACCAATTTGGTATGCCAATCGCCTTGACGAACGCACGCGCCACGGTGATTGAGATTTCTTCAGCTAATTATGAATTACAGAAAGACCTTAGTTTGTCTGCTGCAATTTCAACCGAGTTTTCCAGTAATTATTCTTTCTACCAAGGCTCGATCAGATTACTGAAGTTATTTTAGAAATGCTGACATGAGGGGGTGGGCGCCACCCCCTCAAGAATTCTTATGCAGCAATATCTCTAAGCCCCACTTTGTGTTTAATATTTTTTCAATCGTTAATAAAAAAGTCGGCGAAACCAACCGCAGGCTTTTTTTGGCTTTATGCTGATTACTTCAAAGCAGCATAGATCGAAGCTGTGATCTCTTCCACTTTCCCAGTACCGCTTACCTTGCGATAGGCTGGCGCTCTTACCGTGTCAGTCGCACTACTTTGGGTGGCCCAAGTAGAGTAGTACTCCACTAATGGCCTGGTTTGATCGTTATAAACCTGCAGACGCTTGCGCACCGTTTCTTCTTGATCGTCATCACGCTGAATCAATGGTTCGCCTGTGACATCATCTTGACCTGCCACTTTGGGTGGATTGAATTTGATGTGATAAGTGCGACCTGAGGCTGGATGAACGCGACGACCACTCATGCGATCAATGATTGCATCAAACGGTACATCGATTTCTAGGACATAGTCGATGGGCACGGCTGCATCTTTCATTGCCTGCGCTTGAGGAATGGTGCGTGGGAAGCCATCAAACAAGTAACCCTTACTGCAATCAGGTTGTGTCAGACGGTCTTTTACCAAGCCAATAATGATGTCGTCAGAAACGAGTCCGCCTGCATCCATAATTTTCTTGGCAGCAATACCTAATTCAGTGCCTGCTTTTACTGCGGCACGCAACATATCGCCTGTTGAGATTTGTGGAATGCCAAATTTTTCACAAATGAACTGAGCTTGTGTTCCTTTGCCAGCACCTGGTGCACCGAGCAGAATTAACCGCATTGTTTTCCCCTTTGAAGACCTTAGATTGTCTCGTATTTTTTTGGGATCTTGACCCCGTAAGTCTTAGGATTATCCCCGAGAAGTGCCAGAGACCCTTTAAGCCGGAAAATCACCCAGGATTTGCCGAACGCGCTCGAGGTCTTCGGCGGTATCCACCCCTGCTGGCGGGGCTTCTGAGGCAGTATGAACAGCAATGCGATAGCCATTCCACAGGGCGCGCAACTGTTCTAAGGCCTCAGCCTGCTCTGGAGGAGCCGGGTCTAGGCGCGTATATGCCTGCAAAAACTCAGCCCGATAGGCATAAATGCCTAAATGGCGTAAGTGGCTTGTTGATGTATTGGGATCTCGCACAAAGGGAATCGGTGCCCTGGAGAAATAAAGCGCTTCACCTGCCTTATTGAGGACGACTTTGACCGCATTGGGATTGTCAATTTCTGCTGGGTCACAGATTTGAACGGCTACTGTAGAAATTGCGCATGCCGGATGATCGGCTAGTGTTTGGGCTACTTGATTAATCAGCTCTGGTGGAATGAGAGGTTCATCACCTTGCACATTGACGACTAAAGTTTGCGGAGGGAGTTTGAGTAGGCGTGCTACCTCGGCAATGCGATCGGTACCAGTAGGGTGATCGGCGCTAGTGAGCAAGCACTCAATTCGATGTTCCTGACATGCCTGGGCAATTTCAGGTGAATCCGTTGCCACAATGACGCTTTGGGCCAGCGATGCTTTTGCTCGCTCTGCCACCCGAATCACCATGGGTTTACCGCCAATGTCAGCAAGAGGTTTGCGCGGCAAGCGCGTAGAACCCAAGCGGGCCGGTATAACTACGAGAAATTCCAGAGGGGACTGACTCATCAAAATGAGCGCTTAAACCAACTCATCAGCAGTCAAGCTACGTGCTTCATCCACTAGCATGACGGGGATGTCATTGCGGATGGGGTATGCCAGGCGATCGGCTTTACAAATGAGCTCCTCTTTTGAGGAAGCTAAATGCAATGGGCTCTTGCACAAAGGGCAAACCAAAATTTCAAGTAAACGTTTGTCCATGCTGTTTCCGTTTTATAAAGTGTAGCCCTGAGGGTCTGGTCTGTGCAAAATGGATGTGACCCATTCAATGAATGCCTCGGGAAGCGCTAAATTCTGCGGCACCACCCAAATCCGCTCATCCTGTATACCCGCACATTTTACGGCATCCTTTTCGGTAATCAGAATGTACTGAGCAGCCAGATTCTCAAAGAATGGGGCTGTGTAAGTCGCATGGTCAGCCAGTGCAATTCCCTTGAGCGCAATCCCCTCTTTTTGGAGATCATCAAAAAAACGCTGTGGGTTACCAATAGCCGCTACTGCAAGCACATTATGTTGCAATGAGGCCTGCGCTATTTCTGCCAAGCTATTCGTGTGAGTAGAATGAATGAGTTGGTAAGGCTGTCCCAAATGGGTGCTTAAGTCGAACGCACGACGACCCATGAAATACTCATCGTTAAGATTGTGCCTGGATGCATTGTTAGCTGACATTCCAGTCATGAGTGTGGCATCACGATCACGCGTGCTTGGTTCGCGTAAGGGGCCTGCAGGTAATAAAAACCGATTACCTTCACCGCGTGCATCGCGCACTACCAATTCAATATCGCGGCCACCTTCGCGTGCTGGCCAACGTTTAAGACCGGCATGCTGCAAACCATCATCACTAATGATGACGTTAGTCTCTGGAAATTGCTTTAGTAGCGCTTCAATCGCAGCCTTGCGTTTTGGAAAAACCCACATTGGGAATTGCCCATCCGTTCTTTTGGCAATTAGCACCGGTTCATCCCCAACCATGGCAGGATCAGACTCTTTGGTCACTTGCATGGGGGTGGATAAAGATTGCGCGCCATAGCCTCTGCTAATAATCCCTGGTTTCCAACCGAGCCGTGCAAGTTGTGTGGCTAAGGCAATCACGATCGGTGTTTTACCAGTGCCACCCACCCGAATATTGCCCACAATGATGATGGGTACCGGCAAGCCTTTTTTCTGCCCTAGTTCAAGATCGCTTATGAGCTGGCGCGCACGCAGACCCAAGCCATACAGCCAAGAAAGGGGCCATAGCAAGAGGCTGATGGGTCCACGTCGTTCCCAAAAGCGTGGCGCATGTTTAAAAAAAGCCTTTTGCATTTTCGCGGTTATAGGTTTTTTAGAAAAGAGCATGAACTGTACTTTTGCCCATTATTTTTTAGTTTGACTACTAAAAACAATATTGGTGACATTGGCATCACGCGCTGCTTCAAGGGCGCTCATCACTGCTTGATGGGGTGCTCTAGCATCAGCGTCAATTTCAACTTGTATGTTTCCATTGGCATCTTTGCTTGTAATGCTATTGATCGCTTCGCTTAGTTGCAGGCGATCAGTCATTTTTCCATTGATGGCGTAACGACCATCTCGGCTAACAGCAATATGAATTTGCTTGATCTCTGTTTGGCTGTCGCTGCCATTTGCGGTTGGTAGGGTAATGGCTAATTCTTGATAGTGTGTAAAAGTAGTGGAGATCATCAAGAAGATCAAGACCACCAAGAGCACATCAATAAATGGAATGAGATTGATCTCAGGTTCAGGAGCAACTTCAACGGCTCCTAATGAAAACCTATTTTGCCGGCGGTGGCTTAACCAACTCATTGTCTTTCCAAAGCAGCTGGATAGAGTCTTTTAAACATTTGCCGTGTGAACTCTTCACACTCACGTTGACGATGATTGGCCATCGCCCTTAGCCCACGCCAAGCCGCCAATGCAGGCACTGCAATGAGTAAACCAAAAGCAGTGTTGTAAAGGGCTACCGAGATTCCATGTGCGAGCTGTTGGGGGCTACCTGCTGCGCCGCCACTACTACCGAAGATATCAATCATGCCAATGACTGTGCCAAATAGGCCTAATAGTGGAGCGACTGTAGCAATGGTGGCTAATGCACCGAGATAGCGATCCAGTTTGAGCCAAACAGCCCCAGCGCTTGCTTGCAGTTCGTCTAAGGCCGATTGGGCGCTTTGACCAGCACTCTTTTCACGCAAGACACATGCTAATAGCGGGCTTGCAGGTGAGAGTTGGGAGAGGGTGGTAATTTCTGCTGAGGTCAGTGTTTTTTGATTGGCCAGCTGTTCAGTGAGGCTAAAAGCGATTTCCAGGCAATTTTTAGGCAGGATGTGAATTTGGCGCAGATACCAGGCCCGCTCAATCACGATGGCGAGCCCCACGATGGAGATGATCAATAAGGGCCAAATAGGCCAGCCAGCAGACAGTAGAATGGAGTACATAAGCTCAGTACTTTAGCTCAATTAGTTACCCGCTTTCAGATTGCTTGCCTGTGGATAACTCTGTGCAAAACTTTTTAGTCAAAGAGAGGTAAGTCCTTGATTGATGGTGGAGTTGGGGTTTTAAGGGTGTATTGAGACTCCAATATCTAGAATATTTGTTGATATAAAACAATGGCTTGAAAATAATGTGTTGGATTTATGAGACGATCGGGGTCAGTAACTACTTACTTCAAATCCATGCTTTTAGAGCCAATCAGCTTCTGTGGATAGATATGGCCAGCAAAGCCTGATAATTACAGGAATGAAAAGAAAAAATGTCGGAAATATCTAAGCAAATCCTCAGTGTCGGCGATCTAAACCGCGCCATTGCAAGCTCTTTAGAAGAGCGTTTTGATAGCGTTTGGGTGAGCGGGGAGATTTCGAACTTCAAAGCCTATGACAGTGGGCATTGGTATTTCTCTTTGAAAGACGAAGAAGGCCAGATCCGCTGCGTGATGTTCCGAGGGCGTAACAGTCAAGTTGGCTTTATGCCGCAATCCGGTGATTTGGTTGAGGTGAGTGCGAATTTGGGTTTGTATGTGCCCAGGGGCGATATTCAGCTGACAGTGCAATCCTTACGCCGCGCCGGGATGGGCGGACTGTACGAAGCGTTTTTAAGGCTCAAAGCCAAATTAGCGAATGAAGGTTTGTTTGATGCCGAGCGTAAACGTGATATCCCAAGTCACCCGCGCTCCATTGGCATTATTACCTCGCCACAAGCAGCCGCTTTAAAGGATGTCCTGAGCACTTTGGCTAGAAGGGCGCCGCATATTCCCATTGTGATCTATCCCACCCTGGTCCAAGGCCCAGATGCTCCTGCGGGAATCATGGCTGCGCTCAAGGCGGCAGAAAAAGAACATGCTGTCGATGTGCTTTTGCTGGTGCGTGGCGGCGGTAGCATTGAAGACTTGTGGGCCTTTAATGATGAGCAATTGGCTTATGCCATTGCCCAGTCACCTATTCCAGTAGTCAGTGGGGTGGGCCACGAAACAGATGTCACGATTGCTGATTTTGTTGCAGATTTGCGTGCACCTACACCAACGGGCGCTGCCGAGTTAGCCGCTCCCCGTAAGGATCAACTCTTGCAAGAGTTAGCCGCAATCGAGCAAGCACTTTTACAACGTGCCACACAAAGAATCGAACGTGAAGCGCAAACTTTGGATCAACTGGCTCTGCGCTTAAATCACGCTTTGCCCAATCCAGATCGTATGCGCGAGCAAATTACCAATTGGCAACAACGTTTAAATCAGGCGTGGAATGTGCGTGTAGATAACCTCAAACGCAATCAAAGCCACTTTGCTGCTCAACTAGAAATGCTCAACCCACAGCGCACCCTAGAACGTGGTTATGCAGTCATTCTGAACAATCAAAAACAAGCCGCGCGTCATCCCAAGCAGCTCAATACCGATACCAGCTTTGAGATTCGGTTAGCGGAGGGTCAGGTGCAGGTGCAGTTTTCGGAAGTATTACAAGGGCAATAAATCCAAAGTGCCAATATCGAATAACGGTACGTTATTTTGGAACAAGGAGACCCTATGAAAATAACAGTAACCATTGAAGATGCCTTGTATGAAAAGGCTCTAGAGTTTGCCGATCCTGCTATGGATGATTCCGATGTCATTAGCAAAGCGATTAAAACATTTATCCGAATGAAGGCATCTAAGCGCTTAATTGCATTGGGGGGATCATTGCCGCAGATGCAGGAGATTGCTCATCGATCTGGTAATTAGTAATAGGTAATAGGCGCTTTATTCAGAAGATATTGGGTTCAATCTGCAATGGCACCCCAAACTTTTGCAGTACCGTTTCTTGAATATGTTTTGCAAGATCGAGAATATCTTGCGCAGTAGCGCCACCATGATTGACCAACACTAAGGCTTGATTCTGGTAGACACCAACAGCACCTACGCGCTGGCCCTTAAAGCCGCACTGATCAATAAGCCAACCAGCTGCTAGCTTTCTATTGCCAGATTGATCTGGGTAAGAGGGTAGGCCAGGAAATTCCTTACTCAGCATCTCGTATTGAGTATGGGGCACCAGCGGGTTTTGGAAAAAACTGCCTGCATTACCAATCACTTTGGGATCTGGTAATTTTCTAGTACGAATTTGACAGACCGTATGAAAAATATCTTGTGGGCGAGGATCTTGAATGTCCGCTAGCACCTGAGCCAATTCAGCGTAGTCCAGCTTAGGGCTCCACGGCTTCGGAATCTTAAAGGCGACCTTTGTCACAATAAATCGCCCCGGGTTTTGCTTGAAGTAGCTATCGCGATAAGCAAAGCGGCACTCGTCTTTTGAGAGGGTGACAAAGGCATTAGCCTGCACATCATAAGCTTCTATAAAGTCAATAAATTGCGCCACTTCTAAACCATAAGCACCAATATTTTGAATCGGTGCAGCGCCTACCGTTCCGGGTATTAAAGCTAAGTTTTCTAGGCCAGGTAAATCATTATCTAAAGTCCAGCTAACAAATTCGTGCCAGCCCATGCCTGCGCCAACGATTACCTCTGTATACGAAACATCACTTTTACTGATTTCACATCCGGGAATATTGATCAGTAATGTGGCCCCAGGCAAATTGGCAGGAAGGATGACATTGCTTCCTCCGCCTAATACTCTCCAGGCTAGATTGGCATCTTTAATAGTGCTCAAGAGTGCGGGTAATTGTTCGGGCGCGCTGACCTCATAGGCAAACTGCGCCTGGCATTGCAGGCCAAAGGTATTGCGATCCGTCAGATCGTAATGGGATAGCAATTTTGCTGGCAAGGGCGCATTTTGAGCACGGTTCATGCCACAATCTTATTCGTGTTCCAAGTTTGCTCAAAAAAAGTGGGTAATTCTTGGAAAAGCATTCACTAATAAAGCATTTAATTAAGGAGTAGCTATGCCCTCATTTGACGTGGTTTGCGAACCAGACATGATTGAATTAAAAAATGCCATCGAGCAGTCCAATAAAGAAATCACCAATCGTTTTGACTTCAAAGGCTCTGATAGCCGTGTAGAGCAAAAAGACGAAACCCTCATTTTGTTTGGTGACGATGATTTCAAACTGGGTCAAGTACGTGATGTGCTCTATGGCAAGATGGCTAAGCGCAATGTGGATGTGCGCTACCTCAAGGATGAAAAAACCGAGACCATTGGCGGCGATAAGCGCAAACAGACCATGAAGGTCCAAAAGGGCATTGAAACCGAATTGGCTAAAAAGGTCGTACGCGTGATTAAAGACAGTAAGGTCAAAGTGCAGGCGAGTATTCAGGGGGATGCAGTACGAGTGACTGGTGCCAAGCGCGATGATCTACAAGAAACCATGGCTTTATTGCGTAAAGAAATAACAGAAGCGCCATTAGGTTTTAATAATTTCCGTGACTAAGAAAATGATTGTGGTTGAGAAATCAGCTGCAATAGCACCAGCAAGCCAAGAGGCTATCGAGCGCTTTTGTGATGCATGTTGGTTAGAAGATGGGCTAGCACAAAATAGCTTGTCAGCCTATCGCCGCGATTTATTGCTATTAGCCCAATGGTTGTTTAAAGAAAGTGGGACTGATTTATATGCAGTGACCGAGAAAGACCTCACTGCCTATATTGCCCATCGTCGTTCTGATAAGGCAACCACCGCTAATCGTCGCCTGACTGTCTTTAAGCGCTTTTATCGCCATGCCTTACGTATGAACTTGGTAAAACGTGACCCCTGTATTGGTTTGCGCGCTGCCAAGCAAGCACTGCGCTTTCCAAAAACGTTGAGTGAGGATCAAGTCACCGCTTTATTGAACGCACCGGATATTAATACCCCTTTGGGTCTGCGTGATCGCACGATGTTAGAGCTTATGTATGCCAGTGGCCTACGCGTTTCTGAAATTGTCTCCTTAAAAACCGTGGCGATTGGTCTTAATGAAGGCGTAGTGCGCATTGTCAATGGTAAAGGTGGCAAAGAACGTTTGGTGCCTTTTGGAGGCGAGGCAGGGCAGTGGCTACGGCGTTATTTTGCCGAGGCTAGAACACCCTTGCTTGAGGGGAAAACCAGCGATGCGGTATTTGTGGGGCGTCACACTGGTGGCGCATTGACCCGGCAAGCTTTTTGGGCCCTGATTAAGCGTTATGCCACGGTAGCTAATATTCCCGTGGCACTATCGCCACACACCTTGCGCCATGCTTTTGCGACCCATTTGCTCAATCATGGGGCTGATTTGCGGGTAGTACAGCTCTTATTGGGGCATGCCGACATCTCAACTACCCAGATTTACACCCATGTGGCCAGAGAACGCCTCAAGTCGATTCATCAGCAGCACCATCCACGTGGCACCTAAAGCCAATGGTGGTGATAAATATTTCTGAAGTTAATTTGTAAAGCTTTGCCCTTTTCTGTAAAGTATATATCAATGATATGTATCATATTAAAGGACTAAGTCATGGATACAGCACAGGTTTTTAAGACGGGCAGAAGCCAGGCTGTAAGACTGCCTAAGGAATATCGATTTACCGACTCTGAAGTAACAGTTCAGCATTTTGGCGGCGGTGTTTTGCTTTTGCCAAAAAATGGCTTGTTTGCCGCAATATCGGCATCATTGGCTGGTTTTGAGGCTGGGTTGCAATTGACCCGCGATCAGCCAGAGCAACAAGAAAGAGTGGGGATTGCTCCTTGATCTTGCTTGATACGAATATTTGTATTTACATCATTAATCAAAAACCGCCAGCAGTGATAGAACGCTTTAAGGATTTTGCTGCGGGAGAGGTTGGTATCTCAAGTATCGTGGCAGCAGAACTGGCCTTTGGAATTGAAAAGACAGATTCCTTGCCCAATAAACAAGCCTTGGAGCTATTTCTGGCTCCACTGACTATATTTTCTTTTGACGAGGCATGCATTTGGGCCTACGCCAAGTTGCGGGCCCAGCTTGAAAAGGCTGGGCATCCGATTGGATCATTGGATGCGATGATTGCAGCGCAAGCCCTTGCCTTAAATTTTCCCTTGGTAACTAATAATCAAAAAGAGTTTTCAAGGGTACCTGGTTTAAGGCTGGAAAACTGGGTCTAGAAGCAAGTGAATGCATATCTTGTTCGGAGATAAGTCGATGCAGGTAATAAATGATTAAGATAGCCGCATGAATTTCAATTTCGATCTCTTGCTCATTCCAATTGGTTATTTGATTGGTTCGGTTTCCTTTGCAGTGGTGGTTAGCAAGTGCATGTGCTTGCCTGATCCACATACCTATGGCTCGGGCAATCCCGGGGCTACCAATGTGCTGCGTACGGGTAATAAGCTGGCAGCCGCCCTGACTTTTTTGGGTGATGCCCTCAAAGGGTTTGTTGCGGTCGTATTAGCGCGGATGATTTTGGGCAGTGATTCCCTCACCTCCACCCTGAATTCTTGGATCTTATGTAGCGTAGTCATTGCGGTGTTTTTAGGGCATCTCTTCCCGCTTTTTCATGGCTTTAAGGGTGGCAAAGGCGTTGCGACAGCCTGTGGAATTCTCTTTGGCATTAACTGGATTTTGGGCTTAGCTACTTTGAGCACCTGGTTGATCGTGGCGCTTTTTATGCGCTACTCTTCTTTAGCAGCGCTAGCGGCAGCGATATTTGGCCCGATCTATTTCGTGTTTTTGTTTGGCTTTCAGCCAATGGGTATCGCGCTGGTAGTCGTATGTCTTTTGCTGATTTGGCGCCATCGCAACAATATTACAAATTTGCTGGCTGGTAAAGAGTCGCGCATTGGTGCAAAAAAAGTAGTGCAATCTATTCAATCAGAGGAGGGTTAAGCATGACCATCGCATTTGCATGTGTACTCGTTATGGGGCTACTTCCCTATGTGGCTGCAGGGATCGCTAAAAAAGGCTTTGAGGGCTATGACAATGGTGCTCCGCGGGAGTGGCTTGCCAAGCAGACTGGCTTTCGGGCGCGCGCCAATGCAGCCCAAGCCAATCTTTTTGAATCTCTACCCCTCTTTTTTGCTGCTGTGATCATTGCCTCGGTAGCGCATGCACCGCAGGAGCGCATTGATTTGCTGGCAATTGGTTTTGTGATTGCGCGCATGACGTATTTGCTTTGTTATGTGGCTAATTGGCCCACTGCCAGATCGCTGGTCTGGGCAGCTGGCATTGCTTGCGTCATCGCACTGTTCTTTCAAATTTAATTCAAAAGGCCTACATGCCCACCACCAAAACGGCCTCTCAGAAGACGCCTACTAAGTTATCTGTAAAAAAAGTCAGCGCCAAAGTTACAGCCAAAGTCACAAGCAAAGCGACCCCGAAAGTCACCACTAAAACAAGCGATGCTGGTACACCCTTATCGGTAGTGATTCGTAGGCGCATTGAGGCAAAAAAAGCGCGCTTTAATGCTAATGACAACATTTCTGCTTTTATCCAGCCTGGTGAATTAGATGGTTTGGTCGATGAAGTGGCGCAAAAAATGCAAGCGGTTTTAGAAAGCTTGGTCATTGATACAAAAAGTGATCACAACACTCAAAACACCAGTCGCCGTGTGGCCAAGATGTTTGTCAAAGAAGTCTTTAATGGCCGATATGTTGAGCAGCCTGTTTTGACCAAGTTCCCCAATGTGAGCCGCTTAAATGAGTTGATGATTATTGGTCCGATTACGGTTCGGAGCGCCTGCTCACATCACTTATGCCCCATCATGGGCCGCATTTGGATTGGGGTCTTACCAAGTAAGGAGTCGGCGCTGATAGGCCTGTCAAAGTATTCACGCCTAACAGAGTGGGTGATGTGCCGTCCGCAAATCCAGGAGGAGGCGGTAGTGGAGTTAGCGGACATGCTGGAGAAAAAAATTAAGCCAATTGGCGTAGCGATCGTGATGGATGCGGATCACTTTTGTATGCAGTGGCGCGGTGTCAAAGATCGTGACTCCAAGATGGTCAATAGCGTGATGCGCGGTGCGTTTTTGAAGGATTCTAATTTGCGTAGAGAGTTTTTATCTCTCTTAGATAAGCGCTAAATTTGATGAAACAGGGATTCAAACTCATTGGTATGGCACTCATCAGCGCAAGCCTATTGGCTTGTGCAAGTTACCCCACCGTCAATGAGGACCCGGCTAAAAATAACCAAGCTACTTTTCAAAAAGATGCCTTGGATTGCGCCAAAGACTACCCTGAGGCCGGTGGGGGCGTGCATGTCAAACAGCGTATTGCTTGTATGAACTTAAAGGGTTGGCATTAATCTGGTGGTATAGATTTATTCTTGAGAACAGTTCTCAACTATTAATCTAATGAAATCAATTACTTGGGGTAGCTCTAGCACCCTGATTTCATCTGCTCTATGATGCGTTTAGTTCCACAACATCATTCTTACAATCTCTTGGAGTTCATATGAAAAATAGTCGTCGCCAATTTATGATTTTGTCTGCTGCTGGTGCCTGTACATTGGCCTTGAACAGCAAAGTTCAAGCCCAAGCCATGGTATCTGCTACTGATCCCCAGGCGGTTGCTTTAGGTTATGTGGCTGATGCAGCCAAAGTGGATAAAGCAAAATATCCTAAGTTTGTTGCGGGTTCACATTGTGGTTCATGCGCACTCTATCAAGGTGCTGCTAGTTCTGCTGCTGGTGGTTGCGCCTTGTTTGCTGGCAAACAAGTTGCTAATGCTGGCTGGTGCTCTGCGTATGCCAAAAAGGCTTAATAAGCCGATTGTTTTCAGCGCTCCACGTGATGGAGTAAGAAAAAGCCGCTCAGTTGAGCGGCTTTTTTGTGCTGATTTCTCATGCCAGCACTAGCAAGTGCCCTAGTTTGAGCTAAATTACAACCTAAGCGATTACTGAATTTTCGAAGCGGCGATCGAGGCGATGCAGTCTTTAATGCTGTAATTTTGGTATTTACCAAAATTTTCTTTGCGAATGGATTGGGCACATTCAGTCACTGAATTGCGTAATTTGATCTTAGGGATATTTGCTGTACTCACTGGTAATCTCCTTTTGTTGTGTTTGTTTAGGAAATTATAGGTATGCAGCGCCTAAAGATGCAAGACGAATTGGTGCTTGGTCACCCATCTAACACTTTTTAGTTTCTAAAGGGTGTTTAGCTCGTTTAAGAAGGTCTGGGCGCGATGAAAGGTAGTGTGCTTGGCAAAAACCTCTTGCTGAGCTATCAGAGCCGCCTTTTCACCAAGCTGGGGATTGTGCATTAATTCCTCAAATAGCTCGGTATATTGCGCTGGGCTGTCCGCCACAAATACCGCAGTTTTGCTAAATGTTTTATCTAGCAATTGAGGGTGATCAATGAGCTGAGGCACGCCACAGGCTGCCAGTTGATAGGTACGCTCATTGAGTTCATACACCACATGTAATTGTTCTGGTAAATGCACATTCAGACCGACCTTAGCGCGGGAATAAATGAAGCGATCTCGATCGCGATTAAAGCGAAAGTCTTTAATGTGGCTCCATCCTGGCCCATCAATAAATCCGGCATACCTTTTAGAAATCTCGCGGAGATACAAAATGTGTTCCCGTTTGCGCGAGGCAATCAAGACGTAATTTAGATCCCTCTCCAGTCCCCCAACGGGGTAATAGCGCAAGATATTGGCCCCCCAGGGCAGACATAGGAGCGGAAAGCCCTGGTCGATGAGCTCTTGGTATACCGCTTGGGTAGTGAGGTATTGGGAATCTCGGAAGCTATAGAAAAAATCAATGTGGTTTTCTTTGGCCCACTGTACTTTTGGGGTGTTTGGCGCGACATCATTTTCCAATAAGGGTGCGGTGATGCCGACCTTGAGAACCTGATTTTCTTTGTATTGCTGGACACTATCCCAATCAATTTGATTGAGGTAGCTATCGTGTTCACTGGTAAGCAATACGGTTGGTTTAAATGCATTGAGTAGACTCTTGGAATCATCTCCCCAGCCCAATATGACAGTAGGCACTCCCATGAAATTGAGGCATTCGGCAAGATTCGTAAATAAAGAATAGCCAGCAGGGGAGGACTCTGCAGAAGGCACGTGGATCAGAATGCGCTCGCCACAGTGTTGATATTGATTCAAAAAGGCCGCGCAAACGGATTGTCGAAGTTGATGACCTTGTCTTACTGTAGCGTCGGGTGAGTTTTGGCAAAGCGCATCCGATTCAAAATAACTCTTTTCTTGCAGGGCCTGCTCGGCACTGATCAGAATGCTTGAGCGTTGCAACTGGGTTTGGCGGTGTAATTGAAAGTGAAATGCCCATTTTTCATAAGAGAGAGTCGCTTTCTTCTTCTTGTGTTTGAGGGTGTCTATCAATTTACTCATGGGGTGCGATCTTATTAAAAACGAGGCTACTGGCTGAGATGGTCTTAGTGAGAGCCTTTAGTTTTATTATAGGCAGATGACTATCATCACTCAGATCCAAGGCGGTCTTGGCAATCAACTGTTTCAATATGCCGCTGGAAGGGCTCTTTCGCAAGCGGGCGGTGAGAGCCTGATTTTGGATGACCGTTGGTATGGGCCGCAAGAAGAGGGAGTGACACCTCGATCACTGCTCCTTGGAAAACTATGCATTCGGGGGCAAATTCAGACTTACCCCCGTGTGCTTGCCACCCCGAAACGGCTTGCGCGCATATTGCAAAAATGCTTGCCGCTCAATCCCTATGTACTCAAAGAGCGCCGGGGCTATATTTTCCAGCAGGGCTTGGATCGTATTCGCAACTATGCCAAACAAGATTTGTATCTGATGGGCTATTGGCAATCATTTCGTTATTTTGAGTCTATTCGAGAGGTATTGTTAGTAGAAATCATCCCTCAGGAGCCATTGGATTCACATTACCAGCGCTATCGAGAGCTGATTGCTAGCACCCCAAATGCCACGATGGTTCACATTCGTCGGGGTGATTATGTGCATTTACCAGCCGCTGCTCAAGTACATGGGGCGCTCGATTTGTCTTATTACCGCAAAGCAATGGCGCTATTGCTTCAAGAAAAGCCAGACGCACATTTTTTTGTATTCTCGGATGATATTGCTTGGGCGAAAGGCAATTTGCCCATGCCCGAGCGGCTTACCTTTATAGAAAATTTGCCTGATGAAGAGGCGGTCGTGCAAGAGCTGGAACTAATGCGCTCCTGTGAACATCACATTATTGCTAATAGCTCACTGAGTTGGTGGGGTGCTTGGCTGGGTGATCGTGCGGGGCAATTGGTATTTTGTCCACCGCGCTGGATTGCGGATAGCAGTTTGCCACTCGGTGACTTATTGCCAGCCAAATGGCGGCGCCTGTCTGGGGGGTGAAGCCGTTTTAAAGATGACCGCGTAGGCTTGCCACTAGGGCAACCAGCAATCGCTCTAGGCGAGTGAAGATGGTCCAGATTCGATTGCCGCGTTTCTGAAAGCGGGCATAAATTTGATAGTTGGCTTTCACTGAAACCCTTTTAATACGTTTATTCAGTTGCCATAAAAAGGCGGGGCCCGTTCGCAATCTGTCAGTCCAGGCCAATGGGCGCGGGCGCATGTGAGGGGGAATTTCCAATCCCAGTAAATACCGTTCTTGACTATGAATGTTGGCTGCTTGGGTTTGCGCTAATTTTTCTTGGCTAATTTGACCGTCATGAACACGGTAAGTCAGTAAGTTTTGCTTGAGGTTGGCAAAGCGGTAGCCAGCTAAGCTGAGGGTTTGCCAGAGCGCGTAGTCTTCTGCCACATCCAAGCTGGATTGATAAGGGTGGGATTTGAAAACCGCTGCTTTGCCCATCACCGAGGGATTGCATAGTGGGCATGCCACCACCATCATGGCGCGGATATCTGCATCACGATGCACTTGTTTAGATTTTTTGCGCCTGCCAGTAGCTTGGTACAGGGTAAAGTGGTCGGTGCCGCACACATCAGTCGAACCACCCTCAAGGAGCGCTACTTGCTCTGCAAGTCGTGTTGGCGCTGCGATGTCGTCTGCATCCAAAAAGGCAATGTATTTTCCGGTAGCTGCATTAACCAGTGCATTGCGCGTTACCACCAATCCTTGGTTTTGTTCATGACGCAGAATGCGTATACGTGAATCAGTAAAGGCAGTAGCAATGGCATGCGTTTGATCGGTAGAACCGTCATCGAGTATGAGAAGCTCAAAATGGGGGTAGGTTTGCGCCAAGACGCTCTTGATAGACTCCCCAATAAACCGCGCCGCATTAAAAGCAGGCATTAAAACGCTTACTACGGGTGGGGATTGAGGGGTTGAAGTCAAAATGGGCAGATTTACTCAGAAATGATGACTAAATTATAGGTAGGTCTCGTAAGGGAAAGCGCCGGACTGATAGGCAAGCGATAAAGAGCACAATAGCAGGGAAGTTCTTGAAAAGGCTTAAAATTCATCATCATTATTAATCTTTTTAAAAGCCCTCCTTTGAATAGCCTCATTCATCCTGTCATCCTCTGCGGCGGCTCCGGTACCCGTCTTTGGCCTTTATCCCGCTCAGGATTTCCTAAGCAGTTCTTAGTGCTGTCAGGAGATGGTTCAAATCAAAGCTTGTTTCAACAAGCGATTGACCGTATTCATTCTGTTGGCGGTAAAGAAATTACATTTGGCAAAACACTAATAGTGACCAATGAAGAGCACCGCTTTTTAGCCTTAGATCAATTACGTGAATTAAAAGACGTTCAAGCTACCCTATTGTTAGAGCCCACTGGCAAAAATACTGCTCCTGCACTCACTTTAGCGGCGCTCTATGCGCAAGACAGCGGCGAGAGTCAAGAAGATCCCATTTTGGTAGTAACCCCAGCAGATCAAACAATTACCAATCCTGCTGCTTTTACCAAGGCTTTACAAAGCGCTATTGCGATTGCCAAAAAAGGCGCGATTGCGATTTTAGGTATCACACCTACTTCCCCGCAAACAGGGTATGGCTACATCAAGGTAAAAGGTGATGCTGTTAATAATGCTTATACCGTTGAGCACTTTGTCGAAAAACCCAATGAAGCCACTGCCAAGCAATACCTAGAAGAAGGTGGTTACTTTTGGAACGGTGGTATGTTTGTCCTTAAGGCTAGTGTTTGGCTCTCCGCCCTAAAAGAATTCCGCCCTGATATTTTTGGCGCTACTGAAACGGCTTGGGTTGAAAGAACTACAGATCAAGCGACTTTTGTGCGTCCTGACAAAACCATTTTCAACACGATTCCCAGTGAGTCGATTGACTATGCCGTGATTGAAAAGTGCCCAGGCTCACAATACCCCATCAAGATGGTTGAACTTGATGCGGGTTGGAATGATCTCGGTGCCTGGGATGCAGTTTGGCAAGTCGGCAAACAAGATGAACAAGGTAATGTCACCAGTGGCGATACCCTCATCACTAATTCTAAGAACTCATTAGTTCATGCCAGCACCCGTTTAGTGAGCGCAGTAGGGGTGGAGAATCTCATCATTGTGGAAACGGCTGATGCCGTTTTAGTAGCTGATCGCAAAAACAGTCAAGATGTGAAGCACATCGTCAATCAATTAGAGTCTCAACAGCGCGAAGAAAAGAACTTACATCGCAAAGTATCTAGACCATGGGGTTGGTATGACAGCGTCGATGAAGGAGATCGTTTTAAGGTCAAGCGCATCCAAGTCAAACCAGGAGCCAGCCTCTCACTTCAAATGCATCACCATAGAGCCGAACATTGGATTGTGGTCAAAGGAACTGCAGAGATTACCAACGGCGATCAAGTGATTATGCTCAACGAGAATCAAAGTACTTATATTCCGCAAGGCCAGATCCATCGCTTGGCTAATCCAGGTAAAACTCCTTTAGAGATTATTGAAGTCCAATCGGGCAGCTACTTGGGTGAAGACGATATTGTGCGGTTTAAAGACACGTATGGGCGTAGTTAACAATATCTATGAACAAACGTACAGCACTCATTTGCGGAATCAGCGGTCAAGATGGTGCTTATCTTGCTCAATTTTTACTGAATAAAGGCTACTCAGTGTTTGGCACCTCGCGCGATGCACAAGGTAGCTCCTTTGGTAATCTTAAAAAATTGGGCATTAGCGATCAAGTGCAGTGTATTTCAATGGCACCCGAAGATTTTCGCAGTGTTTTGGTGGCCCTACGAAAAAGCAATCCAGATGAAATCTATTACTTAGCTGGGCAATCCTCGGTAGGATTGTCATTTGAGCAACCAGCAGAAACCATGCAAAGCATTAGCTTGGGAACGCTCAACATACTCGAGGGATTGCGCATGATGGACAAACCAATCCGTCTATACCAGGCCGGCTCGAGCGAATGCTTTGGGGATACTCATGGTGAACCTGCAAATGAGAGCACACCCTTTCATCCAATGAGTCCTTATGCTGTTGCTAAATCTTCGGCCTATTGGTTGGTAAATAATTACCGCGATGCCTACAGCTTATTCGCATGCACCGGTATTTTGTTTAATCACGAATCGCCTTTGCGTCCAGAGCGTTTTGTGACACAAAAAATCATTCATGCTGTCAAAAGGATTGCATCCGGCAGTAATGAGAAGTTAAAACTAGGAAGATTAGATATTTCGCGGGACTGGGGCTGGGCTCCTGAGTATGTCGAGGCGATGTGGCTCATGCTTCAGCAGAATAGTCCGCAAGATTTTGTGATTGCTGCAGGTAACACTATCTCTTTACAAGATTTTGTGGATACCGCATTTAAGCAAGCTAATCTGAACTGGAAGGATCACGTCATTCAAGACCCCAATTTATTTCGGCCTACAGACTTGGCAATTGGCTGCGCTAATCCCAGTAAAGCTGAAAAAGAATTGGGCTGGAAAGCCTCCACTCGTGGAGTCGATATCGTCAAAAAAATGTATCAATCATTAACATAAATACTAATAATGAAAAACTCTAAAAAAGTCGCCCTCATCACCGGCATCACTGGCCAAGATGGCTCTTACCTAGCTGAGTTCTTATTAGAAAAAGGCTACATCGTTCACGGCATTAAGCGCCGCGCTTCTTCTTTTAATACTGAACGGATTGATCACATCTATCAAGATCCCCACATCAATCATCCAGACCTGATTCTTCACTATGGTGATTTAACTGACACCAGTAACTTGGTACGCATCATCCAGCAAACTCAGCCTGATGAGATTTATAACTTAGGTGCGCAGTCTCACGTCGCCGTCTCTTTTGAGTCTCCTGAGTACACCGCAGATGTGGATGCCATTGGCCCTCTACGAATGCTTGAAGCCATTCGTATTCTAGGTCTTGAGAAGAAAACCCGTTTTTACCAAGCCTCCACTTCTGAGCTCTACGGTTTGGTTCAAGAAATCCCTCAAAAAGAAACTACCCCTTTCTATCCACGTAGTCCTTATGCCGTAGCCAAGATGTATGCCTACTGGATTACTGTGAACTACCGCGAAGCATATGGCATTTATGCGTGTAACGGCATCCTCTTTAACCATGAATCCAAACGCCGTGGTGAAACTTTTGTCACCCGTAAAGTGACCAGAGGTCTGGCCAATATCGCTCAAGGTCTAGAGAAGTGCCTCTTCATGGGTAATATTGATGCCCTACGTGACTGGGGTCATGCCAAAGACTATGTGCGTATGCAGTGGCTTATGCTGCAGCAAGATAAGCCAGAAGATTTTGTTATCGCGACCGGTGTGCAGTTCACCGTACGAGAATTTATCATCCGCAGCGCCAAACAGTTAGGCATCACTCTCAAATTTGAGGGAACTGCTGAAAACGAGAAGGCAGTCGTTGCCTCTATTGAGGGCGATAAAGCTCCAGCGTTAAAGGTGGGTGATGTGATCGTACAAATTGATCCGCGCTACTACCGCCCTACAGAAGTCGAAACCCTCTTGGGAGATCCAGGCAAAGCCAAAGAAAAACTCGGTTGGGTTCCCGAGATTACTCTGGATGAAATGATCATCGAGATGGTAGCAAACGACTTAGACCAGGCTAAGCAACATGCTTTGTTGTTAAAGCATGGCCATAGTGTGGCAGTAGGTAAAGAGAACTAATTGACTAATTTAACAAGTCACGCAAAACACGAAAATCATCCAACACGTGAGTAACGATCTCAATCAAAAGATTTATGTTGCTGGCCATCGCGGTATGGTGGGCTCAGCCATTGTTCGTAGCCTACAAGCTCAAGGTTTTACTAACATCATCGGTAAAACCCATGCCCAGCTCGATTTAACTAATCAAGCTGCTGTCGAAAACTTCTTTAAAACAGAAAAACCTGATCAAGTCTATTTGGCTGCTGCTAAGGTGGGTGGCATTCATGCCAACAATACCTACCCTGGCCAATTTATTTACGAGAACTTGATGGTGCAAAACAATGTCATTCATCAAGCCTTTGTGCATGGCGTGAAAAAACTTCTCTTTTTAGGTTCAAGCTGCATCTATCCCAAACTTGCCCCTCAGCCAATGTCTGAAGATGCGCTACTCACTGGCAAGTTAGAGCCCACCAATGAGCCGTATGCTATTGCCAAGATTGCCGGTATCAAGATGTGCGAGAGCTATAACCGTCAGTATGGTATCTCTCATGGGGTGGACTATCGCTCCGTGATGCCTACTAACTTGTATGGCCCAGGTGATAACTACCATCCAGAAAATAGCCATGTCATCCCAGCCCTCATTAGAAGGTTCCACGAAGCTAAAGTAGCCAATGCCCCTGAAGTGGTGATCTGGGGAACGGGAACTCCAAGACGTGAGTTTTTGTATGTTGACGATATGGCTACCGCATCAGTCTTCGTGATGCAGCTAGATAAAGCCACCTATGACAGCCAAACAGAACCTATGCAAAGTCATATCAATGTGGGCTATGGATCGGATGTCACTATAGCTGAGCTAGCAAGCGCCGTAGCAAAGGCAACTGGATATCAAGGCAGCATTAGTTTTGATCCCTCCAAACCCGATGGCTCTCCTAGAAAGTGGATGGACTCGGGAAGGTTAAATAGGTTGGGGTGGCATGCAGAGGTCTCCTTGGATGATGGGTTGAAACTAGCTTATGCCGATATGTTGACCAATCTAAAAGCTGCTTGATTAAACGATGGCGCTAAATAAAGAAATTGTATTTAAGCTAGAGTATGGCGGCCTTGGGGATCATTTGTTTTATAGCGCCCTACCAAGGATGCTCAAAGAGCAGGGCTTGGCAGAAAAAGTCTATCTCTCTGATCAAAGCAATTTTCGTAATCCCCAAATATTTGATCTGATTTGGAAAAACAACCCCCATTTAGATGGGATAAGTGATCAGCCGCCCACACCCTTGCAAGACAATCCTGCAAGCAAGCAGAGCAAAATCGTTAATCTCATTTTTGAAAAATTTGGTATCACTGCCGATCAAGAAATCCCGGTGGAGGTTTATCCCAAACTAGAAGTAAATCCGGCTCTTGAAGACAATTACATTGATCTCAATTACGTTTCCTTTGTGGGTGCTTTTTCTTGGCTCGATAAGATCGGGATATACCGCCAATATCCTAATCACGTGATCGTGAACCCAGATAGGCTTACCCGTTGGTTATTACCAAAGCGCAAAATGATTTTTACTAAATCGCTATTGGAATATGCGCATTTAATCAACGCCGCCACTTCATTTATCACCTTGGCCTCGGGTGGGGCCACTTTGGCTGCAGCTCTAAACAAGCCTTCGACTATTTATTATGGTTATGGTCAAAATACCGTTTTTCATCATGAGATGCATCGCTATGTTCAGGTGGGCGGGAATCACATTTTTAGAAGACGACTTGCCCGCTTCTATGAAAAGCGCAATAGTCGCCGATTAAAGCGCTCTCGCAATAAATAGGTCAGTAAAGATTTCTAATTCTTATTACCTATCCAGCGTGTTTGCCAAAAATTGTTTGTAGGCTATTCGTATTGTTCAAAGAGTAAACTGCGTAAACAAAGCGCTACAAGCAGGACCATCAATGGATCTTGCCAATGCTTGGGCTAAATAAAGGGGGTTGTAATGCAGTGGAGTGGTTTTGAGTACCTGCAAACGGGTAAAGAGAAATTCGCTCGGGAGCAAAAGAGGGTGGCATACAAAAATTTAACCCAAGCAGCCCCAAACTTATTTTTTTTGGCTGGCGATCGCTTGCCAATTGAGCCTTTGACAACAGGTGTTTATGAGCCCCATGTCAAAAAACTCATCGAGTTTGCTGCCAATGACGGCTATCAAGACTTTTTAATTGATATTGGTGCCAATATTGGCATGACCTCTGTGCAAAGTGGGTTGTGCTTTAAGGAAGTGCATTTATATGAGCCCAATCCAGAATGCATCAGCATCCTCAAATTAAATCTTCATCGGGCGCTCGGCAATCATCCCTATTACCTTCATGAATTCGGGTTGGGCCAGGGATCGCATGACACAGATCTGATGGTACCGCGCGGTAATCTAGGCGGCGCCTTTGTTCCGGATCAAGATAATGGCCTGTCTCAGGAGCTTTTGGCAAAAAAAGATGGCTATTTAAGTGTTCAGGCCCAAAATTACCGCTCTCAACAAATTCGTATTGAGGATGCCAAAGAGCAAATGCAAAAGCTATTCTCCAGCTTAAAAACCCGCAATCTCCTCTCTGGGGTCATTAAGATTGACGTCGAAGGATATGAGTCAACCGTGCTCTCGGGCATGCTGCCCTTGCCTGTCGGTATGCGCGCCATGATTATTTTTGAGTGCTGGGACCCTCAGTTTGATTTTGCGGCGCTACTAGCTGGGCAAAATGGCAGAGCCACCGGTTTCAAATTGATAGAAAAACGTCATCAATATAATCTGTTTCGTCGCTTACTAAAAAAAGTGGCCCCGCAATGCGGCCCTGGAACATCCCATACACTGATTCCTTATAACGGTGCTGCTGCTCAGAGTGCTGATGGTGCTGGAGATTTAGTCATGATCATTTCTGGATAATCAGAAGGTAAAAGTGCATCCCAACCAAAAAATTTCCCCAATCCCCCAGGTCCTGGTTTTGACCTTGTGCATGCTTTTTGCAATCTTGTATGGTGTCTGGCTCTTGCCCCATACCGTGTTTGTCCGCAATAGCTGCCTCGTGGGGGGTGCATTGCTCAGCTTTCCCATCATTGCAAAACACTGGCGCTTACTGTTTCAAAGGGCGGCAGCGCCCATTTGGCTCATCGTTCTGTTACTAGTCTGGGTCACTATCCACCTCTTATTTATTGGTCAGGACTTTGATCGCCAGTATCTGGAATACACCACGATTTGGAAAAAGATTGCCATTGGCTGTGTGTTTGCATTGGGGCTCGGTTTGGTAATTGGCCAAAATACCAATCCTAAAACAGCAAAAACCTCTTGGGCCATCATTTATTGGGGTTTACTGCTTCCTAGCCTGATTTACTTTGGTAAATACATCTTGGGGATTGTTGCCTTGCACTATGGGCTCACGCTCTCACCTTATCTGATTCTCAATCCCGATCACATGGGCAGCCCCTTTGGGATTGCGCGGGCAAGATATGTGTTCTTCTGTTTGCCAGCTATGGCTGTAGGTCTGGGATGTATCGCCAACGATTTAAAAAGAAAAACCCTTCATTGGCAATCAGCCATTTTCTACCTACTGAGCGTGCCTCTCACCTTAACGCTCTTCGAATTAGAAGGCGATCGATTGGGGGCAGTCTATGCAATAGCGCTATTGGGCGTGTTTGCACTGGTAGTTGCGCGCAATATGATTGATGTCAGAAGGCCAATTCTGACCATGCTCGCCTTGGCTTTGATGGTATCGGCAAGCGTGTGGCTTGTGCAAAAAGTCACTTACCAAAGCCCGCTATGGCATCAATTTTGGGCCGATGCCAAGATGGCTGTCCAAGTCGACAAATACGATGCATGGCAAACCCGTGTGTTACCAATCAATGAGTTGGGTATTCCTGCCAGTGATTCAAACTACATGCGTATAAGCTGGGCTATCGTGGGCACTCGTCTATTAATGCAAAACCCCTTGGGTTATGGTTTACTAAGTCTATCCTTTGGGGGTTTGGGTAAGCAAATATGGCCAAACGCCCAAATCAGTTGGACCCACAGCGCCTGGCTCGATTTTGCCCTGAGCTATGGTCTCCCGGCCTTAATCATGATCTGGCTTGCTATTGCCCTAACCTGGCAGGAGGCAAAAGCGCTCAATCCCCCCTGGAATACCTTGGGGCGCTGGGGGCTCTTCATTGCAGCAGCAGTGATGTTAACCAAAGAGGTTTCAACCGAAGTGGTCCTAAATAGCATGATTTTCATGATCGTATGGGTGGCAGCCTTAGGTCTGAGCACGCCCAATACAAAACCCAAACTTCCACCTACACCCAAGCCCACTCCCGGTCAACAGTAACTGTTTG
The DNA here is from genome assembly GCF_029892205.1 of Polynucleobacter sphagniphilus. Taxonomy (NCBI): domain Bacteria; kingdom Pseudomonadati; phylum Pseudomonadota; class Betaproteobacteria; order Burkholderiales; family Burkholderiaceae; genus Polynucleobacter; species Polynucleobacter sphagniphilus. The sequence goes on from NZ_JARXVX010000001.1 coordinate 92,797, forward strand.
CGACAGCTCCATGCGCCAAGCCTCCTATGCGCGATGCCCCCCAATCGCCGTAATCGCATGTCAATTTTTGCAAAGCCAAGGGATCGGTCGTTTTGTTATAAAATTCAAAACGATATTAGTGCGCATTCACATTAAAAGAGAGTATCTAAACCCATGAGCATCAATCATGCCTTGCAACCAGAGTCTGAACGCAACGATCAAGATGCTGAGATCTCCCTGCTCGATATTGTTAATTTTTTGCAGTCGACTTGGAAAAAGTTAGTAATCGCTAGCATACTGGGCGCTGTTTTGGGTTTGGCAGGGTGGTTTTTCCTGGGCAGTTATCAGGCTGAGTTAGTGCTCAATAACAATGGGGGCACCGATATAGTCGGGTTAAGGTCTTTGCAAAAGAGCCTTCCAAACCTAGCCGATCAATTGATTGATGAATCAAAGGTTCCACAAGGTCAAGAATCACTGTATCGCACCCTAAGTAATTCAGAATGGTGGGTAAAAAATGTCGTACCAACCTATGGCATGAGTAAAGCAGATATCAAAGATTTAGCCTCTACTGCGGGCCTAGAGACAGCGGGCACCTCGATTGTAAGCTTAAAAATGACAGCAACTGGATCCTCGCGGGATAAGGCGATCGATAACGTTCGCGGTGCCAAAGACTTTTTATTGCAAGGTGCTTCATACTTAGCGCTCAAACTCCAATTTAGCGGGCAAGAATCCCAAGTCATTAGTAGTGATGCGGATATTGCAAGAAAAATGAATGCCGCTCAAGTGGAGTTGGAGTATCAGCAGGAGCGACTCAAAAGTCTAGAGCTCTTGGCTAAGCGCTTCCCGGGCGAGCAAAAATCGGTCAGCCAAGGGGTCGACCCCAAAGACTCTGGTGCTAAGTATATGCCCATCAGCACCCAGATCATTGCAGTCAATACCGACATCAATGCTACTAAAGAGTCGATAGAGCGCTTAAAGGATGCAAGGGCGCAAATGGCCATCTTAAAAACCTGGGTCACCCAAATCACCCCAATAATGAATAGTACCTTTGACGGCATTGCCCTCAATCAAAAGCTATTGGAACAAGAGTCCCAATTGCGAACCACAATTGATTCAAACGACACGAAGTCCCTAGTATTTGTTGATAGCTTGCGATCGAGTTTGTTGGCAAATAGCATACGTTTTTCAAAGGGCTTTGAAATGAATGCCGCGCCAACGGCTGCCAAAAAAGGCATGATCAAAGCGACGGCAGGTGGGTTGTTCGGTGCATTTTTCTTGATGCTTTTAGTGCTGTTGGCGCAAAAAGTGTGGATTAACGTTAAGAGCGGTGGTGCTAAGTGATGATTGGGGCGCAATTGAATGCGCGAGATGGGGTATTAGCATCCCCACTCACCAACTCGCCTCATTTACAAAACGAACTGGTTCTTATTTGCTAATACGTCTCATTCAGAATGACCGAATACTTTTGCCATTCAAACACTAGGGTAATCATTCCCTAGCTTTCTAATTGCAACGCATCACCCAAAGTGTTTTTGAGGCGCCATTCGTGATGCTTACGAAACTCTCCCAGAGTGCGCACAAAGGCTCGGCCTAAATCATCCCCAGCACGTTGCGCTCCTCCCAATTGCATCAGATTTAATAAGCGCTCTTGTTTGATTGTGGCCACGTTCTGGCGAATCGCTTCTTGATGGGTGGTGCACCAAAGTGATGACTTCATGCTTGGAATAACTACGTCGAAATAGGCGGGCACTATAAATTTAAGCCCCTCATCTCCAAAGCGAACCTGAAACTGAGCGACCTCTTCACATGTCGGTTCACCCTCCTTGGGAGGGCTAAAGGCCTTATAAAAATCGATCATCATTTTATAAAATTTAGGAAAGGCGGCTTTAATTTGGGCCAACACCTCCTCGGAAACATGCTGTCTTTTATAGGGTGTAATGAACTCTAAAATCTTGATGTACCTTTGCTGCTTTTCTTCATCCAAGACCCCGCGCTCAACCCAAGCCTGATGGGTTTCTTTTGTATAGCCGTTGCCACAAGATAGAAATTCCTCAAGCGTTACCGGATCAGACAGTTGTTTAACGAGGTAGTTTTGCTCAAGCTTTTCTAGGCGGAGTTTTTTCCAGGTGATTACAGCAAGCTCGCGGATTAAGATAATTTCTACAGCATCTTTGGGATAGAAGTCCGCATTAAATTGCGCGAGCAATGAATCGAACTCTTCGTGATTTTCATCAGGCAACACCACTAACTTGGAATAAGTTCCCGTCTTAAGGGAGTTACGGGAGGAGATCAATTTACCTTGATCAGTCTTTGGGCCACCAGATCGTCTTGATTTTGATGGAATAGTCATCAGGTTACTTTGAGCCAGTATTAAGGCGAACGCCGGGGCGATCCTCTGGGGTGCCAATGAATTCGACACCCAGCAACTCAAGGGCCGCTTGAATTGCCTCTACTGAGCGTGCATTTCCAGATGGAACCCCAGCCATCAGCTCAAACCTTCGAATGGTTGCAACCCCCACTCCCGATTCGCGAGCCAATTCATCGGCCGTCACCCTAATTAACTGCCTTGCCGCTCTAATTTGCTCTGAAGTTATCAATTTAACTAAATTATGATATTATAAATATCAAATATCCATGAATATGCTATTAAGAAAGGTTACCATGAATGCCCATGAAATCCTTATTAAAACAGCTGAAAAGATTGAGGGTGCATACGCACCGTCAACCATAAGGGCCTATAAAGTTAATTTTGAGAGATTTATTCATTTCTGCGATGAGCTGCACTGCAGCCCTCTTCCGGCTAATCCATCAGAAGTTGCAATTTATATAGCTAGGCTAACCAAGAGTGGATTGAAATCCTCCAGCATCCGCATTGCAGTTGCTGCAATATCTTGTATTCACAGACTCAATCAAGAGCTAGACCCAACTCAGCACCCCGATGTCAAAATTGAACTGAGGCGTATGCATCGCACACTTGGACGCTCTAGCAGTCAGGCATATGGAGTAACTGCACCCATACTAGAGAAAATGTTGAGTGCGACAGAAGACAATTTACGAGGGGCTAGAGACAGCGCACTTTTGCTATTGGCCTATGACAGCATGTGTCGACGCAGCGAGCTCGTTTCATTAAAAATATCAGATATCACTTTTAATGAATCCGAGGCATCTGGTGAAATGAAAATACGCCTACGTAAAAGCAAAACTGACCAAGAGCTACAGGGTCGTTGGATTTTTCCGAGCAAAAGAGCAATAGAGTCCATTAAGTCATGGCTGGAAAAAACCAAGCTAAATGATGGTCTTCTATTTAGGGGAATCAATAATGCAATGCAAATTACTGCAGAATTAAATTGCGGGCAAATTAATCGAATTTATAAGCGCCTTGCAAAAGATGCAAAACTTCACAAGGAAATCATTAATCACATTAGCGGCCACTCAATGCGAGTTGGGGCCGCTCAAGATTTACTTAAATCCGGCGCTAGCATACCGGCAATAATGAATAGAGGTCGCTGGTCAAAAACGGATACTGTAATGCGCTACCTTGAAGGGGTAAATCCGAACTAACTCAGAGACCCAACAAGATATCCAACTACATACCCAACTAGAACCCCAGCGAAAATTTCAACTCGGGTGTGCCCCATCCGTTCACGCAAAAATGAGGGATTCTGATTGGTTAAATTATTGAGCTTATTAATAGCAATCGCATGTTTGCCAACTTGCCTACGCAAACTACTAGCATCCAAGATTACGATAAACGCTAGAGCAACAGCAACCCCAAAGGCCGGATTCTGAATGCCTTCGTTTAAACCAATTAATGTAGCCATGCTAGAAACAATAGCGCTATGATTACTTGGCAACCCTCCATACCCAATCAAATCAAAAGCAAATCGACGTGCTCTTAGACTATTAATTAAAAACTTCAAAATTCCAGCGATTAGCCAAGCCAAAAATGGGGTTAGTAAATAAGAAAAATATTTCATAAATGCAAGCCTGAAAGCGCCCATACACATGCACCAATCCAAAGGGCAACTACTGCTAATAATTGCCAGTCAGCCAACAAAGCATCGGTGGGAGACTCTCCGCCATCAAGGGCTTCGACCACATACCAATAGCGAAATAATCCATACAAAACGAGGGGGATAGTAATAACCAGCTCGGGTCTAGCGGACATCACAAACATGCTGTAAAAAAGCAAAGCCCCCGTGGCCGACATTTCTGCATAACGATCAACCAACTCCACCGAATATTTCTTCAAGACCTTACGACCCTCAGAGCCATTTTGAGCCAATTCTTGACGTCGTTTTACTGCAGCCAAATAGAGCGCCAAACATAAAGTTGTGACACACATCCAAGCTGAGGCATCCAAATTCAAGGCCATTGCGCCCGCCACCACACGCAGAACAAAACCTATGGCAATCGTAAAAATATCAATAACTGGCTCATGCTTTAAGACACAGGTATATACCAAATTAAGAACGGAATAGCCCGCAATGACCAAAATGACTTTTGGCATTACGAAATACCCCAAAATTAAAATTACATAGAAAACTGCCAGGAGTGCGAATGCAGCAGTTTTAGAGACAAGCCCTGAAGCTAAAGGGCGAGATTTAGACTTTTTGGGATGACGACGATCTAGGTCAATATCGTTAATATCATTAATGATGTAAGTTGCGGAAGAAGCAATACAGAAAAATAAGGCAGCCAATAAAGCATTTGAAAATGCATCAAAATTGAGCATTTCTCCCGAAAAAACCAAAGGGGCAAAAACGAAGCCATTTTTAACCCATTGCTTTGGGCGTATTAGCTTTAAAAGCCCAAGGAGGCGATCTTGCATGCTATAAGTGGTCCTGGTAATGTTCATCTGAAGATATTGCCCTCAAGAGCTAAAGTCATTCATGTTGTGGGCATGGTTATTTTCGCATTAATTACAATATCAATATATATTGAGGGCTCAATCAAGCCATCAGACCGCCCTTATCAAGCTCCGCCCCTCAAATGATAACCTCGCTCTAAATGAATCAATGCCACCCCTCTCCTCAAATCTTAAAAAACTCTCCAAGATCCCAATGAAACCAGTCTCTTCCTGGGGCCGTTTAAGCCATGAATTACATAACGCAATCCCCTTAAATGATCGAAATAGGGTGGCAGATCTTATTCAGCACAACGATAGCCTTGGATTTGGGTTGGCGCATGGAATGGGCCGAAGTTACGGTGACGTAGCTTTAAATCCCAATGGAACCTTATGGCTGACTACAGGCCTTAATCATTTAATTGATTTTGATGTGCATTCGGGACTCCTTCGATGTGAGGCAGGCGTTCTGTTAAGGGATATCCAAAGACTCTTCATCCCAAAAGGATGGACATTACCCGTCACACCGGGATCGCAAATGGTTACCGTAGGAGGGGCAATTGCGAATGATGTTCATGGTAAAAATCACCACCTAATGGGAACATTTGGGGGTCATATCCAAAGCCTTAAATTAGTGCGCACTGACGGCATGGAAATAGAATGTGGACCAACTCATAATCCCGAATGGTTTGCTGCTACTTTGGGTGGATTGGGACTCACTGGTTTTATAGTTGAAGCAGTAATTCAACTTCGCCCCATTTCTGGGCCATGGCTCGATACTGAAACCATCCCTTACTCAAATTTGTCCGAATTTTTTGAATTGGCAGATTCCTCGGAGGCGGATTGGGAGCATACTGTCTCCTGGATTGACTGCATGTCCAACAAAGGCCAAGGTATCTTCATGCGAGCTAACCCTAATAAAGAATTAAAAGATGTGCCCAAAATGAAAGCGGAGAAAAAAATGCCTTTTATGCCGCCCATTTCTCTAGTCAACTCGCTGACCTTGCGCCCCTTTAACTTCGCTTACTACAACCTCCAAAAATACAAAGCCGGCTCAAGCATTGCGCATTACGAACCCTTCTTTTATCCATTGGATAAGTTACTGGAATGGAACCGAATGTATGGTCCCAAAGGATTCTTTCAATACCAAAGTGTTATTCCGAGAAACGTAGGTCAAGATGCGACTCAGGCAATGTTAAGAGAGATCGAAAGGTCTGGTGAAGGATCATTTCTGGCAGTCCTGAAGACCTTTGGCAACAAAGAGTCCCTCGGCATGCTCAGCTTTCCAGAGCCAGGTGTGACTTTGGCCCTGGATTTTCCTAATCATGAATCCCGTACACATAAGCTCCTGGCTCGCTTAGATGCCATTGTCAAAGAGGCCAAGGGCCGGATATACGCAGCCAAAGATGCACGAATGCCTCGTGAATTATTTGAGGCTGGCTATCCTAAATTAAATGAATTTTTAAAATACCGTGATGCAGGCATTAGCTCATCACTATCACGTCGCTTACTAGGAAGTTAAATTGAAGACTACAAAACGAATTGCCATTATTGGAGCGACATCATCTATAGCAGAGCATTGCGCAAGAATATGGGCGCAGCAAGGTTCAGTGGAATTGATTTTGGTTGGCAGAGATCAAAAAAAGCTAGAGGTAGTTAATGCTGACTTATTGGTACGCGCACCAAACACCAAAACAGAAATGGTGGTAACTGATTTTATCGACCCCACCACTATCCAAAAAATGGTTAATGACCTATTTGCAGTCGGTCCAATCGATATTGCTTTAATTGCACATGGAACCCTTCCAGAGCAACAAGATTGCCAAAATGATTTAGCCCTCAATTACAACACCCTAGAAATTAATGGGATTTCACCCGTGCTTTATGCGGAAGCCTTTGCACAGCATATAGCCAAATTGAATCAAGGCTCTATTGCCATCATTGGTTCAGTTGCGGGTGATCGTGGACGCAAATCCAACTATGTTTATGGCGCTGCCAAAGGTCTAGTAACAAGATATACGCAAGGGCTACAGCACCGCTTTGCAGGTACAAGCGTTAGTGTCACACTGATTAAGCCGGGTCCAACCAATACGCCAATGACTGCCGGAATAAAAGGCAGCGAGAAATTTGCCTCTGCTGAAGAAGTTGCAAAAACTATAACCTCCGGTATTGAGTCTAAGAAAGCGACCATCTATGCGCCTGCCAAATGGCAAATTATTATGATGGTAATAAGACATCTTCCAAGCCTCATCTTTAACAAGATGAATATCTAGAAGTAAGGTAAGCGAAGTTTAGATCAGATGTTAGGTTTGTCTAGCTTTGATTTCCATATCTCTAAAATTCCTAAACAAATAAAGCCGGTCAGTACCGCAAACCAAATTGTTGCAAAACGAATTCCAATTGCTGCGATCATGGCGATACTGGCCGTTACACCATAGATTCCTAAAAGCAAAACAATAGTCAACTCTGTTGAGCCCACACCACCCGGTAGCAACGATGCTGCACCCGCCAACATAGCCAGAGGGTATATCGTGAATGCCTCTAATGGTTGAATTGACACTCCTAAGTCCCTCAATAGCCACATAAAACCATAAGAAGTTAAAGCCCAAGCGAATACGCCATAGCCCATGGAGACAATTAAATCCAATGGATTGCACCAAAATCGACATGAGGATAGCGCATCACGCACAACTAAAAATAACTTTGCTAATTTAACCCAATAATAACGACCTAGAAATGTACTCAACTTTGTGAGAAGTTTTGGATTCAGAGCAATTCCAACCAATAAGCCAATAAAGATTACTACAAAACTAAGCGCAAGCATTAGCAAGTCAGAACGACTAATCACCAACGAAGCCAATAGCAACACAACAATCAAATCAAGGGCTCTCTCATAAATAAAAGCGCCAAAGGAAATATTGGTGGGCACACCTACCCGAGAGAAGTATCGAATCCGGATTAATTCACCGACTTTTCCTGGGGTTGCAGTGAACGCAAACCCCGAAAGATAAGCAATAAATCCGTACACCCAATCTACTGAATATCCAGAGCGGGATAAAAGCCAGCGCCAGCGAAGATAGCGAGATAAATAGGAGACAAGCGATACAGCTAAAAGAAATGGAATTGCATGTACAAGATAATGAATCTGGGTGATGACATGATGTTTTTCATCAACCCAAAGCAACAGCCCCAAATAGAAAAATGTGAGGAAAATAAATCCTATTGCCGCCTTACCGATTTTCATGAGAAGCTATTTAAATGACCAACGTTTGTGGCCAAGATAGCTGGTGAACACTGGGAATATTATCCCAACGGCACTTGCGATATCTGCGACGTGTTGCTCAACTCCGATGGCAGGCAAGACATAAAACTTGAGTCCCATACTAATTGACCAGGTCTGAGCTGCAGCCAACAAGTTAACCAGAGCGAATATCATTGCAGAACGTTTAACCGATTGTGTGCTCGACTTAAAGACAAATAGCTTGGCCAAGACAAAGGCAGTGACCATACCCGTAAGGTACGCAAAAAGAACTGATGTTGAAAAGCTGTAATACTGGTTATAAAAAATTCTCGATAAAAAATTTACTATCGCTGCTATTCCACCAGTAATTAAAAAACCAATAAATTGTCTGGAAAAAAATTGGCGGATCACCGTATGGCATCCCGAGCCATTTTTCTACCAAAATCAATACTCTCAGAAATACCTCGATCCTCAGGATAGTAGTAGGAAGTATCGGCAACCCAAAGGCCATCAATTGGTAACTTAGCATTAGGAATGGTTTCCAAATAACCTGGGACGCCAATAGGCTGCGCGAAACGATAACGACTTGCGCGAATATCTAAAAAATCCTCATCTTTCAGATTTGGATTAATCTTTTTGAAATATTTGCGCACCTTCTGAAGAAAAACGTCATCAGGCTCAGAAAACTTTGGGTGTTCGCCTGGCATATAGAATGGCACATAAACAATTGAATTCTCTAGCGGACGCAAATTAGAGTATTCAACTATTCCAGGGATATCCATCTCAGTATCATTTGTATTCAGCCAGAAATTCTCAGTCAATGGTTTACGCAGTTTCACGATTACACAAACAACAGCAATATTTTTTACTGATTTAAATTGAGTCAAAATTGTACTTGGCAGATCTGGAATTAGCTTAGGAATATATGGGAGCGGGATTGTGCTGATGACAGTATCGAAGTTTTCAAAACCCTTTGCAGTCTCAACACCCCTTACAGCACCGTTTTCAATGATGACTTTAGTGACGGGTGTTTGAAGTCGCAATTCTCCGCTGTGCTTTTGAATGTCGGCATGCATACCCTGTAAAAGGGTCTCGGAACCTCCCTCAAGGTAACCAAGCTTTTCTTTAAATAGGCTGTAGCGTGAGCGTCCAATTCGACGAATACGGCTCCAAATCCAAGCTGCTGATAAATTGGATGTGTAATCATAAAACTTATAATCAAATAAACGACGCCACAAAACCTCGTAAGCTTCTGGACCTACCCAGCGCTGAATCCACCGCACTGCATCAACCTTGTCCAATGGTTTCCAGTCATCGCGCTTAGTGGATAAAAAAGCATGTAAGCCATAACGAAACTTAGCAATAAAACTTAAGCCCCTGAACTTCAATAAAGCTATAGGATTACCCCAGGGTTGCAATTGATTTTGATACCAGTAACCCATTTTCGTAGGAACCCAATGCATCTTTTCTGCCAAACCGAGCTCATCTAAAACTTTCAAAAAAGCATGATCGGAAATGCAATGAAAATGGTAGTAACGCTCGATTGATAAGCCAGAGAAATCAAAGGCGGCAGTCATTCCCCCAACACGATCATCTGCCTCATAAACCACCGGCTGATGCCCATCTCTTGCTAGCTGATATGCCACGGCTAAACCCATAGGGCCTGCACCCAATACGGCTACTCTTTTACCCATTCACTTAATCTTTCTTAGAAATCCAATGCCACTTTGCTGTAAGAGGGGTGGTTAAATGTTTCATCAATTGCTTTTTCAAAAGGCGTATAAGAAACGCCAAATATTGTAGGCCAATCAGCAACCTCGAATTCATCCTTTGCAACCAGCGCCTGCAATTGCTGGGTAGTGAATGGCGGACTCTTATCAAAGAGCGCCCAAACCCACAGCAGCGTATAAAACACGCTATAGGGAATCTTCATGATGACAGCCTTGGCATGCGTCGCTTTCTTTATGATGCGAATCATATCAATGTAATCAATTTTTTCATGCCCAGAGATATTAAAAATACCCTTGGGAATTTTATTCTCTATACAACTAATAATGACGTCACAAAAATCCCCCACATAAAGGGGTTGCCGCATAAATCGGCCATTACCGGGTATTGGAAATACAGGAATTTTTTGCATTAAACGAGAAAGCCACCCAAGGTGTTTTCGATCAAACCAGCCAAACATAAGGGTTGGGCGCAAAATGGGGCAAGCAATGCCACTAGCAAGAACCAACTCTTCTTGCTCAATTTTGCTACGCGTATAAAAGTCATCAGCGACAGATTCAACTACAGAAGAACTAATATGAACCAAGTATGGAATATTTTTAGATTTAACTAAATCCAAAATTAAACCAGTGGAGGTGACGTTGTTCTCAACAAAGTCTTGATAATACAATCCCCCAATTTGTGCTTGAAGCATCACGACAGCATCCGCACCATCAAAATGATCCTGCCATGAACCTGGCCTAGATAGATCGGCATAAACCGTTGTAATTTCTGGTTGCACCGAGCGCAAGATATCTAAATTTTTCTCATGCTTATCAATCACAATAATATTCTTGTAACCCCTAGCAAGCAAGCGAGCCACTAAATTCTGACCAACAAGGCCCGCTCCACCGGGGATAACTATTTTGGTATTTATCACTTTAGATCCATAAATTTAATTAAAAGCTGCGGCACTCCACTCACCCCAACCAGTCCCGCCATCAATAAGCAGCACCGAAAATCTCTCAGGTAGGGATGGATTGGAAAAGCTCAAAACCACCCAATCATTTGCTATCGGCATTTCAGTTGAAAATTTATTTTTTCCGTCGTTGATTAATATTAATTGTTTCGAATTGATTGGGCCAGACCTGTAAAGAATTTTTTGCCCCTTTGTTAAACCAAACTCTAAAATACCAACATCCTCATCAGAGGAAATAAAAGAACCATATATTTTTACCCCTGGAATTGCGCTCCTGAAAAAATCGAGGCCACTCCAAGTGCTTTTTATAACAACATTGGAGGGGGCGAGTTGATGGAAACTCTCTTGGGCAGCAGGCAACACGGAGAAAGGCTTAATCAAGAGTTTGTAATCACAAAACTGAGCCTTATTGATACCGAGCGGAGACATTACATTCTCGCGATACACAACATTATTAGGAAGTATGCTTCTGAGCTCTGATATGTCTAATAACATTTTTAGCCTTACTGAATCAGGATAAGGGATATCTAAAAATGACTTATTACTCAGATAAGTCTCATCACCCGTACATAGATATCCACGAATATTTTTTTCCTGATTTGCTCCAGTTGTCTTTTTGGCGACAAGCTCTTCGAATAACTTCTCCTTTACCCCCATTATTCCAAAAAAAATTGCAAGTAACCAAACTACAATGCTCAGACGAGCAATCAATTTAAAAAAACCTGTAGATTTATCCAGAAAAATTAAAAGAATGCCAAAATTTAGAGCTAGTCCAATAGTAAATAAATCTAAGTATCTTGATGAAAGCACAAGTGAGTAGCGACCGTAAGCGAGCGTTGCAAATTGAGCGAAAACCCAAAATTGAAGAGCAATCAAAAAAATATAGGGCTTCTGTCTCCACCCGGGGAATCGAACAAATAAATAGAAAAAAAGAGAAATGGGTGCCTGAATTAGGGCAGCAAATACTACCGACTTTAAGGGCCATGAGCATGCCAACATAAAAGCATGAAAAAACTCATGTAAGTTTCTGGCCTTAAACTGAGCATGATAAGCGAGTGTGGGCGTAGCGTAAATTGCAGCAGTAGTAATAATCAGCAAAAGAGCTGCCGTCATCAACGCAAGCTTGTCTTTTTCCTGAAAATCACGCAAGAGGAATACTCTGCCCATAATTATAAAGACCCCAACCCCTAAAGTGAGAGCGCCCGAGGCCAAGCTCAAGGGGCATAAAATACCGAGAAAAACTCCGAGCCACCATATTTTTGAATGAGGTTCTTTAGTCGAAATAATCCATAAAAAGCCGAAGGAAAATAGAAGTAAAAAATAAAATTGGGACTGAAATCCAGCCAATGTATTCTCCCAACCAAACGGTATGGAAAATATTAGGAAACTAAATGCAAGTAGATAAATTATTCTTTTTGATGGAACAGATTTTCCAATACAGAAAATTAATATAAATAATGCAAACACATGTACGACTGCATTCACGAACATCTCTAAAATTGGGTTCCAAATACCGCCATTCAAAATTAATAATCCTAGCGAGAGTAGTCTCATTGTTAGTATGCGATGTTCATTATGCGGAGCAACTAAATCGCTGAAGTGAAGCACTCCATTGATCCAAGGTAAAAATAAATTCGATGCCTCGCCATCCCATTGATCCCAGAATGGTGTTGCATTGCCAAAGAGATTAATCACCAAATATTTAGTGGCCAGCAATAAAGTTGCAAATAAAAGGCATGCCTTCAAATTCAATTTCAATGGGGTATCAGCCATATAATTCGCCTAAATGCGCGGGGGCCAAGCATAGCGAAACGCGCCATGGTGATCTAAAGATAAATTTGGGCTATAGCCAGGATCCACAGACAGCATGTCGCCCCAGCGTGCTGCCATATATTTAATTTCGGAATTAAATCTAGCTACTTTTGCTAGACTATCCTCCGCCCCCCGAGTAGCGGATTCGTGGTGATAAAGTAGTGCGTAAGGAGTATAGATATTGCGATAGCCAGCCTCTATTAGCCTTAAACAAAAGTCAACGTCATTAAAAGCCACAGTTAAATCCTGTTCATTCAAACCACCCACTTGCTGGTAGTTTGATTTTTTAACCAATAGACAGGCTGCCGTTACTGCGGAATAAGAGCTGATTAAGCCAGCGCGCCCAAAATATCCACAATCATCCTTTGGGACCAGATGGTGACTATGTCCAGCAATACCCCCCAACCCTAAAATTACTCCGCCATGTTGTAGTCGACCATCAGGATAGAGCAATTTGGCACCAACGGCACCTACACCCTCCTGACCAACCAAGGACACCATTTCAGAAAGCCATTCTGGAGAAATCACTTCAATGTCATTGTTAATTAAACCAATGATCTCACCTTTGGCATGCGTTACTGCAAAATTATTAATGGCAGAATAGTTAAAGGCATGGGGGTATTTAAGTAAATTGACCACACCCTCACCGGCTAATTGATCAAAGTACTGGAGTGATTGTGACTCATCTGAATTGTTATCAACCAAGATAATTTCATAATTGAGATAACTTGTTTTAGCAACGATGGATTCGATACAATTTCGGACCAATGCATGGGCATTTTTTGTGGGAATAATTAAACTTACTAACGGCAACTGTTTTGGCAAATCATAATGAGCGCGATAGCCCGAAGGAACCGCTTCCGCATAGCCTTTAATACCCATCCTATTGAAGTGCTCATTCAAAGCGCGCTCGCCAGCAATAATTGCATATGGTTTGGTATCCGCTGATAAAGCCGTACTCATGTCGTGCGCTCGCCAATGATACAAAACCCGTGGAATATGATGGATTTTCCGTGCGTCAATTTTCTCAATGCAACGCAATAACAAGTCGTAATCCTGAGAACCCTCAAAACCAATGCGGAAACCTCCTACCTCATCGATTAATTGCTTCCGATAAACACCTAGATGGGAAAAATAATTTTGTGAATATAATAAATCTCGATTCCAGTCAGGCTTAAAATATGGGTCGAATCTAGCGCCCAAGCCATCTATCTTATCTTCATCTGAATATATCAAATGTGCATGAGGATTTTCATTGATAGCATCCACCGTCCAAAATAATGCATGTCGGTTTAATACATCATCATGATCCAGCAAGGCCACCCACTCACCTTTAGCCAATTCCAAAGCGCTATTGGAAGAATTTGATATATGGCCATTTTGGTCCCTGAATATGACCTTAATCCGATTATCCCTCTCAACATAATTATGCAAAACAGCAAGCATTTTTTTATCAGTAGATGCATCATCGGCAATGCATAACTCCCAATGGGGGTAGGACTGCTTGCGTACAGATTCGATTGCCTCAATTAACCATTCAACTTTAGTATTAAATGTAGGCATAACAACTGAAATTAGTGGAAATAAATGAAAATTTTGTAATTTTTTATTTATTACGTGCTCAATATCTTTATCTTCAAGTTCGTGGCAACTTAGCCATTTTGAATAACTATCTTTACTAACAACCGCTCCCTCAGCAGCCCCAAAAATTAAGAAATGCTCCAATCCACTAATAAATTCACCACACGCCACAGCTTCTGCCACATCCGGCCTCCCGAGTAAATACTGGCTCTCGTCAAAGCCTCCTATATTCATTATTTTATTTTTAAGACCTTGAAACCCATTATTTTTTAAAAAAAATATAACTTTACTGACTAAATGCATTGGGGATTTTAGTTTTGATAATTCTTTCTTTATTGATAGCGCTCTATAACCAATATTCAATTTTTGGGATTTATATTTTTTTGAAAGAAGAATGAATTTTGATTTCATTTTTGAATAATAATAAGAAACTCTTCGTAATGGGGACGTTATCCTCCAACTTTTAGAACTGAAAATTTCCTTAATTGCATTATCTCTTTGGACGATCTCCTTATTCAATCCGCTGATTGCATTCTCTCTTTGGACGATCTCCTTATTTAATCCGCTGATTGCATTATCTCTTTGGACAAGTTCCTCATTTAGCTCCACTGTATCTTCTAGAGATTGTTTTAATAATTTCTCCATGTGCATAATGATCTCATCTGGAGCAATCTCACGCATATTATTTAACTGTATATGCAATACATCCAATCCGTACATTTCGCCTTTTTCTTGCAGGCAATCCAAAGCAACAACAGTATCCTCCGCGCCTACAACCCTCCGAATCCCAAGCATATTTTTCTGCTTACTAGCTTTTTTAATTATACAAATCGAATTAATAAATTCAACTGAATGTATATGCGATAAGCAATCCTCATCAACGCTGACGCCGTATTCAGAAAAGAATCCCTTTAAAAGATCAACCCTAGCTTTTCCATTGCCCCAATGCTCAAAATTTAAAATATCTGCTAGGCGTTTAAAAAATGAAATGGATGAATATGGGTGGTATAAACCACCCTCATAATTCAGCCAATAACTACAATGTAAATCTTCCGCAATGAATATTCCACCCTCTTTTAATGCGGGGAAATACAGCAAAAATGATTTAATAATATCGCTCGAAAGATGCGATCCATCATCGATGACGATGTCAAAACTGGATGATATTTCCAGAATCTTTTTTCTTGATTCACCCCCGTTTGCATCACCAACAATAACCTTAACATTACTATTTTCATAAGTAAGTAAAGCACATTTTGGATCAATATCGCACCCAATAATTTTTTGGAAATTCGGAAAATATTTTTCCCAGATCTCTAAAGAGCCGCCGTTTTGTATTCCAATTTCAAGAAGAGAGACTGATTGGCTGCGATATGGCGCCAGAATTCCTTCATAAGCATCAATGTATAACTCCCACTTATCGGAAACCTTCCCATCGTGCTCCCTGTATAAATCCGCTAATGATTTCATTACACCTTCTTCATTTCGACTGTATTAAATTCAACGCCAACCAGACCCCACCTCACCTTACTTGACGCCACCTGCAGAACCACAGCATCGTGCATCCAATGATGTTGAATGTTCTGGTGTAGGTCGCCATCGGCTAAAGATGCCATGATTGAGTAATGCCCATTGGGAAGCATTGGAATCTTAAAAATAAAACTGGCCTCAATAACACTGCCCGGCTCACCAACAATAGGATTGGAGTCTGTAAACGGCAATGTGTTTTCGCCAAATAAATCCTGACCAAGTTTATCGCGCAAAAGAAAGCCAAGAATGGGGCGCTCCATACGCTGATGCAGTGCAGCAGAAATTCTTACTTTCACCATTTCTCCGCCCTTTAATGCACCCGAATCCCCACCATTCAGAAGGCCGAATTCAAATGATTTGATCTCACCAGCTCCCGTCTTCCAGCCGTTAGCATCGCTCAAATTGGCGCTAACTGAAAAGTCTCCACCATATTCAATCGCTAGTGAATCTCTTGCATTCTCTACTTCACTACTAATAGCGCCTGTAACCTGCTGATCACTCTTGGCGGAGCCAATCTGCCCCTCACCAAGCAACCTCGCCTCTTCGCCATACACTTCCTGCAACGTGTACTGAAGATAGTCTTCGGCAATCACCTTAGAAGCCCCTTTTTCCCGGATGCCACCTTGATGAAGCCAAACAACCTCTTCACATAAATTTAAAATAGAGCCCATGTCATGACTGACAAATAACAGTGTTCCAGTAGCCTTAAATTTACGAATAAAGCGCATGCATTTTTGAGTAAATACGGCATCGCCAACCGAAAGAGCCTCATCAATCACCAATATATCGGCATCCACATGGGCAATCACTGCAAATGCCAATCTGACCATCATGCCGCTTGAATATGTTTTAACCGGCTGATCAATAAAATCGCCAATATCAGCAAACGCAGCTATTTCCTTAAATCGTAATTCCGTTTCTGCGCGACTTAATCCCAGAATCGATGCATTTAAATATACATTCTCTCTGCCAGTAAATTCAGGATTAAATCCTGAACCAAGCTCCAATAAAGCGGCAACTCGCCCATTAACCCTAACATTCCCACTGGTAGGGGTTAATGTTCCGCAAATAATTTGTAATAAAGTAGATTTACCCGAGCCATTGCGCCCAATAATTCCGAGCGTTTGCCCTTTTTTTACCTCAAATGAAACATCGCTTAGCGCGAAAAAAGGATTGAAATAATTTTTAACATGGGATCCCAAAAGTTTCGCAATTCTTGGTAAAAAAAATTGCTTTAAACGATCACCCGGGGTGTTATAAATTTCATAACGCTTACCTAAACTCTCAATAGAGACTGCAATTAGATCAGAGGACATCAGCAAAACCCTTTCTTGTCTTCTGAAACCAAGCGAATCCAAGCCACATAAACAATAAAGCCACAATTGCATAAAGCGCTAGACCCTGCCAGTCAGGCGATAGGCCAAATATTAAAATAGCTCTCGCCTGTTCAATAATGAAGCTAACTGGGCTCAATGCTACCCAACCTTGAAACTCTTGAGGCAAAGAGCTTAAGGGATAAAAAATAGGAGAAACGAACATTAATACTGTGGTTAGTAAACCTACCGTTTGACCAACATCGCGCATAAAAACCCCAAGCGATGCCAAAAACCATGAAATACCTAGACTTAAAATAATCAATGGCGCAAAAACTACCGGAATATATATTGCAGTCCAAGGCAAATAACCATTAACCAATATAAAAGCAACCAACAAGATAAGTAAGCTGACGAAGCTATGAAAAAGGGCGCTTCCCATACTAATAATCGGAAGCATCTCCAAGGGAAAGACAACTTTTTTTACATAATTAACATTACTAATTACCAAACTGGGTGCTCGATTAATTGCCTCTGAAAAAAGACCAAAGACTATCATTCCCGTAAAGAGAATTAAAGAAAATTCAGTTTTACTATCAGATGCGGCTCCAGCCCACTTTGCTTTAAACACTATAGAAAATACAAAGGTATAAATAACCAACATGAAAATTGGATTAAAAAATGACCAAGCCACGCCAAAGACCGATCCTTTGTACCTCCCAATAACATCGCGCTTAACCATCTGATATATTAATTGACGATTAATTGCAATATTCCGAACCAATCTTGATAGCGAAGTCGATTGCGTTCGATGTGGATTGTTTAATTGGCCCATTTACATTCTTTTCTAAGTATCTATATTTTTTTCAGCAGAATGGCTAGAAACAGGCTAAATGTACCCCGCCTTGTTTGTCGATATAAACCGCAAACTTCGATTAGTCGAAATCGATCCATTAAGCGCGCACTTCTCAGCGTTTCGAATATCTTCAAAATCTCTTGGTAATTTTTTACGAGCAAATGCTTGACCTCTTTTAAGGCGACAATGTTTTGAGTATTCCAATCCTGGAAACGTCCTTGCCAAAGCATCTTCACCCGCTCCATTTTTGCCGAGAACGAATTATTACCCCCCACCAACGCGCCATCATGTTGACGATATAAAAGGTATGGCACTGGGTCATAAAACACATCGCCTTCAGCACCTGAGATCAACTGATACACCCACCAGTCATGCGAAGGTACATTCAGCGGACCCGCTTTTTCAATCAATAGTTTTGCGGCCAAGTTAAAGACCATCGTATTGCCCCCGGCGATACTTTGCACTAAGGCATTACGAAAGCTTGGCGGAAACACAAAAAGCGGGGAAATACCACAAGGCTTTAATTGCTCGGTAACGTAAGTAGTGCGCCCGCAATAAATAAAGGGTACATAGATATTTTGATTGGAAGTGATCGTTTGCACGGCAACCGCGAGCTTTTCAGGGAGCCACACATCGTCTTGATCGCAAAAGGCGTAGTAATCAGCCTTAATTTCAGAATCGCACGCTAAAGACAGAAAGTTCTGGCAAAAGCCCTTTTGGGGACCGTTGCGAATGATCATTTTCCCTTGAGGCCATTTCGATTGATATTTGAGCAAAATGTCCAAAGTGCTATCTTTTGAGCCATCATCACTAACCATCAACACCCAATTTTGATGGGTCTGGGCTTCTAAGGAGTCAAGCTGGTCAGCTAAGAAGCGCTCACCGTTATAGGTGCACAGCAAAATGGCAACTAAGGGCTCGGCTACGGACTGAACCAACGGAAGCTCTAGATCAGAGTTTAAAGAGAGATTTTCATTAACAAAATCAGTCACTTATAGTGTTTCTCGCAAGTTGCAGACAATGATTAAAGACAAAATTTCCCCAAAGGCATCGCGCCCATCCTAGATTTAAAAATTATAACGAAATAAGCCTTAAAACAGTGCGCTAAAGCACGAAAACCTCAGCTAAATCATCAAAAATAGGGGGTAAGGAGCGCTAATGGCGTGTATCGGGCATGGTCTATGTAATGTATATATTTACATTGTAATTATATACATTACAATTAGATATGATCATATCGTTTCATCATAAAGGGCTGGAAAGTTTTTTTACTAAGGGTAGCTATCGCGGCATCCCTGCGCAGTATGCCGCCCGAATTGAACGTATGTTAGATCGCTTAGATGCTGCTGTTGTGCCTGAGGATATGGATGTGCCCGGATTTAAGTTTCATGAATTAAAGGGTAAGCGCAAAGGTGTTTACTCGGTTACCGTTTCGGGGAACTGGCGAATAACTTTTAAGTTCGATGGCGAAAGCGCAATCGAAGTGGATTTGGAGGATTATCACTAATGAAGAAAACAATGCGAAGTTTGAGAAACGCAAACCGTAGGCCAACCCATCCAGGCGCTATATTGCGCGAGGATGTTTTGCCGGAACTCGGTATTACCCAAGCAGCTTTTGCAAATCATTTGGGTGTGAGTCGTTTGACGGTTTCCGAGATACTGCATGAAAAAAGAGGTATCAGTGCTGAAATGGCAGTAAGGATCTCCAAGGTTATTGGCGGAACACCCGAGAGTTGGTTGCATATGCAAGAGGCTGTTGATTTATGGGAGGTTGAGCAGAGATTTAAGAGTAATCCTGCAATTGCTCCAATGGCAATGAAGCCTTTAATGGCGGCAGCCTAATGTCTAATAAATTGCAAGATCGGCTAATCGATTTAGGTGAGAAATTGAGTAAGGGGTACGAATCCTATCAGGAGGAAGTATTGCTGTTGATATCGGATGTTAGAAAAGATCTGATAGCAAGATTTGGAATGATTGCCCCATGGGAATCTGAGGAATTAGATCTTGCGGAAAATTATGTAGGAGCAAATTTTCTCAAGGCATCACTATTGGCAGTCTATACGGCTCTTGTTGTATCTGAGTATTCGGATGAGGAGTACTGGGTAGGGTATCGCTATACACATAAAGATGTTAAGAAAGTTCCTAGGAGAGCTTAAGATATCTTGGTTTAGCAAATATAGGCTCGCTATGGACTAATATCATTTCAAAGGGCAAGAGGCCTACCATAGCTTGTGGGTGTCGCCTGATTGGTTAGCTAGGCAGGCCAAAATCTTGCTAACTAAATCCACTGATAAATTAGGCTATTTACATAGCAAGGATAAAAGGGATTGCTAATACCTCGTGTGTGGCAATTTAGCGGTTGTCCGCTGGGGTACTTGTACGCGATCTGACTAAAACGAAGGGTTCGCCCGAAGAATGTTTGCCAGTGGAAGTATAAAGAATTTGGCTGGGATATTTGCCTTGGGCCAGTTGTTGTAATTGCCAGGGAGCTTTGAGTTTGGTGGTGGTAAAAGTAATCACAGATCGATTGGACATTTTGTTATCAATAAAGGCGCCGCCCAAGAGTATCTTGGGATCAAAAGGCACTTTATTGAAACTGACTTCAAAATGTAAGTGAGGGCCTGTAGATCTGCCAGTGCTCCCCACGGTAGCAATGATTTGTGACTGCTTTACTGTATCGCCAGTTTTCACTAAGAGTGTTTGAGCATGGCCGTAGCGAGTGGCATAACCTTGACCGTGATCGATTTCAACGAGGTTACCGTAACCGGGGGCATACCCAGCATAAGTTACTTTTCCATTACCAGTGGCTAAAATGGGGCTGCCTGCTTGTGATGGGATGTCGAGCCCTTCATGTTGTTCATGTTCGCCACTAAATGCGCTGACACGAGTACCAAAGGCGCTAGAAATGATCAGTTTTTGATCTAGTGGTTTTGTGACTACCGGGCTGATAGTTGGGGTGCTAGCAGAAATAGTCTGTGCGCTGGAAAGGGCTGAACCTAACAAGAGGCTTGTAATAAAAAGTGGCGCTAAGCGAAGTTTTTTAGATGGCATGCACAGGCAATTTTAAATTAGTAAAGGGGAGTCATGTGATTGAGGGAATCATCCATTGCTTGGCACTGGTTTTGCTCAGCGCATCGTTAAGTGCATGTCTATTTACTGCGCGCCAATAAGCGTTTCTTCTCCATAAGGCATTGGTGATCACCGGCAAACCGTCGCCCACTTTATTGGTTCAGGTGCAATTTGATATCTTGACCTATATTGATATCAAGGTTGCAATCAGTACTAATGATGCCGATTTGATTGTAGAAATCTTGGATGATGTACTGAATAGTGCTATCGCTTCATAAGGAGCTACTGGGTAATTTGTGCTGATGATTTCAATGATGTGGTGGTGTTGAGGGTTTTTGATCAAGAGGGACGAGAATTCATTGCACCGATGAAAATTTTTTCCGTGCGTAATATGAACTAATTTCCCCACACAGTCCTGTCATCGAATACACAACAGGTGAACATGATTGAAGATATGCGCAAAGCGTTGGCGATGTAGATCACTATGCACTTGATGTCTTTAGGCTAGCGCAAGGTGAAGTAGGTAAGGCATATCTCAATTTTTTCGGGTATTGGGTTAATAGACTCTGTAACTTTGGGGTTGGAGGCATTAATAATCTTTTCTGGCTTCTTCGGATTACATAGTCTGCGCTAATTCTCCTAAATGATTCAATTGTTTCTGACCCCAGCCTCAGTTAAGCACCACTCTTATTTTTACCTTTTCGTTTTATGCTGAGCTTTTACCCAGCAAAATAAAGGAGAGGTAATGCTTTCAATCGAGTATGTTCACAAGCGCGTGAAGCTCTTTAGGATTGAGTTGAGTTTGATGATTGTTGCCAGTATGGTACTAGCCTTCTTTGTTTGGCAAATATTGCAGGTTTTGAAGATTATCAAATAGCAATCACTATGGATGCATTGGCTCGATGGGTGCTTATATCGAATCTATGAATTTAATTACTTATTGAGTATCTACCCTAGATGCATCCACTTGGGCGTTCTAAAGGACACAATTCTCTTGTAGAGCCAGACATAAGAGCTGGCAAATAAGAGAAAGAATATCACCTGTAATGGTGTTGAGTTCCAATACAACACAGCGGGTACCACTGCGAAGGCACTTAACACCCAAAGATAAGGAGATGTTTTTGCATTGGCCGAAAAGAAATCATTTTCCGATTTAATTTGGGTGTCATTGAGAATGCGCCGAAAAATCAGAGAATGAAAGTGAATGCCATCGGGATGGCCAGGACTTTTCCCTTGATGAAATTTTCTGCGATAGATTGTAAAAATAGTTTCCCAAATAGGATAAGCATTGATCAGTACAGCAAACCAAGGTGAAATCTCCAGATGCCTTGCCACAATGAGCACGCTTAAAGTGGCAATCCAAAATCCAATTAAATACGCTCCACCATCGCCTAAAAAGATTAAGCCTCGTGGATAGTTCCAAATGAAAAATCCCAAGATGGCAGCTACCATCGAAAAGCTCAGATAAGTAATGAGCGGGTCATTGACCTCAATACCTACATAACCGAGCGCTAGCAAGGTAATCATGCCCACCATGCTCGATAGCCCATTAAAGCCATCAATAATGTTGTAAGCATTTGCAAGGCCGGTAATAGCAAATACAGAAAAGACGATGGAGATTGGACTAAGTAAAAGCAGCAGATCAATCCCCGGAATATCTAGGCGGATGATTTGGGTGCCCAAAAAATAAATAGCCAAAAATGCACCCAGCGCTGTAAAAATTAAACGTGTTCTGACACTAATTTTTTTAGTCAAATCTTCTAAAAGGCCGATTGCAAAGACAGGTGCTGCGCACAGCAGCATAAAGAGTTCTTCATTGGCAACAGCTTGCAGATTGTAGTGATAGAGGATTGCCAAAGTTAGGCCCAAGGCAATACCAAGACCGCCGATGCGTGGCACTGCAGTTTTGTGAAATTTTTGGGTGCCATTTAAGTCTAAGTCAGCTGTAAAGCGCTGATGTATCTTTTGTGAGCGAATAACCACTATCGTGCAAACAAAAGAGACAAAAAAGGCAATTAATAAACTTGACATCCGATGATTATAGAATTTAAATCCAAATACCAAAGCCCTATTTATCTAAATCGCTTAAATTACTCGAATTTATTGGGGTATTTACTTTCCCAACAGTTTTTGGTGTCGGTTATACGCAACCTTATTATTAGTAAAATGTGGTGATGAAAACCATATTCAATTACCCGTCTTTGGTCAAATCTTTTATTGTGGCGTTATTGGCAATGGCCGGATTGACTGCCCATGCCCAAACCGCCCAATTTGAATACGATCTGAAAATTACTGCTGATCCCGCCAAGCGGGCGGCATATTTAAAGCAATCTGGCGAAGCCCCCAGTCCCTACGAGCAAGTTTTTAGCTTGGTTAAAGGATCGATGCAGGTCGCCACCGTAGTCGATAAAGTTGATCTTCGCAAAGATCAGTACCACATTAATTCCACGGGCACCTTGGCTGCCGTCCTCGCTACTGTATTAAATGACCAAAAGTTAATTCGTGATTCAGTGGGGGCAAATGGTCCTAATGGTTTGGTAACCAACACCTATCAAGAAAAGCGCGGTAATACTGAGCTGCTGATTGCTAAAGTCGATGCCCCGAAGAGCATCATTAATTTTTATAAAGTCTCTTCTCGTAGCGCGCCAATAGGAACAGCCCCCTATGCTGGTAAGTTACTCGATATGCTCACGGTAGGTTACCAATTTATTGGTCGAGATTTGCCTGCCAAATCGGTGGTCTTACCTGTTACCGATGGACGTTCGCTCAAGACTTATACCTTGGTACGTGGAGAGCCATGGGATTTTCCATTTGATGGCGCCAAGGTAAAGGCAATCCGCTATTACAAAACTACCTCAAAGGATGACACCGCGACATTTGAAATTTGGTTTTCAGAAAAAGAGCATGTGCCACTGCGTTCGATGATTGGTTTAAATGCACAGTATGGCGCCACCATTCAAGTGGATTTGAAGAAAATTCCCAAACTCTAATATGACTTAGGTGCAATCACCATGATGAGATTCGATAGCGATGAATAAAAAGATACTCATTTGGATGATTGCAGCAATATTGGTGTTTTTTGTACTTATCAAAGTACTCGTTTATCAGTTTTGCCATCCAGAGCAAACTAATCAAATAAGCCATTTAGTGTCCGATACCTTATCCCTATCTTCAAGCCAAGCGAGCTCAAATAGAGAGCCCCTCTCTTGGGGGCCGCTATTGCATCAACTGGCCATCTTCTTTTCTAAGGCGTGCGCTCGCTAGATAAGTAAGTAAGTCTTCTCGTTTTGTACTCTGTCTTTAGGGCACCAAGCTCAAGAATAAGTACTCCAAGAAAATAATCAGATGCAGCACGCCCTGTAAGAGGGTGGTCTTACCAATGGCTAGAGTCAGTGCACCAATAAAGAAAGACAGGTACATTAGGACCATATTAAGATCGCTGATACCTAAGCTCAATGGCAGATCAAAGAAAATGGCAATGGCTGCTACCGTGGGGATTGTCAGACCAATGCTGGCTAATGCTGATCCCAGCGTAAGATTCAAACTACTTTGCAAGCGATTGGCATTGGCGGCTCTGACCGCTGCAAAGCTCTCTGGTAACAACACCAAAAGCGCAATGGCAATACCCACCACCGTTTTAGGTGCTCCCGCATTATTGACTGCAGCCTCAATGGCAGGACTGAGTAACTCAGCTAATCCCACTACCGTGATCAGTGATATCAATAAGAGAATAAGACTGACTGTGGTCTTGAGATTGCTCGGCTTATCCGCGTGCACTGTCTCGTCCGCTTTGTGCTCTGCACTGACCGGCAAGTAGTAATCGCGATGACTCACAGTCTGAAAAAAGAGAAACGCGCCATACAAAGCAAAAGACGCAATGCCTGCAAAGGCCAATTGACTATTGGTAAAGTCAGGGCCAGGTGTACTGACAGTGACTACTGGCATGACCAAAATAAAAGTAGCTAAGGCGGTGAGTACCACCAAGGAAGAGAGCGCTCCCTCATTACGAAAAGCCATTTCATAATGTTTGAGACCGCCTACAAAGATACACAAACCAATGACCCCATTGATCACAATCATCACAGTAGCAAATACGGCATCACGGGCAATAAATTGCGAGCCCTCATGACCTGTAAGCATCATAGAGATAATGAGTGAGACTTCAATAATCGTCACGCTAATGGACAGAATCAGCATGCCATAGGGCTCCCCCGTTTTATGAGCCACCACTTCTGCATGATGCACGGCAGTGAGAACGGCGCCAATCAAAATCATGCCTAATAAAGCAATAAACCAGGTGTGATTAAGCAGAGCTGACATAGAGGATCTTTTATAAAGGTACTGCAGTTCGGCGGAGTGATTGAATACAGGGTAAGCTTATAGCAATTTAGAGCGGTATTGAAAGGGATTGGGTAAAGATGCAGGCAATTATTTTATTTGGCCATGGCGCCCGTGATATTCGTTGGCGTGAACCCTTTGATCGCATGGCTACTTTGTGGAGGGAGCAGCATCCCACTACTCCCATGGCACTGGCATTTTTAGAGCTCATGCAGCCCTCACTGGCAGAGGCGATCGCTGGTTTGGTTGATGCTGGAGCCACTAGTGTGCGCATCATCCCAGTCTTTTTTGGTCAAGGCGGCCATTTGCGTAATGACTTTCCAGTACTGCTGGCTGACTGTCAGGCCAAGTTTCCTGATGTGCAGATTA
Organism: Polynucleobacter sphagniphilus; assembly: GCF_029892205.1. Lineage (NCBI taxonomy): Bacteria > Pseudomonadati > Pseudomonadota > Betaproteobacteria > Burkholderiales > Burkholderiaceae > Polynucleobacter > Polynucleobacter sphagniphilus. The sequence goes on from NZ_JARXVX010000001.1 coordinate 118,417, forward strand.
GCGCCGCACCTGCAGTGGGCGAAGATCCCCATATTCTGCAAGCCATTATTGATTTTGGGGCTAGAGAGCTTACTTAAAGCGATAGACCAGAGAGGCAATGAGGCTGTCCTGGTAGGAGTTTGCCATGATGGGACTGTTGCTGATACCGCTGCCCATGAACTTGCGCTTACCAAAGACATTGAAATACCAATCATCCACAATTGGTACCTCTACCATTAAGCCAGCTACATAATTCGTTGTGCCAGGCACTGTGTATTGAGAATAGCCCAAAGTTTGCGAGGCTTTAGGGCTTACGCCATAGTAGTAATTAGCATAAGACTGAGTAAGGTATTCAGCGCCCAGGAGTGGATAGATTTTGATATTTGCAGGTAATTCAAACTCGGCAAAATAAGACAGCTGATAAATTTGTCCTTGTGAGCGATTGATATCCTGAAACGCATACATAAAAAACCCACCAATGGGCGTTTCTTGAAAGCTACCAAGTCCAAGTGGCACGGGATCTAATTTTGAAAAAGTGGCGCCCGTAATAGTAGATTTGCGATTGTAGTTATCCAGGTTCACCTGACCGGCTACCTCAAGATAACCATACCCCATTTTGATTGTTTTAAATCCAAAAGTATCAATGCGCGCAAAGAAGCGTTCGTAATCAAAAAAGGCATAAGGTAAAGGGTAGGTTTGAGTGCCGGTAGCGCCAATCGACATATTCGAGCTATACACCGCGACACCAAGATCACCCACCAGATGATTGGGCAAACCATCTGGCACATCATTGGGTACTTCGTATTGGGCAATGTCAGTTACCGCTACCGAGGGCACACTCGTGGATGCATTACTCGCGTTATTTTCTGCGGCCAATATTGGTGTGTGTAGTGTTGCAAAAAACAGTACCACACCAAAAGCGCTCGTTATGAACTTTATAAGCTTTTGCTTTGCACCGATTGATTTGCTAGAGCAAAACAATTGGAACCAACGAAAATAGTTGGGGCAGAGCATGGGGACTATTCTACATAGAATTGTTCACCCTCAGGGCACCCTCAATCCCTGCTTAGGTGCCTGTCTTTTGGTGCTGCGCAGCAATTACATCGGACACATTCACTTTGAGGGCCTCGCCAACCATGATCAAGGCGGGCGACTGGGTATCGAACCAATGATCTGCTGCACCGAGTGCTAGTTCTTGCAAAGTACTGGACCAGTGGCGCTCTCGCTGGGTGCTCACTGCCTCCAGAATATGAACGGGTGTGAGTGGCGAATGATTGGGACTATGGCTAATAAGCTCTTGAGCAATGCGCGCCGCATCTTTGCGGCCCATGTAATACACCAAGGTGTCGGCTGTGGGGTATTGGATGGGCGAGTGACTTATTTCAAGGTGGGGCTCAGCTGCTTGGGCTAGGGTCACAAAGGCCACGCTGCGAGAGACACCACGCAAGGTGAGAGATTGGCCAATTGATGCTGCACCAGCTAAGGCAGCAGTAATGCCTGGAACAATTTCCACAGCAATACCAGCAGTCTGTAAAGCCTGGAGTTCTTCATCCGCACGCCCAAAGAGCATGGGATCACCCCCTTTGAGTCGCACCACTACCTGGTGCTGTTTGGCGGCATCGACCAGACGCTTATTGATAAATTGCTGTGCAGAAGAGAGCTTGCCACAGCGTTTGCCAACCGGTACCTGAATAGCTTGGGGACACAATGCCAACATCTCCGGCTCGACCAAAGCATCATGAAATACCACATCAGCCTGCGCTAATAATTTGGCCCCCCGCACTGTAATCAGATCAGCAGCGCCCGGGCCAGCGCCTACTAAGTAGACCTTGCCGTAAGCGCTATTGATCGATGCTGGCTTTTGCATGGACGCTCTCAAAGGCTGAGGGTAGTGCGCTTACCGCGCCAGCTATTTTGCGTAGTCACGCTAAATAGATCAAACTGCTTGAGTGCAACATCCTTGTCTTGATCAGAGCGCAAAGCAAAGCTATCAAAACCCACTCGAGCACCTTGTAGTAGTTGATCAATCAGTACATCGCCAATAGCACGAATTTCTCCATTCCAAGAGTAGCGCTCGCGCAGCAGCGCCGCAGTACTAAAGCTGCGACCATCTCTAAAAATAGGGAAGTGCGCTGCTACTAGCGGCCACAGCGTTTTACCTTCTTCAAGCAAATCTGCATGCTTAAGGATGTCATCATCGGCAGCAAACCACACACCAATTTGACCGGCTTGGGCGCGGGCCAGAATGTCTTGTTCTTTATGGTGTTTTACCCACCACGCAAACGGTACCAAGACTTTACTCGGGCCATGCTCTAAATCCGGAATGCCACCCTCATCTTGATCCCAGCTGAGAATCTGCCATTGATTTGGCGCAAAATGGGGCTTGCCATCTTTGGGGAAATGGAGGATTTCGTTCATCATGCCGCTCCACCAGCAGCTTGCTCAGAGACTACTTTTTTCTTGGCATGCGAGTAAGCCGCTTCCTTGAATGGCGCGACACCTAAACGACGATAGGCGCTAATGAATGACTCATCCTCATGGCGTTGGCCCACATAGGTATTAATAATGTTGGTCATGACATCAGGGATTTCATCGGCATAAAAAGAGGGGCCAATGACTTTACCAATCGCAGCATCGTTGCCTTGCTCGCCACCTAAAGTAATTTGATACCACTCTTCACCGTCTTTATCGACACCGAGTACGCCAATATTGCCAACGTGATGGTGACCACAAGAATTAATACACCCAGAAATATTCAGAGTGATCTCCCCTAAGTCATAGAGGTAATCCAAATCATCAAAACGTTCTTGGATGGCTTTAGCAATCGGCAATGATTTGGCATTAGCCAATGAACAGAAGTCGCCACCAGGGCAGGCGATGATATCAGTCAATAAACCAATATTGGGCAGAACCAAATTTTGTTTCTTAGCTGCGCGCCAGAGCTCTACCAATTGCGCTTGCTCTACGTCAGCCAGCACGAGATTTTGTTCGTGGGTTGCGCGTAATTCACCAAAGCTATATTGATCTGCCAAATCTGCAATGGCATTCATTTGGGCGCTGGTGACATCGCCCGGTGGCACACCATGCGGCTTTAAGGACAGAATGACTGATGCATAGCCGGGAACTTGGTGACTACGTACATTGCGCTCCAACCAGCGGCTAAATGCAATCCGCTCATTACCCTCAACTGAACCAATCTGCGCGAGCAACTGTTCAGTACTCAAAGGCAGCAAGGTTTTGTATGCGGGCTTGGTAAAGTGCTGGGCTACCCGCTCCCACTCTGCTTGCGTGAAGTTATCATCGCCATCGACGATGTGAGCCCATTCACCTTCTACTTGGCGAGCAAATTCTTCTGGGCCTAATGCCTTGACCAAAATCTTGATACGCGCTTTGTATAAATTATCGCGACGGCCAAAGCGGTTATAGACCCGCAGTAATGCTGTGAGATAGCTTGGCAGTAATTGCCATGGCAAGCCTTGCTTGATGAGGGAACCCAGAATAGGGGTGCGCCCCATGCCACCACCTGCATAAATATCAGCCAGCAATTGACCGGCAGCATCTTTCTTTAATTCAATGCCAACATCGTGGCATAACAAAATAGTGCGATCTTCTTTCGCGCCATTGATGGCGAATTTAAATTTGCGTGGTAAATGCGCAAACTCAGGATGCAGGGTGGACCATTGACGCAGTAACTCACAAATCGGACGGGGATCGACGTATTCGTCGGCAGCAACCCCAGCAAAGGCATCGCTAGTAATGTTGCGAATACAGTTGCCAGAAGTTTGTATGGCATGCATCTCCACCTTGGCTAAATCAGCCAAGATATTGGGAGTCCCTTCTAGCTCCACCCAGTTGTATTGAATGTTTTGGCGGGTAGTGAAATGACCATAACCCCGATCGTATTTATCCGCGATGAGAGCAAGCATGCGTAATTGCTTGGCACTTAACAGTCCATAAGGAATAGCCACGCGCAACATATAGGCATGACGTTGGTGATAGAGACCATTTTGCAGGCGCAGTGGTCGAAATTCTTCTTCAGGCAAGGCACCATTGAGGCGGCGCTCTACTTGGTCTCTGAATTGGGCAACCCGTTGATCTACAAGGGTTTGGTCAATATGGTCGTATTTGTACATAGCCCCATATTGTCTAGGATTTTGATTATTACTTCAAATACTCAAATATTGGCTCTTTATATCTAAATTGGTATAAAGAGGGCAGTAAAAATATCATTGTTGTGACTTATATCTTGATGGGGTAGCAGTCACTTTTAGGGTTATTAAGTGCTAATTGCCATGTGGGCAATATATCCAGATCTATTTTCGCCTGCTGACTTTGCCTTGGCGTCCAATCTTGCCAAGACTCTTTTTGGTAAGGAAATATTGACTCTTTCAATGTCATCAGATAGTAAAGCGGGATTTATCTCCACAATCGCCCAGATAAAACCCTTGAATTCTTTTTTCTTCTGAAGATCGGTAATTAAGCTAGGTTTGGGTACATCTTTGGCGTTATCAAGCGCTATCTCGATCCAAAGCTCAATGGCTTCCTTAGCCTTTTCGATGGCCTCATCAATCCCGCCATCAGCAGCGGAAAAACATCCAGGTAGATCGGGGACAACGACACCCCAGGCTGTCTTGGAACTTCCGGGTTCAATTGCAATTGGATACTTCATAAGTGCCTCTTTATTTGACTTGAGCTTGTTTCAGTACTTTTTGAGCTAATCCGACTCCTAAATCTTTTTTGGGGTGTGGTACGACGATGTGCCCAGATTTAAATGAATGATGAAAGATATGGTGAGAACCTTTCGAACCACGCAATGCCCAACCATCTTTTCAAGTACCTTAATTAGCTCTTTACTATTCATCCCTGCATTTTATATACACACTATACACACAAATGAAGAAGGGGTGTTAATTAAGTTAAATTTTTGGGGGGTTATGCAGATACTTCAATTGATTTACTCGGAAATGCTTTCACACATCCATCTTTTGCCTTTTGTCCTATTGGGTATTAAAAACTACACCCATCCCAATCCAGAGCAATACAAAGGCGAGTAGGGCAGTAGCGCCTATTTTCTTCAGAAAGTAGGGGAGGGTGTCTTGATAAGCCTCATCATTGCGGCCAAAGTACTGATCAAAGCGGCGCCACACTAAGCGCCCTGCAAATACAGGCAGCAGCATGGCAATGATGCCCATCACAATGGTCGTACTGTCGTTCATCTCATTCTCCGGTAAGTCTGGCGGACTGCATAAAGAGACAGCATACTGGTTTTATTACCTTGTTTTACATCTAGGGCTGATACAGTAGAGGCTCTAACCCTGTTGAAGAAAGAAAGTCATATGACCGATTTATCTGTTGCCCAATTAAAAGATATTCGTGCAGCTGTCATGGGTGCTGCTGCTAAAGCACCTGGCTACCTCATTGGCTTAGGCATCCTATTTATTGTTTTGGGCATGATTGGTGTTGCTGGACAAGTCTTGTTCTCCTTTTTGACTGTCAATGTGTTAGGTGCATTTTTGGTAATTGGCGGCGGTTTGCAATTCGTGCACGCGATTCAATCTAAAGGATGGAAGAGTGTGGGTATTCAAGTGATCTTGTCTATTCTTTACATTGCTGCTGGACTCTTTACTTGGGTATTTCCAATTCCGGCATTAGAGGTGATTACCCTCTGGTTAGCTGCCATCTTCTTTATTACCGGCTTTTTACGTTTGGTATCTGCATTTCAGCACCGTCACTTCAATGAGTGGTTTTGGATGGCTCTCTCTGGCTTGATTTCAATCTTGATGGGTTTCTTGATCATGAATGGCTATCCTGCTTCAAGCCTCTGGTTACCTGGCCTCCTCATTGCTATCGAATTACTCTTGCAGGGTTGGTCAATGCTCTTCTTGGGCTTTGCGGCGCGCTCTTTAACTCAGCAATAAAGAAAGCGCTTATTGCCTTATGAAGAAAACGGATTTGTATAAGAATCTTGCCTTGAAAACTGCGCAAGAAATGAAGAACGCTGCTAAGTCTCCAAAACTCGGCGCGGTTGCGAAGGCAAAATCCAAAAAAGAACTCGCCGAGGCCAACCCTTTGTTGGCCTCGTTGATGGGTAAAACAAAATCAAAATAAACTGTTGCTGATTCGTTTTATCTAGTGAAATAGGCGTGAGTAAAAATGCGTAGTCGATATGGTGTTTTTTTACTCACGCTGCCCTCAGCGCTTACTTGGGCACAAGTGGCGCCACCCCCCAATTACGATCAAAAGTTAAGTGATGTAGTGGTAACTGCGACACGTGCAGGTACGCCACTCGATCAAATGACGCTCAACACCACGATCTTGACTGGGGAGGTGCTTGAGGCAGCGCCTGACCAAACAATTGATCAAGTCTTAAAAAATGTGCCGGGCGTATTCTTAAACGATGTGCCTTACTATCAAAAGGATCCCACCGGCCAAAGCATCAATGTGCGTGGTTTAGGTTATGGTCGCACGCTGGTATTAATTGATGGACTGCCTGCCAACGATGCCTTTTATGGCACCGTGCAGTGGAACTTAGTTCCCATGTCAGCGATTGATTCTGTTGAGTTTGTGCGCGGCGGTGTATCGAGTTTGTATGGTAACTATGGCATGGGCGGCGTCATTAATATCAATACCAAGACACCGCAAAATAGCTCACAAGATATTGCTGCAAGTTATGGTGCATTTGGCACTGGTAATGTTGCGGTGTCCAAAGATATTGTTGCCTCTGATGCCTATCAAATGCGCTTATCAGCGGATTACTTTTCTACAGCTGGTTTTCAGAATTACGCGACCATTTTTCCAGCATCGCCAAACAATATTAAAAATGGCATGGGGACCGACTCCGCAGCCAATTCCAATATTCGCTTAGAGAACTTTTTTAAGCCAACGGCAGATACGAATGCTTTTTTGCGTTTGGGCTATGGCACGATGGCTGATCTGAGTACAAACTATGCCATTGCGCCTAACCTGATTCAAACGGCTAATTTTGCAGGTGGTACAAATACGCAAATAGATGTAGATAAAAAAACGCAGGTCAATGTGTTTTATCAGCAGACTCAGTTCTACAAGCAAAGTGGTTCTACCGCGACATCGGGGGTGGATAGAAATCAGCCCTATATCAATGCCAACTACACCGATCCTTATTCCACGCTTGGGGCTTCTGCGCAATATACCCAGGATCTTCATGCCGCCAGAATTGATCAATATATTCTGGGGATAGATGCGCGCAATATTACCGCCTCAAACACCACGAATAATCTCAATGCCAATGGCTCAGGTCAGGTGGTTTCGGTGGATTATGCCCAGGGGCAACAAAATTTTTATGGGATATTAGGGCAGCTTAAGTCTAAGTCTTCAGCTATTCCGCTCGAGGCGACATTGGGCGCGCGCTTAGATTACTGGACCAGTCAAACCCCCACCTTATATAACGCTGGGGCCAATGGCATTAATCCGCAATATCAAAACGTAAACAGTCAAAGCAAAACGCAATTGAGTCCTTCTTTAGGGCTGCTCTATCAAGCTACTAGCGATTTAGATTTGCGGGCGGCAGCATATCAAGCCTTTCATGCGCCGAGCATGAACAACACACTGCGCAGCTATGGTTCGCAAACCAGCTGGAATTTTGCTAATCCCAATTTGACTCCAGAAACCATGACTGGATTTGAGTTGGGTTCCGACTACCGCTGGGGTGCTGGTTTTGCCCAGATCACTGCTTTTAATAATTACGTCCAAAATGCGGTAGCCAGCTATGCCTTAAATGCCAATAACGCCGGTGATGTTGCTTTGGCGCAATCGCTTTGTAATGCCACAGGTAATCCACTAACAGGGGTGGGAAACGTGGGTATTTGTAATTCCAAATCGGTTAATTACTTTACCAATCGCCAGGACTTATTAAGTCAGGGGGTGGAGTTTCAGTATCACCAAGATCTAGATGTGCATTGGGCGGTCGATAGTGGCTATACCTATACCAACACCCGCCTGACTTGGAATGCAACCAGCGATCCAACGGGCAGTCAGCTTGGGGGTGTACCACGCAATATGTTTAATTCTGGAGTGACGTATTACCCTGCGCCATCAGCCAGCCTGTCTGCAACCATGCATTATGTGGGGAACTCATGGATGGATACCGCCCACCTCTATCCAGTACCGGCCTACGCCATTATTGGTTTGCGGGCTAATTATCAAGTCACGCAGAATGCCTCAGTCTTTGCTTCTGTTGTGAACTTACTCAATCGCCAATACATTACCTTCAATCAAGCCACCTCGAGTAGCTCCTACCAGGCTGGAATGCCGCAGGCCATTAGTGTTGGGGCGCGAGTGAGCTTTTAGGGTGCTCGGGCTTGGGTATTTATTGTGCACCGCGGTAGAGGCGATCTCAAGCCAAGCCTTTTTCACAAAATTAATAAAAATGCTTTAGGATTGCGTTAGAAATTTGAATTGCATCAAAATGCAAGATCAATCATTTAAAACCAAAATATTTGGAGACCTTTTATGAAGTTCAAAGTAATTTATTCGCTGATGTTCGCTGCTGGTATGACCTTGACAGGCCTAGCCAGCGCTCAAGCACCAGCTGCTCCAGTTGCGATTCCCCCTACTTGGGCGCAAGGCCGCACTGCGGATGGTATGAATCCTTCTTTAGCTCCCAGTCCACCTGGTATCTCGGCAATGCCTGTAGAAGATATCCCGGTAAGTAAATTAAAGGTGCCACCTGGTTTTAAGATTGAGCTCTGGGCAGCTGGTATGCCCAATGGCCGCTCTATGACTGAGGCGCCAAGTGGTACTGTGTTTGTTGGTACCCGCTTTACAGGTAACGTCTATGCGGTAGTGACTAAAAATGGCAAGCGTGAAGTCAGGACGATTGCCAAAGGATTGCATCGTCCAAATGGCGTCGCATTTATTGATGGCTCATTGTATGTGGCCGAGTTGTCACGCATTATTCGCTACGACAACATTGAGCAAAATTTAGATAATCCACCTGCACCCGTAGTAGTGTTCGATGCGCTGCCAAAAGATGAGCCACATGGTTGGAAGTTCATGACAGTCAGTCCAGATAAAAAGTACCTCTATTTTCAGATTGGTACCCCTTCGAATATTATCATTCCACCTTATACACATGCAGCTATTGTGCGTTTGAATCTCAAAACCAATATCTTGGAATATGTTGCTACGGGCGTGCGTAACAGCGTTGGTATGGATTTCCAAAAAGGCACGAATGAATTGTGGTTTACCAATAATGGCCGCGATTGGGTTTCTGAAGATTTACCAAATGACACTTTGAATCGTTTAGTGCGCCCTAAAGGAATGAACTTTGGTTATCCGTTCTGTCATCAAGGCGACTTGGTTGATCCAGATTTGGGTAAAGGTCGTTCATGTGATGAGTTCGATAAGCCAGAAATGAAATTGGGTGCACACGTAGCTGCCTTGGGAATGCGTTTTTATAATGGCCAGCAATTCCCAGCAGAATACAAAGGCAATATCTTTATTGCCGAGCATGGTTCTTGGAATAAAACCAAAAAATCAGGCTACCAAGTGGTGCGTGTAGTGTTGGATGCCAAAAATAAGCCGATCAAGCTTGAGCCATTTGTCACGGGTTGGTTAGATAGCAGTAATAACGAGGCCTGGGGTCGCCCAGTCGACGTGCAAGTACTCAAAGACGGATCGATGTTGGTATCCGATGATGAGACTGGCTCCATCTTCCGTGTGTCTTACGCCAAATGAAATTGATCTTTAAAACGAAGGCCATCCTCGTGGTGGCCTTTTTTAATAGCCTCTTATTAATATCGAGTTTGGTTCATGCCGCGCCAGGAGATGCTGTGGCCGGAAAAGAAAAAGCACAAATGTGTTTTTCATGTCATGGCGAGAATGGCATCTCTATTGGGCCATCTATACCCAATCTGGCTGCGCAACCAGCCCTTTCTCTCAGTTATCAATTGATTCAGTTTCGCGGTGAGCAGCGCAAGGGCGGTGGCATGGAAGGGATTGCGCAGGCATTGAGCGATCAAGATATCCGCAATATTGCTGCCTACTATGCTGCCTTACCGCCACCACCAGGTAAGCCTGGTAATCCGGATTTGATTGCCATAGGGCAGAAGCTGGCGGGTACTCTGTACTGCAATTCTTGTCATGGAGCCCAGTTACAGGGGCAAAAACATATTGCCCGCTTAGCTGGCCAATGGCAAGAATATGTAGTAACCCAGCTAAAAAATATCCGTTCTGGTGCACGTATCGATATGGACGGCACCATGGGCAGTGCCGCAAAGGGTTTAAGCGATGAGGATGTAGAATCACTGGCTACTTACGCCGCATCCCTTAACTAGTACCCCTTTTAAGTCACCTCATTGCAAACTAAGAATCACTACCTATTTATTGATTTTTTAAAGGTTTTTGCTGCTTTCATCATCATCCTTCACCATCTATCGAGCTATGGGCAGATGGCGCAGGATGCTAGAGAATTGTTACCTGGAGTGATGGGATGCTTATTTGAGTATGGACGCTATGCTGTCCAAATATTCTTGGTGATGGGTGGGTATCTCGCCGCACAATCCTTGATGCGCGCCAATGCCGTTGATAAGCCCCGCAACACGCTTAAATTAATCATTAATCGTTATTTGCGTCTTTTTGCTCCTTATGTGGTTGCCTTGGTATTTACTATTGCCTGCGCTTGGGTGGCGCGCTTCTGGGTGAGCGATGAGTTTGTTGGCGAATCAGAAACGCTCAAGCAATTTTTGGCACATCTATTTTTCTTGCAGGGCGTCTTGGGCTTGGATTCGATCTCTGCTGGCGTGTGGTATGTGGCAATTGATTGGCAGCTCTATGCCGCGCTCACTATCATGTTGGCGACATTTCCTGGTTATCGCTCGCTAATCTGGATGGCTACTATTTTGATCGTCGCATCGCTGTTGTACTTCAATCGCCTCACGCAGTATGAAAATTATTTCTTCTACTTTATTGGCTCTTATGGCCTGGGTGTATTGGTTCATTTGGCGAAAGATCATGCCGATCCAGCGATTAAAAAACTGTCACAAGTCTTGCTTGCTTTGATTGGGGTGATTGTGCTGATCTCGAGTTTTCAGGATCTGTGGATTAGAAATATTCTGGCCTATGTAGTCGCAATTGCCTTGGTGCTGTGGGGCAGTCGGGCCTACAAGGATGAGAAACACCACAAAATGCATAACCTCGTCTTCTCTATCCTCTGGGGTAGTCGTCGGTCTTACTGTGCTTTCTTATTGCACTTCTCATTTATTTTGATTGCCAACACCATTTACATCGCTTCAGGCTTGAGTTTGCTTAATAATGGCTTGATCGCGATTGGGTTTATGCTAGCCACCATGATGGCGAGTTGGTTTACCGCAAACTACCTATATCGCTATGTTGAAGTGCCTGCGCGCCACTTCAAGCTCTAAGTATTAGAGACCTAATTCTTTGAGGCAGCGGAAGATTTCTCGGTACGCTTTTGGCGGCTTATTCTGCTCTTTTTCTCTACGCGCATTTCGGATTAAAGTGCGCATATTCTGAATATCCATCTCCGGAAACTGTTCAATCAGTTTGGTGAAGGCGGCATCATCAGCAATTAAGCGGTCACGATAGCTCTCTAAAAAATGCAGTTTGGCTGTTTCAGCTTTACTCACCCCTTGGATCGCGTCAAGACGCTTCTGAATAGCCTCTAACTCTGTTTCATCCAAAAAGCGCATCAGCTTTCCGAGGTATTGCTTGTGCCTACGGATTGCTTCAAAACTTTTGATTTTGTTTGTTTCTGCGATGGCCGCCTTGATTGCCTCATCCATTGGAATGGTTTTGAGTGCGTCGCTACTTAAAGCGGCTAAAACCTCAGCCAGCTTTTGACGTTCAGTCATTTGCCGCTTTAGTTCGGATTTGCTGGGCCCGTCATTTGGATCTTCCAGTTTTGGGGTGCGATTTTTCTCATTGACGTGCATTTGCTCATTTTAGACGGGTATTGGTTGGAATTAGTCTAAAAGCAGTTTTTGCTAGCGTTAGCGCGGAAAGCCTGTTTTGGTAAATAATGTTTCCAAAGTAATAGAATTTACGCAATAGCTGGCAAAAAATAGAAAAATGACAACAGAGACCCCATCCGCTTCTATGAGCAGCGCTTCTGCTTATGACTACATCATTATTGGCGCCGGTAGTGCAGGCTGTTTGCTCGCCAAAAGCCTTTCAGCTAATCCCAATAAGAAGGTCTTATTGATTGAGGCTGGCAAAAACGACAACTACATCTGGATCCATATTCCGGTTGGCTATCTTTACTGTATTGATAACCCGCGAGCAGATTGGCGTTTTAAAACTGCTAATGAAGCTGGATTAAATGGACGATCCTTGCTTTATCCTCGCGGCCGGGTGCTGGGTGGCTGCTCTTCAATCAATGGCATGATTTATATGCGTGGTCAGGAAGGTGATTACAAAGCTTGGGTTACAGCAACGGGTGATGAATCTTGGTCTTGGCAAAATGCCCTCAGACGCTATAAGGCAATTGAGGATTACCACGGGCCTGCCAATGAATGGCATGGTAAGGGTGGCGAGTGGACAGTATCTAAACAACGCCTGCGTTGGCCAATCATGGATGTGTTTAAGCAGGCTGCTATCGAGACCGGAATTCCGGCAAGCGATGACTTTAATACTGGCGATAATTTTGGTGTGGGTTATTTCGATGTGAGTCAGCGTGATGGCTGGCGCCTCAATGCCGCTAAGGCCTTTTTGCGTGATGCTGCTAAGCGCAGCAATCTCACGGTTGTGACGCAAGCGCTGGTTGATAAATTACTGATTGATCCGGCCACTAAAAATTGCTACGGCGTTCAATATCTTAAAGACGGCGTATTGACCAAGGCTTTGTGCCATATCGCTGCGCAAGGTGAGGTGATATTGAGTGCCGGTGCGATTGGTAGCGTTCAGGTTCTGGAGCGCTCTGGTGTTGGCGCTGCAGACCGCTTAAATGCTTTAGGCATTCCCGTAATGAGTGATTTGCCCGGTGTTGGAGAAAACCTGCAAGACCATTTGCAATTGCGCATGATTTACAAAGTAAACGGTATTAAAACGCTTAACACCAAAGCAAATACTCTGTGGGGCAAAATGCTCATTGGTTTGGAGTATTTCTTTAAGCGCTCTGGCCCTATGTCGATGGCGCCATCTCAGTTAGGTGCTTTTGCATTCAGCGCTCCTGATCAAGAGCGTGCCAATGTGGAGTATCACGTGCAACCACTTTCTTTAGAGAAGTTTGGTGAAGATTTGCATTCTTTCAACGCGTTTACTGCCAGTGTATGTAATTTGCGCCCAAGCTCTCGCGGTAGTGTGCACATTAACTCCTTGGATCCCGAGGCGCCTCCAGTGATTGCACCCAACTATCTCTCTACCGAGGAAGACCGCAGAATTGCAGTGGAGTCTTTGCGTCTCACGCGCAAGATTGTGCAAAGCCCAGCACTGGCGCCCTACACCCCGGAAGAATACAAGCCAGGTAGTCGATATCAAAGCGATGAAGAGTTGGTTAAGGCGGCGGGCGATATTGGTACTACCATTTTCCATCCAGTAGGCACTTGCAAGATGGGGTGTGCAGATGACCCAATGGCGGTACTCGATTCGCAATTGCGTGTGCGGGGTGTTGGCCATTTACGGGTGGTGGATGCTTCGGCCATGCCAACAATTACCTCTGGTAATACAGCTGCTCCAACCATGATGATTGCTCAGCGCGCTGCTGAGTTAATTACCGGTAAGTAAGTACACTTTGACGACACACAAAAGTAATCACTTACCCTTAAGTCATTTGCTATTGGCATTAGCGATTGTGGCGGTGTGGGGTACCAATTTCGTGGTGATGAAAAATTGCTTGAGTAGCTTTCCACCATTTTTATTTGCCACGCTGCGCTACGTCTTTTCTTTGTTGCCAATGGTATTTTTTGTCGCCAGACCAAAAGTTTCTTGGCGTAATCTCTGCTTGTATGGCCTGTGTACTGGGGTAGGGCAGTTTGGTGTGCTCTATTACGCCATTGAATCTCAAATTCCACCAGGCTTAGCTTCTTTGGTAATCCAAACCCAAGTATTTTTTACCATTGGTTTTGCCATGTTCTTTGCAAAAGAGCGGCTCAAACTCTATCAGGCTATCGCGGTTTCCATTGCTTTAGTGGGTTTGATCATCATTGCCTTGCATACTGATGCTAATACGACCTTCTTGGGCTTATCTTTGGTGGTTTTTGCTGGATTTTCTTGGGGGGTTGCTAATACCATCAGTCGCCGGGCCGGCGATATTAATATGTTCTCGTATGTTGTGTGGGCAAGCGCATTTTCTATTCCACCATTGATTGCGCTAACCCTGATTTTTGAGGGTGGCTGGCAGCAAGTTGGCTCAGCGCTTGTAAATGCTTCGCTAGCAGCTTGGATTGGCGTCTTTTGGCAATCATGGGGCAACACTTTATTTGGTTATGCCGCCTGGGCTTGGTTACTCTCCAAACATCCTGCTGCCTTAGTAGCTCCGGCCCCATTATTGGTGCCAATATTTGGCATGGGGGCATCAGCCTATTATTTGGGGGAGCCATTACCAGGCTGGAAACTATTGGCTGCAGGCTTGGTGATTACTGGGCTGGTAATTAATCTGTTTTGGCCCAATCTGCGTGAGCAACTTTACAAGCGTAACCCTTAATTTTTTTACCTTACTTTGCATGGTCAATCATCACCTGCTAAGGTAAAACCCTTATTTAAATAGCTGCCACACCGAGTGCAATGAATGTAAGATAGTTTTCAGTTCTTTGCAGTCAATATATATAAAAAAAGTAATTTAATTACTTGTTCTAATCATGGAGATATTATGAAAATTCGCCGTCATATTTTTGCAGTTGTTACTGCTGCAATGCTTTCATCTGGTGCCTACGCCGCTGATATCAAAGTTGGTGTAACTGGCCCCTATACTGGTGGCTCATCCTCAATGGGTGTCAGTATGCGAGACGGCGTACGTTTAGCTGTCAAAGAAATTAATGCTGCTGGTGGCATTAATGGAAATAAAATTGTCTTAGTCGAGCGTGATGATGAGGCAAAAAATGAGCGCGGCGTCCAGATTGCACAAGAGTTAATTAATAATGAAAAAGTGGTTGCCACTTTAGGGTTCATTAACACGGGTGTTGCCTTAGCTTCTCAGCGTTTTTATCAAGACGCAAAGATTCCCGTCATCAATAACGTGGCAACTGGTACATTAATTACGCACCAATTTCCAAACGCCCCAGAAAACTATGTTTTCCGTACGGCAGCTGCTGATGATATTCAGGCGCCGATGATTGCCAAAGAGGCGGTCGAGAAGCGTGGCTTGAAGAAAGTCGCCATTTTGGCTGACTCAACCAACTATGGGCAACTAGGTCGTGAAGACTTAGAAAAAGCACTTAAGAAATATGGCGTTACCCCAGTTGCTGAAGAGAAATTTAATTTAGGTGATGTCGATATGACCTCCCAATTGCTAAAAGCTAAAAACGCTGGAGCAGAGGTAGTGTTAACTTATGCGATTGGTCCCGAGTTGGCCCAAATTGCAAACGGCATGGCTAAATTGGGTTGGAAAAAACCAATCATTGGTAGCTGGACTTTATCCATGGCTAGCTTTATTGATACGGCAGGCAAGAACGGCAATGGGGCCACCATGCCAGAAACGTTTATTCAGGCACCAGCCACTACACCAAAACGTAAAGCATTTGTAGAGGCCTATCTTCATGACTTCAAGCCAAAGAACGGCATCATTGCCTCGCCAGTGTCTGCGGCGCAAGGGTATGACTCTGTGTATTTATTGGCTGCTGCGATTAAGCAAGCAAATAGCACTGAGGGACCAAAGATTTTGGCGGCTTTACAAAACTTAAGCGCTCCAGTCGATGGCGTGGTGATGACTTATAACAAGCCATACACGCAGGCAGATCATGAGGCAATTAAAGCAAAAGATGTGGTGATGGGTGTTGTTGAAGATGGCCACGTCGCTTTCTTGAATTCTGAAGATGCCGCTCCAAAAGCTGCTGCTAAGAAAAAATAAATAAGCAACTTTCAGTTTTGGTTCAATATGAAGCGATATTGCTCCGGCTGATTCCTTGACAAAACGCCGCCTCAATAGCGGCGTTTTGTCAGCATTCTTAGAAATATTAAAACAGCATGTGTTTTTATTAGGTCAATACCATGGAAATCCTTTCACAGATTCTGACAAGCGGCATTGCAGTAGGAATGATCTACGCTGTTATTGCTTTTGGCTTTCAGCTCACCTTTGCAACCTCGGGGACCCTTAACTTCGGTCAAGGCGAAGCTTTAATGTTAGGCGCTTTGGTTGGGCTAACGTGCGTTACAACTTTAGGCATGAATTACTGGCTCATGATTCCCGTGGTCTGTATATTTGGGATGATGCAAGGCGGTTTCGTGGAGTTAATTGGTGTGCGTCCTGCCATCAAAATTAAATCCGAATTTGGCTGGATTATGTCCACTATTGCACTTGGAATTATTTTTAAGAACGTAGCTGAAAACATTTGGGGTCGTGATGCGTTGCCATTTCCATCCCCATTAAGCGATGAGCCAATAAATTTTCTTGGAGCAAATGTGCTGCCGATGGAAATCTTGGTAGTAGTAGGGGCCTTAGTGATGATGTTACTAGTCGAGTTCTTTAATCGTAAGACTATTTATGGGAAAGCCGTAGTTGCAACAGCTAATGATCGTGATGCAGCGGGCCTCATGGGTATTAATACCAGCCTAGTGATCACTTTCTCTTATGCACTCTCCTCTTTGACTGCAGCGTTTGCGGGGGTTTTAATTGCACCGTTGACTTTAACTGGCGCCACGATGGGTGGTGCACTCGGATTAAAAGCCTTTGCGGTTGCGATTATTGGCGGCCTCTCTAGTGGCCTTGGCATTATTGTTGGCGGCCTGATTCTTGGTATTGTTGAAACGGCTACCGGTTTCTATATATCAACTGGCTATAAAGACGTTCCAGGTTTAATTTTGCTACTGCTTGTGCTTGCATATAAACCCTCTGGCCTCTTTGGTAAATCTGCAATTAAGAAAGTTTAATGATGAAATTGAAGTCCGCTCTTCCTGTTCTGATTGCGGTTTTTGCCTTGCTAGGATTTTCAGTTGCAGTGCATAACCCGTACTATATTCATCTAGCTGAAACCATTTTGATTTATGTGATTCTATTGTTTGGCTTGGATATTGTGGTGGGTTATGTCGGCCAAGTTTCCCTCGGGCATGCTGGATTGTTTGGTATTGGTTCCTACACTGCTGGTGTTCTCTTTATGCACTTTGGGGCGCCTATTTGGATGACGATTCCCGCAGCTATTTTCGTTACAGCATTTTTTGGCGGCCTGTTGGCATTGCCTGCTCTGAAAGTGGTCGGCCCGTATTTGGCGATGGTGACTTTAGCATTCGGAACGATTGTCCAAATCTTGATTAATGAAATGACTTGGTTGACCGAGGGTCCCCTCGGTATTAAGTTGCCAAAACCAGAGTTATTTGGCAGCACCGCTACTGAGCTTGAGTATTTTTGGATAGTTGCGATTTTGATGCTCGCGAGTATGGTGGTGGTGGACCGTTTCTTAAAGTCACAAATGGGACGAGCATTCGAAGCTTTGCGTGACAGTCCCATTGCCTGTGACTGTATGGGCGTTTCCGTATATCGCTACAAAGTAATTGCTTTTGTTATAAGCGCTGGCTTTGCTGGCTTGGCCGGTTGTCTCTATGCTTATTCTGAGCAATATATTTCGCCAAATACTTATAACAATGAGTTGGCTGTGCTATTTCTATTGGCGATCATCATGGGAGGGCGGAAATCGCGCACAGGAGCCATTATTGGCGCCGCGATCATCGTTTTATTACCCAAGTTGCTAGATGATATTCATCTGTTCCGCATCGTAGCGGCCACCATTGCAATTGCTATGATTGTTGGATCAATTATTGCGATTGGTAAAAAAATTACAAGCTTCAAGCGGGTCGCTATTCCGCTGGCTGGCACGGTTGGCTTAGCTGTTTTTTCTTTTTGGCTTGATAGTATTGCTGACTGGCGCTTAAGTATTTTTGGGTTCATGATCCTGCTGGTTGTGTATTACCTTCAAGATGGCATTGTGGGATTCGCGAAGAACTTCTACTTTGCCCTCTCTGGTAAGACTAAGACAGCGCGCGGTGGAGTATCCATAGAAGGCGTAGATGAATCTGTTGGTTTTATTCGTGATGTTGGCGGTAAAAACATAGGGGCTGAGCTCCTTAAGGTTGACTCTGTTTTAATGCAGTTTGGTGGTTTGAAGGCTCTCAATAATGTCAGCTTAAGTATTAAACGTGGCACTATTCACGGCTTAATTGGCCCGAACGGCTCTGGTAAGAGCACGATGATGAATGTCTTGACTGGTATTTATATTCCAACTGCTGGCAACGTTTTGTATGCTGGCAAGAGTGTAGTTGGTAGCACCTCTTCGAATATTGCTTTATCAGGTATTGCACGTACCTTTCAGAATGTTCAGCTCTTTGGTGAAATGACTGCGCTACAGAACATCATGGTTGGACTGCACCATACCTTCAAATCTAATCTCATTGAGATTGGGTTGCACTTGCCTGCTTATTTAAAGGAAGAGCGAGAAGCGCGTAAGCGCGGTATGGCTTTATTGAAGTTTGTTGGACTTGAAGAGTTGGCCAATGAAGAGGCTCGTAATTTGCCATATGGTAAGCAGCGCCTTTTAGAGATTGCACGAGCCTTAGCCTTAGATCCAGAGCTTTTGCTTTTAGACGAGCCGGCAGCTGGCTTAACGGCGCCAGACATCAAAGAGTTGCTTCGTATTATTCGTAAGATCCGCGATAGCGGTGTGACCTTTATTTTGATTGAGCATCACATGGATGTGGTGATGTCGATTTGCGATACCGTTTCTGTATTAGATTTTGGGCAGAAGATTGCAGAAGGCAAGCCAGCTGAAGTTCAGGCAGATGAAAAAGTGATTCATGCCTACTTAGGTGCTTAATTACACGAACCTTATTGAATCGACAAACAACATGTTATCCATCAAAAATTTAGAAGCGGGCTATGGCAAAGTAAAGGTGCTCCATGGCATCAGTATCGAGGTACCCAAGGGACAAGTGATCACGTTGATTGGCTCTAATGGTGCTGGTAAGACAACGACCATGCGCGCAATAACAGGCATGATTAAACCTACCGCTGGAGAGGTTACTCTAGGCGGTAAAGATATTGCAGGAGCTGATTCTCATGCGATTGCTCGCTTAGGTTTGGCGCACAGTCCCGAGGGGCGCCGCGTATTTACCAATATGACAATTACAGACAATCTTTTGCTTGGCGCGTTTCCTCGTTTGACCGGCAGTCGTACCAAGGGTGATGTGAAGCTTGATCTTGAGCGGGCTCTTGAAATGTTTCCGCGTCTAAAAGAGCGTCGTAACCAGCTTTCCGGCACCTTATCGGGTGGGGAGCAGCAAATGCTGGCAATGGCTCGTGCGGTAATGCTCAATCCCGAAGTGATTCTCTTGGATGAACCGTCAATGGGGCTTGCTCCAATTTTGGTTGAGGAGGTTTTTAAAATCATCTCAAACTTAAAGTCGCAGGGGGTCACAATGCTCCTGGTTGAGCAATTCGCGGCCGCTGCGCTGAATGTGGCTGATTATGGCTATGTGCTTGAAAATGGTAGGATTGCCGCTCATGGCCCCGCTCACGAGCTTAAAGATGATCCAGCGGTTAAGGCGGCTTATCTCGGTGGCAGCCACTAACTCAATTTGGTTCTTTCATCCCGACTTGTATTAGCTAATCTTTTGATGCGATTTTTAATCAATCTCAGTAATTTCAATGGTAGAAAGTAATAGGACTAAAAATGAAAAAAACTATATTTGCTTTAACAGTAGCCGTATTGAGTTTAAATGTGTTGGCCCAGGATCGCTTGCCAACGATTGCCCCGGAAAATTACACCCCCGAGCAAAAGCAGGCCGCAGATGAATTCATGGCGGCTAGAAAAAGAGCGGTCTTTGGTCCATTTGAGCCGCTGATGTACAGCCCTGAAGTGATGACACAGGCGCGTTCCATGGGTGATTATTTGCGTTACCACTCTGCCATTGGTAATACCCTAAGTGAGTTTGTGATCTTAATTTCTGCGCGTGAGTGGACTCAAGATTATGAGTGGTATGTGCATGCTCCAATCGCATTGGCTGCAGGTATTAGCGCAGATAAGATTGCGGCGATTAAGGAAGGTCGACGTCCTGAGAAGATGTCTAATGATGAAGAGATGGTCTATAACTTCTCAACTGAATTGCATCACAATAAGAGTGTTTCTGATGTGAGCTTCAAGCGCGTAGAGCAACGCTTTGGGAAAAAAGGCGTGGTTGACTTAACTGGAATCAATGCTTATTACACTTTGCTAGCAATGCAGATGAATGTGGCCCAATACCAAGCCCCAGGAAATGTACCTTTGCTGCCTAAGTTTCCAAATTAAGCCCTACGTCTTAGTGCGTGTAAGCAAAATAGAGAAAAGAACAGCATACCCACTGACCAGTGGGTCTGAATAGCCTTCTCTCGAAAGGCTTCTGGACCGTAATAGAGTAGGAGTCCAGTAATCATGAGGATGAGTAATGCGAGGAGCTGAGTGATGCCGCTCAGCCTTTTTTGTTTTGCTCTCCAGCCAGCCTTAATGTGAAAAGTCAGGACTGATCCTAATCCCATGATCGCAAACACTGCCGTACTGCCGTGTAAGCTCAGCATAGTGTGGCCGCCAAAAATTTTCTTTTGTAAGTCAAATAGATCACTCAATAAATAAGCAATACCGCTAAGAGAGCAGCTGAGCATGCTCGTAAGTATGAGGACTTTTTGCCAGCCAGGCATCATACCTACAGTTCTTTTACTGACATGGTTGATATTTTTCATGCGGCGATTCGAATGGCTTTCGCCTTGAAATGATCAAAGCAGGCATGATGCGCATTTTCAGAAAGAATAAATACTTTTGTCAGCGCATCTGCGTAGATACACTCTTGGGCTAGCACTGAATAGGATCCTAAAAATTCGTGATGAATCTGCTCGAGTGAATTTGCAGTGGGGTTGATGATATGACTAGGAAAGCAGGAGTCTCTTCTTGCAAAATAAAGACCGCTAGTAGCGATTGCACCATTTTGCAATTTCCCAATGTCGATTGGTGGCCTGCGACCTTCGGGATCTCGCAGAAAAATAGTTTCAGCTGCATCACCAAAGACTCTTAAATCACCACCAGCATTGACTGCACCTCCTGCAATTCCGCCTGATTGCAATACTTGAATTGCTTGATCTACTGCAAATCCTTTGGCAATTCCACCGAGGTCAAGCCGAATAGGGCGCCGAGAATAAATGAGATGCGGTTCAAGAAATTCTAAATCGTCAAGACCACCAAAATGAATTTGCTCTAAGGAAAGATGTTGGGGCAATAAACCTGCCGCAATGAGTCTATGCCCAATGCCACAATCAAATAATCCCCTCGAGTGATGATGAATATCCTTTGCAGCGTGGAGAACTTGAGCGGTCCATGGGTGAATCTGGATAGGGCGCAGATGCGCCGCATGATTCATTTTAGAAAGTTCACTTTGATGCTGATGAAACCCCATTAACTTTTGAACCAACTCTATTGATACAAATGCTTCGGATATCAGTTCCATGTGGAATGCCTCCATATGATCTTTAATCTCAATCTCTACAAACGTGCCTAGTAAAGGCCTGCATCGTCTCATTTGGTTTTGGAAGATTGCTCTTTGAGAGCGAGCTCGTAGAGCATGACAACTCTCTTGACACCATCGGTCAAATGCTTGCAGGAGAGGGTAGCACCACCAATGTTTTGAATATCTTGATTGAGTTTGATGGGATCATTTGCTTGCTTCCCAATGAATTGTTTGCGCCAAGCGGGATCAGCTACTTCATAGCCATATGACTCAACATACTCCAGAATCTCAACACCTAAAATTGCCCCGCTTGGGCTCAAAGCCACCGCGTATTGAATCATTTCGTGTTTACCCACCACCTCGTCCACCACAAACCAACTCCCATCCTTTGCTTTCCAGATTCGATCCCCTTGAAAGGGGTGTCGAATACTTGAAGCTAAGCGCAATTTTTCCTGCAGGCCCTTGCTGATTAAGATGGGTGATTGCGTAAGCAATTGATTGGGCAAGAGTAAGACTTGCGCCTGCTCAATTGATACATAGATTTTGGCTTGCGAGGTGATCGGCGCTGCTAAAGCAGCAATTCCAAGCAAGCTGATCGTGTGAGGGTGCCAATTCATTGGATTAATTTGTTAATTGAGAGGAAAGCCTACCTTCACGATGAACTCATTGACTGAGTGACTATCCCAGACACGTGCGCCGGAGCATTCCGCTTCACCGCCACCCATGCAGGTTCCGCCTGCAAGCTGATAGCGCCATGCGCCAGTGATCCACCAATCTTTACTGGCATAGTGAATATTAGGACCAAGAAATGTTGCTCTTTGAACTTGGTTTTTTAAGTTCAGTTCTGAGTAATCATTGTGAAAGCGCGCCTCCACACCAGCAGACCACTTCGGGGCAAAGCGATAGCTTGCACCCACTAAAAAATCTAACATCGATTCTGGAACATTGCCATTCTCTATAAATTTGAGGCGCTCATTTGCTGCAACGATATTGCCCGCCAAAATGAGTCGATCATCAATAAAATTCGATTGCAGTAGCACCCTTGCTTCGAGCTCGTCCTTATTCTTACCCCATGTTGGCTCTAGGTATAAACCGAGACCCACAGGAGATGTCACTGGATTAGTGATGCGGTAAATTGCTTCCAGAGATCCGCCCTCTAAACCTCCTTTTCTATAGGGAGTTGCTGAATCATGGCTTGAAGGTACGCCGTACCCTCCCGTACAGCTTGATGCCTCTTCGCACGCTTCGGGGTTGGTGTAGTTTTGGTTAGCGCTTGTGAAGTAGGAATTGACGTAGCCTGCAAGCTGCAGATCATTCGTGGCGCCATATTCCAGCTCTGTTCTGGCCGTCCAGGCATCATAGTTTCCGGCTGCTTGCTGTTGATTTAATTGCAGGCGCTGTTCAAATTCCCACTTCCCTTGGGGTTGAAGGTCTAGGGTATAAATCCAACCAAAAGCACCTTCACCAGCATAGGCAAAGGAAAAGCTGAGGGCGGTAGCAATTAAGAGGCAAAACGTGAGTAGTCTTTTGATGGTTAATTTCATGGTCTTCATTTGATGGTGGTGATTAATTCTATTAATCTAAATAGTAATCATTCTCATTAAAATAAAAAACCATGAGTTGCAAATTGGATCAGCCTGTAGGGCTTATGAAGATTGCCTGGGTGGACTTGTTATATTGGCTGCATGAACCCAGAAGCACTTGAAAAGCTTGTAACCATGAAGATGCCTTTTGGTAAGTACGCAGGACGTTATCTTGCGGATTTACCAGGCAACTATCTAGCCTGGTTTGCGCGTGAGGGTTTTCCGAAAAGTGAGTTGGGGCAGTTACTCGAGTTGATGCACACTCTGGATCACAATGGTCTGCGTGGCTTACTCGCTCCAATACAGCGTGCACATGGTGTTAGTACCCGTATCCATCCTTAAAGATTGGGTGTGGCGTCAGTCGTTATTTTTGGTGAACAATCACACTAACCCGATTACGTTCATTTTGAACAGTTGATGAGGCAGGTGGACTATTTTGTGTGAGCTCAATCCGCACGCCATTGTCTGTCTCAAGTGCTGCTGCAATCCGCTTTGCTAAATCTGCGTTTTGGTCATATTCAATCTGAATGCGCGCTACCTTGCCTGCTTTGATGTGTGCGTTTAACTCATCCACCTTTTTAGTGGCGTAGACATCAAAAAAGACGGGATACCAGCCACCCACAGTGTGGGCTGGTTTTATTGCATTTGATTTTGTTTCGACTAAGGGTAGATGAAAATCAATACCGGTTCTTTCAACTAATTCTGAGTAGCTAATAGGCGGAGTCATGTGCGCCTCATTGGTATTGTCAATCCAAAATGCCCATGCTCGTTTAGTGCTGGAGTCGAACACCAACTTATATAAATGGCTGGGAATGGTGACTTTATTCGAACCAATGTTGCCTAAGTCTCCCGTCGAACCTGTAAATACATAGACATCACTATGCGCTCTTTTAACGTAATGGCGGGTAGGCTCTTCAACCTGCTTGGCCCAGATGCCTTGATTATTTAAACGCGCCTGCGGCATCATATTGGCTAGGGAGAAGGACTGAGCCATCCCTTTTTCAGTATGCATGTCACCTGCCGGAACATTGTGGCCGCGATCGTAGCCGCTACCGCGGTAATCTGTAAGAAGAGCCCGCTCACTGCGAGGAAGTCTTGCCTCTTCATAAAATCGGTTACTCCTACGGGGGTGTTTACCTTGAAATTGCTCTGCGTTCAAACGTTCAACGGTATAGATCGGTTTCTTATCTATTGGAGAGTAATAGACTGCAAAATCATCAAAGCAGAGGTCTTTGCCAATCTGGGAGCTTGATGGAATTTGCTGGTTAGGAAAAAATTGCGCGCATCCTTCAAAGAGGGCAAATGCACTGAGTGGAGCAAAAAGTGCTGCCAATAAGATTGTTTTAGCGGTCAATCGAAGAGTCAATTTCATATTTCACCAGTGTAGGCTGTGAGTCTATTCAATGCCATCACCCGTAGGCAATTTCTACTACCAGTAGAGCGACTGTGTGGCGCCAAACACTAGATGTACGGTTTAGAAATCTTTTTTTTGCTGCGAAATTGCAAATAAAGGAGATTTTGAGCGATTTTTTATAGCATGAAATTGGTGACCACTAACTTTTATAAGTATCTGATTTAAATGAAATTAATTAAGTAAGAGGTTCATTCATTCGGCTTAATGCTAAAAATGAGACTCATAAGTTATTAAAAGTACCCTTCTTATTCTTGACTTGATATAAGAACTTTCTTAGGATGACCCATGTTTTTAACTTATTGCATTGCAGCATAAATCAGCAGTTTGATTTTTGGGTAATGCAACAGACTGAATGAGTAAATGTATTTCTTCCTATTCGAGTGACTTTCAAGGTGAGCAACTAGAAGCTTCTAGTTCAAGCGCCTTGTTGGCAAATGCTATGGTTCCGGTCTATCGGTTGCTAAATGGCTTACTCGTTATCACCGTTTTTCTTTTGGTTGGCCTCTGGCTTTCAGGCAATGGAACCAATGCCGGTGCCTTCGACTTTGCTCGCATTCTCGTTCCAGATGAGGCGCGTCAGGTAGTTTGGCAAAACGGCTTTGGCATGCTCGATCAATATAAAGATCAGACCCCCCAAGCTGCTGCAGATAAAGATATTGCCGCTGTCATTTACAACAAAGGCGCCACTAGTAACAACACCAAGATTCCCCTTGGGATTGCTAAGCACCAAACGGTTGCATTATTAATGCCCTCAGTAGCTCATACTCAGGTAAAGCCAATTTCTGCCTTAGCTGATCAAATCCCAACTTCCAAAGTAGATCCGCAGGCTTTAGATAGCAAGCTTTTGATCTCTGTCCAGAATCAGCGCTCGGTTGCCGACTTCTTTGAGCAAAAATACAAGTTAGATCGCGCCAAGATTGAGGAGTACGTCTCCAATACCGTGTTGATTGCAAAAGAGGTCAATATTGACCCGATCCTTTTACTGGCCGTTATTTCAGTTGAATCGAATTTCAACCCCCTTACTAAGAGTCAAGCCGGGGCAGAAGGTCTGATGCAGGTGATGACATCCATCCATAAGGAAAAGTATGCCCTCTATGGCGGAGCTTCAGATGCGATTAAGCCCGAAGTGAATATCCGCATCGGCGCTTATATTTTGAAGTACCTCATTGCCACTTCAGGATCGCTGCGCAATGGTTTGAAGTTTTATGTAGGCGCAGGTAACACAGACACTGATGGCGGCTATGTGGATAAGGTTATGTCTGAGCGTAATCGCTTGATTGAACTCTGCAAGGGTTCTACGCTCCAGGCAAACTCTGGGCGTAAGCTCATTCTGAATAGTAAAAACGTTCGCTCTTAAGCTTGCTGCTCATTAGCAAGTTTGGATGAATAAAGGCCACCAAAGGGTGGCCTTTTCATTTGCCCGATGAAATCTAGGCTTTAGTTGACGCCATGGAGCTCAACATCAAATACGAGGGTAACATTCGGTGGAATGACCCCGCCGGCTCCACGAGCTCCATAACCCATATCAGCAGGGATGATAAGGGTGCGTTTGCCACCAATCTTCATGCCAACCACGCCTTGATCCCAGCCTTTAATCACATGTCCAGCACCAAGCGGGAAGCTAAATAGCTGTCCGCGGTCCAAAGAGCTGTCAAATTTTTTGCCCTTATGATCGGGCGCGCTCTCATCAAAGAGCCAGCCGGTGTAATGCACATCGACATGATTGCCGGCAACAGCCTCTGTGCCATCACCAACCAAAGTATCTAATTTCTGAAGCTCGCTCATTTTATTTTTCCTGTTCAACTTAAAGGGAGTGATAAGTATATTCGGAGGCTTATCACCAGATAAATTTCAAATTAGTTACAAAAACCTCTTGGTGGAATCCCTTAAATTGGGCATCTTATGCATCATTAGCGCCCAAAACGGCCAATTTTGGAAGATCCCATGATTTAAAATGAAGTTCTTGCCTCATGGCGTCCAAGCAAGCTTAAGCAGTGCTGGGAAAATTTATCAATATCGAGGAAATTTCAATGGCTTCAGAGAAATCAAAGATCATTTATACGCTGACAGATGAAGCGCCATTTTTGGCCACTAGTTCATTTTTGCCAATTATTCGCAGCTTTACAGCACCCGTTGGAGTGGAGGTTGCTACAAGTGATATCTCTGTTGCAGCACGTATCTTGTCTGAGTTCTCTGATTGCCTGACCGAGGAACAAAAAGTTCCAGATAATTTAGCTGAGCTAGGTCGCCTCACCTTGCTTCCAGACACCAACATCATCAAGCTGCCGAACATTAGTGCTTCAGTTCCGCAACTACTTGCCGCTATTAAAGAATTACAAGCGAAGGGCTACAAGCTCCCGAACTTCCCAGAAGATCCGCAAACGGATGAGGAAAAAGCGATCCGCGCTCGGTACTCAAAATGTTTGGGCAGCGCTGTGAATCCAGTTTTGCGCGAAGGTAATTCAGATCGTCGTGCACCAAACGCAGTCAAGCAATTTGCACGCAAACATCCACACTCAATGGGTGAGTGGAGTCAGGCATCGCGTACCCACGTTTCACATATGCATGGTGGCGATTTTTACGCCAGTGAAAAGTCCATGACGATGACTAAGGCTTGTGACGTCAAGATGGATTTGGTAACCAAGAGTGGCAAGACCATTGTGCTCAAGCCAAAAGTCTCATTATTAGCTGGCGAAATTATCGACAGTATGTATATGAGTAAGAAAGCGCTCTGCGAATTCTATGAAAAAGAAATTGAAGATGCCTATAAGACAGGCATGATGCTTTCATTGCACGTGAAAGCGACCATGATGAAGGTTTCGCACCCCATTGTGTTTGGTCACGCTGTGAAGATCTTCTACAAAGAAGCATTTGAAAAGCACGCGAAGTTATTTGAAGAGTTGGGTGTCAATGCCAATAACGGCATGAGCAGTCTTTACGACAAAATTAAAACCTTGCCTGAATCGAAGCGCGAAGAAATCATTCAAGATTTACATGCATGTCATGAGCACCGTCCAGCATTGGCGATGGTTGACTCTGCCAAGGGGATTACCAACCTGCATTCTCCTAGCGATGTGATCGTCGATGCATCGATGCCAGCAATGATTCGCGTGGGCGGAAAAATGTGGGGTGCTGACGGACGTTTGCACGATACCAAAGCAGTAATCCCTGAAAGTACGTTTGCCCGTATTTACCAGGAGATGATTAACTTCTGCAAAACCCATGGCAACTTTGATCCTACTACTATGGGTACGGTGCCAAACGTTGGTCTGATGGCTCAGCAGGCTGAAGAGTACGGTTCGCACGACAAAACTTTTGAAATCTCTGAGGCTGGTGTAGCGCGTATTGTTGCCGACGATGGCACCGTACTGCTTGAACAACATGTAGAAGAGGGTGACATCTGGCGTATGTGCCAAGTAAAGGATGCTCCAATTCGCGACTGGGTCAAGTTAGCGGTTAATCGTGCACGTCTCTCTAATACGCCAGCAGTTTTCTGGTTGGATGAGTACCGTCCGCATGAGGCTGAGTTGATTAAGAAGGTCAAGACATACCTGCAGGATTACGATTTGACTGGTTTGGATATTCAAATCATGTCTCAGACGCGTGCAATGCGCTTTACTTTAGAGCGCATCATTCGCGGTAAAGACACCATCTCTGTGACTGGCAATATCTTGCGTGATTACCTCACTGACTTGTTTCCGATCATGGAGCTGGGTACCAGTGCCAAGATGTTATCGATCGTGCCGCTAATGGCTGGCGGCGGTCTCTTTGAAACAGGCGCTGGCGGATCTGCTCCTAAGCACGTTCAACAGCTTGTTGAAGAAAACCACTTACGTTGGGATTCTTTGGGTGAGTTTTTGGCTTTAGCGGTTTCCCTAGAGGACATCAGCGATAAAACCGGTAATCCAAAGGTGAAAATTTTGGCTCGTACTTTGGATGAGGCTACCGGTAAATTATTGGATAACAATAAATCGCCATCTCCGCGTACGGGTGAGCTTGATAACCGCGGCAGTCAGTTCTATTTAGCAATGTACTGGGCTGAGGCTTTGGCTGCACAAATGGAAGATAAGGAGTTACAGGCGCACTTTGCACCTTTGGCGAAAGCCTTGGCTGACAATGAACAAAAAATCATTGCCGAATTGACGGCGGTACAAGGTAAGCCAGCTGATATTGGTGGTTACTATGTGCCAGATATGCAGAAGTTAGAAGCCGTGATGCGTCCAAGTCAAACCTTAAATGCAATATTGGCAAAGGCTAACGCAAGTTAACCTGCAGTCAAGTAAGCAGAAAGGCAAACCTCAGGGTTTGCCTTTTTAATTTTGTAGCTTAGCTTTTTTGCGAATAGAGTGTTCGACTGGGATGGAGTCCAGTGTCGGCTCCAAAGCTTCTCGCTCATCAAACACAAAGCAGCTTCCCTTGTAATGGGCTGAGCCTACTTCTTCAAAGTATTTCAAAATCCCACCCTCTAATTGGTAGCTATGCTCCATACCTATCTCGCGCATGTAAAGCCCCGACTTTTCGCAGCGGATACCTCCCGTGCAAAAGCTCACCAGGGTCTTGTCAGCCAATTCATCTTTGTGGGCGCTAATTGCCTCAGGAAATTGTGTGAATTTTTCAATATTAAAGTGCAGGGCATTTTCAAACGTGCCGTAATCCACCTCAAAGGCATTGCGAGTATCAACCATCACCACTGGCCTACCAAGATCATCCGTGCCACGATCTAACCATTCTTGTAATTTCTTAGGGGTAATAAAGTTAGCCCTACCTTCCTCGGGCCGAATGGTGGGATGATTCATGCGAATGATTTCATTTTTCAGCTTAATGAGCATTTTCTTGAAAGGTTGCTCCTCGGACCAGCTTTCTTTGGCTTGTAGTGGTTTAAAACGAGGATCAATGCGTAACCAGTCTAAAAAACCACGCAACGAATCAGCCTGACCCGCTAGGAACATATTGATGCCTTCAGGTGTCAGTAGGATGGTGCCCTTGAGTTCGCGAGCATTGCATTGATCTAGCATACGCGCACGCAATTGAACGAGCTCATCTAGACTGACAAATAAATAGGCGGCAACATTTAATATGGGCTTCATGGGGATTCTTTTCTAACTACCCTCTATTATCAAACAAAGCCTCATGGAGATGGTAATCTTGCTTTTTAGCCAACCTAATTTTATATAAATGATTCGCACAATCGCACGTATTATTCCGGGTATACCCACATCAGATGGCGCTGGTGTGCAATTGCGCCGCAGTCTCGGTGGTCAGCAGCAATTACGCTTGGATCCCTTTTTAATGTTGGATGAATTTTCATCGAACGATCCCAATGATTATGTGGCAGGATTTCCGGCACATCCACATCGTGGCTTTGAGACGGTGACATACATGCTTGAAGGGCACATGCTGCATGAGGATCATTTAGGTAATCAGGGGCATCTTAAAAGTGGTGGGGTGCAATGGATGACTGCTGGTCGAGGGATCATTCATTCGGAAATGCCACAGCAAGAAAGTGGCGCTATGCGTGGTTTTCAGCTGTGGATTAATTTGCCCTCGCATGAAAAAATGAAAGAAGCTGGCTATCAAGATATTCAGGCGGATGATATTCCGGTAGCGAAGTTGGCAAATGGTGGATCTGTCAAGGTGATTGCAGGCATCTATCATTCTGCAGATTCAAGCATCGCTGGGCCCATTCATGGCATTACTACTGCCCCTTTATTTTTGGATGTACATCTTCCTGCACATGCCCAGTTTGAACACCCTATTCCGATGACACACAGTGCCTTTTTATACGTCTACGAAGGGGAGCTATTGGTAGGAAATCCCGCTCAAGCAGTTCCAAAACAAGCGGCAATTGTGCTGGGGTCGGGTGATCAGCTGCATGTGAGGGCGGGGCCTTCTGGCGCACAATGTATTGTGCTTGCTGCCATGCCCTTGGGTGAACCCATTGTTCAATATGGCCCATTTGTCATGAATACCCGTGCTGAAATTGAGCAGGCTATTGCTGATTATCAAAACAATCAATTGGTCGCGGCAAAGTGATGTCTTCAATCTCCTGGGAGGAGGCTGGGCAATCATATGAGGCAGATTGGCGTTCAGAGAATGGGATTGCTGCCCATAAAAAAGTATTGGTGGTTGATGACACACTAACTGCAGATGCAGCTTATCAATTGGCTTGTGAGGGAACTGCAATGTTGTGGCGCGGCGATTTTCAGAATGCGCGCCAACTTTTGCAAGCCTTAGCCAGAAGAGTGGACCGACCTTCCAAGAAATCTCGGCGAGCTCCAAAAGCGGCTTATGGAGCTGCCAATAAAAATCCTATAGACATTTTTAATCTGCATCGCTTATCCCAATCCCAACGTGCGCGAATATTGGGGATGTTATTAGTAGAGTGTGATGCGCAACATACAATTTCTTTGAGCCGTGCTCCAGATATTGCTCAGGCTTGTTTGGAGGCTTATGGAGCAGTAAAGCGCCCATACCTCGTTTCTTTTAGAGAGTTATTGGGGGTGGTTAGTGCATATGAGTGGCGCAAGAATGGGGTAGTCATTCCGGCACTGTCGCATACCAATGAAATACGAATCTTTCCGCATTACGGCGTTTTCTCTCCCATTCGTGGTGAATATATTGATTTGGTCTGGGAAGCGCCTCTTCCAGAATCCATTCACAATCATTCAATTGCATTTGATATCGGCATGGGAACTGGTGTGTTGTCGATTGCATTAGCGCAACGTGGGATTGAAAAAATCATTGGGACCGATTTGGACAATCGAGCTCTGATTTGTGCAAAAGAAAATATTGATCGTCTCAAACTTAGATCAACCATTGAAATAGTTCAAGCTGATTTGTATCCACAAGGTAAAGCTTCATTAATTGTTTGCAATCCGCCATGGCTGCCTGCAAGGCCAAGTTCTTCACTAGAGCGAGCGGTATATGATCCTGAAAGCCAGATGTTAAAAGGCTTTTTGAGTGGTTTGGCCGATCACTTGTTTGATGGTGGTGAAGCTTGGTTGATTATTTCTGATCTTGCTGAACATTTAGGTTTACGTACTCGGAAGGAATTACTCGAGTGGATAGAGCAAGCTGGACTATTCGTTCTGAGTCGCATGGATACCAAGCCGAAACACAAAAAGGTATTCGATAAAAATGATGCCTTGCATTTAGCCCGTGCTGCAGAAGTTACCTCTCTGTGGAGATTGAGCAAGAGGTAATAGCCCTACGCTATTCACCATGATTAGTAAAAGGGTTGTATCTCAATGCCTACTTGCCTAAAATTATTTAGAAGATTTTCTTTTTCTGTAATGGTGAGTAAGGCTCAATTTGCACTTAAAGCGCTGGTTAATACATCAAGATGGCTTGCTTAGCTGCGTAGTTTTACTGGCGCATATTGCCTTGCTCGCTACCGGTATTTTTCTAAGCAGTAAGCCGCCAAACATGGAGCAAGACCAAATTATTCAAGGTCAACTTCTTGGGGTAGCGGTAGAAAAAAAGGGGCATCCATCATCAGCCTCTATTCTGAAAAAACAGTCCCTTGTCCGCCCTGATGAACTAATAGAGGGGCAACTTGGGTCATCTGATGGAGGCATTTCCAAAGAAAATGAAGCTCCTCTTTATGGAGCTGCAAACTCAAGGCTAGCATCTCATCAACCACATCCCAGTTACCCACTTTCTAGCAAGAAATTACGAGAAGAAGGTTTGCTGATGCTCAAATTCTGCGTTAATCCAGCTGGTACTGTAGATGCCGCCCATATTATTACCAGCTCCGGTTATAGTCGTCTTGATGAATCAGCCCTTGAAGCCATTCGGCGATGGCGTTTTCCACATGCTTTACAGACAAGCCTGGCTAGCTCGGATTGTTATCGCATGCCAGTTCAATTCAGTTTAAGAGCATGAAATGATTGCACGACAAAAGCCTGAGGATTGTTTCGCCATTGATTCTAAAGGCTCCTATCCCAAAGTGATCTTAAGTAAGACTTTGTTTGGAAAAGATAAGCAAATTGTGATTTTGCATGAAGGACAGCATTACCAATTACGACTGACTAAATATAAGAAATTAATTTTGACAAAGTAATACCCATCACCGTATTAGCCAGCAAGCGCAATTTCATATGCCAGTAGCCAGCGATTTTTTTTGATTTATCTCTGGAGGTAGCATATGAAGTATCAACAGTATGGGCGTATTCGCGCGCCATTCACACTGGCATCATCAATTGCATTGGCATACAGCATTTCTTTTTCAAGTATTTCTGGCGCTCAGGAGATTGAGCTTCCGCGGATAGATATCGTTGGTCGGGAGGAAGATTCTCGTAAAAAAATTCCAGGAACAGTTGATGTCATTAATCAGAAGCAATTAGAAATACTCCAACCACTCTCACTGCAGGATGCATTAAAGACTGTACCTGGGGTTAATGTCCGCGGCGATGAGGGCGGCTTGGGTGCCATTCCAAATATTGGGATACGTGGTTTAAATCCAAGCCGTAGCCAAAAGGTTTTATTGCTTGAAGACGGTGCGCCGATTGCTCCTAGCTTGTTTATTTCTAATGCCTCCTACTACAGCCCGCCAGCCAATAGAATGAGCGGCATTGAGGTGCTTAAGGGAGCATCGGGACTTAAATATGGACCATCGAATATTGGGGGTGTGATTAACTATCTTAGTAAAACCCCTGAAGATGGATTTAAGTTAACAGGGAAGGCTGGAGATTATGGATATCAATTGATGGAAATTGAGGCTGGCGGCAAATCAGAATCAAATGGTGCGCTGGCAGGATTAAATATCATCAAATCCGATTCTCAGGGCTACCAAAATAATGGTTACCAAATGTATGACATTCTCATTAAGGGGGGTGTTGAAGTCACACAAGATCAATGGATTGGTTTGAAATACACTCATTACGACAATAACGTCAACACTTCCTATGTTGGCCTCAGGCCTAATCAATATGCAAGTGGTATGACTGCTAATCCAGCGCCAAATGATAATTTTCTCGCACAGCGTAATGCGGTTGATTTAAATCATTCCTGGGAGATTAATAGCGATGCCAAGCTCAATAGCTTAATTTATTGGAGTCAATTGCAACGAGATTATTGGCGACAAAGTGTGCTTAGTCGCAATGCAAATGAAACAATTTATAAAGCATGTAGTGCAAACGCCGAATGTTATTTTGGGCGCAATCGTCAGTTCAATATGCTTGGCTTAGACACCCGTCTTTCTGTTCATTATGATGCTCTGGGCATCAAGAATGAATCTGAATTAGGCTTACGTTTGCATACTGAGACTCAAAGCAATCAGATGGTCGCCTCTAAAACATTTGCTAGATCTGGGCGACTATCGAGTCACGAAGAAAATAAAGCAAATTCAATCGCCCTTTATGCTCAGAATAGTTTTTATATTACCGATGATTTTGCAGTGATACCCGGGGTAAGGGTGGAGAGCTATCGGCAAACACGATCAAATATATTTACTGGAAAAAGCGGTAATGCGCAAAATATTGAAACTGTTCCGCAATTGGGTGCAACTTGGCAGTTAAGTCCACCGGTTCAAATTTATAGCAGCATTTATAAGGGGTTTGCTCCAGCTCAAGTAGCAACAGCAATCGACGAGAAAGGGGTGGATCAGCAACTGGCACCTGAGCGTTCAACCAATATGGAATTAGGCTTAAGAGGTAAGGCTGACGCTTTTAAATATGATGGCGCTATTTTCAGTATGGACTTTAGCAATCAAATTGTGAATCAAAGTCTCGCTGCCGGCGTCACAAAGGCAAATGGTGGCAAGAGCCTGCATCAAGGTGTTGAGTTAGCTCTAGGTTATGAGTTAGGTGGGGGGTGGAGCTTGAATGCAAATGGAACCTACATACCAGTAGCAAAATTTGTGGGAACGAGTTCCTTGGGTCGAGATGGAAATCGTATTCCATACACGCCCGATTTGATATCCAATGTGGGCATCAATTATGAGAAAAATGGATTTAATACCTTAGTCACCCTGAATTACGTTTCTCCCCAATATGCTGATTCAGCCAATACACTAGCACCTAATAGCATTGGGACCTTGGGTGAGCTACCATCTTTCACCACTATTAATTGGACGGCTAACTACACGGTGAATAAGGCATGGAAAGTATTCGCTGCTATCAACAATGTATTAGACAAGCGTTATATTGCCAGTCGCAGTCCAGATGGCATCTTTCCTGGGGCGCCAATGAATTTTCAGGCGGGTATGAGTTATCAGTTTAATTAATTTAGTTTTATTGCCTAGCAAATAGCATTAAGGGCTTCATATCGCCTTTATCTGCAGAGCGTAGAGCTGATAAGTAGTTTTGGCGTGTGAGACCTGGGGTGGTAATTGAAGTGTTGCCACCCCAAGAAAATCTTTTGCCACCAAGGCTGACAATCAGAGCATCAGCTATCAAGCGTGCATGACGACCATTGCCATTTGGAAATGCATCAATCAATACTAGCTGATGATGCAAGCGTACTACGACTTCATCAATGGGCATCGTTTTATTTTCAATTTGATAGGCAGTGTTATCTAAGAGATTTTTGAGGGCAACAGCAATGTGAGTCCAATCAATACCGATGCTCTTGGCGCTCTTTCTGAATGTGCCAGCCCACTGCCATGTTTGATTAAACATGCGGCTATGCAAATCACGCACCAAGCCCTCATTCAGACCATGAATGATCTTTTGACGTGCGATCCAATCTGCACCTTCGACAATATTCAGTTCTTCCCAAGCATTTAAATCAGCTTGAGTCTTAATATGTGCTGGAATGAGACCAAGAGCTTCATCCGGATCAATCGGAGTGGCTCCTGGCGCATAGTCAAACTGCATCACCATAGATTCCTTCTAGGACCATCCAGGATCTCTTTTGCTAGTAGTTGCAGTTGCTTTTCACTGGCAGACTGATCCACTGACTGATTCTCAAGACTCATTGAATGAGATATGGGGCGGAGTCTTTCACGCGCAATCGTAATAGCGCGATCTTCTAAGATTTCTTCTAAAGACTTGCGTGGCACTAAGGCGTATTGCAACTCACAATCTAAGGCGCTCGCCAGCTTGCGTAGGTTAGCTAAGGTGATCTTTTCGTCAGCCTCAGCTTTTTCAAGCTTGGCAATGCTGTGTGGCATAACACCGAGCTTGCGAGCCAGCGCAGATGCCGACATGCCCAAAGATTCGCGAATAGCCTTAACCCACCCATTTCCTGGGCGACTTGGGGGGGGCGAGCATCCCTTAACTTAGTAAGGGTGGAATCCATTTGATAGAGTTGTAATTTAGCGAATTTCTTATTCATATTAATACCTATAGGTATTAATTAATAAACTTATTTGATACCTATAGGTACCAAATAGTTCTAAGAAGGAAGGGTTTTAGCTTAAATATCAAAGCCATTCCATCGGGAGTGTTACAAAGTAGTGGCTTGAGGTCCCCACTCATGTTTTTACTCTGCTCAATTTAGCCCTGATAAGCCCAATGCCCCATAGTTATTGGGATGGAGTTGGATTTATAAAGAAAAGGGCTTATAAGTTGTTATCTATAAAGTCTAACGCCACCCTGGTGGGTGGCGTTAGACTGTTACAGACTTAAAAATGGTGGAGTCGGCGGGAATCGAACCCGCGTCCGCAAATCCTCTACAGCAAGTTCTACATACTTAGTCATATCATTTAATTTAACCGGTTAGTCACAGATTGACATGTTACACACCAGCGATTCACTAAATTTTTCGAACCATCCCTCGTGACGCGAGCTAGTCTTATCTCTTGTAAATGACCCTGATGTAGCTTTCGCTACCTGACCCAAGAGAGAATCAGTTCAGGGGCAACCGCAATTAAGCGGCTAGTGCGTAACGTTCGTCGTTAGCAGTTATTACATTCCCATTGATTTACGAGATAACGGGTCCTCGGTATGCCCTTGATGCTTTGTAATCCACGTCGAAACCATGTCGACCCCGGAGTTAATGCATAAGAAAGTTTATTTTAAAGCCGCTGGCCTCAAATTTCCCAATATCTTTTTATTCCCTGTTGGGAAAGATGATTTGCAATAAATCGAGAGGGTGGCGAATGATGTAATCGGCTCCCCAGGCCTCTGGGGGCTCTTTGCAGCCACAGTAGCCATAGGCGGCAGCAACAGTTTGCATGCCCGCTGCCTTGCCTGCAATCACATCTCTGATGTCATCTCCCACATAGATTGATTTCGCAGGATCAATATTTGCGATTCTGGCAGCATGCAAAATGGGCTCTGGGTGTGGTTTTGAGTGTGGCGTAGTGTCGCCAGAAACGGTTGCAATAGACCTATCATGCAAGCCCATTAGTTTTATTAAAGGATTGGTAAAGCGCTCACTCTTGTTGGTGATGATTCCCCATGGCAGTTTTGCGTCATCCATTTGATTAAGTAAATGCTCGATACCATCAAATAGGGTGCTATCGACCAGGAGACCTCTTTCATAATTAGCCATGAACTCATCTCGCAGACCAATGAAATCAGGGTGCGCCGGGGTGATTCCAAAGGCGCCTTCGATTAGGCCGCGGGCACCAGCAGATGCACATGGCCGAAGAATGTCATAGGGCTTTAATGGCTGATTACGCACTTCAAGCAGTAGATTGGTGGCGGCAACCAAATCCGGGGCGGTATCAGCTAAGGTGCCATCCAAATCGAAAAAGACCCCATGGTAAGGGCTTTGATGTGCCTCAGAAGTCATTTGCGCACTGCAATCATGTAGTTGACTGCAACATCCTCACCCAAGCTATAAACCTGAGTGAGCGGGTTG
Source organism: Polynucleobacter sphagniphilus (assembly GCF_029892205.1). NCBI lineage: Bacteria > Pseudomonadati > Pseudomonadota > Betaproteobacteria > Burkholderiales > Burkholderiaceae > Polynucleobacter > Polynucleobacter sphagniphilus. The sequence goes on from NZ_JARXVX010000001.1 coordinate 155,752, forward strand.
TAACTCAAGCCCTTAATACCAATCATTTCTAGGCCCGCTTGTCGTGTAAATGCCACGAGTTCAGAGGGTTTAATAAATTTGGCGTATTCATGAGTGCCCTTAGGCAGTAGTTTGAGGATGTATTCCGCGCCAATAATCGCAAATAAGTAGGACTTTGGGCTGCGATTCAAAGTGCTAAAAAAGAGCGTACCTCCTGGCTTACAAAGCTTGGAGCAGGCTCTCACAACTGAGGCTGGATCGGGGACGTGCTCAAGCATTTCCATGCAAGTGACTACATCGTATTGTTCTGGCTGCTCTTGAGCCAAATCTTCGGCTGCAATAGAGCGATAGGTAAGTTGTGCTCCTACTTCTAGGGCATGTAATTGAGCTACTTTGAGGGCTTTTTCGGATAAATCAATACCGCAGGTGTCTGCTCCAGATTGAGCCATGGATTCAGCTAATATGCCACCGCCACAGCCAACATCGAGCACCTTCTTCCCGCTGATATCTACAAAAGATTGAATCCATGACAGACGCAATGGGTTAATAGCATGCAAGGGCTTAAATTCACTTTCAGGATCCCACCAGCGATGGGCTAGAGCGCTAAATTTGGCGATTTCAGATTGGTCGACGTTCATATAAATTATTTGAGCAGGGAGGGCGAGAATGCTTACGAATATAGCGGAAATAAAAAAGCCCGGCATGACCGGGCTTTTTTAAGTGAGACGCGAATTACTGCTTAGGTGTACCAACAACTTCGATGTCAGTACGGCGGTTCTTAGCGCGGCCTTCAGCAGTTGCATTGCTTGCAACTGGATTGCTCTTACCTTTAGATTCTGTGTAGATGCGGCTACCGTCAACACCTTGAGCTGTCAAATAAGTCTTAACAGATTGTGCGCGACGCATACCCAAAGCCATGTTGTAAGCATCGGTACCAACGCTGTCAGTGTTACCAACAGCAACGATTACTTCCAAGTTCATGTTCTTCAAATCAGCAGCAATTTTGTTCAAGGTTGCTTTGCCTTCTGGCTTCAAATCAGACTTGTTGAAGTCATAAAGTGTGTCAGCTTGCAAAGTGATCTTGTTTTGGCTAACGCCAGCAGGAGCAGCTTTAGGGCCGATCCATCCATCGCAACCCTGAGCAGCAGTTGCAGGTGTCCAGTTGTTATCACGCCAGCATAATGTGCCGTCGCCATTTTTCCAGTTCAATTGGCCATCGCCGTTTTGCCAGTTATCAGAAGCCATTGCTGCAGTTGCAGAAACGGTAATAACAGAAGCGAGCAACAGTTTTAGGGTTTTGTTCATTTTTAGTCCTCAAAAATCTCTTTTTAATTAAAGTCAAACTTAAATGTAATTCGCCCTACTTTGAAGCAAAAACCGCAAAGCGACACATCTCAATTTCGTACAAACTGACAGAATCTTAGCATAGGGGCTATCAGTCATCAAAATGATATTATTTCTAAATGGAACAAGCCGCTAAAGAAACACTACCAATATCCCTCGAAGACGAAATGCGGCGGTCCTATTTGGACTACGCAATGAGCGTCATCGTCGGCAGAGCCCTGCCAGACGTACGCGATGGCCTGAAACCCGTGCATCGACGCGTCTTATTCGCGATGTATGAATTAAACAACGATTGGAACCGCGCTTACAAAAAATCTGCCCGTATAGTTGGCGATGTGATCGGTAAATACCATCCACATGGCGATTCTGCGGTGTATGACACGATTGTTCGTATGGCTCAGGATTTCTCTCTGCGCTATATGCTGGTTGATGGGCAGGGTAACTTCGGCTCCGTTGACGGCGATAATGCCGCTGCAATGCGGTATACCGAGATCCGCCTACGCAAGATTGCCCATGAGCTTTTAGCTGATTTGGACAAAGAAACAGTCGACTTTGGCCCCAATTACGACGGTAGCGAGAAAGAACCCCTGATTCTGCCGGCAAAAGTGCCGAATTTACTGATCAACGGTAGCTCTGGTATTGCCGTAGGTATGGCGACAAATATTCCGCCACATAACCTCGATGAGGTTATTTCTGCCTGTTTGCACGTGTTGCATAACCCTGAGTGTTCGATTGATGAGCTCATTGAGATCATCCCAGCGCCTGATTTCCCAACTGCTGGGATTATTTATGGGGTTCAGGGGGTTCGTGAGGGCTATCGCACCGGTCGTGGCCGGGTGGTGATGCGTGCCAAGACTCACTTTGAGGATATTGACAAAGGATCTCGCCAGGCGATCATCGTCGATGAGCTTCCTTACCAGGTCAATAAAAAGAATTTGCTCGAGCGTATCGCTGAGTTGGTTAATGAGAAGAAGGTCGAAGGCATCTCTGATTTGCGCGATGAATCAGATAAGTCAGGTATGCGCGTTGTGATTGAATTAAAGCGCGGTGAAGTGCCAGAGGTTGTGCTCAATAATTTGTACAAGAGTACCCAGTTACAAGACAACTTCGGCATGAATATGGTGGCTTTGGTGGATAACCAGCCACGCCTGCTCAATTTGAAACAGATGCTCGAGTACTTCTTGCAGCATCGTCGTGAGGTTGTTACACGTCGCACTATTTTTGAATTACGTAAAGCGCGTGAGCGTGGCCACGTATTAGAAGGTTTGGCGGTTGCCCTGGCAAACATTGATGAATTTATTGCCATTATTAAAGCGGCGGCAAATCCAGTGATTGCCAAACAAGACTTAATGGGTAAAGCATGGGATTCATCCATGGTGCGCGAGATGTTGGCACGTGCTGAGACCGATACCCCAGGCGGTCGCAACGCGTATCGCCCAGAAGGTTTATTGCCTGAATACGGTATGCAAACTACTGGCTTGTATCGCCTCTCCGATAGTCAGGCGCAAGAAATTTTGCAAATGCGTTTGCAACGTCTGACAGGTCTTGAGCAAGACAAGATTGTGAATGAGTACAAAGATGTGATGGCAGAAATTTCTGACTTACTCGATCTGTTAGCCAAGCCAGAGCGTGTCACTCAAGTGATTGAGAGCGAGCTTAAAGAGGTGCAGACTGAGTTTGGTATTGCTGGAGGTGATAGTGGTCGTCGTTCATTTATCGAGATGAATGCAACTGAGTTGTTTACTGAAGATTTGATCACCCCGCAAGACATGGTAGTAACACTATCGAATACTGGCTATATGAAGAGTCAGCCCCTGAGTGAGTACCGTGCACAGAAGCGTGGTGGTCGCGGCAAGCAAGCAGCGGCAACCAAAAATGAAGATTGGATCGAAACTTTATTCGTTGCCAATACGCATGACATTATTTTGTGTTTCTCCGATCGCGGCCGGATGTATTGGCTTAAGGTGTGGGAAGTTCCACAAGGTAGCCGTACTTCTCGCGGCAAACCTATTGTCAATATGTTCCCCCTGATTGAAGGTGAAAAGATCACAGTGATCCTGCCGATTAAGGGTTACCAAGACGATCATTACGTCTTTATGGCAACCAGCCTAGGCACGGTTAAGAAAACACGTTTGTCTGATTTCTCAAATCCTCGCAAAGCTGGAATTATTGCGGTCGATTTGAATGAGAATGATTTCTTGGTTGGAGCAGCCATTACCGATGGTAAGCACGATGTGATGTTGTTTTCAGATGCAGGTAAGGCTGTTCGCTTTGATGAGAATGATGTTCGTCCGATGGGTCGAACTGCGCGCGGCGTACGCGGTATGAACTTGGGTGAAGGTCATCAGGTGATTGCGATGTTGGTTGCTCCTGCTGAAGCGGCTGAAGGTGCTGAGATCAATACAGTTGATGCTGCAGGTAACGCCATTCCAAGTAGTGTATTAACTGCAACTGAAAACGGTTATGGCAAGCGTACGCCAATTGGTGAATACACCCGTCATGGTCGTGGCACTAAAGGAATGATTGCAATCCAAACAACTGAGCGTAACGGCAAGGTAGTGGCTGCATCTTTGGTTTCGCCCGAAGATCAAATTATGTTGATTACCACTGGCGGAATTTTGGTGCGTACTCGTGTATCGGAGATTCGTGAAATGGGTCGCGCTACACAGGGTGTTACTCTGATCAACGTCGATGAAGGCACTCGTTTGTCTGGCTTGCAGCGCATTGCTGAAAGCGATTCGGATGATGATAGCGAAATCGATGACGGTGAAGATGGCGATATGACTGCTGATCCAGCGACTGATACTGGCCCTAGTGAAGCGAGTGATGCCTAATCGGCATTTCTAAAGGGCGAGCATATTCATCATGACGTTTGATAACCGCATTTATAACTTCGCTGCGGGGCCTTCAGCTGTTCCCGGTGAAGTTTTAAAGCAAGCTGCTGACGAACTCCTGAACTGGCGGGGGCTCGGCACAAGCGTGATGGAAATTAGCCACCGCAGCAAAGAATTTATGGCGGTCTATGAGGAGACGCTGGCGGATCTGCGTACCTTAATGAATATCCCCGATTCTTATGAGATCTTGCTTTTGCAGGGTGGGGGCATTGGTCAAAATGCTGCTATACCTATGAACCTGATGGCATTGGGTCAAAATGGCCCCAAAGCAGATTTCATAGTTACTGGTATTTGGTCTGAAAAATCTCTTAAAGAAGCTGAGAAATATGGTGTCGCACATTTAGCTGCTACATCGGCAGATTTGCAATTTAATACCGTGCCACCACGTTCAGGTTGGCAGTTATCGGATGACGCTGCTTACGTACATTACTGCGATAATGAAACTATTGGTGGCGTTGAATTTTCTGATGTACCAGATGTTGGTAACAAACCCCTAGTGGTGGATGTCTCAAGTAGCATTCTTTCTAAAGAAATTGATGTCACTAAGGGTGGTGTTTGGTTTGGTGGAGCGCAAAAAAATATTGGCCCATCTGGCGTAACGATTGTCATCGTACGCAAAGATCTACTTGGGCATAGTATGAAAATCACCCCATCGATCTGGGATTGGTCTAAGCAATCAGCCAATCAATCCATGCTCAATACCCCACCCACCTTTTCGATCTACATGGCTGGCTTGGGATTCAAGTGGTTGCTCAAAAAGGGCGGTGTAAAAGCAATTGCAAAGATCAATCAAGAAAAAGCAAATTTGCTTTACAACTTCATTGATCAAAGTAGTCTTTATGAGAATCGTATTGCCAAGGAATACCGTTCCAGAATGAATGTGACCTTTTTCTTAAAAGATGAAAATTTGAATGCTGCATTTTTGGCGCAGTCTAATGCTGCTGGCTTGGTTGCATTGCGCGGACATAAGGCGGTAGGTGGAATGCGTGCCAGTATTTATAACGCTATGCCCTTAGAAGGCGTTCAGGCTCTAGTTGAATTTATGCGTGACTTTGAGAGGCGTGCTTAATGAGTAATGAAGAACAGCGTTTAGCCCCACTACGCGAAAAAATTGATTCTTTAGATGCGCAAATTCTAGAATTGCTGACACAACGTGCGCAAGCGGCGCAAGAGGTCGGGCACGTTAAAGGCGGATTTTCCTCTCCCGTTTTTAGGCCTGAGCGTGAGCGTCAAGTAGTCTCTCGCCTGCAGTCAATCAATCCAGGGCCTTTATTGCCTGATGGTATCGCTGCGATTTGGCGTGAAGTGATGTCTGCATGTAGAGCACTAGAGGCTCGCCAAACAATCGCCTACCTTGGGCCTGCTGGCACATTTTCCGAGCAGGCTGCACAAACCTATTTCGGTCATTCCATAGTTGGATTGCCTTGCGTGAGCCTAGATGAGGTATTTAAGGCGGTTGAAAAAGGCGCAGCGCAATTTGGCGTAGTCCCAGTTGAAAATTCTAGTGAAGGCGCGGTCTCGCGCACTTTGGATTTGCTGCTTGATTCTCCAATGCAAATTAGTGGTGAAATCGTTTTGCCCATTTGCCATCACTTGTTAACTAAGAGTGGTAATTTAGACGGTGTTACGACTGTATGTGCGCATGCTCAGGCTCTAGCGCAGTGTCAGCAATGGTTGAGTCAGCACGCACCGCAATTAAAGCGCCAAGCAGTTAGCAGTAATGCTGAGGCAGCACGCCTTGCCGCCGCTGATCCAGCCATTGCGGCAATTGCAGGCGACCCAGCGCAAATTACTTATGAATTACAGGCTGTAGCCTCGCGCATTCAGGATGATGCGCATAACCGTACCCGTTTTGTTGTGATTGGCAATTACGCTTGCCAAGCTACGGGACATGATCAAACCTCTTTGGTGTTATCGGTTGATAACCAGCCTGGCGCCGTGCATAGTTTGTTAGCGCCTTTAGCCAAGCATGGCGTCTCTATGAATCGCTTTGAATCCCGTCCGGCGCGTAAAGGTACGTGGGAGTATCACTTTTACATTGATATCGCAGGTCATGCGGATGATGAAAAAGTAGCGAAGGCAATGGATGAGCTAAAGAGTATTGCTGCTTTTTATAAAAAACTGGGCTCCTATCCGCGTTCAGCTGCTTAATTGCTTTCTTACGTAATGTATTGACGATGACTTCAAAACTAGGTTTAAAACACATTCAAGCGATTGCTCCTTATATAGGAGGTCGCCCGATTAGCGAGGTAGCGCGCGAGTACGGTTTAGATGAAGGCAAGATTGTAAAGTTGGCTTCGAATGAAAATCCTTTGGGCATGCCCCAATCTGCCAAGGATGCCATGCTCAAGGCAGCGAGTGACTTAGGTCGTTACCCCGATTCCAATGGCTTTGAATTAAAAAATGTATTGGCTGCGCGTTTGGGTGTTCCAACCGATTGGATTACCTTGGGCAACGGTAGTAATGATATTTTGGAATTAGCTGCTCGTGCGGTTGCGCAAACTGGCGATGAGGTTATTTTCTCTAAACACGCTTTTGCGGTCTACCCCCTAGCTACTCAAGCAGTTGGTGCGAAGGCAATTGAGGTGGCTGCTACAGCAATGTACGGCCATGACTTGCCAGCCATGTTAGCGGCAGTCAAAGCATCAGGCGATAAGGCTAAATTAGTATTTGTGGCTAATCCCAATAATCCAACTGGCAGTTACTTAACTGCAAAAGAGATTGAGGCGTTTTTACTGGCGGTGCCATCCGATGTGTTGGTAGTTTTGGATGAGGCTTATAACGAATACCTCACTCCAGAACAGCGCTACGATGCGATTGCGTGGGTTAAGCGCTTTCCCAATATGATTTTGTCGCGTAGTTTTTCTAAGGCTTATGGTCTGGCGGGTTTGCGCATTGGTTATGGTGTAGCGCAGCCGGCATTGACTGATTTACTCAATCGTATTCGTCAGCCATTTAATGTTAATAGTCTTGCGCAAGCTGCTGCAATTGCAGCATTTCAAGATACAGAATTTTTGCAGCAAGGTTTTGAGCTTAATCGTGCGGGTTACGCGCAACTTACCCAGGCTTTTGATGAGTTGCACCTTGCTTACTTGCCATCGGCTGGAAATTTTGTGTTGGTTCAGGTTGGTGAAGACGATCAAGCTGGTGCACGCATTAACTTGGCTTTACTTAAGCGTGGCATCATTGTTCGCCCGGTTGGTAACTATGGATTGCCGCAATGGCTGCGTATATCGATTGGTTTGCCTGAAGAAAATGCTGCTTTCATTGATGCCTTAAAAGATATTCTGGCGCAAAAGTAAATTTCTTATGACCATCATTCATTCTGCGAGTAATTACGGAACCGTCACCATTGTTGGCGTAGGTTTGATTGGCGCTTCCTTAGGTTTGGGTTTAAAGCAGGCTGGTGTTGTTACCAAGGTCTATGGAGTTGGTCGCAGTAAGTCAAACTTGGATGAGGCGCTCAAGTTAGGTGCGATTGATGCGGTTATTGATTTGGTGCAGGCTGCCAAACAATCCGACGTCATCGTGCTCTGTGTGCCGGTAGCGCAAATGCGTTCTGCTTTTGAGGTTATTGAACCCTATCTTGAATCTCGCACCCTGATTACCGATGCTGGTAGCACTAAAGGTGACGTGATATTGGCAGCAAAAGAGGTTTTAGGTAAGAAGGCCTGTCAATTTGTGCCTGCACACCCAATTGCTGGTGGCGCTCAGCATGGAGCTGCTGCAGCTAAGGCCGATCTCTTTAAGGGGAAGCAAACTATTCTTTGTCCTTTGCAGGAAAACTCAGCGCAAGACACCGATTTGATTGCAGGGTTTTGGGAGTCCGTTGGATCTGATGTGAAAAAGATTGGCAGCGTACAGCATGATGCAATTTATGCCGCCGTGTCGCATTTGCCGCACATCCTTTCTTATGCGCTAATGGCTAGCGTTGTGAACTCAGAAGATGCGGATCAAAAATTGGGCCATGTGGGCGCTGGCTTTAAAGATTTCACTCGTATTGCAGCCTCTAGTCCAGAAATGTGGCGCGATATTTGTTTGGGTAATCGCACTGCGATTTTGAAAGAGTTAGATCAATATTTGTTGATTGTGAACCATTTGCGTAAGCTGATTTCTGATAATGATGGAGCTGGTCTAGAGAAGTTATTTAATAAGGCAAGTAAAGCACGCCAAGATTTGGATGTGCTTTGATGGGTGCTTTATCTGATATCACGATTGGTCCATTCACACGAGCGCAAGGTTCAATTGATCTACCTGGCTCCAAGAGTATTTCCAATCGAGCACTATTGCTGGCAGCCTTGTCCTCGGGAACAACTACCCTCAAGAATCTTTTAGATGCCGATGACACACAGGTGATGCGCAATGCATTGCGTCAGCTTGGCCTTGCAGTTGAGGATCAAGCAAATCATATTTGTGTTGTGCAAGGTTGTGGTGGCCAGTTCCCGGTGCGCTCTGCCGATCTCTTTATGGGTAATGCAGGCACGGCGATTCGCCCATTGACAGCTGCTTTGGCAATGCAGGGTGGCAACTATCGATTGTCTGGTGTGGCCCGTATGCATGAGCGACCTATTCGTGATTTGGTCGATGGTTTACGTCAGGTAGGCGCAGATATCGCTTATGAGCTAGAGGATGGGTATCCGCCAATCCAGATTAACGCAGCTCATATTCAAATCAATGATGTTGTAAAAGTGCGTGGCGATGTATCAAGTCAATTTTTAACTGCACTACTGATGGCACTCCCTTTGGTAGCAAAAGACCCGGTTCGCATTCAAGTCATTGGTGAGTTGATTTCTCGTCCTTACATTGAAATCACATTGAAATTAATGGCGCGCTTTGGAGTTGCAGTCGACTGCCCCGATGCTCAGTCTTTCATTATTCCAGCCAAGACTTCTGAGTCAGTTTATGTCAGCCCAGGCAGTTTGCTAGTTGAGGGGGATGCCTCTTCGGCTTCGTACTTCTTGGCCTTGGGTGCAATTGGTGATGGCCCCGTTCGTGTCTTAGGGGTGGGTAGTGACAGTATTCAAGGCGATGTCGCTTTTGCAGACGCGCTGGTGATGATGGGGGCTAGGATCACTGCTGGCGAAGATTGGATTGAGGTGTCCGGCGTCAAGAATGTCAGTGGAAGATTAAATGGCATCACGATTGATTGCACTGAGATCCCAGATGCAGCGATGACTTTGGCGGTGGCTGCTTTGTTTGCTGATGGGCCAACCCGCTTGAATGGCATTGCAAGTTGGCGCGTCAAAGAGACGGATCGCATAGCTGCAATGGCTAAGGAGTTAAAGAAAATTGGCGCCCATGTGGAAGAGGGTGCCGATTACATCGTCGTGGAAGCACCCAAGAGCCGCTCTGATTGGCAGTCACCTCCAGAGGGAATTGATACTTACGATGACCATCGCATGGCAATGTGTTTCTCACTTGCCGCCTTTGGTCCTCATGCTCTGAAAATCAACGATCCAAATTGTGTGGCAAAAACGTTCCCGACCTACTTCGGCGAATTTGCGGCAATCGTCTCTTAAAGCAAATGAATGTGCCCCAGATACCTGTTATTGCTATTGATGGACCCACTGCATCAGGCAAAGGCACGGTTGCAGCTATCGTTGCCGAAAAACTCGGTTTTCATTACTTGGACAGTGGTGCGCTCTATCGATTGGTGGCTCTTGCAAGTGAAAAACAAGCAATTGACCCTAAAAATGCCCCTAAATTAGGTGTTTTAGCCCAAAATTTACAGATTTCCTTCGAAAAAGGGCAAATTATTCTGAATGGCGAGGTGGTAACAGATGTTATTCGTACTGAAAGTATTGGCTTAAAAGCCTCCGCAATCGCTATTTATCCAGAAGTGCGGCAAGCTTTGGTCGGTTTACAGCATCGATTTAGGCAGATTCCTGGCTTGGTTGCTGATGGCAGGGATATGGCGAGTGTTATCTTCCCCGATGCGGTTTTAAAGGTTTTTCTGACTGCAACAGCAACTGCTAGGGCCGAACGACGCTATAAGCAATTGATAGCTAAGGGAATTCCTGCTAAACTAGAGGACTTGCTGCAGGATTTGCAGGAGCGCGATGCCAGAGACAGTAGTCGAGGAACAGCGCCTTTGTTAGTTGCAGATGGTGCAAAAGTGCTTGAAACGTCATATTTATCGATTGAGCAAGCAGTGAAGACAGTTCTAGATTGGTATCAATCCGCGATTGCCTGATTTTGTAAGTAGTAGTTTTGGTGTCTTAAGAAACCCCACAACGCGATTATCAATTTAGCGTGTTTCTTAGGGCTTTTTTAACCTAACCCGTCAGGCCTTCTGGCGGCACAAAGTGAATATACATGTCTGAATCATTTGCAGAATTATTTGAAGAATCATTAACCCGATCGAATATGAAGACCGGCCAAGTTATTTCGGCTGAAGTTCTTCGCATCGACCATAACTTCGTCGTTGTTAACGCTGGCCTGAAGTCCGAAGCGTTTATTCCTGTTGAAGAATTCCATAACGACGCTGGCGAAATTGAAGTGAGCCCTGGCGATTTCGTTTCTGTTGCTATTGACGCTCTTGAGAACGGCTATGGCGATACTATCCTCTCTCGTGATAAAGCTAAACGCTTGGCATCATGGATGAATTTGGAAAAAGCTCTCGAGCAAGCTGAAATCGTTACTGGTACTGTTACTGGTAAGGTTAAAGGCGGCTTGACTGTGATGGTTAACGGTATCCGTGCATTCTTGCCTGGATCACTCGTTGATACACGTCCTATTAAAGACACCAGCCCTTACGAAGGTAAGACAATGGAGTTCAAAGTTATTAAGCTTGATCGTAAGCGTAATAACGTTGTGTTGTCACGCCGTGCTGTGGTTGAAGCTAGCCAAGGTGAAGAGCGCGCTAAGTTGATGTCTAACCTCAAAGAAGGTAGCGTTGTTCAAGGTATCGTTAAGAACATTACTGACTACGGCGCATTCGTTGATCTCGGCGGTATCGATGGTCTCTTGCACATTACCGATTTGGCATGGCGTCGTGTGCGTCACCCAAGCGAGATGTTGACTGTTGGTCAAGAAGTAACTGCAAAGATTTTGAAGTTCGACCAAGATAAGAATCGCGTTTCACTCGGTGTGAAGCAACTTGGTGATGATCCATGGGTTGGTATCGCTCGTCGTTACCCACCAAATACCCGTTTATTCGGCAAAGTAACCAACTTGACTGACTACGGTGCATTCGTTGAAATCGAAAGCGGTATCGAAGGCTTGGTACACGTTTCTGAAATGGACTGGACCAACAAGAACGTTGCCCCAAGTAAAGCAACTGCATTGGGAACTGAAGTTGAAGTTATGGTTCTGGATATTGATGAAGATAAGCGTCGTATTAGCTTAGGCATCAAGCAGTGCAAAGCAAATCCATGGGAAGAGTTCTCACGTGCCCAACAAAAAGGCGATAAGTTAAGTGGCGCCATCAAGTCTATTACTGACTTTGGTGTGTTCATTGGCTTGCCTGGTGGTATCGATGGTTTGGTTCACCTCTCAGACCTCTCATGGAATGAGCCAGGCGAAGAGGCTGTTAAGAAATACAAAAAAGGTGACGAAGTTGAAGCCACCGTATTGGCAATTGATGTTGAGAAGGAGCGTATCTCTCTTGGTATCAAGCAATTGTCTGGTGACCCATTCAATAACTACACATCTGTAAGTGACAAGGGCAGCCTTGTCACTGGCACTGTGAAAGCTGTTGATGCTAAAGGTGCAACCATTCATTTGGCTGACGAAGTAGAGGCTTACTTGCGTGCTTCTGAGATCTCAACCGATCGCGTTGAAGATGCACGCAATGTATTGAAAGAAGGCGATAGCGTAACTGCAATGATCATTAATATTGATCGTAAGTCACGTGCCATCAATCTTTCAATTAAAGCAAAAGACAGCTCTGATCAACAAGACGCTATGAGCAAGCTCCAAGGTGATGCGCAGTCCGGCACTACCAATTTGGGCGCTTTGTTGAAAGCGAAATTGGACAATCAAGGCTAAATCAATATCGCCGCTTACCACTAGGTGAGCGGCGGTTTTAATTGATAGATCATGTCAGATCAAGAGCAACAAGCAATCACCCGCTCCGAACTAGTGGAGAGCCTGGCGGAACAGTTTCCCCAGCTGCTGCCTAGGGACGTGGAGTTGGCGGTCAAAACATTGCTAGACACAATGACGCATGCTTTAGCTGAAGGTAAGCGTATTGAGTTACGCGGTGTTGGTAGTTTTGTATTGCATCATCGTCCTGCTCGTGCTGGACGTAATCCAAAGTCTGGTGAGAAAGTTTTGATTCCAGAAAAGCGAGTGCCACACTTTAAGCCAGGCAAAGAATTGCGTGAGCGTGTGGATTACAAACCGCTAAAACCAGCGGGCCCTAAAGAGGGTTCTGGTGCCTAGTCAAATAGCACATCAGCAGTGGTCCAAGCGGGCCATTTTTTTATTTAATTTCTGTACATCATGATTCAGATAGCCACCTCCTGGTTATTACTTCTTCCAATTATGTTTGGTATTGGTTGGTTGGCATCCCGTTGGGATTTGCGTCTTGAAAATCGCATGGATGAGCGTGAGCGCATGCGTCAGCAGCGGTCCACCTTTAAGGGTCTTAGTCTTTTGCTCAATGAGCAACCCGATCAAGCGATTGAGGCTCTGGTCAAAATTGCTCAACTCGATCCAGAGACGATTGAATTGCACTTTGCCCTCGGTAATTTATTTCGACGTCGTGGTGAAACCGAGCGCGCCATACGGGTTCACCAACACTTAGCCAATCGGGATGATTTAAAGCCGCGCGATCGGGATCAAGCTGCCTATGAGTTAGGTCGTGATTTTCTGCGTGCAGGACTTTTAGACCGTGCCGAGGCTTCTTTAAATCAAGTGGGTGAGGGTAAATATGCCGCTCCCGCCAAAGAGAGCTTGCTGGAGATGTATCAAGTCGAGCGTGATTGGGAAATGGCAATTTCAGCTGCAACTAAGTTAGAGGCTTTGCAGGGTAAGTCGCATCAAATTGAGATTGCACAATTCAATTGTGAAATGGGCCAGGATGCCTTGCGTCGCAATGATTTACCCAAAGCTGCTCGTTCTATTGAATTGGCTCTCCAAGCTGTACCAAATCATGCGCGCGCACTGATTTTGCAGGGAGATTATCAGGTTGCATTAAATCACCCAAACCAAGCTATTGCAGCCTGGGAGTTGGTTGCGCAAATGCATCCCTCTTATATGCATCTGTTGGCAGATCGCTGGATGACTGCTCATGTAGCCTTAGGTCGTCAAGAGTTGGGGCTCAATCGTTTGTGTGAGTTGCTCAAAACCCAGGCTTCAGGTGAGTTGCTGGATATCGTACAGAAGTACGTTACTAAGATTCGCGGCCCTCAAGCCGCCGATCAGCTGTTAGTCGAGGTAATGCAATATTCCCCGTCACTAAGCGCTCTATCAAAATTGGCAGAGGTTCGTTTGGCACTCGCTGAGAGTAGTGGCACGCCCGAAAAAATATCCGAAATACAGGCGGCCCTCGGATTATTAAAGCAGCGCACAACTAGCCTGGCCCGTTATACCTGTGGGAACTGCGGTTTCCGTGCAAGACGTTTTTATTGGCAGTGTCCTGGATGTAATCATTGGGAGGCATCATCCCCAAGGCGTAGCGAAGGCGCACTTCCAAGTGGGCCTTCGATGTGATCATTAACTAAACCGTCATAGATTGAGGGTTTAATAATGCGATTAAAAACAAAAAATAGGCGAAGCTAAGTGAAAGTCACAATCATCGGCAGTGGTTATGTAGGGCTTGTAACAGGAGCTTGTCTTGCTGAGCAAGGCAATTCCGTTTTTTGCCTGGACTTGGACCCTAAAAAAATTGAGATTCTCAATTCGGGTGGCGTACCAATTTACGAGCCTGGCTTAAAAGAAATGATTGACCGCAATCGCGCAGCAGGGCGCCTGCAGTTTTCTACCGATATCGCTGCTTCTGTTGTCCACGGAGATATTCAATTTATTGCTGTTGGTACTCCTCCAGATGAGGATGGCTCTGCTGATTTGCAATATGTCGTAGCTGCAGCGCGCAATATTGGGCGCCACATGACCACTGCCAAAGTAATTGTTGATAAATCAACTGTACCGGTCGGCACTGCTGATAAGGTGGCAGAAGCCATCATTAAAGAATTAAGCATGCGCGATCTCTCCCCAGAACTCTGTTCAGTCGTCTCGAACCCCGAGTTTTTGAAAGAGGGTGCAGCAGTCGATGACTTCATGCGTCCCGATCGGATTGTGATTGGCACATCAAGTGATCCGGCAGGCCTGCGGGCTAAAGAGCAAATGCGTAAACTCTACGCCCCATTTAATCGCCATCATGAGCGAACCTATTACATGGATGTCAAAAGTGCTGAGCTCACAAAGTATGCAGCCAATGCGATGTTGGCTACCCGCATCTCTTTCATGAATGAACTTGCCAACCTAGCCGATCTGGTGGGGGCTGATATTGAAGCGGTACGCCAAGGGATTGGTTCAGACTCACGCATTGGCTATGGCTTCCTGTACTCTGGAACTGGCTATGGCGGTTCATGCTTTCCAAAAGATGTATCTGCACTATCTAAAACAGCCATGGAATATGGCAGGGATCTGAAGATTCTGGAAGCGGTTGAATCGGTAAATGAAACGCAAAAAATGATTCTGGTGGAGAAAATCGAAAAGCGTTTTGGTAGCGATCTGACCAATATGAAATTTGCGATTTGGGGTCTGGCGTTTAAACCAAATACGGACGATATGCGCGAAGCGCCAAGCAGAGTCATTATTCGTGAGCTTGTTAAGCGTGGCGCCCAAGTAGTAAGCTATGACCCAGTTGCCATGGAAGAAGCAAAGCATTGTTTTGAGATTGACTTCAAAGACAATCCTGAGGGTCTTAAAAAAGTCGCAATGGTACAAGACCATATGGCGGCCTTAGATGGCTGTGATGCCCTAGTGATCGTGACGGAATGGAAAGCCTTCCGCAGTCCTGATTTTGATCTTCTCATGCAAAAGCTCAAACGAGCGATCATTTTTGATGGCCGTAATTTATATGAGCCAAGCGCCATGCGCGAAGTTGGTATTGAGTACCACGGCATTGGGCGTCATAATTAAACCAATTTATATTTGAAAAGTAGCCCTGTGGAAAAAGCAAACCGAGAACAGTTTTCAAAGACCCGCTTACTGGTAGTGGGCGATGTCATGCTCGATCGTTACTGGTTTGGCGACACTAACCGGATCTCACCAGAAGCCCCAGTTCCAGTAGTTCAAGTCGGCAAGATTGATGAGCGTTTAGGTGGCGCTGCAAACGTGGCCCGTAACGTAGCTGCTTTAGGTGCTAAAACAACTATTCTTGGCGTTATTGGAGATGATGAGTCAGGCCGTCGTGTTACCGATTTACTGGGGTCTAGTGGTGTTGATAGTCAACTCGAGATCGATGCAAAGGTTCCCACGATAGTGAAGTTGCGTGTCATTGCACGCCAACAGCAACTGATTCGTTTGGATTTTGAAGAAACTCCTAGTGAGGCAGCTTTAGCTCATAAATTAGAGCGTTTTGAAAAATCATTAGGTGATGCCGATGTAGTGATCTTGTCAGACTATGGCAAAGGTGCCTTAGGTCAAGTTGCTCTCATGATTGAACAAGCAAGAAGCCAAAACAAAGTGATTCTGGTTGATCCCAAGGGTGAAGACTACGAGAAGTATCGTGGTGCCACGGTCTTAACCCCTAATCGTAGCGAGTTACGACAAGTGGTAGGTCAGTGGACTAGTGAGGAAGATTTAACGCAGAAAGCGCAAGCATTGAGAAAATCGCTCAACCTACAGGCCTTATTGCTGACTCGTTCAGAAGAAGGGATGAGTCTCTATACCGATTCAGGTGTGACGCATGTTAAAGCGCAAGCGCGCGAGGTATTTGATGTTTCTGGTGCTGGAGATACTGTGATTGCCACGCTTGCAGTAGCATTGGCGTCTCAATGGCCTCTAGAGAAAGCAATGGCGCTGGCCAATCGAGCTGGTGGTATTGTCGTTGGTAAATTAGGAACCGCAACCGTAACAGCAGAGGAATTGCAATGACCATCATTGTCACTGGCGCAGCCGGTTTTATTGGTGCAAATATCGTTCAGGCCCTCAACGCACGTGGCGAGAAAAATATTATTGCCGTAGATGATTTACGTCCGGCTGATAAGTATCGCAACCTTGCTGATTTAGACATCATTGATTACCTGGATAAAGATGAGTTTTTAGAAGCTTTTAGAAGTGGGCGTCTTGGCAAAATCAGGGCAGTCTTTCATGAGGGAGCTTGCTCTGACACCATGGAGACTGACGGTATTTTTATGATGGCGAACAACTATCGCTACACCATGGATTTACTCGATATCAGTACTGAGCAAAAGGTTCAATTGCTATACGCTTCTTCCGCTGCTACTTATGGTGGCTCTGATGTATTTGTGGAAAGTCGTGAGCATGAGAAGCCATTGAACATCTATGGCTATTCTAAGTTTTTATTTGATCAAGTCATGCGCAAGCGTTTTGCAGAAAAGGCCACGAGCGCTCAAGTAGTGGGTTTTCGTTACTTCAATGTCTATGGTCCACGTGAGTCACACAAAGGCCGGATGGCATCAGTTGCTTTCCACCAATATCATCAATACAAAGCCAATGGCCAGGTCAAACTCTTTGGTGAATATGGTGGCTATGGTCCGGGCGAGCAAAGTCGTGACTTTGTCTCAGTCGAAGACGTTGTAAAAGTAAATCTCTTCTTCTTGGATCACCCTGAAATTAGTGGCATATTTAATTTGGGTAGTGGCCGTGCGCAACCCTTTAATGATGTTGCGCACGCGGTGGCCAATGCGATGCGCAAGCTTGATCAAGCGCAACCAGCAACCCTACAAGAGTTAGTGAAAGAAAAAGCCATTGAGTACATTCCATTTCCGGATGCACTCAAAGGAAAATATCAATGCTTTACGCAAGCAGATTTAACTCAGCTTCGTTCTGCTGGGTATACCGAGCCCTTCTTAAATGTAGAGCAGGGTGTAGGTAAATACATTGAGTGGCTATCAGCTAATGCTGATTTTCTGGCCAATCCGCTTTAGGTACCCCTATCTAGTCAACACCTGCTTTAGTTCTCCGTTGTAAATGATCCATGTGCACTGTGTGCCCATGGATTTTTTATTAATCAATGGAGATTCGATGACTACATATCAGAATTTAGATAAGCTAATTGGTTTAGTAAGGTTACTTGCAGTGTCCGGTACGCTCGCATTTACTTCATTAAATGGGGCTATAGCCGCACCTGTCAATGTCAACACAGCAACACAGTCTGAGCTTGAAAGTATCAAGGGGATCGGCCCATCAAAAGCAAAAACGATTATTGCTGAACGTTTGGATGGGGGTCATTTTCAAGATGCCAATGATTTACAAAAGCGGGTGCGCGGCATTGGGATGAAGTCAGTAGAAAAGATGGTTGATAACGGCTTAACCATTGAGGCTCCTAGCGCGTTTCGTGAACCAAACGGCAGAACTGGCAAGGAAGCGGCTGGCTCTAATAGACGTGGTTCACGCAATCAAGCTGGCTCTCGCAATAACGCGGATCGTACAAGCTCATCTCGCAGAAATTAAGCCTGTTCGTATTGATGGGAACTTATGGCTAAAATGACTTAATGAGCAGACCTTCATACTTAACCATTTCACAAACAGTGGGCAATACTCCGCTCGTTCGTTTACAGCGCATTCCAGGTGCGGAAAACGATATTCGAAATAATGTGTTATTGGGTAAGTTAGAGGGTAATAATCCAGCCGGGTCGGTGAAGGACCGACCTGCGCTGTCGATGATTTTGCGTGCGCAAGAGCGCGGTGAAATTAAACCTGGCGATACTCTTATAGAGGCGACCAGTGGCAATACAGGCATCGCATTGGCCATGACTGCTGCGATGCTTGGTTATAAGATGGTATTGGTGATGCCGGAGAATCAGAGTATTGAGCGTCGCCAAAGTATGGCCGCTTATGGTGCTGAATTAATTCTGACTGCAGCATCTGGCGGCATGGAGTTTGCTAGAGACTATGCCTTGCAATTGCAAAAAGAAGGTCGTGGAAAATTGCTGGACCAGTTTGCTAATCCAGATAATCCGCGCGCTCATATTGAAACCACTGGTCCAGAGCTTTGGCGTGATACAGATGGACAGATTACCCACTTCATTTCTGCGATGGGCACTACCGGCACTATCACAGGCGTGTCTACCTATTTGAAGTCGATGAATCCTGCTATCCAGATTATCGGAGCGCAACCAGAAGCGGGTTCGCAGATTCCGGGTATAAGGAAGTGGGCGCCTGAATATTTACCTAAGATCTATCAAGGCGATCGGGTTGACCGCATTGAGTACGTTACACAGGCAGACGCAGAAGAGATGGCGCGCCGACTAGCGGCTGAGGAGGGTATCTTTTGCGGTATCTCTGCCGGAGGTGCATTGGTTGTTGCTTTGCGAGTGGCAAGGCAAGTTGAAAACGCGACTATCGCCTTTATTGTGTGCGATCGTGGCGATCGTTACCTGTCGACAGGCGTCTTTCCAGCCTAATTGTTAGCTTAGCTCAGAGTGGATTTAATTCTGACTCTGCTTAGGCTTTTTCTTAGTGGACGATTTTTTCGATGTGGATTTAGCCGGCTCAATTACTGGAACAGCACTTTGATTTTTATATCCCAAAGCTTCTGCAAATTCAGCAACACTTTGTGCGTAAAAGTAACTGCGGTTGTATTGCACAATGGCTAAGAAGTTATTTAAACCCACAAAATATTGCGCTTGATCATTTCCATCTTTATCAGGGTAAGGAAGATCGATAATGAATGCTTTACTTTGCGGGGCAACACCTCCTTGCTGAAGGTCCCCCTGGCTAGGCTTGAGGATGCCCTTGCTAATGAGGTCTTGCACGGTGTATTTCAGGAGGGGCTCACCATCAGCTAGCGCTTTGGCTTGAGCAATGCCTGCTTCTTGAACCGGGAAATAAATTGGCATGTCCGCTTGCCAGCCTTGGGCTTTTAGAAAGTTGGCTACGCTCGCAATGGCATCCTTAGGATTTTGTCGTAAATCAATATGGCCGTCGCCATCACCATCTACAGCGTAAGTACGAATGCTGCTAGGCATAAATTGCGGTAGACCAATAGCGCCTGCATAAGAGCTATTTTGATTTAAACAGGCATTTAGTTGAACCTTATTGACTCCCAAATTGCTATTTTGAGAGGGTAGTTTGCCGCCCGCATCATTCCAGCACATCAAAATCAACTCTTTTAATTGATCTTTAAATAATTGCTCTCTACTTGATTTATTGGGTGTATCTGGATAACTAAATGCTAGGGTAGCCAATACATCCTTCACCCTAAAATTGCCCATCTGGCGACCATAAATGGTCTCGATTCCAATGATGGCAACAATGATTTGAGCTGGCACCCCGGTTTCTTGTTCGGTTTTGCTTAAAAAGGCCTCATTTTGCTCCCAGAATGCCCTACCAGCCTTCAGTCGGACGGGTTCCACAAAGCGCTTGCGATAGGAAAGCCAGTTCTTTTTGAATGTGCTGGATGGGGGTAATACCAATTTGCGTATTGAGGGAATCGTTTTAGCATCTAGAAAAGCAGATTGCAGGGTATTTAGAGGAATTTCTTGGGTTTGTGCCACCTGAACTAATAGTGACTCCAGGTTCTGGCTAAAGCGTGCCTCGCTGGCTGCATCATCTGCTAGATTTGGAATGGTCTCAGACTTGGTGGTTTGCTGTGTGGGTGTGCTAGAACAGGCGTTCAATAAGAGAATAAAAATAAATGTAATGAAGCGGAATTTCATAGCAAGTCGCAGCCAATGATGATGAAGTAATCATCTATTAGATTATAAAAACAGTAATTTTGATATTAGGGGTTTTGCTTTATGGCAACAGGATACATAACTCATTCAGATTTCTTAAAGCACGAGATGGGTAGTCACCATCCAGAATGTCCAGAGCGGATTCAGGCAATCAATGATCAATTGATTCGAAGTGGGATCGATGGCTTCCTGCAGCATTTAGAGGCGCCATTGGCCACTGAAGAGCAAATTGAGTTGGTACATACTCCAGAGCATGTCGCCTTCGTTAAAGAGCGCTCACCAGAAAGCGGTTACGCCATGATTGATGGTGACACGATTATGAACCCCCATACATTGAGGGTGGCGTTACGCGCTGCTGGCGCTGCAATTGCAGGGGTCGATGCGGTAATGAAGGGAGAGGTTGAAAATATTTTCTGTGCAGTAAGACCTCCTGGTCATCATGCCGAGCCAGATCGTTCCATGGGCTTTTGTATTTTTGATAGTGTGGCGGTAGCTGCTCGCTATGCAATTGAAACTTATGGCATCGAGCGTGTCGCCATTATTGACTTTGATGTACACCATGGTAATGGTACCGAAGCCGCTTTTTTTAACGATCCCCATATTTTGATGTGTAGTTTTTTCCAGCACCCCTTTTATCCATATAGCGGTCTGGATGGCAGCAAGAATATGGTTAATGTACCTTTACCAGCATCAACACGCGGCGATGTAGTGCGCTCAATTGTTGAAGAACGATGGTTGCCAGCATTAAGAAACTTTGAACCTGAGCTCATCATGATTTCTGCTGGCTTTGATGCTCATCGTGAAGATGATTTGGGGCAAATGGGTTTAGTAGAAGATGACTATGCTTGGATCACTAAACGGCTCAAAGAGGTGGCTGACGAGTTTGCCCAAGGCCGCATTGTGAGTTGCTTGGAGGGTGGTTACAACTTATCCGCATTAGGGCGTAGTGTAGTTGCGCATATTAAGGCTTTGGCCGACCTATAAGAACAAAACAAAGACGAGAACGAGACATGCACAATCAGTTTGAGCAGGGCTTAGAGCGTAATGCGGCTAACTTCACGCCAATTACACCTTTATTATTTATAGAGCGGGCAGCCCAAGTTTATCCAGAACGAATAGCAATCGTTCACGGAAATTTACATCAGACTTGGAAGCAAACATATGAACGCTGCTGTCGCTTCGCAGATGCCCTGCAAAAGAATGGAATTGGCCTTGGCGACACCGTTGCTGTCATGCTGCCCAATACACCGCCAATGGTTGAGGCGCATTTTGGTGTGCCCATGTCAGGCGCTGTTTTAAATGCCCTCAATACCCGTTTAGATGCAGAGTCGCTCGCTTTCATGCTGAACCATGGTGAAGCTAAGGCAATCATCGTTGATCCAGAGTTTGCTGGAGTCATGAAAAAAGCGATCGAACTAGCAAAGCAAGAGAGTGGCAGAGAGTTTTTGGTAATTGACGTTGAGGAAACTCAGTTTGACATTGCCGGCGAGAAGCTGGGCAGCTTAACCTACGAGCAACTATTGGATTCTGGTGATCCAAACTTTGCATGGCGGATGCCTGAAGATGAGTGGCAGGCAATTTGTTTAAATTACACCTCTGGCACCACAGGAAATCCAAAGGGGGTGGTTTATCACCATCGCGGCGCAGCGATGAATGCAGTCTCCAATGTTTTGGATTGGGATATGAATAAACACCCGATTTATTTGTGGACGCTACCCATGTTTCATTGCAATGGTTGGTGCTTTCCTTGGACGGTAGCTGCGCGTGCAGGAGTGAATGTGTGCTTAAGACGGGTTGATGCGCAGCATATATTTGCAGCAATTAAAGAACATCAGGTGACTCATTATTGTGCAGCGCCCATCGTACACAACCTGCTAGTCAATGCGCCTGCAGAGATGAAGCTAGGGATTCCTAAGGGCGTAAAGGGTCTGATTGCTGGCGCTCCACCGCCGGCATCGATCATTGAAGGCATGGAAAAACTTGGCTTTGATTTGACTCATGTCTATGGCTTAACTGAGACCTATGGGCCTGCCGCAGTTTGTGTGAAGCGGGATGAATGGAATGATTTAAATATTGGTGAACGCGCTCGTCTCAATGCACGTCAAGGAGTGCGATATCACCTGCAGCATGCAATTTCAGTAATTAATCCCGAAACAATGGAGCCGGTTCCCGCTGATGGTGAAACCATGGGTGAAATTATGTTTAGGGGCAATATCACCATGAAGGGTTACTTAAAGAATGAGCACGCTACCAAAGAAGCTTTTGCAGGGGGGTGGTTTCATTCGGGAGACTTAGCTGTCATCAACCCCGATGGCTATGTAAAAATCAAAGATCGCAGTAAGGACATCATTATTTCGGGTGGAGAGAATATTTCCTCTATTGAGGTGGAGGATGTGCTTTATAGACATCCTGCTGTAATTGCGGCAGCTGTTGTGGCCATGCCGGACCCAAAATGGGGAGAGACCCCTTGTGCCTTTTTGGAGATTAAGCCCGGGGTCGAGGTCACCGCTGCCGATATAGTGACCCACTGTAAACAGCATTTAGCAGGCTTTAAAGTGCCTAAAGCAGTGGTTTTTGGGGATTTACCAAAGACTTCAACGGGGAAAATACAGAAGTTTGAATTACGCAAGAAGGCAGGTTCAACTGGCGCAATCGATGTTTGATATTGAATCTTAGTGATCAGTTAAAATAAAACGATCGTGCTTTTTGAAGTAGCTTTATCTTTATTACACATAAATCGAAGGAATTTCTTAGATGAAAATCTTAGTAGCCGTGAAACGCGTGGTTGATTACAACGTTAAGGTGCGCGTCAAGTCCGACAACAGCGGTGTTGATATTGCTAACGTCAAAATGAGCATGAACCCTTTTGATGAGATTGCCGTTGAAGAGGCTGTACGCTTAAAAGAGGCTGGCGTTGCTACTGAGATTGTGGTTGTTTCTGCAGGCCCCACTCAATGCCAAGAGACCTTACGTACTGCCCTTGCCATTGGCGCCGATCGTGCCATTCTGGTCGAGACTGAGTCTGAATTACAGCCTTTGGCAGTGGCTAAATTACTCAAGGCATTAGTAGATAAAGAGCAAGCTCAAATGATGATCCTTGGCAAACAAGCGATTGATGACGATAGCAATCAAACTGGTCAGATGCTGGCTAGTCTTTTGGATATTCCCCAGGGCACCTTTGCCTCTAAAGTAGTAGTTGCAGATGGAAAAGCTTCGGTTACCCGCGAGGTAGATGGTGGCCTAGAGACGCTTGCACTCACATTACCTGCCGTGATCACCACTGACTTACGCCTCAATGAGCCACGTTACGTTACTTTGCCAAATATTATGAAGGCTAAGAAAAAAGTGATTGATATTGTGAAGCCTGAAGATTTGGGTGTAGACATTAGCCCACGTCTCAAAACGATCAAAGTGGAAGAGCCGCCAAAGCGCTCTGCAGGCGTGATGGTTGCTGATGTAGCGGCCTTAATTGAAAAACTTAAAAATGAAGCGAAGGTGATCTAAATGGCTGCTCTTGTTATTGCTGAACACGATAATCTTTCTTTAAAGGCTGCAACCTTAAATGCAGTGGCAGCTGCTCTGCAGTGCTCTCCTGAGGTGGATATTTTGGTAGCCGGAAGCCAATCTGATCCTGCTGCTCAGGCGGCAGCGCAAATTGCCGGTGTTCGCAAAGTAATTCAGATTGACGCTCCTAATTTAGTCGATCAATTAGCGGAGCCGTTGGCTGCGCAAATCTTGGCATTGGCCTCCAGCTACACCCATGTCTTAGCACCTGCAACAGCAAATGGAAAGAATGTCTTGCCTCGCGTAGCTGCTAAGCTAGATGTGGCGCAGTTATCTGATGTTACAAAAATTGTCTCGCCCGATACTTTTGAGCGTCCAATCTATGCTGGCAATGCAATTGCTACTGTGCAGTCAAGCGATCCCATTAAGATCATTACGGTTCGCACAACTGGTTTTGACCCGGTATCAGCTGCAGGCGGATCTGCTGCAATTGAAAAACATGCCGCCGCTGCTGATGCTGGCAAATCTGCTTTCGTAGGGCGCGAGTTGACTAAATCCGATCGTCCTGAATTGACTGCTGCCAAGATCATTGTCTCTGGTGGTCGCGGCTTGGGTTCGGGTGAAAAATATCAAGAATTGATTGCTCCCTTGGCTGATAAGTTAGGCGCAGCTTTAGGGGCATCGCGCGCCGCAGTCGATGCGGGTTATGTTCCTAATGACTATCAAGTGGGGCAGACTGGCAAGATTGTCGCTCCGCAGCTCTATGTTGCTGTTGGGATCTCTGGAGCCATTCAGCACTTGGCTGGTATGAAAGATTCCAAGGTGATTGTTGCGATTAATAAAGATCCAGAGGCGCCAATATTTAGTGTGGCTGACTATGGATTGGTTGCTGATTTATTTACTGCAGTGCCCGAGTTAACTAAGGCATTAGGCTGAGGAATGAATAGCCTTTTCTTGAATCACTTTTTGCTGATGAATTACTAGGAGTTGAAATGACTTACGTAGCCCCGGTCAAAGACATGCTGTTTGTGATGAATGAATTAGCGGGGCTTGCGGATATCGTTGCTTATCCCTCTTATGAACAAGCAGGTGCTGACCTTGATTTAGCTCCAGCAGTCTTAGAAGAGGCTGCAAAATTTAATCAAGATGTTCTTGCGCCTCTCAATTGGATTGGCGATCAAAATCCAAGCTCATGGAAAGACGGTGTAGTTACAACTACCCCCGGATTTAAGGAGGCGTTTGAGCAATTTGCAGCTGCGGGTTGGCAAGGTGTTATTCATCCGACTGAGTTCGGCGGGCAAGGTCTTCCCAAATTGATTTCAACCGCCTGCTTGGAGATGATGAATTCCGCCAATCTCTCCTTTGCTCTTTGCCCTTTATTGACTGATGGTGCCATAGAGGCCCTACTTACTGCAGCAAGCCCAGGTCTAAAGGATCAATTTATTCCTAATATGGTTGCTGGAAAATGGACTGGCACCATGAATCTCACTGAGCCACAGGCAGGTTCTGATCTTTCTTTAGTGCGTACTCGAGCGGTGGCTCAAGCAGATGGTACTTATAAAATTTCTGGTACAAAAATTTATATTACCTATGGCGATCACGATATGGCAGAGAATATCGTGCATCTAGTATTGGCGCGCACCCCAGATGCACCTGAAGGTATTAAAGGTATTTCACTGTTTGTAGTTCCGAAGTTTGTAGTCAATACAGATGGCTCTTTAGGCGAGCGCAATGATGTGCAGTGTGTCTCGATTGAGCATAAGCTGGGAATCAAGGCTAGCCCAACTGCGGTCCTTCAGTTTGGTGATCATGGCGGTGCCATTGGTTACTTAGTCGGCGAAGAAAATCACGGCCTGGAATACATGTTTGTAATGATGAATGCAGCCCGCTTTGCTGTCGGCATGCAGGGTATTGCTGTAGCCGAAAGAGCATATCAAAAAGCGGTTCAGTACGCTAAAGATCGCGTACAAAGTCGCGACTTAGCAGGCTCACCAGGCCCAGTTGCCATCATTCATCAGCCTGATGTTAAACGGATGTTAATGACAATGCGTTCATACATTGAGGGTTCTAGAGCATTGGCTTACTATGCAGCGGCTGCTTATGATGCGCAACATGCATCCCCCAATAAGGTGAGTGCGAAAGAGAATCAAGAGCTCTATGAGTTTTTGGTTCCGATTGTGAAGGGATTTTCTACAGAAATGTCGATTGATGTAGCTAGCTTGGGTGTTCAGGTGCATGGCGGTATGGGTTTTATTGAGGAAACCGGTGCTGCTCAATACTACCGTGATGCGCGTATTCTGACGATCTATGAAGGCACTACTGCGATTCAGGCAAATGATTTGATCGGTAGAAAAACGGTACGTGATGGTGGCGCAGTAGCAAAAGGAATTGCTCAAAAAATATTGCAAACAGAAAAAGATTTAGCTGCTAGCGGTTCTGCGGATGCTAAAGCAGTGCTAAAGCAATTAAGCCCAGCGCGAGAAGCATTTGAAACATCGGTAACTTATATTGTTACCCATGCGAAGACCGACATAAAGGCAGTCTATGCAGGCAGCTTTGCCTACTTACGTTTGTGTGGCTTGCTTTTTTCTGCCTGGCAAATGGCCCGGGCTCTTCTGGCGGCTGAGCGCTTGCTCGCTGGAGATCCTAGTTTCTTCGACGCAAAAATTGCAACGGCGCGTTTCTTTGCTGAAAATCAGTTGCCCCAAGTGCAGGCTTTAGCAACCTCTATTTTAGAGGGTGGGCATTCAACCAATGCACTTGCAGTAGAGCAGTTTTAACTGTGCTGATATTGATGCATTAAAACTATCCCAAACTTACTGGGATAGTTTTTTTGCTTCGTAAATCTGAGAAATAAAGAATTGCTCAAAAGCAATTGCAAAAAAAGTCATCATTACTCCCGCTCCCAATACCAATGACAAAATCACAGTCAGGATGGTGAGCCAGCCAGATTGGGTTTTACTCTCTTCGCCCGATCTAAACTGAGCATCCCAACGTTCGTCTGGGCGCAAGCCAAGCGCAATCGTGGTCAGCCAAGATGCCTCTATTGCGATAAAGCCAAGGGTAATGAGCACCCAACCTGGCGCAGAGTTAAAGTGCTCTAGCTTTAGTAGAGACCAGCCTAGGATGCCGCAAAGAAGCGCCAATAATTGAGACCAAGCCCAAAATGATTTAAGGCCGAGCAAATAAAAACAGTTCAAACCAGTGCCTGGAAAAAATAGTCCTAAGGAGCAAAAAATGAGTTTAGAGTTTTTCATAAGGTAATCGTAGTGCTACTAGTGGCGTGATTCTGAATTTATTTTTTAATGGGATTGCGCTGCGCAAAGGTGAGTACTTCACGGTCATTGCCAATCATCAGCATGCGGTCACCATCACGCACGATGGTGCGGTAATCGTTGAGCTCGTATAGAAAATCATTTTCTAATTCCATACGCGGGGCTGCACATGCCATTTTTGTAGCTGCAATTTTGTTTAAGGTGAATCCGCGAGAGTCTTCATCTAGAGCTGCCGTGAAACGATTACAGCCTGTAAAACCACTCAGCTGTTGGCCTGAGCTATCAAAAGACATTTGAATTGGGTTGCTGCTTTCGCCTTGGGGTATTTGCCTGGCTCGCACCTCACCAGAGCTATTGGGTGGTAAATTCCAACGAATTAACTCCCATTTGGTATTTCTGAGCTCGCTGCTAGGAGGGCTGGTTTTCGCTGTGCAAGGGGGAATAATGTTGGCGCAAGCGGTCAAAAGAGACAATCCCAGGCAAGAAAGCATTAAAAAAAAGCCATTTGAGGGGCCTCGATATGAAAATAAAGTATCTTTTTTAACGGACATTTTTATGTAAATTACTGTTTTTAAAGGTTAATTTAATGATACTGGGTATTTATTCTATCTACTGGAAGTCTTAAATAGGTAGAACAAATAGGGGTTTTCGTCTAGAATATGAGGTTTTCCGCTTTACCGTGCATTTGTTTTGTTGATTTGCTTGGTAACGGAGCCCAAGATTTTTTGTAGAAACTTCATTGGGTTGTAATCAACCTGTTTTCATTTTAGATTTTAAGGAATAAGTATGGTCGTCATTCGACTGGCACGCGGCGGTTCTAAGAAGCGCCCTTTTTATAGCATCGTTGCTACTGATAAGCGCAATCGTCGCGATTCGAACTTTATCGAGCGTATCGGTTATTTCAATCCACAGGCAGCTGCTACTGAGCAAGCAATGCGTATTGCTCAAGACCGCTTGACCTATTGGACTGGTGTTGGTGCTCAGATTTCTCCAACTGTTGTGCGTTTGATCAAAAACAATCCTGCAGTCTAAAAATCTTTTAGATCCAGACTTTTTCGTAATGATGAAGTCGCCAGTTGTGGGATTGCAATGTCGTGTTATCTGGGGAAGATGGGTAACTTCACTATGAGTACACCCTCCCTAGATACTTTAATTGAGCTGGGCGCAATTGCTGATGCTCAAGGCTTGCAGGGTCAAATTAAGGTCAGACCGCATTCGACCGACCCTGTAGCGCTTCTCTCCTCAAAAGAAATTTGGCTATCTCTCATCCCTCGTCGGGATGCGGGAGTCTCTGCTTCTCATGAGCAGGCCTCTTTGCGCGCCTATAAAGTGAAACAGGCCAAGATGCATAGTGGTACTGTGGTGATGGCTCTGGATGGCGTAACGGATCGAGATCAAGCTCTTGCATTAAAGGGCGCCAGAATTTTGGTGGGTCGTGAAGTTTTTCCAAAAGCACAAGCGGATAGTTTTTACTGGGTAGACCTCATTGGCTGCCAAGCTAAAAATCTCCAAGATGAAATCTTAGGCGAGGTTATTGATATGACTGAGCATGGTGCCCATGGCGTTATTGCAATTGGTGATGCCTCTACCAAAGTCATCAAGCAATTGGTGCCTTTTGTAAAAGAGGTTGTCCAAAATGTCGATTTACCCAATAAAGTAATCATCCTAGATTGGCAGTCTGACTGGTAACTATGCGCTTTGATGTTGTCACCTTATTCCCGGAGATGTTTTCGGCGCTGACTCAGTGGGGGGTGACGGGGCGTGCATGTGAGCATAATTTGGCAAGTGTCCACCTCTGGAACCCGCGTGATTTTTGTACCGATCCTCGCAAAACAGTAGACGATCGAGCTTATGGCGGTGGGCCTGGCATGGTAATGATGGTTAAGCCGCTGGAAGATACCGTTTGTGCCGTAAAAGCCACACATCTTACAAAGGGTATTCAAGGCGGCCCAATTTGCCTATTAGCTCCGCAAGGTGAGACCTTTTCTCAAAAAATAGCTGAAGATATCCTCAATTACGGTAATTTAACCTTCATTTGCGGTAGATATGAGGCTATTGATCAACGTTTTGTGGATCGGAACGTCGATTTACAGCTTTCCATGGGTGATTTTGTGCTCTCTGGAGGTGAAATTGCTGCGATGGCAATGATGGATGCTGTTATTCGCTTGATCCCAGGGGCCTTGGGAGATGGCCAGTCAGCGGTTCAGGATAGCTTTGTAAATGGCCTTTTAGACTACCCACACTACACCCGCCCAGAAATATATGAAAATTTATCGGTGCCGGACGTGCTTTTAGGCGGACATCACGCTAAAATAGCGGATTGGCGTCGGCAGAAGTCTTTAGAGCTGACGTTCAGGTTAAGGCCGGATCTTATAGAAACGGCCAGAGCCAAAGGGTTGCTAACCCGAGAAGATGAACAATATCTTCGTTCACTGTAAGCAATTACGGTAACGAATTCAGAGTTTTAATTTTGGTTTAGTGAAAATTGTTTTAACTGCATCCTCTATCAGGTCCGTTGATTGATATCTCGGGATTAAACGCTGACAAGATGTTTAAGGATTAATAATGAATTTGATCGAAAAAATTGAGCAAGAAGAAATTGCTCGCTTAAGCGCCAATAAAACGCTTCCTAGCTTTGCTCCTGGCGACACCGTGGTTGTTGGTGTAAACGTTGTTGAAGGTACACGTAAGCGTACTCAGGCATTTGAAGGTGTTGTGATTGCTAAGCGCAATCGTGGACTCAATTCCAGCTTTATCGTTCGTAAGATCTCTTCTGGTGAAGGTGTTGAGCGTACATTCCAAACTTACTCACCATTAATCGCTAGCATCGAAGTAAAGCGTCGCGGTGATGTACGTCGTGCCAAGTTGTACTACTTGCGTGATCGTTCTGGTAAGTCTGCACGTATTAAAGAGAAGTTGCCGGCTCGTAAAGTGGCTGCTACTCCAAACGCTGCATAAGAATTACGATGAGCAAATAAAAAGGCGACCGAGGTCGCCTTTTTTGTTGGCCTAAAATAAGAATATGCCTAAGATTGATACCGCCGAAGAAGTGCTCAATGTTGCTGCGCCTTTAGGGTTTGATGCACAAGCTATTCCAATTGAATCAATATGCACTGGGCAAGTTGAGGTTCCAAAACAGATGCTGCAGCCCGAGGCTATTAGGGCACGTTTGGCAGCTCCTCCTGCTTGGCATCCCGAAATCACCGATGAGAATCGACATGTCATTGCAGCAGACATTATTGCCAGGCGGCAGGCAGCCGGCAAGGTCACTCGCGCTGCCGTATTAATCCCCTTAGTTTTGCAATCTGAGGGTCTAGCGGTTTTGCTGACGCAGCGCACCAATCATTTGCGTGATCACGCGGGTCAAATTAGCTTTCCCGGTGGACGTATGGATGAGGGCGATAAAGATGCGATTGATACAGCTTTGCGTGAGAGCCAAGAAGAGATTGGCTTGAGTGCAGATCATGTCGAAATTATTGGATGTTTGCCAGAGTATTTGACGGTTTCTGGATATAGCGTTACCCCGATTATCGGTTTGGTAAAACCTCAGGCAGAATACGTATTAGATGAATTTGAAGTGGCGGATGTTTTTGAAGTGCCATTACGTTTTTTAATGAATCCGGAAAACCACCAAGTGCGGGTTTGGGAAAGTGCGCAGGGCAGTCGACGTTTTTATGCCATGCCTTATGAGAATCGTTTTATTTGGGGTGCAACTGCAGGTATGTTACGTAACCTTTATCATTTATTAAAAGTATGACTTTCTTTTCTATCCTCTTCGCATTAATTGCTGAGCAATATCGCCCGGTCACTGCCAATCACTGGATTCGGAGGGTGAGTGCGCGCTGGTTAGATTGGGTCGCGGGTGAATTTGGTGGAAAAACAGAAGCAGGTGCAAGCCCGATTGGTGCGCGTCTGGCTTGCATGGTTGCATTCATATTGCCAACTTTTTTTGTCTTTGTTGTGTATGTCAGTTGTATG
The DNA here is from genome assembly GCF_029892205.1 of Polynucleobacter sphagniphilus. Taxonomy (NCBI): domain Bacteria; kingdom Pseudomonadati; phylum Pseudomonadota; class Betaproteobacteria; order Burkholderiales; family Burkholderiaceae; genus Polynucleobacter; species Polynucleobacter sphagniphilus. Next base: position 186,541 of record NZ_JARXVX010000001.1, read on the forward strand.
TTGACCTACCCAATACTGGGATTTTTATGGAACATACTCATTGCCTATCTTTTCTTTGGTTTTCGCCAATTTAGCCATTCTTTTACGGCAGTTCATGAGGCGATTGAGAATCATGATTTGCCTGCCGCCCGACTTGCTTTGGGCCAATGGTATGGAGCTGATTTGGATGTTTCGGATTTAACTGAAACAGAAGTCATTACTTTGGCATTGGAACGAGCGATTATTGGCTCCCAGCACCATGTGTTTGGTGTCCTCTTTTGGTTCTTGATGCCGATCGGACCAGCAGGTATTGTTTTATATCGTTTGGCAGATACAGCCTCTATGCGCTGGTCCGAAAGAGGCGATTTCAATTTAAGCGAAGCGTCTCGCCATTTCTTTTACGTTTTAGATTGGATTCCATCGCGTATCACTGCGATGGGATTTGCAATTGTTGGCAACTTTGAGGATGCCGTCTATTCCTGGCGTCATCTGACACAAAAATGGTCTGATCCTTTATCTGCTGTGATCCTGGCAAGTGGCAGCGGCGCCTTGGGTGTTCGCTTGGGCGAACCCTTGACTGAGCCCGATAGTGATGAGGCTTTGCGAATGGCTGAAGCTGGTGAGCCACTCATTTATGAAATTGGTCTTGAGCCTACTGAGCGAACGATGCGTTCAGCCGTTGGCTTAGTCTGGCGCTTGGTTATCGTTTGGATGGCTTTATTGCTAATGCTGACCATCGCTCTTTGGCTTGGCTAATACCTTGAATTTGGGTGTCTGCTGTTTTTGAGTCAGCCCACAATTGCCTAAATAGCGCTAGTCTCTCTGGCGCTATTTCATTTTTATCTACAGCTTCGCGAACGGCGCAATCAGGTTCACTGAGGTGTGCGCAATTATGAAAGCGACACTTGCCTAGATAATCTTTAAATTCTCTAAAGGCATGTTGCAATTCGCTTACCGACATATGGGCTAAACCAAATTCCTGAAAGCCCGGAGAATCAATCAGCGCTCCTAATTTGCCAGCCGCATTACGACCCCAAGATTGTGGCAATTCAAAATAGCGGCATGCTGTCGTGGTGTGTTTGCCAGTATCGAGTCGTACCGAATATTCTTGGGTAAGGGCGGCGGCATTGGGAACCCAGGCATTTAAGAGGCTGGATTTACCCATGCCAGATTGCCCAACAAATACGGAGACCTTGCCTTGGAGGGCGGGGCGTAGAGCATCAATTGATGCCCGATCAAATTTGGCTGACACCTCGCTCACAGGGTAGCCCATGCGAGCGTAAGGCTCAATTATTTTGCGTGCATGCGCTAAATTATCTTTGAGATCGCACTTATTCAATAGGATATGCAGGCCAATTTGATTTGCTTCTGCAGCTACAACCGCCCTACCAAGCAGGTCGGGTGAAAAAGCGGGTTGGGTTGCCAGTACTACTAAAATTTGATCGACATTAGAGGCAATTAATTTGCTCTTAAATGCATCAGAGCGATAAAGCAAATTTTCTCTAGGTTCAATCTGAATGATGCGTGCTTGATCAATCGACGTCATCTCCAGCAGCATGCGGTCACCCACGGCGCCGATATGTTGTTTCGCTGGCGTGCTTACTTGAATCAAATCGCCCTGTGGAGACTCATGACCGGTAGAATCGGTCACCAAGCGCTGCGCTAAATAGTGTCTTCCATAAGAAGCAATCAATAGCGCGTGAAATCGGTCCATGCCAGATTAATGAGGGCGCGCGAGGTTGGCAATGCGCAAAGGGGCTGGTGGATGGGAGCTATAGAAGGCAGTGTAGATTGGGTCTGGTGTTAAGGTTGATGCATTATCTTGATATAGCTTTACCAGCGCCGAGATTAAATCTTGCGCAGAAGATTTTTCTGCAGCAAAGTTATCCGCCTCATATTCATGTTTGCGTGATGCCAAGCTTGATAAAGGGGTGAAGAAGAAACTAAATACTGGAGACACCAGCATAAAAAGAGCCAATGCTAGACCACCATTAAAACCATAGGGATCAGGCATGACACCTAGGTCTAAATAAAACCATGCTTGCGTACTGAGCCAACCTAATAGGGCAAACATTCCAAAGCTCAATGCAAATGAAACCAGCAAACGCTTGCGAATGTGATTGCATTTGTAATGACCTAACTCATGCGCCAATACAGCCTCTACTTCGCCGGGATTGAGCTTCTCAATCAGGGTGTCAAAGAAGACAATGCGCTTAGCTTTGCCCATACCGGCAAAAAATGCATTGCCATGTGCGCTGCGCTTACTGCCGTCCATGACAAATAAACCTTGACTAGCAAAATCACAGCGTTGCAATAGAGCCTCAATCTGAGTTTTTAAAGGACCGTCTTCTAGGGCCTTAAACTTATTAAATATGGGCGCAATAAAGCTTGGGAAAATCCACTGCATGAGCAGGCTAAAGCCAGTAATGACAGCCCAAGCCCAGAGCCACCAGAGACTGCCAGCTTTGGCCATCAAGCTCAAGATTGCCCAGAGTAATGGGGTGCCAATCACAATAGCAAGTGCAATGCCTTTGATCATATCGGTAAAGAATAATTTTTTACCCATGCGATTAAAGCCAAACCGCTCTTCTAGTTGAAATTGCTTGTACCAAGAAAATGGCAGATCAATTGCTCCAGAGATAAGGGCGATTGAACCAAGTAAAGCAATTTGCTGAATCATTCCTTCGCCAAGCCATTGGAGTAAGGCGAAATTCAGAATCTGTAAACCGCCCATGAGAGTAAAGGCAATCAATACAATAGCACTCACACCATTTTCTAAAATACCAAGACGTAATTTCGCGATAGTGTAGTCAGCTGCTTTTTGATGATCGGCCAAGGTGATCTTTTCCGCAAACTCTGTTGGTACGGATTCACGGTTTTTGGCTACATGGCGAATTTGTCGTTGAGCAAGCCAATGGCGTAGGCCAAAACTGGCGATAAAGGCGATTAGAAAAACAATTGTGAATGTCATGAGATCATTATAGATATGAGCGAAATAAGCACACCAAGCAACCCCAAAACCCCATCCCCCAGCGATAATCTCATTTGGGTGGATATGGAAATGTCAGGCTTAGACCCTGAAAAAGAACGTATTTTAGAGATTGCCATCATTGTTACGGATGCGTATCTGAATACTATTGCCACAGCGCCAGTATGGGTTATTCATCAAGAGGATGCCCTTTTGGATGGAATGGATGCCTGGAATAAGGGCACGCATGGACGTTCTGGTCTAATTGATAAGGTGAAAGCCTCTACTTTGGATGAGGCAACAGCCGAAGCCCAGTGCATTGCCTTTTTGAAGCAATATATCAAACCAGGTATAGCGCCAATGTGTGGCAATACGATCGGTCAAGATAGGCGCTTTATGGCGCGCTACATGCCTAAGTTAGAGGCTTACTTTCATTATCGAAATATCGATGTTTCTACCCTCAAAGAGCTTTGCAAACGTTGGCACCCAGAATTGGTAAAAGGCTTTACTAAAAAGCAGGCCCACACGGCTTTAGCTGATATCGAAGAGTCTATCGAAGAGCTGAAGTACTACCGCGATACATTTATTGTGCCTTTGCCTTGAGGGCACTTTTTGGTCGAAAGGCCTTGATGAATGCTTCATTGGTTTGAATGTAAGGTCCACCTATCAAATCAATGCAATAAGGCACTGCCGCAAAGATTCCTGGAACAATAGATTTGCCCTCGGCATTTTTAAGACCTTCCAGCGTTTCTTGAATGGCCTTTGGTTGCCCCGGCAAATTAATCACGAGGGCAGCATGCCCAGGGATTTCTCTGAGAACAGCAGTTTGGCGAGACAGGATGGCAGTAGGGACAAAGTGCAGGCTGATTTGGCGCATTTGCTCGCCAAAACCCGGCATCTCACGCGTTCCAGCGTCCAGGGTAGCCTCAGGGGTCACATCCCGTCTAGAGGGGCCCGTACCGCCTGTGGTGAGCACCAAATGGCAGTGATGCTCATCTACTAGTTCCATAATCGCTTTCGTGATGGTTGCACGTTCATCTGGGATTAAGCGCTCTTCAAAAAGAGATGGGTTACTGATGGCAGCGCCGAGCCAATTTTTGAGGGCGGGCAGACCCTCGTCAATATAGACACCCTGGCTTGCACGGTCTGAAATCGAAATCAGACCAATTTTGACAGTATCTTGCTGCTCGTCGTCTGGGGTTTGGTTATGCTTCATGTTTCTATTCTAGCTATTATTAGGGTATGTTCACATACACATCAAATCAGTTCCAAGAAATCATTGATTTCATGCTTAAAGAAGCGCGTCGCCGCGGAGCCTCCGATGCAGTTGCCGAGGTTTCTGAGGGTCAGGGTTTATCCGTTACGGTTCGCAAGGGTGAGGTAGAAACCATTGAACAAAGTCTGGATAAGCAGGTCGGCGTCACCGTTTTTTTGGGCCATCGTCGCGGCAATGCCAGTACCAGTGATTTCTCGGTCGATTCATTACGTGCCACTGTAGAAGCTGCGTACCATATTGCTCAGTACACTGCTGAAGATGACTGCGCGGCACCGGCAGAAAAAGATTTATTAGAAAAAAATCCACGCGATTTGGATTTATTCCATCCTTGGGCTTTAGATGCGGCACTAGCAATTGACATTGCACGTACCGCCGAAGGCGCTGCTTTTGCAGTTAGTAAGCAAATTAAAAATAGCGATGGCGCATCAGTATCAGCTCATCATGCGCATTTTATGATGGGTACCTCTCAGGGTTTTATGGGGGGCTATCCATTTTCACGTCACTACATTTCCTGTGCGCCAATCGCAAGTGAGGGCGGTAAAAAATCTCCCATGCAACGAGATGATTGGTATTCCAGTTCACGCATTCCTGAGCAGTTAGCTGAGCCAGCCTCCATTGGTACGTATGCCGCCCAACGCGCACTTTCCCGCCTAAAAGCAAGATCATTAAGTACCCGGCGTTGCCCTGTCATTTTTGAAGCACCTTTAGCCGCTGGATTGCTAGGTTCTTTAGTGCAAGCAGTATCGGGAGGCGCTCTCTATCGACGCTCTAGTTTCTTATTGGATAGCTTGGGCAAACAAGTGCTGCCTAAACACATCAGTCTTTTTGAAAATCCCCATCTTAAGTCGATGACGGGAAGTGCGCCATTTGATGAGGAGGGTGTCAAAACCTCTCCAAGAACAGTGGTGAATAAAGGTATTTTGGAAGGTTATTTTTTATCAACTTACTCTGCGCGTAAGCTTGGTATGAAGACCACTGGCAACGCAGGCGGTTCACACCATTTAACTTTGCAGAGCCGCAAGACACCCCAAGGTGGCTTACCTGCTTTATTAAAAGAAATGGGTACCGGTTTATTGGTCACTGAATTAATGGGTCAGGGTGTGAATTATGTGACTGGTGATTATTCTCGTGGCGCATTTGGCTACTGGGTTGAGCATGGTGAAATTCAGTATCCCGTTGAAGAGCTCACAATTGCTGGTAATTTAAGGGATATGCTATTAGACATTGAGCTCATAGGAAGTGATTCTTTAATTCGCGGTACCAAAGAAACCGGTTCGATATTGATTGGTTCAATGACGGTGGGTGGTAAGTAGCGCCCTGGGAAAACTGAGTGGCTCAAAGGAGAAATGGACCCTGTTGGGCCCATTTTTTTATTTTCGCTCGAGGGTGATAAATCGAAAATGAATATCACCTTCAGACCCCGGCGTCTTCTCGATTTCTTGCCAATTTTCAGGGTCAGGGATTTCAAAAAAGGTATCTCCGTCTACAATATCAATATCGATTTCTGTGAGGTATAGGCGATCTGCTTTAGCAAAACTTTGCCTAAATAGTTGTTCCCCACCAATCACAAAAACCCGTGGTGAGTCCGATAAGCGATTGAGCGCTTCATCCAAAGAGCTGGCTACTTCTGCGCCAAGCAAATGCAAATCAGTGTTTCTGCTGACCACAATATTGCGACGGCCAGGCAAAGGTCGACCAATCGATTCCCAAGTTTTTCTGCCCATGATTACTGGGTGGCCCATGGTGACGCGTTTAAAGAATTGCAAATCAGCGGAAATCTTCCACGGCATCTGATTATCTTTGCCAATGACGTGATTACGCGAGCGTGCAACGATCATAGAGATAGCAGCTTGTGTCATCTTGTTCTTAAACTGCTACAGGAGCTTTAATGGGTGGATGGGATTCATATCCGACAATTTCAAAGTCTTCAAACTCATAATCAAATAATGACTCTGGTTTGCGTAAGATATTTAATGTAGGTAATGGATAAAAGCCACGCGATAGTTGTAAATCAACCTGCTCGAGGTGGTTGCTATAGAGGTGGCAATCACCGCCAGTCCAAATAAAATCACCCACTTCAAGATCGCATTGCTGAGCCACCATATGCGTCAGCAAGGCATAGCTTGCAATATTAAATGGCACGCCTAAAAAAATATCTGCACTGCGTTGATACAGTTGGCAAGATAGCTTCCCATCGGCTACATAAAATTGAAAGAAGGCATGGCACGGTGCTAAAGCCATCCGAGGAATATCGGCAACATTCCAAGCCGAAACAATAATACGACGTGAATCTGGGTTGGTCTTAATTGTCTGAATGACCTCGGAGATCTGGTCAATATGCTGCCCATTTGGCGCAGGCCATGAGCGCCATTGGTAGCCGTAGATTGGACCTAGGTCGCCATCAGGCGCAGCCCATTCATTCCAGATTGATACACCGCGCTCTTTTAGCCAGTTATTGTCGGTGCTCCCTTTGAGGAACCAGAGTAATTCATAGATGATTGATTTGAGATGCAGCTTTTTGGTTGTCACCATGGGAAAGCCGTCGGCTAGATTAAACCGCATCTGATGACCGAATACAGAGATTGTGCCAGTACCGGTTCTATCGGACTTTTGAGCTCCTTTGGCAAGGACTTCCTTCATGAGGTTGTGGTATTGGCGCATGGGACTAATTTATCAGTGATTAAGTATTAGCAAGAGCTTACTCGATATTGGGCGAACTAACACCAAGCGCCTTATGGAGCTTGGGCGAGGTCGTGGTGTACTGCAATGGAATCTGTTTTTCCGGTTGGAGATAGGCTGCAGCAGCAAAGGCGGCTAGAGCAGCTTCATGAAATCCTGACAAGATCAACTTCTTTTTTCCTGGATAAATATTGATGTCACCAACTGCATAGATTCCGGGAATATTAGTTTGAAACTTTTCTGTGTCGACGGTAATTTGTTTGCGATCAATAGTTAAACCCCAGTCAGCAATAGGTCCTAATTTTGGTGAGAGACCAAAAAAGACTAGTAAATCATCGACGGGGATTGTTTGACTTAGCCCATCAATATCGGTGACTTGAAGTGCGCAGAGACGTCCATGCATCGTCTCAAAGCTGGAGATTTGACCAATGAGCAGCGCCATCTTTTGTTTGGCGCAAAGTCTGCGCATTTCGCCAATAGCCTTAGGCGTTGCCTTGAAATCGTCCCTGCGATGAAGGAGGGTAACGGATTTAGCTTTACCTACCAAATGCAGTGCCCAATCCAGCGCGGAATCACCGCCACCACAAATTACGATTTGCTTATCAGTAAAACGCTCGGGATCATTGACGTGATAAAAAAGTTGTTTACCTTCAAATGCTTCAATGCCCTCAAGCTTAAGGGTGCGTGGCTGAAAGGCGCCTACTCCAGCAGCAACAAAAACCGTCTTACTTAAGAATTGGTTGCCTTGTGAAGTGCTCACCAGAAAGCGCCCATCACCTTGACGCTCAAGGCTTGCAACTTCCTGTCCCAGATGAAATTGTGGGGCAAAAGGTTCAATTTGCTTAAGTAAATTATTGGTGAGTTCTCGTCCAGTGCAAACTGGAATAGCCGGTATGTCATAGATGGGTTTATCTGGATACAACTCGATGCATTGGCCGCCTACTGCTGGCAGGGAGTCAATGACATGGCTTTTTATTTCCAGCAAACCAAGCTCAAAAACTTGGAAGAGGCCCACTGGACCTGCGCCAATAATCAGGGCATCGGTTAGTGTGGGCTGATTCAAACTAAATCTCTTGGATATAGCTTAGTGGGTGGAGAAGTAAATAAACCTTACTTCACCAATTGATCTAATTTATTTTTAATATCTTTCCATTCATCGGCCTCAGGCAAGGCGCCCTTAGATTTGGTAATGGAAGTCCATGAAGAAGCTAACTCTGCATTGAGCTTGATAAATTCTTGTTGATCGCCAGGTACGTCGTCTTCGGCATAAATTGCATTGACTGGGCACTCGGGAACGCAAACGGCACAGTCGATGCATTCGTCCGGATCGATAACTAAAAAATTAGGACCTTCGCGAAAGCAGTCAACTGGGCAAACATCCACACAGTCGGTGTACTTGCAGCGGATACAGGATTCGGTAACAACGTAAGTCATGGCGGAGTAGTTTCAATGGCCCATTGAAAATGGGCTGACAAGTTATAAAAATACAATTTTAGCCGAATTAGCCTATTTTTTAGGTAAAGTGAGGGCTATTACCACTTCAATTGAATGCATATGAACACCTCAGCACAATCCCATTCCCTTCAAAAACCCAAAATTTTGGTAGCAAGAGCTATTTTTCCGGATCAATTAGCAAAACTAGAGGAATCTTTTGAGGTTCAGTCAAACCAGGAAGATCGCATTTATTCTGCAGACGAGTTAAAAAAAGCCCTGTCTGGTGTAGTCGGCGCCCTAGTTACCGGCAGCGAACGAATTGATGCAGGCGCCTTGGCCGATGCTAAAGATTTGAAAATCGTGGCCAATATTTCAGTGGGCTACAACAACTTTGATGTGCCAGCAATTACGGCGGCCGGTGTCATGGCATCCAATACTCCTGACGTTTTAACGGATACAACTGCAGACTTTGGCTTTGCTCTTTTGATGGCTACCGCTAGACGGATTACAGAATCTGAGCATTGGGTGCGCGCAGGCAATTGGAAGCAATGGTCGCTGATCAATAATCCACTTGGGATGGACTTGCACCACACTACCATTGGCATTATTGGTATGGGGCGGATAGGTCAGGGGATTGCTAAGCGGGCCTCAGGTTTTGGTATGAATGTCATTTATCACAACCGCAGTCGTTTGCCCGAGGCAGATGAAAAAGCATGTCGTGCTACTTATGTTTCTAAAGAAGAGTTGCTAAAAACTGCCGACCATGTGGTCTTGGTGCTGCCTTACACCCCAGAAAATCATCACACTATTGGTGAGAAAGAATTAGCCCTCATGAAGCCGACTGCGACCCTCGTCAATATTGCGCGCGGTGGTATCGTAGATGACTTGGCTTTAGCGCAAGCCTTGAAGGCAAAAAAGATATTTGCAGCAGGCCTAGATGTGTTTGAGGGTGAACCAACAGTTAATCCAGAATTGCTTAAATTGAGCAATATTGTGTTGGCACCTCATATTGCTAGCGCAAGCGAAAAGACGCGCAGAGCCATGGTGGATTTAGCGGTGAAAAATCTCACTGCAGCAGTTGCTGGAACTAAGCCACCAAGCTTAATTAATACTGAAGTCTTTAAGGGCTAAGTAAGAAATAGACCCTGTAAATAAATTTGTGTAAGTTCCTGCGGTCAATTAACCTTCATAGAAGGATAGCCACATGGAACACAACACAATGGATCGTAGTAAATTACAAGCCTTAGCCAACGAACTAGCCAAGGACCTCAAGACTCCAGAAGATTTAAATATCCTTTCACAGGAGTTGGTTAAGCTCACGGTAGAAGCAGCTTTAAATGCGGAGCTGACCCACCATCTGGGTTACGAGAAGCATCGCAATCGGCCTAGTAGCAATGCGCGTAATGGCATTACTAGCAAACGCCTTAAAGGCTCCCATGGCGAGGTGGTTATTGACACCCCCAGAGATCGAGATGGCAGCTTTGAGCCGCAACTGCTTGCTAAGCACCAAACCCGCTTAACCAGCATGGATAGCCAGATTTTGACGCTCTACGCCAAAGGCTTATCCACCAGAGAGATCGTGGGTGCTTTTAAGGAGATGTACGATGCCGATGTCTCAGCTACACTGATCTCTCAGGTGACTGATAGCGTCATTGAGCAAATCACTGACTGGCAGGCTAGACCACTCAATGCCATCTATCCCATTGTGTATTTGGACTGCATTGTGGTCAAAATCCGCGAGAACATGCAGGTTATCAACAAATCCATTTACCTGGCTCTTGGGGTTGATATGGACGGACATAAGGAGCTATTAGGCCTATGGATCTCCGAGAACGAGGGGGCCAAGTTCTGGCTATCTGTACTGACAGAGCTCAAGAGTCGTGGTGTGCAAGATATTCTGATTGCCTGCATTGATGGGCTCAAAGGCTTTCCACAGGCCATTGCCAGCGAGTTTCCACAAGCTCGAATTCAGCTATGTATTGTGCACATGGTGCGCAACAGCCTGAAGTACGTTTCTTGGAAAGATTACAAGGCGGTCACCGCTGATCTCAAACGTATTTATCAGGCCAGCACCGAAGCGCTGGCTCAAAAAGCGCTAGAAGAGTTTGGCACCACCTGGAACAGCCAATATCCGCAGATCGCTAAATCCTGGACTAGTCACTGGGAGAACCTACGAACCTTATTTGACTATCCCCCAGAGATCCGCAAAGCCATTTACACCACCAATGCCATTGAGTCTTTGAATAGTGTTATTCGGTCAGCCACCAAGCGCAGAAAGTTATTTCCTAGCGATACCGCAGCCACTAAAGTCATTTACCTAGCCATCATGCAAGCATCAAAGAAGTGGACGATGCCGATACGGAACTGGCGGGCAGCACTGAATCGCTTTGATATAGAATTTGGAGAACGCATCGCTGTTCACCAATAACCCCGCGGTGAACTTACACAGAAATATTTACAGGGTCAAGAAATAAATCGAAGCCGATTTATTCGGTTTCGATTTCTTCTGGTAATTCTCTTAGGGCTACTTCAATGCCACCAAAGGTATCTGCAACCCAGTTATACACTTTGCAGGCAATCCATAAGAGCGCAAAGCCAAGCAAGGCATTCAGAATCAGGGCTGATAGAACGGTGAATCCTGGGATTGCACCATCACGGATGAAAGCCACAAATAGTGCCAAGAGCACAATTGGGAATGAGAAACAGAGATAAACCAGAACCAAGGTTTTGGCGGTATGGACTGGATCGACGAAGACAATTTCTTTTTTGGTGAGTTTCATAGCCGCAATCTTAAAGCAGTCCCTCAAAAAGTGCCACATCTACCCACTCTCCTGCGGCTACATTGCCTTGCTCGTGATTGAGAATGACAAAGCAATTTGCCTCACTCATGGAGCGTAATATGCCGGCACCTTGACTTCCAGTCAGCCTGACAGTTGGCCTGCCATCCTTATTGCGCCCTAGAATGGCGCGCTGAAATTCTGTTCGACCCGCCTTTTTGCGAATGGGAGCTTCAGCAATAGCCTGCATCAGCGTTGGTTCAGTTTGTGAGGCGCCATTCAGAGCAAGCAGCGCTGATTGCACAAATTGATAGAACGTCACCATGACTGCTACGGGATTTCCTGGAAGGCCAAAAAATAGCGTTCGTTTTTTATTGGCTTGCCCATCTACTGGCTTGAGTGTGCCAAAAGCCATGGGCCGACCTGGACGCATGGCAATCTTCCAAAAGCCAACATCACCCAGTTCTTGCATGATTTGTTTGGTGTAATCGGCTTCACCCACTGAAACGCCGCCCGATGAAATCAATACGTCTGCTTGTTTGGCTGCATCACAAAAGGCTTTTTTGAGAGAGGCGGGATCATCACGGACAATCCCGCAATCAATGATTTTGAAATTGAGGCGATTTAATAAGCCAATCAGACTATAGCGATTGCTATCGTAAATTGTCCCGGTGCTTAAAGGCTCTCCGAGTGGGCGTAATTCATCACCGGATGACAGAATTGCCACTTTTAATTGAGGGCGTAAGGGCAGCTCTTTGATACCAAGGGAGGCTGCCAAACCCAAATCAGATGGCCGTAATATTCTTCCTGCCGATACCGCAGCCTTCCCCTTTTGTAAATCTTCACCGCGCAGACGACGATTATCGCCAGCCTTGAGCAGCTTTTTCTCAAACTCAATAGTAGCCACATTGTTTGATGACTCAATTATCAATTCTTGTGGAATGACGGTGTCGCATCCCGCTGGCATGAGTGCGCCTGTCATGATTTTGACGCATTGGCCACTGGAGACTACTTTATCAAATGGCTTACCAGCAAAAGCTGTGCCTACTATTTGGAGCCGAGCGAGATCGCCATCATCTTTGAGGCATGCGCCATCAAATGCATAGCCATCCATTGCAGAATTGTCTGCTGCTGGTACATCAATAGGTGAAAGTAAATCACTACCCAAGATGCGATTAATAGATTGATCTAGAGGTGTTAATTCAAAATTAAGGGGAGTCTGCTTTTGAGCCTCCTCGAGCAATTCCTTGACTAAGTCAGCGATAGCCTCGCGGGCCTTTTCCACTGGCAAAGCAGGGTTTAAAAGTGGGGGTCTGTTAGGGGAATGCGGTTCCATATAGCTTATTTTGCTGCATTCTCTAGTGCATGTAATTCTTCAGGCGTATTGACGTTGGCAAAAGCATCTTCATTTTCAAAGACAACGGTACTGGTGCGTAACTCTGTAAACCAGTGATCAATCTTTAAATCACCCTTGCTCAAGAAGGTGCGTAAAGAATCTGCCAAATCACTGCGCATCAAACAAAAAACCGGCTGAGCCCAATGCCTGCCATTTGCACTCTTGGTGGATGCATAAACTAGTTGTGCATTGGTCTTCTCCAGCTCTACGGCGAGCATCTGAGCTAGATCTATGGGAAGCAATGGAGAGTCACAAGGTGAAGTGAGTAGGTAAGGTGTTTGAGCTGCCTTGAGGCCAGCCAAGAAACCCGCTAAGGGGCCTGCAAAGTCTGGCGTCTCATCGGCAATCACTGCGTATCCATACACTGAGTATTTTGTGATGTTGCGATTGGCGTTAATCATGATCGGCCCAACTTGCTCCTTTAGTCGGGTAATCGCGCAGTCAATTAAAGGTTTTCCTTGAAAAGAGATTAGGCCTTTATCAATACCGCCCATGCGTTGGGCGCGACCACCCGCCAAAATCAAACCAGTAATCGCTTCTTTTTTAATCATTAGCCGCCAATATAAGACATCTCGACCTTGCGGCCATTGGATATCTTTTCTTCAGGGTGTGAGCCCCTCATTTCTGAGTAGTTATCCGTGCGCTGTGACCAGGTACTCATAATGGCATTGGCTATTTCAAGATCTGATTTTCCCGAACGCAGTAGCGTTTTAAAGTCAAAACCGGAATTGGCAAATAGACAAAGATACATTTGGCCATCAGTGGAAATGCGTGCACGCGTGCATTCATGACAAAAGGTTTGTGTAACGCTGGAGATCACACCGATCTCTCCAGAACCATCTTGATAGCGCCAGCGTTGCGCCACTTCGCCAGCATAGTTTGCCTCAATGGGTTCAAGCGGGAAGACGGTATTGATCTGGGCAATCACATCTTTGGATGGAACAACTTGTGCCATATCCCAACCATTTGAACTGCCAACATCCATGAACTCAATAAATCTCAAAATGATTCCGCTGCCCTTGAAGTGTTTGGCCATTGCCAAAATTTGATGTTCATTGCAGCCCTTCTTAACCACCATATTCACTTTAATGTCAGTGAAGCCGACATCTTGTGCAGCCAGAATGCCATCTAAAACATCGGTAACAGGAAAATCGACATCATTCATTTTTTTGAAAATGGCATCATCTAAACCATCTAAGCTTACGGTGATTCTGTGCAGCCCTGCTGCTTTTAAAGCCGCAGCTTTTTTTCGTAAGATGCTGCCATTGGTTGTCAGCGTCAGATCAAGCTGTTTGCCTGATGGCGTGCGAATCTTTGCCAACATCGCTATCAGTACCTCGAGGTTCTTACGAAGTAAAGGCTCGCCACCAGTAAGGCGAATCTTTTCGATGCCAGTAGTGGCAAAAATAGTACTTAGCCGCGTGATTTCCTCAAAGCTCAATAATTCTTGATGAGAAAGATAGGGGTAGTTCTGATCAAAGATCTCTTTGGGCATGCAATAGGTGCAGCGAAAGTTGCAGCGATCGGTTACAGAGATGCGTAGATCACGTAGCGGTCTGCCGCGAGTATCTTGAGTGAGGTTACTTGTGGGAAGGAGTGCGGTTGGAATGGACGGCACAAGACCTGCACCTTCAGCAATTCGTATTGGGATTACTTTTTCAACCATGGGTGAATTATGGCTGTGAATGAATGTTTCTGCCAAACCGCCATAAATCCTTTTGAGATCTATGGCAGCCTGGAGAAAAGTTTAAATAGTTTTTTCTTGCCCGCCGGTTTCAACAAGAACCATTGGACCTTCTGGCAGGCTAGCAGCCGGTTTGGGGGCTCTTCCTAAGTTCAGAGAGATTGGCTCTGCACTAATCTGATTCTGAGCTTCAGCATGCTTATTCGCATCGGTAGCAACCCAAACCATGCCCGCTGATTGAACAACATGATGCAAAGGAGTTTCCTCAAGCGCCTGGAAGGACACCTTTGGAAGCTCTGGCGCTGGTTTAGCGGCCACTTCAATTGGTGCTATTGCGTCCACTACTTGGGCTGGTGCTGTAGCTGTTTCAGTTGGGCGATTGTTTTGACGGGGCGCGCGTGGCGCTCTTTCAATTTTTGGCTCAATCGCGGGCGTGCTGACATGAAAGCTCTGCACAATATCTTTGATTGGCATAACAGAGGATGCACCCGACATTCCGGCAGGAGGTCCTGAGAAGCTTGGCGCTACAGCATTGCTAGGCGCTGTAGCTACATTCTCGTTGCTCGCATCTGTGTTGCCTTCGGTGCGCTCACCACGTTCGCGTTGACCACGTCCACGACCACGACGATTGCGTCCACGACCACGACGCTCTTCTCCCTCGGCTGTTACTGGAGTTGCTTCGTTTGCTGGCGCAGCTTGTGTTGCTGGTGTCACTACTGCTGGCTGTTCTGGCTTTGGATTATTGCGATTACCTTGGTTGCGGTTGCCATTGCGGTTGCGACCTTCTTGGCGAGCTTTGCCTTCAGTATTCGCAGCAGCTCCCTCAGCATGATTGGATGTACCCTCTGCGTTGGCAGCTGGACGATCACCACGATCATTGCGTTCGCCGCGACGACCACGATTCCGATTGCGATCGCCGTTGCGGTTACTTTGGTTGCGACCACGGGGCGCGCTTGGGGCTGGTTTTGCTTCTTCCTCAGGAGCAGAGACAAAGAGGCGCTTGATAAAGCCAAATAGACCACCAGAGCTTGCAGCGCTAGCTTTAGGTGCAGTACGGGCTGGGCGTGGCTGGCTTACTGGAGCAGGTTGATTGGGAGTAATTCCTTTAACAGCTGCCTCAGGGCGAGCTTTTAATTCTGCATCTTTGCGACTAACGGTAGTGTCAGTTTCCAATTCACGTGCAGCTTCTTCCGCCATCACATAGCTTGCCTTTTGGTCATCCAAACGAGGATCATCATGGCGCAAGCGCTCGAGTTTGTAGTGTGGTGTTTCCAAATGCTTATTTGGGACCATCAACACATTCACTTTGAAGCGAGTTTCAATTTTAATTACTTCAGCGCGCTTCTCATTTAACAAGAATGCAGCGACTTCAACTGGTACTTGCGTATGAATCGCGGCAGTGTTCTCTTTCATTGCTTCTTCTTGGATGATGCGCAAGACTTGCAATGCGGACGACTCAGTATCACGAATATGGCCTGTGCCATTACAGCGAGGGCAAGTCACATGACTGCCTTCAGACAGGGCGGGGCGCAAACGTTGGCGCGACATTTCCATCAGGCCAAATTTGGAGATCTTGCCCATTTGTACACGTGCACGATCATGGCGCAAAGCATCGCGCAAACGATTCTCAACGTCTTTCTGTGCCTTGCTTGACTCCATATCGATGAAGTCAATGACAATCAAGCCACCCAAGTCACGCAAACGCGCTTGACGAGCAATCTCATCGGCAGCTTCTAAGTTGGTACGGGTGGCCGTTTCTTCAATATCAGAGCCGCGGGTAGCTCGTGCAGAGTTGACGTCAACTGAAACCAAGGCTTCGGTGTGGTCGATCACAATCGCACCGCCAGATGGCAATGGCACGGTGCGGGAATAGGCGGTTTCTATCTGATGTTCAATCTGAAAGCGAGAGAACAAAGGCACATCATCTTGATAACGCTTTACTCGGGAGAGGTTGTCTGGCATTACTACAGACATAAATGCCTGAGCTTGCTCGTAAATGTCATCGGTATCGATCAAAATCTCGCCGATATCAGGCTGGAAATAATCGCGGATTGCGCGAATAACCAAGCTTGATTCAAGATAAATCAATAAAGGAGCTGAGTTGCCTTTGGCTGCTTCATCAATTGCACCCCAAAGTTGCATTAAGTAGCTTAAGTCCCACTGTAATTCAGTGGCATCACGACCAATACCGGCGGTACGGGCAATAATGCTCATGCCATCGGGCACCTCTAATTGAGCCATTGCTTCACGCAGCTCTTGGCGATCTTCACCTTCAATGCGACGCGAAACACCGCCTCCACGTGGGTTATTGGGCATCAATACCAAATATCGACCAGCCAAGGAGATAAATGAAGTTAAAGCCGCGCCTTTTTGGCCGCGCTCTTCTTTTTCTACTTGAACAATAATTTCTTGCCCTTCGCGCAAGGCATCTTTAATGGACGCATTGCGAACATCGATACCTTCTTTGAAATAAGTACGGGCTACTTCTTTAAATGGCAGGAAGCCGTGGCGTTCCTCACCATAATTTACAAAGCACGCTTCAAGCGAAGGCTCAATGCGGGTAATAACACCTTTGTAAATGTTGCCTTTACGCTGTTCGCGTCCGGCAGCTTCGATATCAATATCGATGAGTTTTTGACCATCGACGATGGCAACTCGCAACTCTTCTTGTTGAGTTGCATTGAATAACATGCGTTTCATAACACTCTCCTATGGGGGAGGGTGTCGCTGCGGCGGTGCGTTAGGGGACAGGTTAGATCGCTTAAGGCAGGGCCCATGGGCGAATGGTGAGTGTGGGTCAAGCTAATCTGGGCATATCTTGCCCAGTCCACCAAGTTCAATGTTTGTTAAACCGGTGCCACACTTGACGATCGCCGCAGAGACCTCCTTTAGGTCATCAATGCAGGCGCTCGCCTGAAAACTGTCTTCTAATCGCGGGTCGCGGCATACGGCACACCAACCCTGCGCCTCATTACAACGGGGGAGGGGCAACCCCGGGAGTCTATTAAGGGCGACTCCAAGCTCCACGATTCAAACCTGACTTCAGGTTGGGATCAAGCTAATAAATTAGCTAGAGCGTTGATTATACGGCACAAGTTGAATGACAATGGGGTATTGTTAAGTCCCTCGCCGAGGTGGCGAGAGAGATAAACTATGAAATCAACACCCATTCCGAAGACCCCACAGCCAAAAACAGCCATACCTGCATCCGTTCATTTGCAGACGATTGGTCCCGAGGAGGCTGGGCAGCGCTTAGATAACTATCTTCTTCGCTGGGCCAAAGGGGTTCCCAAGAGCCACGTATACCGGATTATTCGTTCTGGCGAGGTGCGGGTCAATAAGAAGCGGGCTGAGCCGACTACTCGCTTGATTGAGGGGGACGTGGTCCGTTTACCGCCCGTTCGCTTGGCTGAACCAGCTCAGATGGCGGCAGTCAATACAGCTCAAACCAAGTCACGTGCCCGGGGTTATTCAGACAAAATGCCCATTTTGTTTGAAGACGAGGCGCTCTTAATCGTCGATAAACCACCGGGTTTGGCGGTTCATGGTGGTTCCGGGATTGCGTTGGGGGTGATTGAGACCCTGCGAATCACTCGCCCAGAGCTCAAGTTCTTGGAGTTGGTGCATCGTTTAGACCGAGACACCTCCGGGGTCTTGCTGTTAGCTAAGAAAAGAAGTGCTTTGGTTGAATTACATCGTCAAATCCGCGAAGGTCAGACCGATAAGCGCTATTACTTGATTGCACATGGTGAAATTGTCCAGACTGCAGGGGTAATGCAGTTGAAATTTCCTCTCCATAAATACCTACTCCCTAACGGTGAGCGCCGTGTGCGGGTGGATCCGGATGGATTGCCTAGCCACACTGCCTTGCGGATCAGCAAAATCATGAAACAGGGCGACCTTGCTATTACTTTGGCAGAGGCGCAATTAAAAACAGGCCGTACCCACCAGATTCGGGTGCATTTGCAAAAATTAGGCCACGCCATTCTGGGCGACGATAAGTATGGTTTTGAGGATGAAGATAAGAAAGTAAAGTCCAAGCGCCTCTATTTGCATGCGCATTTGGCTGGGTTTACCCATCCAAGAACTGGTGAAAAAATGCGCATTGAATCACCTTTGCCGGACGAATTTACTGCCTTGATGAGTCGTTTTGAGTCACACGAGTAACGTAGTATTGCCACCATGAATGTAGATAAAAAGCTCGCTAGACGCTACGACCTGATTGTTTGGGATTGGGATGGCACCATCATGGATTCCACCCCAACGATTGTTCAGTGTATTCAGCAGGCCTGTCGTGATTTGGGTTTTAAAGAGCCCGATGATTCTCTGGCGAGCTCCGTCATTGGTTTAGGTATTCATGATTCTTTACGTCGTGCAGTTCCTTGGATTGAACCCGCGCATTTTTCTAAATTGACTGAACGTTTTCGTTATCACTATTTAGCTAAAGACCATGAGCTCCATTTATTTAAGGGCGTTCGCGATTTGCTAGAAAAATTACGTGCAGATGGTTATCTATTGGGAGTAGCTACCGGTAAATCACGCGTTGGTTTGGACCGCTCTTTGCAGCACCATCAGTTAGAGCATCTCTTCCATGAGACACGTACAGCAGATGAATCCTTTTCTAAGCCTCATCCTGGCATGTTGTTAGAGTTATCCGATGCTCTCCAAGTGCCAATGCGTCGCATGCTGATGATCGGTGATACCACGCATGACTTAGACATGGCAGTCAATGCTGGGGTGGATGCGGTTGCGGTGACCTATGGCGCACATCCACCGGATACCTTGAAAGAATCTACGTCACTTGCACATGTGGATGATGTGCCTCAGTTAGCGCAGTGGCTTGATACCAATTTAGTTATATAAGAACTGGGTTAAATGAAATGAGCGATATGAATCGTAATAACAATGACAGTGCAAATTGGGAGCGCCAAGCACTAGAGCACTTATTGCTTGAGAACTTAAAAGAGACGCGTAAAGCACGCCGCTGGAAAGCGGTATTTCGGGTGCTCACATTACTGATTTTTATTGGAATTGTGTTGGCGGTTTTTGATTTTCATTTGCCAGGCGGTAGCATGAGTGTTGAAAGACACACTGCATTAGTTACGCTTGAGGGTGAAATCGCTGCAGGTTCAATGGCTAATGCCATGGACATTAATTCATCGCTTGATGCTGCTTTTGAGAATGAGCATAGTGCGGGTGTGATTTTGCAAATCAATAGCCCAGGCGGCTCGCCAGTCCAAGCCGGCATGATTAATGATGAAATTCATCGCTTACGCAAGCTTTATCCAAGTAAGCCTTTTTATGTAGTAGTTGAGGATATCTGTGCCTCAGGTGGATATTACGTCGCTGTTGCTGCCGATCAAATTTTGGTTGATAAGGCAAGTCTGGTTGGCTCGATTGGTGTGATTATGGAAGGCTTTGGTTTTACTGGCTTAATGGATAAATTAGGTGTCACACGCCGCATGATCACAGCGGGTTCCAATAAGGGCATGATGGATCCATTCTCTAAAGAAAATCCTCAGCAAGTAGTCATGATGAAAAATATGATTGATGAAATTCATCAACAATTTATCGCCGTTGTAAAAGAAGGGCGCGGAGCACGACTCAAAGATGTGCCTGATTTATTTTCTGGTCGAGTTTGGACTGGTGAGCAAGCCGTCAAAATTGGTTTGGCTGATGGTTATGGCACAGTAGATTCAGTTGCCCGTGACGTCTTTAAAGCACCAAGCGTGCTTGATTACACAGTGAAAGAAAATTTTGCTGAGCGCGTAGCAAAACGCTTCGGAGCTGAAGCAGGAAATGCGGCCGGTAAAGCCTTGCTGAAAACTCCCGACCTCAGATAAGTTTGCTTTGTAAATTAGCCCAACAACAGAAATACAGTTGGTCTATTTTGCAGGCCTACACACGCAGCTTCATTAGGGTAACGTTTGCGCCACTCGGCAATAGTCAGAGTGGTAGTCATCTCTGATTTGAGACTCAGGTCTACTCCAAGGCAAAGTAGTGTTTGCGGAGCAAGGGCGCTCAGGCAGGCCATCAGCATGGCGGTATTGCGATACGGTGTTTCAATCCAGATTTGTGTTTGCTTTAATTTGCGCGACTCAATCTCTAGTTGCTTAAGGCGGTTAATTCTTTCCTGAGCATCATGGGGAATGTAGCCTTGAAATGCAAAACGTTGCCCATTTAAGCCGCTGGCCATGAGCCCCAGTAAGATTGAGCTTGGCCCAACCATGGGCCTTACTTTTGCTCCCAGTTGATGTGCAGCCAATACCAGTTCAGCGCCTGGATCAGCCACTCCCGGGACACCTGCTTCCGACATCAGCCCCACGTCATGACCCGCCAGCAAGGGCTTTAGAAGTTCGCTAGGTTTGACTGCATCACCATACTTTGCGTTACGCGTTGCACCACGCCACTCGCTCATTTGCATGGTTTGAATCGAGCACGCCAAAGGGGAGATAGTGTCAACTGCTTTTAAAAAGGCGCGCGCTGTTTTAGCATCTTCCACAATCCAATGAGTCAATTTAGCTGTTTGCAAAATTGTTTCATTAGGCAGAACCCAGGGCAATTGCTCCACTCGAGAATCCTCTCCCAAGGTGTTGGGAATTAAATATAAGGTTCCAAGTGAATGACTCATGAATTTGTTTCTATATTGGATTTTTTAGGCGGAATGGAAAATCCCGCATTACGTAATAAACCACTTAAAGCAATCAGGGGCAAGCCAATGAGCGCCGTCGGGTCATCACTCTTAATGGACTCCAGCAGGGAAATTCCCAAGCCTTCTGATTTGGCGCTACCAGCGCAATCATAAGGCTGCTCTGTTAGCAGGTAGGATTGCAAAACATCATCCGGTAGTTTGCGAAATGTGACTGCAGTTGGCACGCATAAGGTGGTGTGCTGATCACCTTTCATTAAACATAAGGCTGTTTGAAAAGTCACATCCGAGCCACGCATAAGTTGTAATTGCGCCATAGCCCTCTCAAAATTGCCTGGCTTGCCAATTGCGGCGCCACAAAGATCAGCCACCTGATCCGATCCTATCACCCAGGCATCCGGATGTGATTGCGAAACGGCTGCTGCCTTAGCTGTTGCAAGGCGCATCGCTAAAGCTAGGGTGCTTTCCCCGGGTAGCGGGGTTTCGTCAACCTTTGGTGAGATCACTTCAAAAGGAATGCCAAGACGGCTGAGTAGTTCCCGGCGATAAACCGATGTGGAGGCCAAAATGAGCTTGGTTTGAGAGGAATTGGGCATAACAACTTCGACTTTCTTAGGTGGCTTCATTTAGACTAATGTCATGAATCGTAATCAAGTTTTACCTCAAGTTGCACTTCCAGCCGATCCAGGCGCTTTGCGAAGGGTCGATCTTTCGTCCTCTCAAGCCTATCGAGGCGAGGGTTTCTTGGCAATTTCAATGCTGGCAAGGCTGGCACAAGAGGTTTCTACGATTGACTCTAAAGACGGAGTTAAATGGGAGGCGGAAACGTATTTTGAGGATTCTCCTGGGGAAGAGCCTAAGCAGTACCTCAATTTAGCTCTAAAAGGGCATCTCCATCTGCTGTGCCAGCGTTGTTTGCAGGATTACCCTCTCGAGTTAACTGAAAAGCGGCAATTTGCCTTGGTGGCTAGTGAAGAGGAGGCAGATGAATACCCAATGGACGATGACCTACTGGAGCCTTTGGTAGCTAGTCAGTATTTTGACCTTCTGGGAACGATTGAGGATGAGATTTTGTTATCTTTACCCTTAATTCCCAAGCATTTGGATGGCCAATGTGAGGCATATATCACGACATTTGGCGATGAGGAGCTAGATTTGGAAGCATCCGAAAAGCCAGAAAATCCTTTTAACATATTGAAAGATATAAAGAAAAACAAATAAACCGCCTTTTCCGCCTGGCGGGGTGTCAAATCTATTTCAACAGTAAATCAAGCGCTTAGCGAGTTTTTCATGCTAGAATATTGCCTTGCTTAGGAGTTCAATATGGCCGTCCAACAGAATAAAAAATCACCTTCAAAACGTGGCATGCACCGTGCACACGACTTTTTAAATGCACCTGCTACGGCTGTTGAAGCCACAACTGGTGAGGCTCATTTGCGCCACCACATTTCACCTAACGGTTACTATCGTGGCCGTAAAGTTGTTAAAACTAAAAACGACTAATCCCTTAGTCTAAAAAGATCGAAGCGGCTCCCGAAAAGGCCGCTTTTTTCTTGGATAAATCACTTGCAGCAGCCAAAGATTTTATGAGTGTCACTCTAGCTATTGACGCCATGGGCGGTGATCATGGGCTCGTGATTACGGTCCCTGCTTGCTGCGATTTTCTAGAAAAACACAGCGATGTCAAAGTCACGCTGGTTGGAGATGCTGATTTACTCAAGCAAGCATTGAGTCAATTTCCAAAAGCACCTTTAGATCGCATTCAAATTATTCCGGCTAGTGAAGTTGTTCTAATGGATGATCCCATTGAAATTGCATTGCGTCGGAAAAAAGATTCTTCTATGCGAGTGGCAATCACTCAAGTGAAAGAAGGTCTTGCGGACGCTGTCATTTCCTCTGGGAATACAGGTGCCTTAATGGCAATTTCCCGCTATATCTTGAAAACCCTTGACGGCGTTGATCGTCCCGCTATTGCCACAGCCATTCCAAATGAATTGGGGAGTGGCACCACCATGCTTGATCTTGGTGCGAATGCTGATTGTGAGCCCATGCATCTGCTGCAGTTTGCGCAAATGGCCAATGTCATGGTGCAAGTAGTGGATGGAAAAGAGAATCCTACTATTGGCCTTTTAAATATTGGCGAAGAGGTGATTAAAGGCAATGAGGTGGTGAAGCAGGCCAGCGAGCTTTTACGTGCCAGCGGTTTAAACTTTTACGGTAATGTAGAAGGAAATGATATTTTTAAAGGCACCACTGACATTGTTGTCTGTGATGGTTTTGTGGGTAATGTAGTCTTAAAGGCGAGCGAAGGCTTAGCTAAGATGATGAGTGGTTTAATTCGCCAGGAATTCAATCGCTCATTGATAACCAAGTTGATGGCCTTTTGTGCAATGGTTCCGCTCTTGCGGGTTCGCAAGCGCGTAGATCATCGTCGCTATAACGGCGCTGTTTTATTGGGCTTACGTGGTTGCGTAATTAAGAGTCATGGCTCAGCAGATCGCTTTGCATTTGGCTTTGCATTAGAGCGTGCTTATGAAGCCGCTAAAAATCACATGGTTGAGCGGATTGCTACAGCCTTTGTTGTGGAGACAAAAGAATGACCGTGTACTCAAGAGTGCTAGGGACCGGCAGTTATCTTCCGGCTGAACGATTAACGAATCATGATTTAGTTGAGCGCCTTGCCAAGATTGGTCTGGAGACAAGTGATGAGTGGATTAAAACCCGTAGTGGAATTTCAGCGCGTCACTTTGCCGCTGCAAATGAGCTAACCAGCGATTTGGCAGTGAAAGCGGCCCAGGCAGCTTTAAAGAGTGCCGGTATTGAATCTAGCGATCTTGATTTGATTATTTTGGCTACCTCAACACCTGATCATTTGGGTGGTTTTCCCAGTACTGCTTGTGTAGTGCAGGATAAATTAGGTGCACACAATCATTGCGCTGCATTTGATGTCCAGGCAGTCTGCGCAGGCTTTACTTATGCCTTAGCAATAGCCGACGCATTTATTCGTGTTGGGACCTATAAAAAAGTAATGGTTTTAGGCGCCGAAACTTTTTCACGCATATTAAACTTTCAAGATCGCACTACATCCGTTTTATTTGGGGATGGCGCTGGCGCTGTGATTTTAGAGGCATCTGCCGAGCCCGGCATTCTGTCCGCAGCCTTGCATGCCGATGGAAGTCAACGCGACATTCTGTGTGTGCCTGGCCGAGCTACTAATGGCGGGGTTGAGGGTGCTGCATTTTTAACCATGGATGGTCCTGCTGTCTTCAAGCTAGCGGTCAAAGTATTGGAGCAAGTGGCGCATGAGGCATTGGAAAAAGCGAATCTCAAGTCCGAGCAAATTGATTGGTTAGTACCACATCAGGCGAATATTCGAATTATGGAGGGCACTGCCCGCAAGATGGGCATGTCCATGGATAAGGTAATTGTGACGGTGCATGAACATGGCAATACCTCTGCCGCATCGATTCCTCTTGCTTTGGATGCCGGTATTCGCTCGGGTCAAATAAAGCGTGGCCAGCACTTGCTTTTAGAGGGCGTTGGCGGTGGCTTTGCGTGGGGCGCTGTCACCATTAAATACTAAGTGCAGTCTCTAGAATTTATTCATTACTACATCCTTTAACCGATCTATTTATATGATATTTGCTTTTGTATTTCCTGGCCAGGGCTCCCAATCAGTTGGCATGCTCAATTCCATCGCAAGTCGCCCAGAAGTAAAAGCTACTTTGCAGGAGGCCTCCGATGCTCTTGGTGAAGATGTTGCAAAGTTAATTGCTGAAGGGCCAGCAGAGGCGCTCTCACTAACTACGAATACACAGCCAGTGATGTTGACTGCTGGTGTAGCTTTTTTTCGGGCCTGGGTTGCGGCTGGTGGTGCATTGCCTAAGGTGATGGCGGGTCATAGCCTAGGTGAGTATTCAGCCTTGGTTGCAGCCGGTGTTATTTCATTTAAAGATGCGGTACCGTTAGTGCGATTTCGTGCTGAGGCTATGCAAAATGCAGTTCCCGTTGGAACTGGTGGCATGGCTGCCATATTGGGCTTGGATGATGCCGCGGTTATTCAAGTATGTGCGCAGGCAAGTGACCAGTCAGGTAGTGTGGTCGAGGCGGTGAACTTCAATGCTCCCGGCCAGGTTGTGATTGCTGGTGCAAGTAGTGCAGTGACTAAAGCATGTGAGTTGCTCAAAGCTGCTGGTGCTAAACGTGCACTGCCATTGCCAGTATCCGCACCATTTCACTCCTCCTTGTTAAAACCTGCCTCTGAGAAATTAGATGCTTATTTGGCTGGGATTGAGTTTAAAGTGCCCGCCATTGCTGTAATTAATAACGTGGATGTGGAGGTGCTTAATGACCCTGCAGCAATTAAAGAAGCCCTAGTGCGTCAAGCTGCCAAACCCGTTCGTTGGCATGAAACGATTCAAGCGATGGCTAAGCAGGGCGTCACGCAGGTAGTCGAATGCGGACCAGGCAAGGTGTTGGCTGGTCTTACAAAGCGTATTAATGATCAACTTACTGGCGTGCCAGTATTTGATGAAGCCAGCCTGAATGAGGCCTTGGCTCATTTGAAATAGGAACAGAAAAATGAATATCGACTTAAGCGGACAAATTGCTCTAGTTACCGGAGCTTCACGTGGTATTGGTCAGGCCATTGCCGAAGAATTGGTCAAGTGCGGAGCTAAGGTAATTGGAACGGCAACCTCGCCGGATGGTGCAAAAGCAATCAATGCGCGTCTAGAGTCCAGTGGCGGTCGTGGCGAGGTTCTCAACGTGACTGACCCCCAAGCCTGCGAGCAAATCATTGATTCAATCGTCAAAGATTTTGGTGGTATCTCTATTTTGGTCAATAACGCTGGTATTACACGTGATCAATTGGCCATGCGTATGAAGGCCGACGAGTGGACGGACGTGATTGATACCAATTTAAGTGCGGTTTTTCGATTGTCTCAGGCGGTGATGCGCCCCATGATGAAGGCGCGCGCCGGCAGAATTATTAATATCACCTCTATTGTTGGCCATATGGGTAATCCAGGGCAGGCGAATTATGCTGCTGCAAAAGCGGGTGTCTCAGGCATGACCCGTGCCTTGGCGCGTGAAATCGGTAGCCGCAATATCACCGTAAACTGTGTTGCCCCTGGTTTTATTGATACCGACATGACCCGTGCTCTGAGTGAAGAGCAGCAAAATGCCCTAAAGGCGAATATTCCGCTAGCCCGCCTGGGTAGCCCGGAAGATGTCGCTCAGGCGGTGGCCTTTTTGGCCTCTCCTGCCGCAGGATATATCACTGGTAACACACTACACGTCAATGGCGGACTCTATTTAGCCTAACGGCAAAGCAAGGATTTATTCAATTTTTGGCGGATTTTTCTGATTTCTTCTGCCAAGCTGATAAAATCCTTCCATCGTTTTTACAACCCCTGGGGAAATTAATGGACAACATCGAACAACGCGTTAAGAAAATCGTCGCTGAGCAATTGGGCGTCGCAGAAGGAGACATCAAGAATGAATCTTCCTTCGTGAACGACTTGGGCGCTGACTCTCTTGACACTGTTGAGCTTGTAATGGCTTTGGAAGATGAATTCGGAATCGAAATTCCTGATGAAGAAGCTGAAAAAATCACTACTGTTCAGCTCGCTATCGACTTTGCTACTTCTAAAGCTCAGGGTTAATTCCCTTTGCTATAGCTAATTTTTAGTTATTACTGTGTCAGCATCAAATGGCCGACGCCGGGTAGTAGTCACCGGCTTAGGCCTTATCTCACCAGTTGGAAATTCGGTTGACGCCGCTTGGTCTAATTTGCTTGCGGGCAAATCAGGTATTGCGACGATCACTAAATTCGACCATGCTCCGCTAAGCGTTCATTTCGCTGGAGAGGTGAAGGATTTCAATGTTGAGGAATATGTTTCCGCCAAAGAAGCGCGCCACATGGATACTTTTATCCATTACGGTATTGCCGCTGGTACGCAGGCTATTCGCGATAGCGGTCTTCAAGTAACAGAAGAAAATGCTGAGCGAATTGGCGTGATGGTTGGCTCTGGTATTGGCGGTTTGCCAATGATCGAAGAGACCAGTGCTGAATTGTTGGCCCGCGGCCCGCGTCGTATCTCCCCCTTCTTTGTGCCTGGCTCAATCATTAATATGATTTCTGGGCACTTGAGCATCTTGTTTGGATTGAAGGGTCCCAATGTAGCTGCTGTGACCGCTTGCACAACAGGCTTGCACAGTATTGGCTTAGCTGCCCGCTTGATTCAATATGGTGATGCAGATGTGATGGTGGCTGGCGGCGCAGAATCCACTATCTCTGCTTTGGGTGTAGGTGGTTTTGCTTCGGCCCGCGCTCTATCCACTCGCAATGATGATCCGGCAACGGCATCACGCCCTTGGGATAAAGATCGTGATGGTTTTGTTCTTGGTGAGGGTGCTGGCGTAGTGGTTCTTGAGGAATATGAGCATGCAAAAGCACGTGGTGCAAAGATTTATTGCGAGCTTTTGGGTTTTGGCATGAGTGGTGATGCATATCATATGACAGCACCAAATATGGATGGCCCACGCCGTTGTATGGTTAATGCTATGCGCGACGCCGGTTTAAATCCAGATCAAATTCAGTACATTAATGCGCACGGCACTTCTACCCCTTTGGGCGATAAGAATGAGACCGCTGCAATCAAGGCTGCCTTAGGCGATCATGCCAAAAATACCTTGATTAATTCGACCAAATCGATGACTGGTCACCTTTTGGGCGGCGCTGGTGGTTTGGAATCTGTTTTTACAATTCTGGCTTTACATCACCAGAAATCCCCGCCAACCATCAATATCTTTAATCAAGATCCTGAGTGCGATTTAGACTACTGCGCTAATACAGCACGGGACGTAAAGATAGATCATGCCGTTAAAAATAACTTTGGTTTTGGTGGAACAAACGGCACCTTGATTTTTGGTAAGCTCACCTAATATTCTTTACATTGTTTATTAATTGGTTTTTACCAAGTGGGTTAATTAGCATGATAAAAAAGTACTTCATTGCACTCTTGGCGGCCTTAAGCCTAGGGAATTTCTCATTTATTTCCAGTGTATATGCGCAAAGTCCACGCGTTTCTATTCCTGATTTTGCTGATTTAGTTGAAAAAGCCAGTCCTGCAGTAGTGAATATTCGTACCACTGAAAAGGTGGTAGTGCAGCAAGCGCAAGGTGGTTTCCCTGGGATGCCTGATGATCAGGCAGAGTTCTTTAGGCGTTTTTTTGGGGTACCTATCCCTGGAATCCCAAGCGCTCCTAAGCAGCCACCCGCAAATCAAGGTCAGCCGCAGGAAGCTGATCGGGGTGTGGGCTCCGGTTTCATTTTTGATGCCAATGGTTTGATTCTGACAAACGCCCATGTGGTTGAAGGTGCTAGCACTATTTATGTGACCCTCACAGATAAACGTGAGTTCAAAGCCAAGCTCTTGGGGTTGGATAAGCGGACTGATGTTGCTGTGGTGAAAATTGAGGCACACGACCTCCCAAAATTGCCTTTAGGGGATTCATCTAAGGTTAGGGTGGGTGAGTGGGTGTTGGCGATTGGATCGCCATTTGGACTTGAAAACTCAGTTACCGCAGGTATTGTTTCGGCTAAGAGTCGCGATACCGGGGACTATTTGCCCTTTATTCAAACGGACGTCGCAGTCAATCCTGGGAACTCTGGCGGCCCCCTTCTAAATACCGCTGGTCAAGTAATAGGAATCAATTCGCAAATCTTTAGCCGCTCGGGCGGTTATATGGGAATTTCTTTTGCTATTCCAATTGATGAGGCAATGCGAGTGGCTGATCAGTTGCGCACTAACGGTAAGTTGGTCCGCGGCAAGATTGGGGTTGCATTGGGCGATATGACTAAGGAGGTGGCTGAGAGCTTGGGCCTTGGTAAGCCACGCGGCGCCTATGTACGCAATGTGGAGCCTGGCGGCCCTGCTGCATTAGGTGGGATTGAGTCTGGGGATGTCATTCTGAGCTTTCATGGCAAG
The DNA here is from genome assembly GCF_029892205.1 of Polynucleobacter sphagniphilus. NCBI lineage: Bacteria > Pseudomonadati > Pseudomonadota > Betaproteobacteria > Burkholderiales > Burkholderiaceae > Polynucleobacter > Polynucleobacter sphagniphilus. The sequence goes on from NZ_JARXVX010000001.1 coordinate 215,377, forward strand.
GAGATTGCTAAGTCGACTGATTTGCCACGGCTAGTTGGGGAAATCAAGCCTGGCACAGCGGTGAATGTTCAAGTTTGGCGCAAGGGATCTACGCGCGATCTGACGGTCACTGTTGGAGGTGATTCTGAAGTGGCTGCTACAGCGAGCAAGAAGCCTGAAGCTGGAAGTGCTGCCGGTGGCAGCGCCAACGCTCTCGGCGTGAGCGTTGGCGAGCTCTCAGATGCCCGTAAGAAGGAATTAAATATCCATGGAGGTGTCGAGGTTATCGGCATTAATGATGGTGCTTTAGCTCGCTCTGGAGTGCGTCCGGGCGATGTCATAGTCCGCATTGCTGACGTAGATATTTCGGGAGTGAAGCAGTTTGAGTCCCTTGTGAAGGGGCTGGATTCCAATAAAGCGGTGCCAGTGTTTGTCCGACGTGCCGATAGCACTCTGATTATTCCAGTCCGGCCAAAGTAAGCCTAAATGCCCTAATTTAGGGCAAATAATTGGGTTCGGCGCCTGCAGGGCGCCACCCATTACAATCCTACCAAGACGACTTTTTGCAGCGCATCATTGTGGTGCGTTCTGACAAGGCGTTTTTTGAATGACCTAATAAGACGCCATGGATTTAATCCGCAATTTTTCTATCATCGCCCATATCGATCACGGTAAATCTACTCTTGCTGATCGCATTATTCAGTTGTGTGGCGGTCTTTCTGACCGTGAAATGGAAGCCCAGGTACTCGACTCGATGGATATCGAACGCGAGCGTGGCATCACCATCAAAGCGCAAACAGCCGCTCTGGCTTACAAGGCAAAAGATGGCAAAACCTACAACCTCAATCTAATTGATACCCCGGGGCACGTCGACTTCTCATATGAAGTGAGTCGCTCCTTATCGGCCTGTGAAGGCGCTCTCTTGGTGGTGGATGCGAGTCAAGGTGTAGAAGCGCAAACAGTTGCTAACTGCTATACGGCGATTGAGTTGGGTGTTGAGGTCGTGCCTGTATTAAACAAGATTGATCTGCCACAAGCAGATCCAGAGCGAGCAAAACAAGAAATTGAAGATGTGATTGGCATTGATGCATCAGATGCCATGACCTGCTCTGCTAAAACAGGTGTAGGTGTGATTGACGTGATTGAAGAGATGATTCGTCGCGTACCGCCTCCTAAGGGGAGTGCGACAGATCCCCTACAGGCCCTGATTATTGATTCTTGGTTTGATAACTACGTTGGCGTAGTGATGTTGATACGCGTAGTCAATGGCACCCTAAAGCCCAAAGACAAAATTACATTGATGGCCAATGGCTCGAGTCATCTTGTTGAACATGTTGGCGTCTTTAGTCCAAAGTCGGTAGATCGCCCGCAGTTATCTGCTGGACAGGTAGGCTTTGTGATTGCCGGTATCAAGGAGTTAAAAGCGGCCAAAGTAGGCGATACAGTGACCCATTCTCCAGGTCAACAAGGCCGCGTTCCAGCGAGCGAGCCATTACCTGGTTTTAAAGAGGTGAAGTCGCAAGTTTTTGCTGGCCTGTACCCAGTCGAGGCAAGTGAATACGATCAACTGCGCGAGTCGCTTGAGAAGCTACAGTTAAATGATGCCTCTCTTTTATATGAGCCAGAGGTATCGCAAGCTCTAGGCTTTGGCTTCCGTTGTGGTTTCCTGGGCTTGCTGCACATGGAGATCGTGCAAGAACGCTTAGAGCGTCAATACGGCATGAACTTGATCACCACGGCGCCAACCGTGGTGTATCAAGTTGAGCAATCGGATGGCACGATTTTGATGGTAGATAACCCATCCAAGATGCCTGAGACCAGCAAGATCAATACCATTCTTGAGCCAATTGTTACCGTCAATCTCTACATGCCGCAAGAGTATGTGGGCGCGATTATTACCTTGTGTGTTGGGAAGCGCGGCATTCAGACGGACATGAACTATTTAGGTCGCCAGGTCAAGCTTACTTATGAATTACCGATGGCTGAAATCGTGCTCGATTTCTTTGACAGGATGAAATCCATCTCACGTGGCTATGCCTCAATGGATTATGAATTTAAAGAGTACCGCCCTGCGGATGTCGTCAAAGTCGATATCTTGATTAACGGCGAACGTGTGGATGCACTGTCAGTGATTGTCCATCGAAGTAACAGTCAGCATCGTGGTCGCGAAGTCGTGGCTAAGATGCGCGGCATCATTCCAAGACAAATGTTTGATGTAGCGATTCAGGCGGCTATTGGTAGCAATATCGTGGCACGTGAAAACGTGAAGGCTTTGCGTAAGAACGTATTGGCCAAATGTTATGGCGGGGATATCTCTCGTAAACGCAAGCTTTTAGAGAAGCAAAAAGAAGGTAAGAAACGGATGAAGCAGGTCGGAAATGTGGAAATTCCACAGGAAGCCTTCTTGGCTATTTTGCAGGTAGATGATTAATGAATTTTGCGCTAGTTCTTTTTATTTTGGTCCTTGTGTCTGGTGTTGCCTGGCTTGCAGACCGATTTTATTTCGCACCACAAAGGCGTGTTGCAGGCATCAATCAAATGCCCTTATGGCTGGAATACACCGCTGGTTTTTTCCCAGTCATTTGTGCGGTGTTCTTGTTGCGTTCGTTTATAGCTGAGCCATTCAAGATTCCGTCTGGATCAATGATTCCGACTTTGCAGATTGGCGATTTTATTTTGGTTAATAAATTTACTTATGGCATTCGTTTGCCGGTAATTAATCAAAAAGTGATTGAATTAGGATCTCCTAAACGAGGCGATGTAGTGGTATTTCGTTACCCACGCGATGAGTCAGTTGATTACATTAAGAGAATCATTGCTTTGCCTGGCGACACAATTGAATACCAAGACAAGCGTTTAAAAATTAATGGCCAGCCATTGCAATATACCGGAGGCGAGTCTTATCTTGATCCGGAAAATATGCGCTATGCAAAGCGCTATACCGAAACTTTTCCAGCTGACTTGGGTGGCAACAGTCACTCCATTCTGAATGACCCAGAGCGTCCTGCGGGCAATTTTCCGAGCGAGCGTTTTCCTGGCTTTGAGAACTGCCAGTACCAAGCCTCTGGAGTGATATGCAAAGTACCTGAGGGTAACTATTTTGCAATGGGTGATAACAGAGATAACAGCGCTGATTCTCGTTACTGGGGATTTGTGCCGGATAAAAATATTGTTGGAAAAGCCTTCTTTGTATGGCTCAACTTAGGTTCTTTAAGTCGCATTGGCAGCTTCGATTAGGCATATGAACGCGCGCGCTGTTATCGAAACCGCACCATTGCAAGAGCGCCTCGGCTATAGCTTTAAGAAGGCTGAGTTGCTCAATCAGGCTCTCACGCATCGCAGTCATAGCAAAAAGAATAATGAGCGTCTAGAGTTTTTGGGCGACTCAATTTTAAATTGCGTGGTTGCTGAAATGCTCTACGAACGCTATGCAGATTTGGATGAGGGCGATCTCTCGCGCGTCAGGGCCAATTTAGTAAAACAACAAGCTTTATACGAAATTGCCCAGACACTTTCTTTATCTGACTACCTTCGCTTGGGTGAGGGCGAATTAAAGAGTGGTGGATTCCGCCGCCCATCTATTTTGGCTGATACGCTTGAGGCAGTTACAGGCGCAATATTTTTAGATGGTGGGTTTGATGCTGCTAAGACATGCTTGCGCAAACTGTATTCTGTCATTCTGGCTAATGTAGATCCAAAGACTCTAGGTAAGGATGACAAAACCTTGCTTCAGGAGTATTTGCAGGGTTATCAGTTGCCGCTGCCAACCTATAACGTGACTGGTACTACTGGTGCGGCACATAACCAGCAATTTGAAGTGGAGTGCCTTATTCCCAGTCTGAAAGTCAGCGTAAAGGGTGAGGGTGCTTCTAGGCGTGCAGCTGAGCAGGCGGCTGCCAAACTTGCTTTAATGGCAGTACTCAAGGCATTGCCTCAAGAGTCACGTAAACCAAGGAAAACTCGGTCGGCCAAGAAAAAGGCTGCAAAAAAAGAAGCGACCGAAGAGCAGTTAAATCTTAAGCTGAAGGGCTAATCGTGTTTAGATGCGGCACTATCGCCATTGTTGGGCGCCCCAATATGGGTAAATCGACCTTGCTCAATGCACTGGTGGGTCAGAAGATCAGCATTACTTCCCGTAAGGCTCAAACTACGCGCCATCGAATTCTCGGAATCCAGAATCGCGATGATGCTCAATTTATATTTATTGATACGCCTGGGTTTCAAACACGTTTGATGAATACCTTGAACAAGGCCTTAAATCGTACAGTGACTACTGCGCTGCAAGATGTCAATGTGGCCTGCTTTGTAGTTGAGGCTGGGTATTTTGGTGAAGATGACAAAAAGGTCTTAAAGTTATTACCTGCGGATTTGCCAATCGTGTTGGTGCTTAACAAGCTCGATTTATTTAACAGTCGCTTTCAGACCCCTTCTGAGCGAGATCAGGCTTTATTGAATTTCATGAAAGAAATGAGTCGCCCCTGGAGTGAATTGGGTGGTCATGAAGATCAGAATCAATGTGAGTTTGCTGAGATTGTCCCAATGAGTGCCAAGAGTCCACCCGATATTGCGCGCCTGCTCGATGTCTTGGAGGGATATTTGCCTGAAGGTGAGCCGGTTTACGATGGCGATACGATCACTGATCGTAGTGAACGATTTTTGGCGGCAGAGATTCTGCGTGAGAAGGTGTTTCGCTTTACTGGTGAGGAGTTGCCCTACACGAGTACTGTAGTGATTGATCAGTTCAAGATGGATGGCAAAATGCGCCGCATTGCTGCAACTATTTTGGTAGATCGTGATAGCCATAAAGCAATGATCATTGGTCAAAAAGGCGAGCGTCTCAAAAAGATTTCGACTGATGCGCGCATTGATATGGAAAAGTTATTTGACGGGAAAGTCTTTTTGGAGACTTGGGTCAAAGTAAAACGCGGCTGGGCTGATGATCGTGCAGAATTGCGGGCGCAAGGCCTAGAGTAAAAAATGGCCTCCATTCGTGTAACTGACGAACCCGCTTTTGTATTACACAGCATTCCTTATAAGGAAACTAGCTTAATTCTGGATGTTTTTACTCGCCAGCATGGCCGTATGGCTTTGATCGCTAAAGGTGCAAAGCGTCCACACTCAAGCTTACGTCCAGTCCTGCAGCGCTTCCAGCCGCTGCTCGTTTCTTGGAGTGGTAAATCAGAATTACGCACCCTCACAAAATCAGAGTGGGTTGGTGGTACACCTTCATTGGTAGGCGATGCTCTTCTCTGTGGTTTTTATCTAAATGAGCTCTTAGTCAAGTTTTTAGCACGTGAAGATGAGTACGAAAGACTCTACGATCACTACACTAATACAATTTTAGCGCTCTCTAACTTAGAATTTGAATCAAAGGGCTTAGAAGAAATTTTGCGCCCATTTGAGCTGACTCTTTTGCAGGAAACTGGTTATGCCGCTGCCTTGGATCGTTGTGTTGAAACCAATGCTGCGCCGGTCGCACAAGAGAGGTATGTCTATCAGCCTGAGCGCGGCGTCAGGCCTGCGCAAAGCGATGACCCTGGTCATTGGCCTGTATTAATGGGCAAATCCTTGCTGGCAATCGCAGTTGGAGATTTTTCTGATCCAGAGACACTCTCAGAGAGCAAGCAGCTGATGCGATTTTTGTTGGGACTGCATTTACAAGATCAGGTTTTAACCACCCGCCAAATTCTGATTGATTTGAAAAAAATCTAGTAATCTAGCTAAATGAGTAAGAACTACCCCCTTGAACTTGGTATCAATATTGACCATGTGGCGACACTGCGTAACGCACGTGGGACGATTTATCCAGACCCTTTAAAGGCTGCTTGCCTAGCAGAAGAATCGGGCGCGGATTTGATTACGCTGCATTTACGTGAGGATCGACGTCATATTAAGGATGCTGACTTAATTGCATTGCGTCCCTTGATAAAAACCCGGATGAACTTGGAGTGCGCGGTTACACCGGAGATGGTTGATATTGCCTGTCAAGTCAAGCCGCATGACGTTTGTCTTGTCCCAGAAAAGCGTGAGGAAGTCACCACGGAGGGTGGCTTGGATGTTGTGCGTTACTTTGATGCCATCAAGGAAGCTACTACAAAACTTGTGAATGCAGGTATTCGGGTATCTTTATTTATTGACCCAGAAGAGCGGCAAATCCAGGCCGCCAAAGATGTTGGCGCCACAGTGATTGAATTGCATACTGGCCGTTACGCAGATCTTTCTGGGGTTGAACAAGAGAAAGAGTTGGAGCGTATTCGTAAAGCTGCCCAGTTTGGTAAAAATATTGGTCTGCGGGTAAATGCAGGCCACGGTTTGAATGAGGGTAACGTATTGCCTATCGCCGGCATTGTTGAGCTATCAGAACTCAATATTGGCCATGCGATTGTTGCTGAGGCTTTGTTTAAGGGTTGGCAGCGGGCGATTACCGACATGAAGTTTCTTATGGCTCAGGGTCGAGACAAGTAAGCGCATGATCATTGGTATTGGTACAGACATTTTGCAGATTGAGCGGCTGCAGGCTGCTTATGATCGCACTCATGGTCGATTGGCTGAAAAAATTCTTGGACCTGATGAAATGATAGTTTTTAAGCATCGTCTTGCCAGAAATCACAAACGCGGCATCGCATTTTTAGCAACTCGCTTTGCAGCCAAGGAAGCTTTTTCTAAAGCAATTGGTTTGGGTATGCGCATGCCAATGACTTGGCGATCCCTGCAAACCTTAAATGAGCCAAGCGGTAAGCCGGTAACAAGTTATTTAGGCGCATTGGCAGGTTTTATGGCTGAGCGCAATTGGGAAGCGCGGGTCACGGTCAGTGATGAGCAGGATATGGCGATTGCCCATGTGATTGTAGTGCAGAAATAAGTTCAACAACAGATACAGCAGAAGGAATTCTGAGGAAAAAATGAGTAAGCTAAATATGAAGCCAGGCCCAGTTACTTTGGATGTTGTTGGTCTTGAATTAAATGCCCAAGATCGTCGACGTATTCAAGATCCTCTGACTGGTGGCGTCATTTTATTTGGTCGTAATTTTGCTAGTCGCAAGCAGCTTACTAAGTTAACCGGAGATATTAAAAAGTTACGCCCTGATGTATTGATCTCAATTGATCATGAAGGTGGAAGAGTCCAACGCGCTAAGCAAGATGGCTTTACACACTTGCCGGCGATGCGTAAATTAGGCGAACTTTGGTCGGTAAAAAATACCTCTAAGCATGCCGCTCAATCTGCTGCTTTAGCAATGGCAGCTGCTACTGCCTGTGGTTATGTGCTTGGTGCTGAGCTGCGTGCCTGCGGAGTTGATTTCAGCTTTACGCCTGTACTTGATCTGGATTTTGGACGCAGCGGTGTCATTGGCGATCGTTCTTTTAGCCGTGATCCCCAAATTGTCTTTGCTCTAGCAAAGAGTTTGAATGATGGCTTGCGCATGGCGGGTATGGCCAATTGCGGCAAGCATTTTCCGGGGCATGGATGGGCTGAAGCTGATTCGCATGTAGCCATTCCAGTTGATGAGCGTTCATTACAAGACATTCTCAATGATGATGCGAAACCATATGAGTGGCTCGATTTGAGTTTGGCAGCCGTAATGCCAGCCCATGTGATTTATCCGCAGGTGGATAGCTTACCGGCTGGATTTTCTAAGATCTGGCTGCATTCGGTATTGCGCCAAGAACTCGGTTTTGAAGGCGTGATCTTTAGTGATGATCTTTCGATGGAGGGCGCTAGTGTTGCGGGCTCAGTTGTGAAGGGTGCAGAGCTGGCATTAGAGGCTGGTTGTGATGCTGTATTGATTTGTAATCGCCCAGATTTGGCTGACCAGTTATTAAAAGACTTAAGGGTCTCAAAAGCGAAGCAGTCTGAGTCGATGAGTCGCTTAAACCGTTTAATGCCGCAGCCCCCCGCACTGGATTGGAATGCCCTGCAGAAAGAGGCTCAGTATCAGCATGCTAAAGGCTTGTTACAGCAATTTCAATTGATTGCTTGAGTCCTATTTTGATAGGGCTTCGGAAATAATAAAAAAGCCCGGCATGCCGGGCTTTTGCTTTAATGACAGACGCTGATTAGTTCGCGCGGCTGCGATACTCGCCTGTGCGTGTATCAATTTCAATCTTGTCGCCGGTATTGCAGAAAAGAGGAACTTGCAATTCATAGCCGGTGGCTAATTTTGCGTTCTTCAAGACCTTGCCAGAGCTGGTGTCACCTTTTACTGCTGGCTCGGTATAAATAATTTCACGAACCAAAGAATTTGGCATTGCTACTGAAAGCGCTTTACCTTCATAGAACACAACTTCACATGGCATACTTTCTTCTAGGTAGTTCAATGCATCACCCATGAATTCGGCTTCAACTTCGTATTGGTTGTAGTCGCCGTCCATGAAAACATACATTGGATCAGCGAAATAAGAGTAAGTACATTCTTTCTTATCAAGGATCACGACATCGAATTTGTCATCGGCCTTGTATACGCCTTCGTTTGGAGCGCCTGTTAACAAGTTCTTAAATTTCATTTTCACAACGGAAGAGTTGCGGCCTGAGCGGCTGTATTCGGCTTTCAAAACGACCATGGCATCGGTGCCGATCATTACTACGTTACCAACGCGGAGTTCTTGTGCTGTTTTCATCTTGCTATTCCTGGGTGCAGAGCTGATTTTCTGCGGGTTTTGTCAAAAACAAGATTGTAACCGCCCGCCCGCCTTTATTGCTTGGGATTAACCGACAAATGCCAATAAACGAGCTGCTAAACCACCACCCCCTTGTTTTTTGAGTAAATGGGCACGCCAAGCCTCGCCATGGGCACTCCAAGCGTCGATAGCCCCAAACCACTGGCTCGGCATTGCCCAAGTCATAGCTGCAATTGTCGATAGCCTCAAATCTTGATTAGCCCCCTCTAGATAGAGGTCTAGGAATGCAGCTAATTTCACCTCATGGGCACGGTCTTCTTGGGGATAAATGTGCCAAATAAATGGTTTGCCTGCCAATTGCGCTCGCACAAAAGAGTCCTCACCTCGAACGATATTGAAATCACACTGACTTAAGAGCCAGTCGTATTCATCTTGTGACACAAAGGGAAGGGGGTGCAATTGGATGTGCTCGGGCAATTGAATTGCTTGGCCGGTATTGATGCCTAGCAGTTCGGCATGACCGTGCGTGAGCAGAATGTCAAAGTCCTGATCAAGACTAGCAAGATCTTCTAGCCATTTACGCAAAGGAGCTCCAGGATAGCAAAAGATACTAATGCGTTTGGCATGAGGGCGAAGCTGCGACCACACTTTCTCAAGACTTGCGGGAATGCTTGAAATGCTAGGAGGACTGCTTGGCGGTACTGGGTCTATTAAGATTCCGCCAGCCTGATCTTGAAAACCGGGAAAGAAAAAATACTTCGGTATGCCGTGAGATTGCGGCGAAGATTTGCCATGGAAATCCACAATCCATGGTTCAGCACTCAAGTACTCAAGATTAATAATGATCGGTTTTTTGGGGGCCACCAACAGGCCTGCTAGGTAGCGCTCGGGGAGTTGGCAGCCAAATGCCTCAATCACTACATCAGGCGCTTGCGCTTGGTGCCGATGGTTTTCAAAGCTACTCTCCCATGGCAATAGTTGGATTTTGTCTTTAATGTCTACATGAACCCCAGATGCGAGTAAATTGAGGGTTGGCAGGTTATCGCAAAAAATACGTACTGTTTGGCCATGAATGCTTGATAAGCTTCGGGCTAGGCGCCAGCAAACACCGGCATCACCATAGTTGTCCACGATTTGGCAGAAAATATCCCAATGCATGAGTAATTCGCTTTTTGAAAATCTACAGCAAGACGTTAAACGGCTGCCCGGATTGCCGGGGGTGTATCGCTTCTTTGATGAAGCTGGACAGATTCTATATGTAGGCAAAGCACGCAACCTAAAAAAGCGTGTTTCGAGCTATTTCCAGCGTACCCAGCTTTCACCTCGAATTGCTCTCATGGTGAGCAAAATCGCTCGTTATGAAACCACGGTCACGCGCACAGAGACTGAGGCCTTAATTCTGGAAAACAATCTGATTAAGGAGTTAGCGCCGCCATTTAATATCCTCTTCAGAGATGATAAGTCTTACCCCTACGTGATGCTGACTGGTCACGAATTTCCAAGGCTTGCCTCTTATCGTGGCAAGGTGGATAAGCGCAATCATTATTTTGGCCCGTTTCCAAACTCATGGGCGGTGCGCAATAGTGTGCAAATTTTGCAAAAAGTGTTTCGTTTACGCACCTGTGAGGATTCCGTTTTTAAGAATCGTAGTCGGCCTTGTTTGCTTCATCAAATACACCGCTGTAGTGCACCCTGCGTTGGTCGTTTGAGTGCGCAGCAATATGGACAAGATGTTGCGCAAGCTACTCGCTTTTTAGAGGGAAACCACAGTAGCGTGCTTTCTGAGCTTGAGAGAGAGATGCAAGCGCATAGCGATGCGATGGAATTTGAAATGGCTGCGGTCTTGCGTGATCGTATAGCCGATCTCTCCAGCGTCTTACAACAGCAGTCAATGGATGCGGTTGCTGAAGGCGAGGGTGACGTTGACATCATTGCGGTAGCGCAAATGGAAGGTATGGTTTGTGTTAACTTGGCGATGGTTCGCGGTGGCCGTCATTTGGGTGACCGCGCTTATTTCCCTAAGGGCTTGCGGACACACTCTGGGCAATTACCATTGCCAACCGAGATCTTAGAAGCATTCATTGGCCAGCATTATTTAGATGATCAAAATGAAGGTGAGGCAGCTACGGCCCAGGCAATTCCGCCAGTCATCATTCTCAACCACTCTTTGCAGTCAATAAGCGAAGCTGAATCTGATGCAGGGGATGAGCTACCCGAGAATTTGCAAGATTTGCTGAGCAATCAAGCGGGTAAGAAAATTACCTTCTTGCATCAGCCTCAAGGTCAGCGGCGTCATTGGTTGGCGATGGCAGAAGGTAACGCCAAGATCGCTTTGGCTAAACGTCTAGTAGAAACTGGTGGACAGTTGGCTAGGGCCCGCTCTTTAGCTGACATCTTAGGCCTTGAACTTGAATCCCTGGAGCAACTTCGGATCGAGGGTTTTGATATTAGCCATACTTCTGGAGAGGCAACCCAAGCTTCTTGTGTTGTTTATGCAAAAAATGCAATGCAATCGAGTGAGTACCGTCGTTTTAATATCAACGATATCACCCCTGGTGATGACTACGCAGCAATGCGTCAAGTGTTGCAACGGCGCTATGCGAATTTCCAAGAGCTTCCAGTTGAGAAAATGCCGCAAGTGATTTTGATTGACGGGGGTAAAGGCCAGGTAGAAATGGCTCGACAAGTGCTTGCAGAATTTGGCATGGATGTGAGCTTGATTGTGGGGGTTGCCAAAGGAGAGGGTCGTAAAGTTGGCTTAGAAACATTAATCTTTGCTGATGGTCGAAAGCCTTTGGAATTGGGTATAGATAGCGCGGCTTTACTATTAGTCGCTCAAATACGAGATGAGGCTCATCGGTTTGCAATTACTGGAATGCGCGCTAAGCGTGCAAAAGCGAGAACAGTTTCCCGCCTCGAGGAAATTGAAGGTATCGGTGCTAAGCGCCGTCAAAAATTACTGGCTCGATTTGGTGGTTTGCGCGGGGTGGCCAATGCCAGTATTGAGGAGATTGCTAGCGTAGATGGAATTTCTACTGCGTTGGCAGAGCAAATTTATAAACAACTCCATTAATTTTTTTGGACATATCCAGAGTCATCAGATTCGTTTATGCTTACCAAATGCCATTTAACTTGCCCATCGCCTTAACCTGGTTGCGTGTAGCAGCAATTCCATTGCTCGTGGCAGTCTTTTATTTACCCACGAATTGGCTTAGTCCTGCAGAGCAAAATCTCATAGCGACTCTTATTTTTATTTCTGCTGCTGTGACTGATTGGCTCGATGGCTTTTTAGCTCGACGCATGAAGCAGGAATCTGCTTTTGGTCAATTCCTAGACCCGGTGGCGGATAAGTTAATTGTGGCTGCATCATTATTGGTTCTTCTTAACCTCGATCGTGTTCAGGTCTGGGTGGCGCTTGTCATTATTGGACGTGAAATAACGATCTCTGCATTAAGGGAGTGGATGGCATTACTGGGTGCAGGCAAAAGTGTTGCAGTACATATGGTTGGCAAGCTCAAAACAACTGCTCAACTCATTGCCATTCCTTTTTTACTGTTTAACGACACCTTATTTGGTTGGCTTGATTGCGCTAGGGTAGGCACTTGGTTGATCTGGGTGGCTTCTTTTTTAACGCTTTGGTCGATGTTTTATTACCTAAAGAAGGCATTGCCCCAGCTGGCTGAAAAGACGGAATAAGCCTAGAGGCCAATTGGCATCAGGCTTTGTGGGTCTAAGTAAAACAAATAATGCCTTCTTTGAAATTGTTTGTTAAACTATCGCCCTGTTATGCGGGAATAGCTCAGCTGGTAGAGCGATACCTTGCCAAGGTATAGGTCGGGAGTTCGAACCTCCTTTCCCGCTCCAAGTTCGATGGGAAGCCCTAAAAAGCTTCCCATTTTTGATTTAGGTATCTTTGGCGCGTTGGCCGAGTGGTTAGGCAGGAGCCTGCAAAGCTTCGTACGGGGGTTCGATTCCCTCACGCGCCTCCAAAATTTCTTGACGATTTTGGGGTCTCACCTAAAATACTTATAGCTAACATAAGTAGCATTGACTCTGAAAGATCACTCTCATGATTCAAATCAAACGCATCCCATCTTTAGCAGCCATTTTGTTGATCTCTGGTTTGTTATTTGCTTGCGCCTCATCGGGTGATTCGCCAACCGGTACCCCTGCAGAAATTCAAGAAGTGCAGGCTCAATTACTTGGGGATATGCCGCTTCCACAGGGCGCTCGTATTTCCGGTGGTGAATCCATCATCATTGGCGGTGGATCCTCATGGGTTGGGCGTGCCGTGATTAATGCCCTGCAAGGCGCAACTGATGTCTACGCATTCTTCCAATCTGAATACCCTAAAGCAGGTTGGACCACTGTGAGTGCCGTGAAAGCAAAAACCAGTATTTTGGTTTTTACCAAGGGTGATAGAACGGCAACGGTTGAGATTACTGAGGGCTCTCTTGGCGGCCCTAAATCGGTTATTACAATTACCTCATCACCAAAAAATGCCAGCGTGACTGCGCCAGTTAAACGTTAATCCTTTAGTAAGACTGGGAATAAAAAAGGACTCACTAGGAGACCTGTTTTATTTGCAACAAACCTTGTTCAAAGACCTTCTGCTCTGATCAGCCCTACTGCTTGACCTTCAACGGCAAAGTTTGCTTGACGCGCATCCACTAGGATATTTTTGAAGTCGGGGTTCTCTGCTTGCAATTCAATTACGAGACCATTGGCGGTTTTCTTTTGATTCCAGCGCTTGACTGTGACTTCGTCATCCAGACGTGCCACCACAATATCGCCATTACGAACCTCGGTAGTTTTTCTCACGGCCAAATAATCTCCATCCAGGATGCCGGCATCACGCATGCTCATACCCTTCACTTTTAACAAGTAATCAGCACCCTTGCTAAATAAACTGGGATCAATCGGCACTTGTTTTTCAATATGCTCGACGGCCATGATGGGTGAGCCTGCCGCCACTCTACCAATGAGTGGAAGAGTGAGTTGTTGAAGTGCGCCAGACGGCAATGACATCTGGCGATATTGGTTCGGGTTGTGTGTTTGGTTAAACCGCTGGGCAATTCGAATTCCACGTGAAGTCCCTGGCGTGAGTTCGATATACCCTTTTTTAGCTAGTGCACGAAGATGTTCTTCTGCAGCATTTGCTGATGCAAAGCCGAGTTGAGTCGCAATTTCTGCTCGAGTTGGTGGTAGTCCGCTATCCTCGATTGCCTTGCTAATTAAGTCCAAAATCTCCCGTTGACGTGGGGTGAGCTTGGGGAGGGCAGTCAGCTCCTCCAAGAAATCAACTGTATTTATGTCCATACTGGGATTGTATACAGCACTTTTTGATAATTCAAGGGATTTTGAAGGAGATAATGGGGTATGAGCTCAACTTCTATAAGCGGTAATGAAAATATCCCCCATATATTGGTGCTTGGTATGGGGGGAACCATTGCTGGCGTCGCTGCCAACCCTGAATCTAAGCCGATGGAGTATGCGGCTGGCCAACTCGAGATTGGCTCATTATTGACTCATATTCAGTCCGCCATTCCTCAAGGTGTGCATTTGGTTTCCAAGCAGCTTGCCAACATGAATAGTCGCAATCTCACCGAGTCTTTGTTGACCCTGTTGGGGACGAGCGTGAGGGAGGCCCTTGAAAATACAATGGTGAGAGGGGTAGTGATTACTCACGGAACTGACACTATAGAAGAAACGGGGGTGTTTTTACAGCTGACTTGTGGCAAATTTGCCGAAAATTTAGGCAAGAGAGTCATCTTAACTGGTGCAATGCTGCCGGCAAATGCACCTGGAGCTGATGGACCATCAAACTTATTGGATGCAGTCCGTTGGGCCTGCCTCCCTATTGATAATTGCCCAGGCGGCATTTATGCAGTGATGGATGGAAGGGTCTGCATGGCCATGGATCTAGCAAAGCGCCATGCAACAGCCTTAAATGCCCCCATTCAAAGTGCACCTAGTGGTTCGGTGGGCTTGGTCAATCCCTCATGGTTATCCGGTGCGAAGGCGGTGCAGGCAGCTTGGAATGAGGATTTACCTATACCCGAGGAGGGTGAATGGCCTTGGGTGGAGATTTTGACAAGTCATGCTGGCGCACGTGCCAAGACTATCGATCTGTGGCTAATAAGCAATGTTCGCGGTTTGGTGCTTGCCGGCTCAGGCATGGGCGGCTTTCATGATGAGTGGCTTGCCCCACTCAAACAGGCGATCACTCTGGGAATTGCTTTGGTTCGCACTACCAGAACTGGCGCTGGCAGGACTTTACTGAACATTCCAGAAAAAGACCCGCCTGGGTGCATGGCATCAGGCACTTTAACTGCCCCTAGGGCTCGAATTGCTCTGCAATTGGCATTAAATGCTGCAGATTTAGCTCAATCTGAAGGTAAACCACTGACTTGGCAGGATTTTTTTGCTAGAATAGCCAACTTGCCTGAAATCAGGTGAGTGTTTTAAAAGTCTTGTATGTTGTACCTACAATTTGTTACTACCTTGTCACACTGGCGCTAACTTTAACAACCATCGGAAGTTAGCAAGACGCCCAGGTGACTTTATCCTTAAGGAGTGTTTGATGCGTCATTATGAAATCGTCTTTATCGTCCATCCGGACCAAAGCGAGCAAGTGCCTGCGATGATTGATCGCTACAAAGCGACATTAGCAGCAGCTGGTGGAAAAGTTCACCGTATTGAAGATTGGGGCCGTCGTCAAATGGCTTACATGATCGACAAGCTTGCTAAAGCCCACTATGTTTGCATGAACATTGAGTGCGACCAGAAAACTCTGGAAGAGCTCGAGCATGCGTTCAAATTTAACGATGCTGTTTTGCGTCACCTCATCATCAAGACTAAGAAAGCGGAAACAGAGCCTTCCATCATGATGAAAGAAGTGCAACGTGAAGAAGCGCGCAAATCAGCTCAAGCCGACGCTCCTGTAGCGGCAGCCTAAGTTAGAAATTTGAAGAGGAATACACAGACTAGAGAACGTATCTGAGTGGCGGAACGGCGTTGAATCATTTCACCCTAACTGCATTCTTGGTAGCTAAAGACGCGATTCGATTTACACCAGCAGGAATACCGGTGATGCATTGCCAGCTAGAACATAGCGGCGTAGCAAACGAGGTAGGAGTGGCAAGGAAAATTCAGATGAGTGTTGAAGCCATAGCAATTGGTCCGATACAAAAGGATCTTGAGCAAATGGACTTAGGAGCCGAGGCAGTGTTTGAAGGATTCATGGCACCCAAGACCCTGCGTAATCAAAGACTTGTTTTCCATATTACCCATATTCAATTGAAAAATTAAAGAGGAAATCATCATGGCGTTTGGAAAGAAACCCGATTTCAAAAAGAAACCAGCTCAGAACCCATTGTTCAAGCGTAAGCGTTATTGCCGTTTCACTGTTGCTGGTGTTGAACAGATCGACTACAAAGATGTAGACACATTGAAGGACTTCATTGGCGAAAACGCCAAGATCACTCCTGCTCGTTTGACAGGCACAAAAGCAAAGTATCAGCGTCAGTTAGACACTGCTATCAAGCGTGCTCGTTTCTTGGCCTTGTTGCCATTCTCCGATCAACATAAGAAATAATTGGGAGCCCTCAATGCAAATCATTCTCTTAGAAAAAGTAACAAATTTGGGCAACCTCGGCGATGTAGTTCGCGTGAAAGATGGTTACGCTCGCAATTTCTTAATTCCACAACGCAAAGCGCGTCGTGCAACTGAAGCAGCAATTGCCGATTTTGCAGTGCGTCGTGCCGAATTGGAAAAATTGGCCGCTGAGAAGTTGGCTGTTGCGCAAGCGGTTGGCGAAAAGCTCAAGGACTTGGTTCTTGAAATCAGTCAAAAAGCGGGCGTTGACGGTCGTTTGTTTGGTTCTGTAACCAATCATGACATCGCTGATGCTTTGAAAGCAAAAGGTTATGCAATTGAAAAATCTTCTGTTCGTTTACCTACTGGCCCATTGAAGATGGTTGGTGATCACCCTGTAGCAGTAGCTGTTCATACTGATGTAGTGACTGATATCACTGTCCGCGTAGCTGGCGAGCAAGCTTAAGTATTAAATCGGTACACTAGCCTGATGGCTGAATCCCGTTCACGTTCCGTTGCGTCGAATCCTGGCATGATGGGCTCTGGGGATCCAGTCGTGCAGGCTCTCAAAGTACCGCCGCATTCTGTAGAAGCCGAGCAATCTTTGCTCGGCGGTCTACTGATTGACAACACTGCCTGGGATCGCCTAGGTGGCATCCTCAACGAAAAAGATTTTTATCGCCCTGAACATGCTTTGATCTACAAGGTCATTGCTCGTTTGGTTGGCGACAATCATCCTGCTGACGTGATTACCGTGCATGAAGCGGTTAAATCAGAGCAGGGTGGTGATTTGGTGGGTATTGATTACCTCAATTCATTAGCGCAAAGCACCCCCAGTGCCGCCAACATTAAAGGCTATGCCGATATTGTTCGTGATCGCAGCATTCTGCGTCGCTTAATTGAAGTTTCAGACAATATTGTTAACTCCGCATTTGTGCCGGAGGGCCGTTCCGTCAGAACACTTTTGGATGAAGCAGAGTCCCGCATTTTGCAAATTGGTGAAGAGGGTAGTCGTAAAGCCGATTACCTTGAAATCGAGCCTTTATTGCGCACAGTGGTTGCACGCATTGACGAGCTTTATAACCGCCAAGGTGGCAGTGATATCACTGGAATTGCAACTGGATTTATTGATCTCGATAAACAAACTAGTGGTTTGCAAAAAGGCGACTTAGTGATTGTTGCCGGAAGACCCTCAATGGGCAAAACGGCGTTCGCACTCAATATTGCTGAGAACGTGGCATTGGCCGAAGGTTTGCCGGTCGTGGTCTTCTCAATGGAGATGTCGGGCGAACAATTGGCGGCACGTTTATTGGGATCGGTAGGGCGTGTTGATCAAGGTCGCATGCGTACTGGTAAGTTGCAGGATGATGAGTGGCCACGTGTGACTGACGCGATTGCTCGCTTGAGTAATACCCAAATTTTGATTGATGAGACAGGTGCCTTATCTAGTCTAGAATTACGCGCTCGCGCACGTCGTATCGCTAGAAACTTTGGTGGCACATTAGGTTTGGTGGTGATTGACTACTTGCAACTGATGAGCGGCTCTGGCTCTGAAAACCGTGCAACTGAAATTTCTGAAATCTCTCGCTCACTCAAGTCTCTTGCAAAAGAGTTGCAGTGCCCAGTAGTTGCCCTCTCGCAGTTAAATCGTGGCTTGGAGCAGCGCCCCAATAAACGCCCAATCATGTCTGACTTACGTGAGTCTGGCGCTATTGAGCAGGATGCTGACTTAATTATGTTCATCTATCGTGATGAGGTATATCACCCTGATACTACTACTGACAAAGGTGTGGCGGAGATCATCATTGGTAAGCAACGTAATGGTCCAATCGGAACTATTCGTCTAAGCTGGCAAGGCCCATATACCAAGTTCGACAATCTCGCTGCTGGATCAATTGCTTATTCATCGGGTGGATATGAGCCCTTCTAATTGGCTCATTTAGATGCCTAGTAAAAAAGCCTCGCACTGCGAGGCTTTTTGCATCTAGGGTACATCTATGCTTCTGGACTTTGCTTTACGATCATATGCTGAGATGCTACTGGTGCTGGGAAACCTGCCGCATTTAAAGATTCACTCATCACTCGGTTAGTATCAAAATACACTTGCCAATAGTTTTCATTCTTACAGTAAGGCCGAACGGCTAATACAGGGCCTACTAAATTAAACTCAAGAATATTGACCTCAACTGCTGGTTGATCTAATACGTTTTCTATTCCAGAAACTTTTTCACGGAGCAAGGCCATGGCTGTAATCGGATCTGCTGCGCTGGAAATTTGGTATTTCATATCAACGCGACGATAGGGGGTGTTGGTGTAATTTTGAATGTTATCGCCTAATATTTTGGTGTTACCAATAATGGTGGCGATATTGTCAGAAGTGTAGAGGGTTGAAGAGAAGAGTCCAATCTCTTTGACGGTTCCGGTGATGCCGACCGCTGTAATGGTATCGCCGACCTTAAAAGGCCGTAGCACAATAATGAATATCCCTGCAGCAAAATTAGATAGTAGGCCAGCCCAGGCAGCTCCTATCGCAACGCCGGCAGTAGCAATCAGGGCGGCAAAACTCGTCGTTTGAATACCAAAGTTTCCAAGGATGCCAATGACTAGCAGAATATTTAATGTGACTGAAACAACTGAGTGCGCATAGCGCAAAATCGTTGCATCGATATGCTGGCGCTGTAATCCAAGCTTGATTACGCGTAGGGTTATGCCAATTAACCAACGGCCAATAATCCATATCGCAATCGCTGCCAGAATCTTAAGGCCAACATCGGTAGCGGCATTAATTAATACATCTTGAATATGGCCTAAATCGATTTCTTTCATTGCGCTCCTCAATGGATTGACTTAATTAGCAATTCGGCGAGCCTCAGTAAATTTAGCTGCCCAATAAGGGCTTGTAATATATTCAAGTCTTACTGTGCCACCTGTGCTGGGCGCATGGACAAATCGGCCTTGCCCAACATAAATTCCTGCATGGGAGTACTTCTCGCCTGTTGTATTGAAAAAGACTAGATCGCCAGGAGCGGGCGGCTGATTATCAACGCTCCTGCCCACAGCGCTCATAGCTTGAATGGTGCGTGGTAGTTTAATGCCCGCGGCCTTGTTATAGACATACGCAATCAGCCCGCTGCAATCAAAGCCACCCCTAGGAGTATTGCCGCCATAGCGATAGGGTATATCGACTAAGCCAACTGCGGCAATAGAGATATCTTCCGTACCAACGCTGGTGTCCTGTTTAAATTGAGAGACTTTGCTCGTATTGGGTTTAGAGCTGAAGCTACTACAGCCTGACAATGCCGATAGGATGCAAATAAAAATACCGCACCCTAACAGAGTGCGGCATGAGGGGGGCGACTTAGAGTGCGTCAGCAGCATGATCCGCAAGACGTGAGCGCTCCCCACGTGCCAAGGTCACATGTCCACCGTGACGCCAGCCTTTGAAGCGGTCCACCACATAAGTTAAACCGGAAGAACCTTCTGTTAAGTAAGGCGTATCAATCTGGGCGATATTACCTAAGCAAACAATTTTGGTTCCTGGACCCGCGCGAGTAACTAAGGTCTTCATTTGTTTAGGAGTTAAGTTTTGCGCTTCATCAATGATTACAAACTTGCTCACAAAGGTTCTGCCCCGCATGAAGTTCATGCTCTTGACTTTAATGCGCGAACGAATCAGTTCCTGAGTGGCAGCACGCCCCCATTCACCAGCATTATCTTCATTGCGGTGAAGGACCTCAAGGTTATCGTCAAACGCACCCATCCAAGGCTGCATCTTTTCTTCTTCGGTTCCAGGTAGGAAACCAATGTCTTCGCCCACCGGCACAGTTGCACGGGTAATAATGATCTCGTTATAACGCTTGCTATCTAATACTTGCTCAAGTCCGGCAGCTAAGGCTAGCAAGGTTTTACCAGTTCCCGCTTGACCCAATAAAGTCACAAAATCCACATCTGGGTTCATCAGTAAATTCATGGCAAAGTTCTGCTCACGATTGCGAGCAGTCACACTCCATACATTATTTTTCTGGTGCGAAAAATCACGCAAAGTTTGCAGAAGTGCAGTTTTGCCATTGATTTCTTTTACCTGAGCATAGAATGGAGTCGATCCATCTGGATTCTCTTGGTAAACAAACTGGTTGACCAGCATGCTAGGGACCGCAGGACCAGTGACTCGATAGAACATGGTTCCTGATCTTGAGTCAGCCCAGCTCTCCATCGCTTTGCCATGCTTGGGCCAGAAATCCGCTGCCAAGGCCATGACGCCTGCATACATTAAGTCACGATCTTCGAGCACTTGATCATTGAAATAATCTTCAGCCGGTAAGCCAAGTGCGCGTGCCTTGATGCGCATATTGATATCTTTGGATACCAAGACCACCTCTTGACCTTTGCGGGTTTTTTGAAGTTCACTCACTACTGCCAAAATGAGGTTATCCCCCTTGCCTTCAGGAAGGCCTTCTGGAAGTGCTTGAGTGGTTAGTTTTGTTTGAAAAAATAAACGGCCAGATACATCCTGGTTGCCGAGTTTATTGAGTGGAATACCTTCGTCTAAAGTACCGCTAGTACCAGCAACCAATTGATCAAGCGAGCGACTCACTGTACGGGCATTGCGCGCTACTTCAGTCATGCCTTTCTTATGGTTATCCAACTCTTCAAGCGTGGTCATCGGCAAGAAAAGATCGTGCTCCGAAAAACGGAAGAGGGAGCTGGGATCGTGCATCAACACGTTAGTGTCCAAAACAAATAAGCTTGGAGGGCCTGTACGAATCATGCGTTTAGGCTTTTCCGGAACGGACGAGGCTTTGATTTCTGTTTTATTTGGGCGTGAAGCGGGGCGGTCCGCTTTGATTCGATCTAAAGCTACTTCAGCTGCTGAGAGGTCTTCAGGCGCTTCTTCAGTCCAGGAGGCAGAATGACTCTCCATTACAACCGGTTTTGCTGGTGCGGGACGCTTTTTTAAATTGGGGGTGTCCTTCGAGCTCAACTTCACTTGATCAGCAATTTGAGTTGGAATGGGGGGCAATGGCATGCAGACTCTCCTAAAAGAAAAAACCGCCAAGCAAGTTGCGTTGACGGTTTGTTGCGCTACTAATTAAAAAACAATCTAAAAAATTCAGGGGGTTGCTCATCAAGCCTGTCTTTGTGTACTCAGGCTCCTGATTGAAACGGATGAACTGTATTTCCCGTCGTTTACGGTGCATGTAAACCACTTTACCCCAATTTTTAGAGTTTGCAAGCACCCGCTTACAAAATAATTAAAAAATTTATTTTGCTTCTTGAGCGGCCTGTAATACCTCTGTCACATGGCCTGGAACCTTGAGGCCGCGCCACTCTTTTACTAGCTTGCCGGAGGAGTCAAACAGGAAGGTGCTGCGCTCAACACCGCGGACTTGCTTGCCATACATATTTTTCATCTTCATGACTCCAAATAGCTGGCAAAGCACTTCTTCAGTATCGGCCACCAACTCAAAAGGCAACTCTAATTTGCTGCGGAAATTGTCATGTGATTTAAGGCTATCGCGTGATACCCCCACGACCAGGGTATTCGCTTTTGTGAATGCCTCAATATTGTCGCGGAACTCTCCTGATTCGGCAGTGCAACCTGGCGTCATATCCTTGGGATAGAAATAGAGAACCAACTTCTTGCCTTGAACTGAAGTTGGAGAAAAGGTGAGTCCAGAGGTTGCAGGTACTTCGCACTGGGGAATGGGTTGTCCAATTGCTACTGTCATGATCATCCTTTGATTGATTAATGTTGCCTCAGATCCCTAATAATTCTGATGTTAATTATTTAGGGTGATTCAATAATTAACTCGCCACTTCTATTTGGTATTTCGCCCCAGGCGAGGGGTAATACAGCTATTTTATCGAGTTGTTTCGTAGCCGCCCATGATTGGTGTAACTCCCCCATGGTAACTAGTTCGTGACCTTGATTTAACCAGCCTATCAGCAACTTCTCAAACGCAGGGAGTAGTTTCTGGCCCTCTAGTTCTGCGTGGAGGGTGAAAACCTGGTCATTTGGATTGCTACCAGTGATTTCTAGTAACTTGGTCACCGCGCCAAATTCATCAGCCCCATCAATACCAATTAATTCATCAAATGTCGGTAAGGTAGTGGGATATTGCACATGCTTTGCTTTCCCGGAGGGTAGCTGGAGGCGATATGGCATTAAGTTGGGTTCTGCCCTGCCATCCGAGGAATAGGTAATGCCCCATTGATCGAGTTGCTCAAAAGCGGCTTCATTCATTTGCCAACCTGCAGCACCATAGGTGGCGGGAGGGCGACCAAATATCTCTAGAAAACGATCCCAACTTTTTTGCATCTGAGCCTTAGTCCAGACTGCATCTTGCTTGCGCACATTATCTTGCCAGTCCACGTGGTCCCACGTATGGATTCCAGTTTCATGACCAGCCGCATCAATTGCTTGCATTTCCTTGGCAGCTTTTTTGCCAATATCAGGCCCTGGTAGCAGTACACCATACAGCAGGGTTTTGATGCCGTAATGCTCAAGCACAGAGGTACGGCTGACCTTCTTAAGAAAGCCAGGCCGAAAGACGCGTTTCAGGGCCCACCCGGTATGGTCAGGGCCAAGACTAAATAGAAAGGTTGCCTTAAGACCAAAACGCGCTAGGGCGCGCGCTAAGTTTGGAACACCTTCCTGAGTACCGCGTAAGGTATCTACATCTACCTTGAGTGCTATTTTGGCCATGAACCTCGGTGCTTACTCTTTATCGACCAGGTGACGGGCTTTTTCAACATCTTGACGGTATGCTTCAAAAATATTCTTGAGCGCATCAGCCATGGTTGTCGTTGGCTTCCAGCCTAATTCACTCATGGTGTTGTCAATTGCAGGAACGCGATTTTGTACATCCTGATAACCTTCACCGTAATAAGCGCCTGAAGTCGTTTCCACGATCTTGACTGCGTTGGCTGTCTTTGCGTACTCAGGAATGCTTCTAGCAATTTCCAGCATTTGGTTGGCGAGTTCACGCACGGAGTGATTATTTTTGGGGTTGCCGATGTTGTAAATCTTGCCATTGGCTACGCCATCTTTATTGGCAATGATGTGCATCAACGCATCGATACCATCATCAATATAGGTGAAAGCACGTTTTTGAGCGCCACCATCTACTAAATTGATTGGTTCACCACGTACGATGTGACCGAGGAACTGAGTAACTACGCGGGAAGAGCCTTCTTTTGGAGTGTAGATACTATCAAGGCCAGGTCCAATCCAGTTAAACGGACGGAAGAGGGTAAAGCGTAAGCCTTCCATGCCGTAACCCCAAATGACGCGATCCATCAGTTGCTTAGAGCAGGCGTAGATCCAGCGCGGTTTATTAATTGGGCCATAAACCATATTCGATTTCGCAGGATCAAATTCGCCATCTTCACACATGCCATACACCTCAGAGGTGGATGGAAAGACCAAGTGCTTTTTATATTTGACGGCTGAACGAACGATTGGAAGGTTGGCTTCAAAATCGAGCTCAAATACTTTAAGTGGTTGCTGTACATAAGTTGCTGGGGTAGCAATCGCAACTAAAGGCAGTATGACATCGCATTTACGGATGTGATACTCAACCCATTCTTTATTGATAGTAATATCGCCCTCGAAGAAATGCATGCGAGGATGATTTATCAAATCACCCAAGCGGTCATTTTGCATATCCATGCCGTAGACGTCCCAATCGGTTGTCTCCAGAATGCGTTTCGAAAGGTGATGGCCAATAAAACCGTTTACGCCAAGAATGAGTACTTTTTTCATCTTTACTGCCTCGTATTAATCGAATCTGTTTGTGCCGCGCTAATTATTTTGTTTTGCTGGGAACCAATGGAGTATCTCTACTGCCTGTTGGTTGCCGCAAATCCCGAATACCCGATTATCAACCACTTGGATACCAGGCGCCCCAAGATTGAGCTGACTCGGAAATGGCCCTTTCAGGGTGGTTTTTGCAACGATTTGATCTTGCCCTTGCCACTGCGTGAACGCGCCCGGATACGGCGGGGCAACTGCTCTCACTAGATCATGGACCTGCTGGGCTGTTTTGCCCCAATCTATCCGCCCATCCGCTGGTTTACGGCCGCCAAAATAACTTCCTTTGGCCAGTTCATTGGGCTTTCTGGGAACCTTTCCCTGGATCAAGGCTGGCAAAACTTGCTTCATGACTTCAACGGCAGCTTTGCTCACTTTTCCAAACACATCTGTCGCCGTTTCATCTGGGCCAATACTGACTGCAATTTGACCAACAATATCACCCGCATCTGGCTTTGTTTCCATAACATGCAAGCTAGCGCCTGTTTGTATTTCTCCATGCAAGATCGCCCAATTGACTGGAGCGCGGCCGCGGTATTTTGGCAATAGCGAGCCATGCATGTTTAAGGCTGCAATCTTGGCGCAACTTAAGATCTCGCCAGAAATCATGTGTCTGTAATAAAAAGAGAAAATATAGTCGGGGGAAATTGCCTGAATTTTTGGGGTGAGAGTCTGTAATTCAGTGGCGCTCGGTGTGAGATAAGGGATTCCTTTTTCTTCACACAGCTTAGCAACACTTCCAAACCAAACATTTTCCTTGGGGTCATCTTGATGGGTGAGAACGAGATCTATTGTGACGCCCGCTTCCAATAGTGCATTGAGGCAATTGACGCCCACATCATGGTAGGCAAAGACGACCGCGTGCAATTATTTTTTCTCTAAAACGGTTTGAACTACGTAGCGTGGTCGTTGCCTTACTTGTTGGTAGATGCGACCCACATATTCACCTAGTAAACCTAGGCCAAATAACATGACCCCAATTAGGAAAAAGGTGAGTGCGAAGAGGGTAAATACACCCTCTACTTCAGCCCCTAAAACAAAGCGACGAATCAGAAGGTAAATAAATAAACTGCCAGCAGCCAAAGATAAAAGCATGCCTAGACCAGAAAAAATCTGCAACGGCATTACCGAGAAGCCGGTGACCAAATCAAAGTTCAGGCGAATCAATTGATATAGGCTGTATTTAGATTCACCAGCAAAGCGTTCTTCATGCTTCACAGTAATCTCGGTGGGATTGGCTGCAAAGGTATAAGCAAGGGCCGGAATAAAAGTATTGCTTTCATCACACTGACGCACAAGATCAACAATACGGCGGCTATAGCCACGTAACATGCAACCTTGGTCAGTCATAGTGATGCGCGTAATGTTTTCGCGTAAGCGATTCATTGCACGTGAAGCAAATTTTCTAAAAAAGCTATCGCGACGATCTGCGCGAATTGTTCCTACATAGTCGTGACCATGAATTAGTTGTTGAACCAGGGCATCAATTTCTTCGGGTGGATTTTGCAGGTCTGCATCAAGGGTAATGATGTATTGGCCTCGAGCATATTCAAAGCCAGCCATGATGGCCATATGCTGGCCAAAATTGCTGTGAAAGAGTACGGCCCGTGTGACATCAGGGCGCAACTCTACTTGTTTGGCCAGAATGCCTGCAGAACGGTCTTTGCTGCCATCGTTTACAAAAACGATTTCATAGGCAAGATTGCGCTTGCTGGCAAGGGAGTCCAAAGCAGGATAAAGGCGATCAAAAAGGGCTTGGAGGCCATCCTCCTCGTTGTAAACAGGTATTACAACGCTCAGCTTGGGTGTGCCGGTTTGGCTCTCTAAATTGGCAGTCATAGTGCAATTTTGCCTGATCTTCGATTTTCCCTTCATTTCTGCGGAAAAACAGGTTTTTGACGCTTATTGGACTTATTTTTTAGCGTGTTGCTGCAGAATGTTGACTAAGGCTTCAACTACTCGACCGATATCCTCATCTGCCATTCCCGGAAAGAGGGGGAGCGTCAAAATGGATCGGCCGATCCGCTGCGCAACGGGGGTATCACTCGCTTGGTAGCCAAGATTTTTGTATAGACTAAAACCAGTGATGGCCGGGTAATGAACGCCAGTACCAATCCCAAGCTCTTTGAGCTCGGTCATGACTTGGGCGCGATCGACATTTAATTGCTCAAGAGGTAAAACGACTTGAAACATATGCCAATTAGTATCAGTGAAATTCTCCACTGGCAACTCTAACTGGAGATGCTCGAGGCCAGCACTTTTTAATTTTGCACGAAATGCATCAAAGTATTGACGCGCCAGATTGGTTCTGCGAATTTGATAGCTCGGTAATTGTTTGAGCTGATGCAAACCAATGGCTGCATTGAGGTCAGTCAGATTATCTTTCCCGCCCAAGACCTCTACATCCATGCCGTCCATGCCTTGACGAGTAAGACCTTGCAGTCGCAGCTTTTCCGCTAGCAGCGCTTCCTTCTCATTATTTAATACCAGGCAACCGCCCTCTACGGTGGATAAGTTTTTGTTTGCCTGAAAACTAAAGCTCACTAAATCACCAAAGGCACCAATTTTTTTATCATTCCATTGGGAGCCAAATGCTTGGGCAGCATCTTCAATAACACGTAAATTAAATTGCTTTGCTATTGCGTAAAGCTCGTCCATGTTGACCGGTAATCCAGCTAGATATACCGGCATGATTGCTTTTGTTTGTGGTGTCACTGCTGCGGCGATCTTGGATAAATCCAGATTGCGCGTTCTTGGATCAATGTCTACAAAAATGGGCTTTGCACCCACGCCTAGAATGACATTGGACGTGGCCACCCAAGAAATAGGTGTTGTGATCACCTCATCACCTGGACCAATTCCGGCAACTTGCAGGGCAATTTTCATGGTAGCTGTGCCATTGGCAAAACAGCGGACGGGACGGCCACCAAAATAGTCGCTTAATGTTGCTTCAAATTCAGCTAACTTAGGGCCTGAAGTAACCCAGCCAGAGCGCAATACCTCGCCCACCGCATCAATCGTTTCTTGGTTAAAGCTGGGTCGAGTGAAGGGGATAAAGGGTAGTGCTGACATGGGCAACCTTCTGATTGACTGATTGATTATTGAGAGAAGCTTACCGCATCTGGATGCTTCACAATCACCCTTCGAGAATCGCGCCCAAGCTCCTGCATAGGTAGTCCGGTTTTTTGCAGTTCTAGATATTGTTCTGGAACCATGAGGGCATAAGCACTTTGATCCTCATTCCAGCGGACTTTAAAAGCATCTAAGGAGGGGATCCACAAATCGGGCTCTTGATTTACGCCGAACTCAAGTTCATCTGGAAACTCCACCATCACCATAGTTCTACCTAGGTAAAAAGGAACTGTGTGATCCAAGATACGGACAGAATAAATATTGGCGTTCTTGGGAATACTTGCTTTGACTTGATTAGCCAGATCGATGCCCGAAACTGCCCGACCCAGCACTTCATGGCCGGTGCCAGCAATAATCGCGCACAGAAAAAAACCACTCGCAAAACTGGTAATACTGGCCAAACCCTTGCGTTTACTTTGTACGAATGCGAAGAGATTAAAGCCAATGAGCGCAATCAGAGCGGCAATGACCCAGTGGGTGTATTGCGTATATGCCTCAATCTCATCGGGTCGAGCTTGTTGGCCAATTGCAGACAAAAAGAAGAATCCCACAAAACCCAACATTGCAAAACCAAGAGTCTGCAATTGCCAAGATTTAGAGAGTGAATTAATGAGACCTAAATTTCGATCTAGGCAATTGCCAACCAGCATTGCTAGTGCTGGAAAAATGGGAATGATGTACCCGGGCAATTTGGAGTGAGAGATACTGAAGAAACCGAGTATCACCAAAAACCAGCAGACCAAGAGCCAGCTAGGGGAGAAGTAACCACGTCGCTCGCGCCAGGCCTGTGCAATCGAGCTTGGGATTTGTGCTATCCATGGCAAGAAACCAATCAATAGCAATGGTATGAAATAGTAGATGGGGCCGGTACGACTATGGTCATCTTGGGTAAAGCGCTGCAAGTGTTCGTGAATAAAGAAAAATTCAAGGAATTCGGGATTGCGCCTCGCCACCAGCGCAAACCAGGGTGCAGTAATTGCTAAATAGAGTGCGATCCCACTGATGAGATACAGACGCTTCCAAATTTTCCAATCCCAAGCGGATATCGAGTACACCACAAAGACCATCGCCGGAATTGCTATGCCAATGACGCCTTTAGAAAGGGTGGCTAATGCCATACAAGCCCAACAAGCCCACATCCAATTTCGAGAAAGCGTTTTATTTTCCGATGATTGTGCAAATAGCAAACTACAGAGTGCAGCAACTAAAAAAGCGGAAAGACCCATATCGAGGGAGTTGAAGTGTCCCGCAATCACCCACATGGGGCTTGAGGCGAGTACTAATGCGCCTAACCAGCCGGCCCGCGCGTTGTAAATTCGCGCCCCAGTAAAACCAATACAAAGAATAGTCAGAAAGCCAGTGAGCGCGGTCCATAACCTTGCCTGCCAATCGCCAATGCCGAAAGCTTGAAATGCAGCAGCGGTCGCCCAAATTTGTAGGGGTGGTTTTTCAAAATACTTATAGCCGTTATAACGTGGGGTGATCCAGTCACCGGTGACCAGCATTTCACGAGCCATTTCTGCATAACGCCCCTCATCAGATGGAATAAGGTGACGATAGTTGAGTGTGCCAAACCAGAGTAAGCTATAGAGCAATACTAATAAAAGGATCTTGCCTGGATTTAAAGCGCTTGACTGCCGGATTTGCCCAAATTGCATTAAGCAGCGTCCACGAGTAAGGCCAGCATCACCTTGCGACCCTCGCCTACAAGGATGTTGTAAGTTCTGCAGGCAGCCTGTGAATTCATGATCTCAAAGCCAATTTTTGCGTTAATGAGGTCTTTCAAAAGCTCCGGTTTTGGGAATTGCTGACGTTTGCCGGTGCCAATCAGAATTAATTCTGGTTTCAAATCAATCATTTGTGTGAAATGACTTGGATTTAACTCCTCAAAAGCAGCAACTGGCCAACGCGATATAGCGCCATCTGAACTCAATAAAACCGCATGTTCATAAGGGATCTTATTAATCTCTACATAGCCAGCGCCGTATCCGGTAATGGCATTGGCTCCGAAGTGGGGGTCAGATTGAAGCTTCACGTGGACTCTCTGTCATAATTATGTCGATTATAGCTAGCTGTTTTTTCCTAGATTTCAAGAACTTACCCTTTAATTTATTGTGAAACCCATCCTAAAGTCCGAAAAACTCAATAACGTTTGTTATGACATACGTGGACCCGTGCTGGAGCTTGCTCAGCGCATGGAGGAAGAGGGTCAAAAAATCATCAAATTAAACATCGGAAATGTGGGGGTATTCGGTTTTGATCCCCCTGAGGAGATACAGCTCGACATTATTCGCAATTTGGCTAATGCCTCTGCCTACTCAGATTCCAAGGGTATTTTTGCTGCTCGCAAAGCCATCATGCAGTATTGCCAAGAAAAGGGTATCCAGGGCGTTACTCTGGAGGACATCTATACCGGCAATGGGGTGTCTGAGCTCATCGTATTAGCAATGAATGCCTTGCTCAATACGGGTGATGAAGTCTTGGTGCCTGCGCCAGATTATCCCTTGTGGACGGCGGCAGTGAGTCTGTCTGGCGGTACTCCAGTGCATTACTTGTGCGATGAATCCAAAGAGTGGGCTCCGGATTTAGACGATCTTCGTAAAAAAATTACGCCTCGTACTAAAGCGATTGTGGCAATCAATCCCAATAATCCCACGGGCGCGATTTACTCTAAAGAAATCTTACTTGAGTTGACGCAGATTGCGCGTGAGCATGGTTTGATTTTGTTTGCCGATGAAATCTACGACAAGATGTTGTATGACCAAGAGAAGCATATTTCGCTTGCATCTTTATCAACAGACGTAGTGGTGATCACCTTTAATGGCCTTTCTAAAAATTATCGTTCTTGCGGCTATCGTGCTGGCTGGATGGTGGTTTCAGGTGATAAGGAAATGGTGCGCGACTATATTGAGGGTCTCAATATGTTGTCATCTATGCGTCTGTGTGCCAACGTGCCAGGACAATACGCTATTCAAACAGCATTAGGCGGCTATCAAAGTATTAACGATTTAGTTGCTGAGGGTGGTCGCCTAGCAAAACAGCGCGATTTAGCCTGGAAATTGTTAACGGATATTCCAGGCGTTACCTGCGTGAAGCCAAAATCTGCCCTGTATTTGTTCCCGAAATTGGATCGCGATATGTATCCAATTGAGGATGATCAGCAATTTGTTGCCGATTTATTAAAAGAGGAAAAGGTGTTGTTGGTGCAGGGCTCGGGTTTTAACTGGGTCCAGCCAGACCATTTCCGTGTAGTGTTCTTGCCCCATGAGGATGTGTTGAAAGAGGCTATTAGCCGCTTAGCGCGATTCTTGGAGCGTTATCGTCAAAAACATGGCCGCAAAGCGGCTTCAACAGCAGCAAAGGCATCATGAAACCGATTCAAGTTGGACTGTTAGGTATTGGTACTGTAGGCGGCGGTGTTTTCACCGTACTTGAACGTAATCAAGATGAAATTTTGCGTCGTGCTGGTCGTGGTATTCATATCCATACTGTTGCTGATCTCAATGTTGAGCGTGCCAAGGAGTTGGTAAAAGATCATGCACAAGTAGTAAGTGATGCGCGTGCTGTGATTAACAATCCTGAAATTGATATTGTGGTCGAGTTAATTGGTGGTTATGGGATTGCCAAGGATTTGGTGCTTGAGGCCATTGCTGCTGGTAAGCATGTGGTCACCGCCAATAAGGCCTTGATTGCGGTTCATGGCAATGAAATTTTTAAAGCTGCTCATGAAAAAGGTGTCATGGTTGCCTTTGAAGCTGCTGTTGCTGGCGGTATTCCAATTATTAAGGCTTTGCGTGAGGGTTTAACGGCCAATCGGATTGAGTGGATTGCTGGAATTATTAATGGCACAACCAACTTTATCCTTTCTGAAATGCGTGACAAGGGCTTGGATTTTGCTACCGTCTTAAAAGAAGCGCAGCGCTTAGGTTATGCAGAGGCTGATCCAACATTTGATATTGAAGGTGTGGATGCAGCCCACAAAGCAACCATCATGAGTGCGATTGCATTTGGTATTCCGATGCAATTTGAGAAGGCGCACGTTGAGGGCATTACCAAGCTCGATGCAATTGATATTCGCTATGCTGAACAATTGGGTTACCGCATTAAGTTACTGGGTATTGCCAAGAAGACTGCTAGTGGGGTTGAGTTGCGCGTGCACCCAACCTTAATCCCTACCAAGCGTTTGATTGCAAACGTAGAGGGCGCTATGAATGCTGTTCAGGTATTCGGTGATGCAGTTGGAACCACTTTGTACTACGGCAAAGGCGCTGGATCAGAGCCAACTGCTTCAGCAGTGATTGCCGATTTAGTCGATATCACACGCTTATTAGGCGCAAGCCCCGAGAATCGCGTTCCTTATTTAGCATTCCAGGCTGATGCAGTGCGCGATACACCTGTTTTACCGATGGGTGAAATCACCACTAGCTACTACTTGCGTTTGCGTGTTGCTGATCAAGCTGGCGTGTTAGCAGACATCACAAGAATTCTGGCTGCGCATGGCGTTTCGATTGATGCCCTCTTGCAAAAAGAGGCTGATGAGGGTGAGAGTCAAACTGACTTAGTGGCATTGACCCATGAAACAAAAGAAAAGAATATGCTTGCCGCAATCAGTGAGATTCAAGATCTCAAAACAGTCGCTGGTGAAGTAGTGAAAATTCGTTTAGAAAATTTGTCTTAAATTACGAGTAGGCATCGAGCAAGTACCCATATATGCGTTACCAATCCACTCGTGGCAATAGCCCGCAACAATCCTTTCTTGAGATCTTACTTGGTGGTTTAGCGCCAGATGGCGGCTTGTATTTGCCAACGGAATACCCGCAGATTACGCCGGCGCAGTTAGATGCATGGCGTAGCTTGTCATATGCTGATCTTGCTTATGAAATTCTCAGCTTATATTGCGATGACATTCCTGAAGATGATTTGCGATCTTTGCTCCGTAAAACATACACTGAGCAGGTTTACTGCAATGGACGTCCTCAAGATAATGCAAAAGACATTACGCCTTTGCATTGGTTGGGTGAGGAGCAGGGAGCTCGTATTGGTTTACTTAGTCTTTCAAACGGGCCTACCTTAGCATTTAAGGATATGGCGATGCAATTGCTTGGCAATTTATTTGAATACGCCTTAAAGCGCGCAGGTCAGAATCTCAATATTTTGGGTGCAACTTCTGGTGATACTGGTAGTGCTGCCGAGTACGCTATGCGCGGTAAAGAGGGTGTCAAAGTATTTATGCTTTCACCGCGCGGCAAAATGAGTGCATTTCAGTCTGCACAAATGTATTCCTTGCAGGATCCCAATATTTTTAATTTGGCAGTTGCTGGCGTGTTTGATGATTGCCAAGATATTGTCAAAGCAGTTAGCAATGATCACGCTTTTAAGGCTAACAATCAAATCGGCACCGTTAACTCAATTAATTGGGGGCGGGTAGTCGCTCAAGTCGTTTACTACTTCCAGGGTTATCTCCTAGCGACTAAGTCTAGTAGTGAGAAGGTATCGTTTACGGTTCCTTCGGGAAACTTTGGAAATATTTGTGCTGGGCATATTGCTCGCATGATGGGTTTACCAATCGAACATTTAGTTGTTGCCACCAATGAGAATGACGTGCTTGATGAATTCTTCCGCACTGGCGTTTATCGTGCGCGAAAATCAGCGGAAACTTTGCACACCTCAAGTCCCTCGATGGATATTTCTAAGGCGAGTAACTTTGAGCGCTTTGTATTTGATCTGATGGGTCAAGATGGCAAGCTTACTGCTGATATGTTCAAGCAGGTGGACCAGTTTGGTGGCTTTGATTTATCCAAAGACTCTGTTTTTAAAGAGATCGGGAAGTACGGTTTCCAGTCTGGACGCAGTACTCATGAAAACCGCTTGGCAACCATTCGTAATGTAGATGAGCAATATGGCATCATGATTGATACCCATACCGCTGATGGTGTGAAGGTTGCTCGTGAGCATTTACAAACAGGTATTCCGATGCTGGTATTGGAAACGGCCTTGCCTATTAAATTTGAAGAGACAATTGAGTTGGCTCTAGGACGCCCTGCAGAATGTCCTCCAGCATTTAAAGATATCAAATCAAAACCACAACGCGTTGAAAATATCGATGCTGATGTGAATCAGGTCAAAGCCTTCATCACTCAGCATTTGAATTAAATCAATTAGCGCTTCCATTATTTAAGGTCAGATGAATAAGCCGCCGATGTTGACTGCGCAAGAGGCCTTGGACCATCTATTGGCTCATGCAAAACCAGTTCACGAAACTGAGCTCGTTACAACCCAAGCTGCACTCGGACGTGTTTTGGCTGGCGATATTGCTAGTCAAGTTGACGTGCCTCCCTTGGACAATACGTCTATGGATGGCTATGCAGTGCGCTGCACCGATATCCTCTCGCCTGGCACTACATTGAAAGTGACTCAGCGCATTCCTGCTGGATCTATGGGTCTTCAATTACAGCCTGGAACTGCTGCACGTATTTTTACAGGAGCCCCTATTCCAGCTGGGGCTGATGCCGTAGTCATGCAAGAAGACTGCAGTGCGGTAGAGGGTCAAGCTGATCATATTCAAATTAATAGTGTTCCTAAATTGGGGCAATGGATTCGCCGACGTGGTGAAGATTTAAGTGCCAGCAAAACAGCTTTGCACGCCGGAATGATTTTGCGCCCACAAGAATTGGGAGTGGCCGCCTCAGCCGGTCTCACCCACCTCAATGTCAAACGGCGCATCAAGGTCGCCGCATTCTTTACGGGTGATGAGTTGGCTTTGCCCGGTGAGCCGCTAAAACCTGGTGGAATCTACAATTCGAATCGCGATACCCTGTTGGCCTGTTTGCGCTCCTTGGGTTGTGATGCCACGGACTTAGGAATCGTGCCTGACCGTTTGGATGCAACCCGTGAAGCTTTACGTAAAGCCAGTAAAGAGCATGATTTGATCATTACCTCTGGCGGGGTATCGGTGGGCGAAGAAGATCATATTAAGCCTGCTGTGACTGCTGAGGGGCGTTTAGATTTATGGCAAATCGCTATTAAGCCTGGTAAGCCCCTGGCATTTGGTGCTGTTCGTAAGTCAGATTCATCTGCGGATGGAGAGGCCTGGTTTATTGGTTTACCTGGTAATCCAGTCTCAAGTTTTGTCACCTTTTTATTATTCGTGCGACCTTTTATTTTGAAGTTAGCTGGACGCAATGACTTATTTTCACCAAGCTATCAAATGCGGGCTGATTTTGATTGGCTTAAAGCAGATCGCCGCAATGAATTTTTAAGGGCCAAAGTCAATTCCAATGGCGGCCTTGATGTGTTTCCCAACCAGAGTTCGGGTGTGCTCACTAGTGCTTCATGGGGAGATGGTCTGATTGACTGTCCTGCCGGACAAACATTTAAGGCTGGTGCATTGGTTAAATACATACCCTTTAGTGCATTACTATCTTAAAAGATGTTTTGAGCTTAAGTGATTACGAAAGTCATATGAACCTTCAATTACGTTTTTTTGCCTCATTACGTGAAGCCTTGGCTTGCTCCGAGGAGGCTATTGATATCCCAAGTCAGATTAAAACAATTTCGCATTTGCGTTCATATTTACGTGAGCGTGGGGGCCAGTGGGCTCAAGTGTTGGCGGAAGGAAAGCCGATTCGATGTGCGCTTAACCATGAGATGGTGCCTGAAGATACTGCATTACAAGAGGGTGCTGAAATTGCCTTCTTTCCACCAGTGACCGGGGGTTAAATTGACTGTTCGTATTCAAGAAGAAGACTTTGATCTCGGCACTGAAATTGCCGCCCTTCGCAAGGGTGATGCTCAAGTAGGTGCGGTAGTTAGCATCTTGGGTACAGTTCGCGATATGAATGAGGGTTGCCAGGTCAAGGGAATGACGCTTGAGCATTACCCACAAATGACTGAGAAATCACTAGAGAATATTGCCGCTCAAGCCAAAGCGCGCTGGGATATTCGGCAGGCCTTAATTATTCATCGGGTTGGTCCATTGCTTCCAGAAGATCAAATTGTCCTGGTTGCTGTGACTAGTAGCCATCGCGGGGAAGCCTTTGCTGCATGTGAATTCATTATGGATTACCTCAAGACTGCAGCCCCTTTTTGGAAAAAAGAAGAAACTCCTGGGGGTGGTCGGTGGGTGGATGCGCGCGTTACTGATGATGTGGCTATGGCACGCTGGGTAGAAAATAAGCCCAAGAGCTAAACGGTTATCAGATTAAAAATCATCAGAAAGGTATAGAATCTGAGTGATGCTACCGCGTTCTTCTAAAACAATCGTTTTAGGTATTTGCCTCTTTTTATTCGCCTTTAAGGTTGCAGCTTCAAGTATATTTATTGAGGCAGCCTTGGAGCGCGCCTATCAAACAACGCACTTCAATTTAAGTGCGGCAAGTCAAGGTGCTCATGCCAGTAAAGAGTCGGCCGATGATAAGCATCATCAAGTGAGTTCATTGAATATCATGAGTCATATCACAGCGCATCTTAGTGAGATGAACAATACGCTGACATTACCTGAATTTACACAGCGTAAGTACATTTTCGAGAACGACGATTTGAGAACGCAAAACTTTCCAGACTCTGCATTTAAACCCCCCAAAATAAACGCCTAATTTTTGGCGGGGTGATATATATCGCCCCTAATTTTTATAAGACTCATGTTGAGTCTCTTTTGGGAAAAATGATTATGTTGAAATTATTGAAAATTGTGCCTTTGGCATGTCTCATCTTATTTGTTGCCGCTTGTAGTACTGGTGTGAAATTGGATGACACCAACGGTGTGGCATCGGTCAATGCCGGGGGTGGAAGTGGTTACGATCCCATTAGCGATCCTAAATCAAGCGTCTATGGAAAGCGCTCTATTTATTTTGAGTTTGATAGCTACACCATCGATCCAAAATATGCTCCGGTGATTTCTGCCCATGCTGCCTATTTAAAGGCATTTGAAAAACAAAAAGCTTCGATCATTATTCAGGGTAATACAGATGATCGTGGGACAGCAGAATATAACTTAGCACTGGGTGAAAAGCGTTCTGAGGCTGTCAAAAAAGCCTTGATGGCTCTTGGAGTGAATGAATCCCAGCTTGAGGCGGTGAGCTTTGGTAAAGAGAAGCCTGTCAATCCTGCGCAAACCGAGGCCGCTTTTAAAGAAAATCGTCGCGCTGATATTGTTTATCGTTAAGCAACAGACTTTGTTAAAAAACAAATTAATTAGGAAAATGGATGAAAAATACTTACAAGGTCATGTGCTTGTTGCTAGTTGCTTTGACTGGTTGTGCTGGAACACAAACATCGGTATCTCAGCCCGCAAGTAATAATAGTGGTGAACAATTGCAAAAGCAGGTGAATGTCATTCAGAAAAAATTAAATGACTGTATTGCTAAGGTCAATCAATCGGATGATGCGAAATTTGTAGATGCTCACGTTATCTCGTTAACTGCAAATAATCCGAATGCGCAAGAGTTATTTAATTCAAGCGAGAAGATCACACCTGAACAAGCAATTGTTTTGAGCCGTTTTAAAGATTCCACTGTAGTCTGCAGGGCCATCTCGGATGAGTTTCCTAAGCCGGCTTTAGTAGCCGTTTATAGTGATTTTTATAAGAACATTGATGCTGTGTATGCAGATCTTTTGTCTAAACGGGTCACCATAGGCGTTGCCAATCAGGAGCGGGCAATGCGTATTCAGTATGCTAAGTCTCAGTGGGTAGAGACAATGCAGAAGTTACGGGGCAATTAAGAGCTTCGAATTTTTGTACTGTAATGAATAGTAAAAAAGCTGCGCTCGCGTGGCTTTTTTACTATCTAAAAAATAATTATTGCCAACCAAAGCGTTTTGAATAAAAGTTTTTCATTAGTTGAGTCAGTACGATATATCCAATTAAGATGGCTCCCAAGATTGGAAAATAAGTCAACGGTAGCGGCACCATTTTGAAGTAGGACGCTAGTGGGCCCATAGGCAGAAATATACCTGCCGCCATGATAGCTATTGTCATTGCTAATAAGGCGTTTCCCGGACGGCTTTGGATGAATGGAATTTTTCTAGTGCGAATCATGTGCACTACCAATGTTTGGGTCATTAGCCCCTCAACAAACCAACCCGATTGAAATAGTGATTGGTGTTCGGCTGAGTTCGCTGAAAAAACAAACCACATGACGCAATAAATTGTGATGTCAAAGATCGAGCTGACCGGTCCAAAAAAGACCATAAAGCGGCCTATATCACCAGGATTCCAGCGTTGAGGGAGTTTGACGGATTCTGGGTCGACATTATCAAAAGGAATGGCAATCTGAGAGATGTCATATAACAAATTCTGTACCAATAACTGCATTGGCAGCATGGGCAAGAAGGGAATAAATGCACTTGCAATCAATACGGAAAAAACGTTTCCGAAGTTTGAGCTGGCAGTCATCTTAATATACTTGAGCATATTGCCGAAGGTTTTGCGACCCTCAATTACACCCTCCTCTAGAACCATCAAACTCTTTTCTAGCAAGATGATATCGGCCGCTTCCTTAGCGATATCAACTGCAGTATCGACGGAGATTCCAACATCTGCTGAGCGTAAGGCTGGCGCATCGTTGATGCCATCGCCCATAAATCCAACTACATGACCTGCAGCCTTGAGTGAGCGAACAATTCGGTCTTTATGTGCTGGAGTCAGTTTGGCAAAAATATGATGTGACTCAACTATCGCGGATAGCGCCTCGTTATCCATGATCTCAATCTGGGATCCAAGGATAATTTCGCTGGCATCTAATCCAACCTCTTTGCATACTTTAGTGGTTACCAGCTCATTGTCGCCCGTTAATACTTTGACGGTGACTCCATGGTCGGCCAGCGCTTTTAAAGCTGGGGCTGTTGATTCCTTTGGGGGGTCTAAGAATGCTACATAGCCAATCAGCATAAGACCCGATTCATCTGCAACGCTAAATGTTTCTTTGCAGACATCAAAGGACTTGGTGGCTACCGCAACAACTCGTAAGCCATCCTCATTGAGGTCGGCGGTAACCTCCTTCACACTGGCTAACACTTCAGGGGTTAGTTTGCTCTTATGACCCCCTTGTTGCACTGTAGTGCAAATGCTGAGGATCTCTTCAACAGCGCCCTTACAAATGAGGATGTTTTTACCTTCGTGATTGGAGACGATAACCGACATGCGCCTTCTTTGAAAATCAAAAGGAATTTCATCGATCTTATGAAAGTTTACCGTGGGATTGAGCTCCTTATATACATGCTTGTATTCCAGCACGGCTACGTCGAGTAGATTTTTCAAGCCAGTTTGATAAAAACTATTGAGATAGGCAAACTCAAGCACATCATCTGAATCTTTGCCCCATGCATCTGTATGATTTGCTAAGAAAATTTTGTCTTGTGTGAGGGTGCCGGTTTTATCTGTGCAAAGCACATCCATTGCACCAAAGTTCTGGATGGCATCCAAGCGCTTCACAATCACTTTTTGCTTCGAGAGCACCACCGCACCTTTGGCTAGCGTCGATGTCACAATCATCGGCAGCATTTCTGGGGTTAGGCCCACCGCTACGGACATTGCAAACAGAAATGCTTCTGCCCAATCGCCTTTGGTAAAGCCGTTTATGAAAAATACGAGTGGCGTCATGACCATCATGAAGCGAATTAGCAGCCAGGCCACCTTATTAACACCCATCTGAAACTGTGTAGGCTCTTGATTAGAAGTCGTTAGATCCTTAGCCAATACTCCAAAATAGGTGCTATCCCCTGTGCTGATCGCAATTGCGGTTGCCGTTCCCGAGACCACGTTAGTACCCATAAAGGCGAGGTTCTCAAACTCCAGAGGGTTATTTGTTTGGGCTGATTTTGGAGATGCGAATTTTTCAACAGGTAGAGATTCGC
This sequence comes from Polynucleobacter sphagniphilus, assembly GCF_029892205.1. NCBI lineage: Bacteria > Pseudomonadati > Pseudomonadota > Betaproteobacteria > Burkholderiales > Burkholderiaceae > Polynucleobacter > Polynucleobacter sphagniphilus. The sequence continues at coordinate 254,367 of NZ_JARXVX010000001.1, forward strand.
CGGTCATCGCGGCTTGGCTGACGAATAAATCTTTAGCGCTCAATATGCGGCAATCAGCTGGAATCATATCGCCCGCAGAGAGCGCAATAATATCGCCCGGTACCAACTGATTTATAGGGATTTCCGTTCTTTCGCTCATCTCAGGGTGCGATTGAATTCCAAAATGAACCTGCGCTTCTTCCAAAATAGATTCACTCGGATCCCGCCTGATGACGGTAGCGGTATTGCTTACCATTGCCTTAAGTGCATCAGCAGCTTTATTGGATTTTCTTTCTTGCCAAAAGCGAATCAGAACGGATAGGAAGACCATGCTACCAATCACAACGGTGGCCTTCATATCTTCAGTAATATAAGAAATGATGGCTAGGACGGTCAGTAGAATGTCAAAGGGGGTCTTGTAGCAACGCCACAAATGCATCCACCAGGGAGGTGGTTTTTCCTGCTGAATTTCATTTAGGCCAACGAGCTCACGCACTGCAAATGCTTGCGTTTCTGTCAACCCATGTTCATGAGAGCCAAGTGTTTGAATGACTTCGTCAATAGTGCTGGTAGCTGCCAAGCTTAATTTATGAGAAATACTTGCTGGTATGTCTTTACTGGCACCAGACCCATGAAATGAGTCAAACATCGCTAGGCGACGAAAGTGTCTCCGCATACCTCGATTGCTAATGAACCGATTAAAGAATTCGCTGAGAAATGAGAGCTTCATATGCAATGCCCGATGCGATGAGGAGTATTACAAGTCTATGACATGAATAAGGCCGTTGCATGTAGCCAGTTGATGAATTTTATTGCCTTAGCTCTCAAAAAAGGCTATTTTTTTCTTTCGGGGTAGGCGTTTTAGCTTGGCCTCTGCCTTGGAGGCCTCTGAGCGGTCTTGATGGGCTTGGGTTGCCAGGAGAATCACTGGTCTACGTGAGCGGGTATAGCGCGCACCCTCCCCCGAATTATGGGCTTCCAGGCGATGCTCCAGGCGATTGGTAATGCCAGCATAAAAACTGCCATCAGCGCATTGGAGTAGGTATACGAGCCAGGACAAAATAAGTGGGTTCTTGAAGGAGTATTGTGAGAAGCCGGGCTAGGGGTTTTGCCTAAAGCGGGGCAAAAACCTTGAAATTGGTCATATTGTCCTTATATTCTATAGATAAGAATACATGGAATATGTGAGATAGAAAAATGAGAATAGATAAATTAACAACTAAATTTCAAGAGGCCTTGAGTGAGGCACAAAGTCTGGCTCTGGCCAAAGACAACCAATATATCGAGCCTGCCCATTTGCTATTGGCTATGTTGCGTGATTCGGATGGTGGAGCTAAGAGCTTGCTAACAAGAGCTGGTGTCAACGTACCTGGCTTGGAAAAAGCCACTGAAAAATTAATTGGCAATCTTCCTGAGGTACAGGGTACCAGTGGGGAAGTGCAGGTGGGTCGGGATTTAAGTAATTGGCTCAACTTGACTGAAAAAGAGGCCAATAAGCGTGGCGACCAATTTATTGCAGGTGAGCTGTTTTTATTGGTAGTCTCCGAAGATAAGGGTGAGCTCGGAAAAATTGCTCGTGAAAATGGTTTAAATCGGAAGTCATTAGAGGCGGCCATTGAATTAGTACGCGGAGGAGAATCAGTGAATAGTGCAGATGCCGAAGGCCAGCGTGAAGCCTTAAAAAAATACACTGTGGATTTAACAGAGCGTGCACGGATGGGTAAATTAGATCCGGTGATTGGGCGCGATGATGAAATTCGTCGCACTATTCAGATTTTGCAACGTCGCGGTAAAAATAATCCGGTGCTGATAGGCGAGCCTGGGGTTGGTAAAACAGCCATCGTCGAGGGTTTGGCCCAACGTATTGTCAATGGCGAGGTTCCAGAAACCCTCAAAGATAAGCGCGTCTTGGTCTTGGATATGGCTTTGCTATTGGCTGGCGCCAAATATCGAGGTGAATTCGAGGAGCGATTGAAGGCTGTCTTAAGTGATGTGGCTAAGGATGAAGGTCGCACTATCATTTTTATCGATGAAATTCATACAATGGTAGGCGCTGGTAAAGGCGATGGCGCAATGGATGCAGGCAATATGCTCAAGCCCGCATTAGCTCGTGGTGAGTTGCATTGTATTGGGGCTACTACGCTAGATGAATATCGTAAATACATTGAAAAAGATCCTGCCTTGGAGCGCCGCTTCCAAAAGGTGATGGTTGAGGAGCCTAGTGTCGAAGCAACCATTGCGATCTTGCGCGGCTTGCAAGAGCGTTACGAATTGCACCACGGTATTGAAATCACTGATCCAGCAATTGTTGCGGCTGCTGAGTTATCGCATCGCTATATTACGGATCGCTTTTTGCCAGATAAGGCAATTGATCTGATCGATGAGGCCGGCTCACGTATTCGGATGGAGATTGACTCCAAGCCAGAGGTAATGGATAAATTAGAGCGTCGCTTGATTCAATTAAAGATTGAACGTGAGGCCGTGAAAAAAGAGAAAGATGAGGCATCCCAAAAACGCTTAGGTCTGATTGAGGATGAAATCAAGCGCCTTGGTGCTGAGTATGCCGATCTGGAGGAAATCTGGAAAGCTGAAAAAGGTGCCGTTTTGGGCGCTGCCAACATCAAAGAGGAAATTGAGAAGATCAAGGCAGATATCGCTAAATTACAGCGCGAAGGTAAGTTAGAGAAAGTCGCAGAGCTTCAATATGGAAAATTACCAGAGTTGGAGGCTAAGCTCAAATCCGCCGCCGCTGCAGAAGCTAAGGGCGATAAAGATGGTGTTGTGAAACATAAGCTCTTGCGCACCCAAGTTGGCGCTGAAGAGATTGCTGAAGTTGTTTCTCGTGCAACCGGTATTCCAGTATCCAAGATGATGCAAGGTGAGCGAGACAAGTTGCTGAAGATGGAGGAGTTGTTGCATCAGCGCGTTGTTGGCCAGGAAGAGGCTATTCGGGCAGTATCTGATGCTATCCGCCGCTCGCGTGCCGGACTGGCAGAAGAGAATCGTCCTTATGGCTCGTTCTTATTCCTTGGACCTACTGGCGTTGGTAAGACCGAGCTTTGCAAGGCATTAGCTGGCTTCTTGTTTGATAGCGAAGATCATCTTATTCGTATTGATATGAGTGAGTTCATGGAGAAGCATAGTGTTGCACGCTTAATTGGCGCGCCTCCCGGCTATGTTGGTTACGAAGAGGGTGGTTATTTAACTGAACAAGTTCGTCGTCACCCATACAGTGTGATCTTGTTTGATGAGATTGAAAAAGCGCACCCAGATGTATTCAATGTACTCTTACAGGTACTAGATGATGGTCGCTTGACTGATGGTCAAGGTCGTACCGTGGACTTTAAGAACACTGTGATCGTCATGACCAGCAACATTGGTTCGCATTTGATTCAGTCAATGACCGATAAGAAGCAATCTGAAATCAAAGATGCCGTATTTGAGGAGTTAAAGAATCACTTCCGTCCTGAGTTTTTGAATCGTATTGATGAGATCGTGGTATTCCATGGACTCGACAAAGGCAATATTGCAAATATCGCCAAGATCTTATTGAAGAACTTGTCAGATCGATTGGCTAAGGTAGATATGCAACTTGATGTGAGTGATGCCGCCTTAGGCAAGATAGCTGAAGTTGGTTTTGATCCCGTGTTTGGAGCTCGCCCACTAAAGCGTGCAATTCAGCAGCATATTGAAAACCCAGTTTCTAAGATGATCTTAGAAGGCAAGTTTGGCCCTAAGGATGTGGTGCCAGTGGATGTGGACTCTAAAGGTGACTTTAGTTTTACGCGCCAAGTGCATTAACAATTTTTGGGTAACAAAATGTCCTGATGGATATGGCGCTCTTTGAGCGCCTTTATTTTGGTTTCTCCAATAACATTTCATAATATGAAATGTTATTGCGCTGCGTAAAAAGCAATACAGCATTAGGGGGTGATTTGTATTTCATCGGTTGATTTTTATTTTCATAATGTAAAAAAATAATATAAGTAACTGATTTAAATGGATTAAATATTTATTTAAATCCCATCAATTTAGCTTGCATCGTTTTGCAATATATCTAAACTCTTATATAAGACATAAGAGTTAATTGTCTAAATATTTCGATATATCAGAGGTACTTGTTTAACTTAGGGAGAAAAACATGGCAGATCGCAAAGCAGAAATCGCAGCAATTCAAAAAGATTGGGATACAAATCCACGCTGGAAAGGTATTACCCGAGGCTATACGGCCGAAGACGTTGTTCGTTTGCGTGGTTCATTAAAGATTGAACATACTTTAGCTAAGCATGGCGCTGAAAGATTGTGGGATTTAGTCAATAACGAAGCTTATGTAAATTGTTTGGGTGCATTGACTGGTGGCCAAGCAATGCAACAAGTTAAAGCCGGAATTCAGGCGATTTATCTTTCTGGTTGGCAGGTTGCGGCTGACGGTAACTCATATGCTGCTATGTACCCAGATCAATCTTTGTATCCAGTGGATTCAGTTCCAAAAATGGTTGAGCGCATCAACAACTCATTTCAACGCGCTGATGAGATTCAGACTGCAAAGGGCATCAATCCCGGTGATGCTGGTTATATTGAGTACTTTGCACCAATTGTTGCCGATGCTGAGGCTGGTTTCGGTGGCGTATTAAATGCATTTGAATTAAGTAAGGCGCTCATTAAGCAGGGTGCTGCTGGCGTTCACTTCGAAGACCAACTCTCTTCAGTTAAGAAGTGCGGGCACTTGGGTGGGAAGGTATTGCTGCCAACGACCGAATCTGTACAAAAATTAATTTCTGCGCGTTTAGCTGCAGACGTAATGGGTGTACCGACTATCATCTTGGCGCGTACTGATGCTGAAGCAGCTGATTTATTGACATCAGACTACGATGAAAACGATAAGCCATTCTTGACTGGCGAACGAACTCCAGAAGGCTTCTACAAAACTCGCAAGGGTTTGGATCAAGCCATCTCACGTGGTTTGGCTTATGCTGCATACGCTGATATGGTTTGGTGTGAAACTGGTACGCCCGACCTTGACTTTGCTCGCAAGTTTGCTGAAGCGATTCGTGCGAAGTTCCCTGGAAAAATGTTGGCTTACAACTGCTCGCCATCATTTAACTGGAAGAAAAATCTGGACGATGCAACGATTGCTAAATTCCAACGCGAACTAGGGGCAATGGGCTATAAGTATCAATTTATTACCCTCGCTGGTATTCACTCTATGTGGTACAACATGTATGACTTGGCACAAGATTACTCTAAGCGCGGCATGACAGCTTACGTAGAAAAAGTTCAAGAGCCAGAATTTGCAGCGCGTGATCGTGGTTACACTTTCGTTTCGCATCAGCAAGAAGTTGGTACCGGTTACTTTGATGATGTCACCACAGTCATTCAGGGTGGCAAGTCTTCCGTGACTGCGTTGACAGGCTCCACTGAAGAAGAGCAATTCCACTAAATCGAATCCCTAAGTAGTTTGTATTACCTGGGCATCTAAATTACCTCACAAGGGTGACTTAGATGCCTTTTTCATATACATTTCTATTATGACCAATTGCATACTTTGTAAAGAAGCATCTTCTACAGATGGGGAAACTCTGATTTGGCGCGGAGATGATTGCAGGGTGATCTTGATAAATGACCCTAATTTGCCGGGGTTTTGTCGTGTGATTTGGGCTGATCATGTGGCTGAGATGACTGATCTCACTTCTGCTGAACGTGGCCATTTGATGGATTTGGTTTTTGTGGTTGAAGCGGCGGTTCGTCATGTCATGAACCCTGGCAAGATCAACGTAGCCTCGCTGGGCAATATGGTTCCCCACATCCATTGGCATATTATTCCCCGATTTAATGATGATCCATTCTTTCCTGGATCTGCCTGGTCTGAAAAAACCCAAGACACACCAAAATCAACTCTTGATGCCCGCAAGGCAAAGGTCTTAGAGTTACCGGCAGCCATTAAATCAGGTATTGCCGCGTTATTCTGATTGCATCTCCTTTGGACAAGTGCATCTGCTATCCAAGAGTTTATAAAAGGTATAATCAATTGAAAGATTAACCATTGTGACTATCAGCAAAATCCTTCAAAATAATTTATCAGAGATAGGCATCTCTTTCTTGCTGTATTGGGTTTTTTTTGGCTTTACTTTTTTGATTCCAGGCTTGCAGAGCAGTCCGATCACTTATTTCGTCTTTATGCCGGCAGGCATGAAGTTGTTTGCAATCTTAATATTTAACTGGCGTGGCGCACTCGGTTCTGGCATTGCCATTTTCAGTCGTTTAATGTTGATGAACTCAGTACAATTTTGGAGTGATTGGCTATTGCTAGCAATAGCTGTCAGTCTGGCCCTGTATCTATTAGTGGAATTGATGCTGTGGTGTTTTAGGATTGATCCTAGTCTTGATGGCCTCAGCTACTATCAAATAGTGATACTTGCCACCCTAGCTAGCATTTGCAATGGTTTTGTTTATGCATACACTTATAGCCAATTGGATATTGGGTATTTGGGTGGCGGGAACATTATCCACGCAGGCTATTTAACTATCATGGGTAACCTAGCCGGTAATGCCATTTTTGTCTGTGCAGCCGTGTTTATATTGCGCAATAAAGAATTGATCAAAGTCATTCTTCGCTTAAAAAAATAAGCTTACAATCATCTCTAAATAAGAGATTTATTAGAAAACATAGAACGAAATATAGCCATGAGTAAGATTAATCATTCTTCATACTTGCGTTTCCTGAATTGCTTAAGTGCAATGGATGCAAAAAAGCCAGAGAAAAAGTTGGATGCAATTGAGACGCAATTGCTCGATCAAGTTATGCTGGGGTATACACAGAATCGCGAAATTCTGGTGGGTGATTTATTGGTCTTGAGTCAGATTGGCTCTCAGGCAACTTTGCATGGCCGTATTAAAAAGCTTGATCGTTTGGGCTATATTAAGCTGGTAACTGATAGCGTTGATCAAAGGCGGAAGTGGGTGCAGCCATCAAAGAAAGCACTGCGTCATTATGAAAAACTTTCTCAGCTTTTGGAGATGGCTGTAGCAAGCTGAGATATTAACAAAGCCGTTTTAGGGCCTCGAGGTATTTCTCGGGGCTCAGTTGCCCCCCTTCTCGCTGCGCTTCCCACATTACTTGACCCAAGCATTCCATCATCTGGTGTTGCGCTTTGTGTTTTGATCCCAATTTTTTTGTTAAATCTTCAGCTATCTTGCGAATGCCAGGTGGCTGATCGATTGATATCTGCTCACTAATAGAGAGATGCATTGAAAGGTGCAAAAAGGGGTTGGTTTCGCCACGCTCTGGTGTGTAATCTTGCTCTAAGGCGCCCTCAGGATCGGCGAGTACTGCATGGTATTCCGGATGTTCGGTCATCCAATCTGCGGCCAATGTTTCCATCGGCGTCAGGATGTGATTCTCTATTTTCTTTTTCCAGGTATTGCAGAAAAAACGTCTAACTTCTTCACGGGTTGGGTTAAATATCGCCACGAACTTTTCCTTTGCCTGTTTTTTGCTTATAGCTGCATAAAGGTTCGACAATGCATTGTTCGCACTCGGGATTGCGAGCCTTGCATGTATACCTGCCATGCAGAATAAGCCAATGGTGGGCATCTTGCAAAAATTCTCGAGGAACACGTTTCAGTAGCTGCTCCTCCACTTTGACTACATCCTTTCCAGGTGCTAGGCCGGTACGATTTGATACTCGAAAGATATGGGTATCAACCGCCATGGTAGGTTGACCAAAGGCAGTATTCAAAATGACGTTAGCAGTCTTTCTACCAACGCCTGGTAGCGCTTCTAACTCCTCCCTTGTTTGTGGAACGATGCCTTGATGTTTTTCTAATAAGAGGCGGCAGGTTTCTTGTATATGCTTGCCCTTGGAGTTGAACAAGCCAATATGTTGAATGTACGGCTTTACACCTTCCTCCCCAAGCTCTAGAAGGGCTTGGGGAGTATTGCCAATCTTAAAAAGCTGACGAGTGCCCTTATTGACAGAGACATCCGTTGCTTGGGCAGAAAGTAGTACGGCAATCAGTAACTCAAAAGGTGAGCTGTACTCCAACTCCGTCTCCGGATGGGGGTTGTTGGCTTTGAGTAATTCAAAGAAAGCGTGCCGTTTTTCTAGGTTCATCATTTTTGTTGTGCTGCTCTTGCTATGGCGGCTGCAATGATTGCCCGTTTGCGATCCTGCTCTTTTTTTGCTTCCTCGGAGTCAGGTCTTTCGGCGTTAACTACAGTTAATTTTGCCGCAGCTTTTTTAGCCAGACGCTCTTCGTTATCTCGAATTTCCCGATCTAAGCGCAATGATCTTGAATGATATCTAGAGCGAGCCTCATCAGCCAGTTCTGCAGACCATGCGTCCCATCCTGTTTGATGATTTGAAACTTCAATCATCGTGATGCAGTCTACCGGGCAAGGTGGTAGACACAAGTCGCAGCCGGTGCACCATTGATCTAGCACCACATGCATCTGCTTGGAGGCGCCAACAATGGCATCAACAGGGCATGCTTGGATACATAAGGTGCAACCAATACATTGCTTAGGATCGATAAAGGCAATTGCTCTAGTGCGTTCTTCGCCACACTCTGGAACGATTACAGGGTTTTGTGCAAATGCATCCTGAGGGAAAATTGGTTCCAATGCGGCAGATAGGCGTCGAATACCTTCTACACCCCCAGGTGGGCAACGATTGGGACGCACCTCACCTGTCGCTAGGGCCTGAGCATAAGCTCTGCAGTCGGGGTAGCCGCATTTAGTGCATTGAGTTTGCGGAAGAATATCTTCCAGGCGATCGATAAGTGCGTTCGCTTGCTTGATCTTCATGGAATACCTGAGACACTAATTAAATAAGAGGCCAATTGGCCTCTTATTGTCTTGGCTTACTTTGCGTTTAGTTTTGGTAAGCGGGCTTTGGTTTTTCGCTGCGCAGGTTGATGCTCGCGAATGAATGATTTGATCTTTGGATAGACCTTTTCACGCCAACGACGACCTGCGAAGATGCCATAGTGACCTGCGCCAGCAACTTCGTAATGATCCTTACTTGTTTTTGGAATGCCGTCACACAATGCATGTGCAGAACGCGTTTGGCCACTTCCAGAAATATCATCTAATTCGCCCTCTACCGTCAGAAGAGCAGTTTTTTTGATATCTTGCGGCTTCACCAATTGACCAGCTACTTCCCAAGTGCCGTTTGGTAAAGAGTAATCCTGGAATACTGTTTTGATGGTATCCAAATAGAATTTGGCATCCATATCCAATACAGCGTTGTATTCATCATAAAAACGAATATGGGCTTCAGCATCTTGCTCGTCACCGCGCACTAGGTTTTGGAAATAATCCCAGTGAGACTGCAAATGGTTTTGCGGATTCATGGCGATAAAGCCAGTGTGCTGCAAGAAGCCTGGATATACCTTACGTCCAGCGCCTGGATATGAAGGCGGAACTTTATAAATCACATGACTTTCAAACCACTCATATGACTTTTGGTCCGCCAAGTTATTCACAGCGGTAGGCGACTTACGGGCATCGATTGGTCCACCCATCATGATCATGGATGCTGGAGTTACTTCACCAGCCGAAGCCATCAAGGAGATTGCCGCTAAAGTCGGAACTGTAGGTTGGCATACGGAAATCACATGCAAATCTTTTGCGCCAATCGTGCGAATAAAATCCTGTACATAATGAACATAATCATCTAGGCCAAAGTCACCCTCTGAAGTTGGTACGAGGCGGGCATCTACCCAGTCGGTGATGTAAACCTTATGATCCTGCAAGAGGGTGCGCACAGTGTCACGCAATAAAGTGGAGTGGTGACCAGAAAGTGGGGCAACCACCAAAACAGATGGATCTTCTTTTAATTTTTTAATGACTTCGACATCGTCAGAAAAACGTTTAAAGCGAATTAATTTACAAAAAGGTTTGGTAATCGTAGCAATTTCATGAATGGCGACTTCACGTCCATGAGCTTGCACAGAGCGAATGCCGAACTCCGGTTTTTTGTAGTCTTTGCCTAGGCGATAGAGTAGCTCGTAGCTTGCGGCTAAACGTTCTGATCCCGGAACCTTAGATGCTGGATTGGAGGCATTAATAAAAGCCTCTGAGGCCGCACGAGCCCACGAGCTCATTGGTTGAAGTAGCGCTTTTTGAAACTCATGTAACTGATAAAGCATATTACCTCCTGTAAAACAGTGATCCGCTTGTTACGCTATGACGCGGGCAATCGCTGTAGCTACTTTATCAATATTTTTGGTATTGAGGGCAGCTACGCAAATACGACCTGTTGAGAGGGCATAAATGCCGTCTTCTTTTTGTAAACGCTCCACTTGCTCTGGAGTTAAGCCGGAGTAAGAGAACATACCGCGCTGGGCATTAATAAATTCAAAATCTTGTTTGGCGCCGGCGGCCGCTAATTTGCTGACAAGCGCTTCACGCATCGATTTAATACGCTCGCGCATCTGCGCTAATTCATCTTCCCAAAGCTGGCGTAGTTCTGGTGAGGTCAGGACAGCAGTAGCAATTGCTCCGCCATGTGTGGGCGGATTTGAGTAATTGGTGCGAATCACACGTTTGAGTTGAGACATGACGCGCGCTGATTCATCCTTAGATTCTGTGACGATGGAGAGTGCGCCAACACGCTCACCATAGAGTGAGAATGATTTAGAGAATGAGCTTGATACAAAGAATGAGAGACCAGATTGGGCAAATAAACGCACGGCAACCCCATCTTGCTCAATGCCATCAGCAAAGCCTTGATAAGCCATGTCCAAAAATGGAATCAGCTCTTTGGATTTGCAAATATCAATTACTTGGCGCCATTGCGCTTCGGTCATATCTGCGCCGGTAGGGTTATGGCAGCAGGCGTGAAGCACTACAGTCGTATTTTTTGGGAAAGACTCCAGGGATTTCACCATGCCATCGAAATCAACACCACGAGTTTTACTATCGAAGTAGCTGTACTCAACAACATCAAAACCCGCTGCTTCGAAAATACCGCGGTGGTTTTCCCAAGTTGGATTGCTAATTGCGGCAGGGGCATTTAAGTTGAGACGCTTAATAAAATCTGCGCCTACGCGTAATGCACCGGTGCCACCGATACATTCAGCAGTAACAACGCGACCATCTTTAATTAAAGACGAGTCGTTACCAAAAAGTAGTGTTTGAACGGCCAGGTTGTATTGACTTGGGCCCTCCATTGGGATGTAGCCACGAGGCGCGTGTTTTGCAACTAGCGCTTCTTCTGCCTTAATTACCGCTTGCAAGAGTGGAATCTTGCCTTCATCTGTGTAATAAACACCCACACCTAAATTCACCTTATCAGCGCGTTGATCGGCAACATAGGCTTCGGTAAGGCCAAAAATAGGGTCTTTAGGGGCTAATTGAACAGAGTGGAAGAGAGTCATTTGGAGTCAGAAGGGGTAATTTATAGGTTATTTCAGGATTAATCGACGTTAAATTTGGCTAAATTGTTTAGTTTTGAGAACGTATTCAACTTTTTCCAAAGAAAAACGGCAAAATCAACGTTTATACAAAATTCGCTGTGAACAAAGCTCACAGATGAAATGATAGCTGAGATGCCCCCTAAGTCCCCTAAAAAATCCCCCGTTGACCCAGTTGCTGAGATAAAAAAAGTTCCAGCGGTTGACCCTTTGGGCGAGGTCGGACATGATTTGGATCCAGCGAAATTCGTTACTTTTCCAGATTCGCCATATCAGCTCTACCAGCCCTTCCCACCTGCTGGAGACCAGCCAGGCGCCATTGATGCCCTCGTAGCGGGCGTTGAGGATGGATTGACGTTTCAGACGCTCTTAGGGGTAACCGGCTCAGGCAAAACCTTCACAATGGCCAATGTGATCGCCCGTACTGGACGTCCGGCCATCATTTTTGCTCCAAATAAGACCCTGGCCGCTCAGCTTTACAGCGAGTTTCGGGAGTTTTTCCCCCGCAATGCAGTCGAGTATTTTGTTAGTTATTACGACTACTACCAGCCGGAGGCGTACGTTCCCCAGCGGGATTTGTTCATTGAAAAAGATTCATCCATCAATGAGCATATTGAGCAGATGCGTTTATCCGCTACCAAGAGTTTGTTAGAGCGGCGTGATGTCATTATTGTTGCGACTGTTTCAGCAATCTACGGTATTGGTAATCCTGGCGACTATCACAGTATGGTGATGACATTACGCCCTGGCGACAAGATGAGTCAGCGCGATATCTTGATGCGCCTGATTGCGATGCAATACGACCGCAATGAAACAGATTTCAAGCGTGGTGTATTTAGGGTGCGTGGCGACACGATTGATATCTTTCCAGCAGAGCACAACGAGCTAGCAGTGCGCGTGGAACTATTTGATGATGAGATTGAAAGTCTGCAGTTTTTTGATCCACTAACAGGACGTATTCGTCAAAAGATTCCACGCTTTACTGTGTACCCAAGTTCTCACTATGTAACTCCACGTGAAACTGTTCTAAAAGCCATTGAAACGATTAAGACTGAATTACGCACGCGCCTAGATGAGTTTGTGAAAGACGGGAAGTTAGTAGAGGCGCAGCGACTGGAGCAGCGCACGCGCTTTGATTTGGAGATGCTCAATGAATTGGGTTTTTGTAAAGGGATTGAAAATTACTCCCGCCATCTTTCTGGTGCCGCTCCAGGGGATGCCCCGCCTACCTTGGTAGACTATTTACCTAACGATGCGCTCATGTTCTTGGATGAGAGTCATGTATTAATCGGTCAACTCAATGCAATGTATAACGGTGATAAGTCGCGAAAACATACCTTGGTTGAATTCGGCTTTCGCTTGCCATCGGCAATGGATAATCGACCGCTCAAGTTCACCGAGTTTGAAACCAAAATGCGTCAAACCATTTTTGTTTCTGCTACCCCGGCTGACTATGAGAAGACGCATCAAGGGCAAGTAGTGGAGCAAGTTGCAAGGCCAACTGGTTTGGTAGATCCAGAAATTGAAGTTCTGCCGGCAACTACTCAGGTTGACGACCTATTGCAGCAGATTCATGAGCGCGTCAACCTACATGAACGCGTATTAGTGACTGTACTGACAAAGCGTATGGCAGAGCAGTTGACGGATTATTTATCGGATAACGGCGTCAAAGTGCGTTACGTGCATTCGGATATCGATACAGTCGAGCGTGTCGAAATTTTGCGTGATTTACGCTTAGGCATTTTTGATGTGTTGGTTGGTATCAATTTATTACGCGAAGGTTTGGATATTCCAGAGGTTTCCTTGGTGGCCATTTTGGATGCTGACAAGGAGGGCTTCTTGCGCTCAGAGCGTAGTCTGATTCAGACGATTGGCCGTGCCGCAAGAAACGTTCGCGGCAAGGCCATCTTGTATGCAGACCGTATTACGGATTCGATGCGCCGCGCTATGGGTGAGACCGAAAGAAGGCGAACCAAGCAAATTGCTTTTAATAAGGAGCATGGAATTGAGCCCAGAGGGGTACAAAAGCGCATCAAAGATATCATTGATGGGGTTTACGACGTCAAAGAGAAGCGTTCTGAGATGCAATCTGAGCAAGAGCGCGCTCGTTATGAGGATATGAGTGAAAAAGACCTAGCGGCCGAAATAAAGCGTCTGGAGAAGCAAATGAACGCCGAAGCTAAGAACCTGGAGTTCGAAAAGGCGGGGGCAACCAGGGATCGCCTCGCTAAGGTAAAAGAAATGGCTTTTGGAGCGATTTCTCATGACTCTGTCTAGCGTTTTGGGATGAATGCCCCTTGGTTTTTTGGGATAATTCCCGAGCAAATTAGTGGGGAATGTGGTAAAGTTGAGTGGAATAGTCGGGTATTACCCATCCGACTGTTAGCTGTCCATAACAATCCATTACCAAGGTGACATATGAGACTTACAACTAAAGGCCGTTTTGCAGTAACCGCAATGATCGATTTAGCCCTGCGTGAAACGCATGGACCTGTAACATTGGCTGGAATTAGCCAAAGACAAAAAATTTCCCTCTCTTACTTAGAGCAGTTGTTCGGCAAATTACGCCGTTTCAACATTGTTGAAAGTACCAGAGGACCCGGTGGTGGATACACCCTAGCGCGTAAATCCGACGAGATTAGCGTGGCTGACATTATTGTTGCTGTTGATGAGCCTTTAGATGCAACTCAATGTGGTGGCAAAGGAAATTGCCATAGCGATGAAGACAATCAGGGTCGTTGCATGACTCATGATCTTTGGTCTAACCTCAATTCGAAGATGGTTGAGTATCTGAGCTCTGTTTCATTGCGTGATTTAGTACAACAGCAAGAAGGGCGGGGCATCGTTATACATGACATGCGCCAAAAGAAAATGAGAGGTGATGGTTTTAAAACGGATAAGCCAGCACCTATCATTGCAGTCAAAAAAGAGATCACGCCAAAGCGACCACTTATTAATTCTGTTTTTAATCTAGCGCAGCAAAGTTAAAGAAATCAATCAATCATGAACGCACCACAAGAAACCTCACTACAGCCGGTTCCAATGTTTAGTCCTAAGCATTTCCCGGTCTACATGGATTACTCGGCAACTACGCCAATTGATCCGCGTGTGGTTGACAAAATGTTGCCTTATTTGCGTGAGCAGTTTGGTAACGCCGCCTCTCGTAGCCATGCCTACGGCTGGGCAGCAGAAGAAGCGGTTGAGTGGGCGCGTTCAGAGGTTGCTCAGTTAGTACATGCTGATCCACGTGAAATTGTGTTCACTAGTGGCGCTACTGAAAGTATTAACTTGGCCCTCAAAGGTGCAGCGCACTTTTATAAAGAGCGCGGTAATCACATTATTACTGTGAAAACCGAGCACAAGGCTACGTTAGATACTTGCCGCGAATTAGAGCGCGAAGGTTTTGAAGTGACCTACTTGGATGTGCTGCCTAACGGCCTGATTGACTTTGCTCAGCTAGAGGCGGCTATGAAGCCTGGCACGATTCTTGCTTCTGTCATGTTTGTCAATAATGAAATTGGTGTTGTCCAAGATATCCCTGCAATAGGTGAACTTTGTCGTGCTCGTGGAGTGATTTTCCATGTAGATGCGGCCCAGGCTACAGGCAAGGTTGAAATTGATTTAGAAAAAATCAAAGTGGATTTGATGAGTTTTTCTGCCCACAAAACATACGGACCAAAAGGTATTGGCGCATTGTTCGTGCGTCGTAAACCGCGTATTCGTATTGAGGCGCAAATTCATGGTGGTGGTCATGAGCGCGGTATGCGTTCTGGCACGCTGGCTGTGCACCAGATTGTTGGCATGGGCGAAGCATTCCGTATTGCCCGAGTTGAGATGGTTGAGGAAAATAAACGTATTCGTGCCTTGCGCGATCGTTTGTTAGCGGGCTTGAAAGATATCGAGGAAGTATATGTAAACGGCGACATGGATGATCGCGTTCCCCATAACCTGAATATCAGCTTTAACTATGTTGAAGGTGAGTCGATGTTGATGGCGCTGAAAGACTTAGCAATCTCATCTGGTTCAGCATGCACTTCTGCTTCCTTGGAACCTTCTTATGTATTGCGCGCTTTAGGTCGCAATGATGAATTAGCGCATAGCTCAATTCGTTTTACCTTGGGGCGCTTTACAACGGAAGAAGAGGTAGATTTCACTATCAATTTGGTGAAAGAGAAGATTGCAAAATTACGTGAACTTTCGCCTTTATGGGAAATGTTTAAAGATGGTGTGGATCTGAGCACTATCCAATGGGCGGCGCACTAAGTAAATAAAAGAATTCGAGAGGAAATATCATGGCATATAGCGACAAAGTAATTGACCACTATGAAAACCCACGTAACGTTGGATCGTTTGCAAAAACAGACGAAAACGTTGGTACTGGGATGGTTGGCGCACCAGCTTGCGGTGACGTCATGAAATTGCAAATTCGCGTGAATGAAGCGGGCGTGATCGAAGATGCAAAGTTCAAGACCTACGGTTGCGGCTCTGCCATTGCCTCATCTTCTTTGGTTACCGAGTGGGTAAAAGGCAAGACTTTAGATCAAGCCTTGGAGATCAAGAACTCCTTAATTGCTGAAGAGTTAGCTCTGCCGCCTGTGAAAATTCATTGCTCAATTTTGGCCGAAGATGCAATCAAGGCTGCAGTTCAAGATTACAAAGAAAAACACCCAGGCAAGTAGAGAAGAGGGTAGGGTACTTATATGGCTATTACCTTAACTGATAAAGCTGCGAAACATGTGCAGCGTAATTTGGATAAGCGCGGCAAGGGCTGCGGTTTGCGCCTAGGTGTTCGCACTACAGGCTGCTCTGGTTTGGCCTATCAACTTGAATACGTTGATGAAGCCGCCCCTGAAGATACGATGTTTGAATCGAATGGCATTAAGGTATTTGTTGATCCAAAAAGCTTGGCCTATTTAGATGGCACCGAGTTGGATTTTGTGCGCGAGGGTTTGAACGAAGGATTTAAATTTCAAAATCCAAACGTCAAGGATGAGTGTGGTTGTGGCGAATCTTTCCGCGTCTGACAACTACTTCCAGTTTTTTGGATTAAATCAGCAATTCAAGATCGATTTGTCTGCACTGGATCAGGCTTATTTGGCAATCCAAAAAGAGGTGCATCCAGATCGTCATGCCCGTGGTAGTGATACGGACCAACGCTTAGCGATGCAGATGGCAACATTTGCCAATACTGCACTGCAGACGCTTAAAAACCCGATTCAGCGCGGACTGTATTTGTGTGGACTCCATGGGGTGGATGCCAAACTCGAAACGAATACTGCCATGCCAGCTGCTTTTTTGATGCAGCAAATGGAGTGGCGCGAAAGTCTGGATGATTATGCAAACGACTTGGCGGCTCTCGAGACATTGATGACCGAAGTAGAGCAATCTAAGCAAATTATCTTAAGTGAAATTGCTCAAGCAATTGATGTGGATAGTAGTTACGAGAAAGCAGCGGAGTTACTAAGGGGGCTACTCTTTATTGATAAATTTGCTGCTGAGCTCGACGATGCAATATCTGCATTGGTATAGCTTTAAACTAAGAAACTATGGCCCTATTACAAATTTCTGAACCCGGTAAATCCCTTGCCCCTCACCAGCGGCGCATTGCAGTTGGGATTGATTTGGGGACTACGAATTCTTTGGTTGCCATTGTGCGCGATGCCTTGCCTAAAGTCCTGCCAGATGAACAGGGGCGTGAGCTACTGCCCTCAGTGATACGTTATTTGCCCGATGGCAGAACGCAAGCTGGTTTTGAGGCTCTTGATAGCGTGGTGATTGATCCTAAAAACACGATTGTTTCAGTAAAGCGTTTTATGGGCCGTGGCTTAGTCGATGTCGAGCATCTTGAAAGTGCGCCATATGACTTTGTGGATGAGCCCGGCATGCTCAAATTGAGAACTGTTGCTGGTGATAAGAGTCCAATTGAGGTATCTGCAGAGATCTTGGCGCGTTTGCGTCAGTTGGCAGAAGATTCTGTTTCTGATGAAATTGTGGGTGCGGTGATTACGGTGCCTGCTTATTTTGACGATGCTCAACGCCAGGCAACCAAGGATGCCGCCAAATTGGCTGGTATTGCAGTATTGCGATTATTGAATGAACCAACTGCAGCAGCGATTGCCTATGGCTTAGATAATGGCTCCGAGGGTGTGTATGCCGTCTATGACCTAGGTGGTGGCACCTTTGATATTTCTATCTTGCGCATGAGTCGCGGAGTATTTGAAGTACTCTCTACTGGTGGTGATACTGCGCTTGGGGGCGATGACTTTGATCATCGTTTGTATTGCTGGGTGATTGAGCAAGCCAATTTACCGCCTTTGTCGATCCAGGATCATCGTGCTTTATTGCAGTGCTGCAAGAATGCAAAAGAGCACCTGAGTCATAGCCCATTGGCGCGTGTTCATCAAACTTTGAGTGATGGCACCTTAGTCAATGTTGGCATTAGCCAGGCGCAATTCTTTGAGATGACGCAAACCTTGGTCGCCAAGACTTTGGTTTCTTGCCGCAAAGCTCTCCGCGATGCGGGTCTGAAGGCTGAGGATGTGAAGGGTGTGGTGATGGTTGGTGGTTCAACCCGTATGCCTAATGTGCAGCGTGCTGTTGGTGAACTGTTTGGTACGCAGCCATTAAATAACCTCAACCCGGATCAGGTGGTTGCCCTGGGCGCCGCGATGCAGGCTGATTTATTGGCTGGCAATCAAAGCAAAGATGACGAGTGGTTGCTATTGGATGTGATTCCATTGTCTTTGGGTATTGAGACTATGGGCGGCTTGGTAGAAAAGATCATTCCTCGTAACACCCCTATTCCAGTTGCGAGAGCACAAGATTTCACGACTTTCAAGGATGGTCAAACTGCCCTTGCGATCACGGTAGTGCAGGGTGAGCGTGAGTTGGTTCATGATTGCCGTTCCTTGGGTAAATTTGAGTTACGCGGAATTCCTCCAATGGCAGCTGGTGCGGCCCGGATTCGCGTTACCTTCCAAGTGGACGCTGATGGTTTGTTGTCTGTCAGCGCTATGGAGCAAGGTTCTGGTGTACAAGCCTCAATCAATATTAAGCCGTCTTATGGCTTAACGGATGCTGAGATCACTCGGATGTTGCAAGATGGCTTTGCTTCAGCCAAAGAGGATCTTTTGTCTCGTTCTTTGCGTGAAGAACAGGTTAATGCGCAGCGTTTACTCGATGCCGTTCAGACTGCCTTAAATAGTGATCGTGCTCTGCTCAGTGAGCAAGAGCAGGCCGCAGTGGATCAAGAGATGGCTACTCTGGAGCGAATTCTCAAGGAAGAAACTGACAGCGCCGTGTTACGTAAAGCGGTAGACCACGCTGCTAAAGCCACTGATGAATTTGCACAAAAGCGCATGAATGCCAGCATCCAGAAGGCCTTAGCGGGCAAGAATGTGGCAGAAATTTAATCTATAAAAACAATACTTAATTAAAACACCATGACCCAAATTGTTGTTCTACCCCATAGTGAATATTGCCCTGAAGGTGCGGTTGTTGAAGTGGCACCTGGAACGTCAATTTGTGAAGCTTTGTTAGAAAACGATATTCCAATCGAACATGCTTGCGATATGGTGTGCGCTTGCACCACTTGTCATGTGATTGTGAAAGAGGGCTTTGCTAGCTTGAATGCCCCAGATGAAAACGAAGAAGATTTGCTTGATCGTGCCTGGGGCCTAAACCCTCAGTCGCGCCTGTCTTGCCAAGCCATTGTGGCAAGAGAAAATTTGGTAATTGAGATACCAAAATACTCAATCAACCACGCCAAAGAAAATCACTAATTTACTGCGCAGTCACTTCTCGAATCATGCCGGCTGCAACGGTGTGATTACTTGTTTCGTCAATCAAAATGAATGCGCCAGTATGTTGGGATTGTTCAAACAAGTCAGCAACAATTGGCTTTTGCAAAATAAAGTCGACCCGTCCAATTTCATTGGTATTGAGTGCGTGAATATCACTGGCGTGCGATAGCGTTTCAACATCCAGCACCCTTTGAATACCTTTTACTTTGGCACCTACCGTATTGGTAGTATGGCGCAGCGCATACTTACGACTCAAAGAGAGTGGCTCACTATCTAACCAGCATAAATCAGCAGAGAGTTGTTTGCTCAGCGTTGGTGGTGTTACGTCATCAGCGCTTACAAAGAGGCAGCCACGTGACACATCAATATCTTCAGATAGGCAAATTGCCACAGCTTCGCCAGTCTGAGCTGATTCAACAGCATTATTGCTATGGGCTTGATTGCGATCGGAACGATTACCGAGGTAAATTTCCGAGACGGTTGCCTCTAGGTTTCCTGGTAATACTTTAATTTTTTGCCCTTTGAGAATGCTGCCCGATTCAATTTGCCCTAGATAACCGCGGAAGTCATCAGAAGCACTGCCATCTTGACGTGCAACATACTGTACCGGAAAGCGTAGGGCAGTTTTTTCAGACTGAGGGCTGGTATCTAAAACCTCTAACCATTCGAGCAAGGTAGGACCTTTATACCAAGGGGTGTCTTTGCTAGCAGTCACCACATTGGTACCTAAGAGGGCTGAAACTGGAATGAGGGTTGGTTGAGGCAGACCAATTTTTTCGGTCAAATCCTCAATAGCCTCTTTGATGGAATTAAACACAGTTTCATCAAACTGAAAGAGATCCATCTTATTTACGGCAAACACCACATGACGCAAGCCCAATAAATGGACGATAGCGGCATGGCGTTTGGTTTGGGCAAGCAAGGTAGCGGGTTTGGTATTTAAATCTACGCGGGTTGCATCGACTAGTATCACTGCAACATCCGATTGTGATGCTCCAGTCACTAGGTTACGGGTGTACTGCACATGCCCGGGGGCATCGGCAACAATGAACTTACGTTTGGGTGTCGAGAAGTAGCGATAAGCTACATCAATGGTGATACCTTGTTCACGCTCCGCCTCAAGTCCATCGGTGAGCAATGCTAAATCAACGCCTGCATCGGATGAGGTCACGCGGGCATGTTTGGTTTTGGATAAGGACTCCAGTTGATCAACAAGAATAGACTTAGTGTCATACAGTAAGCGCCCAATTAAGGTGCTTTTGCCATCGTCAACGCTTCCAGCATTAATAAAGCGCACTACATTTTGCTGTGCAGTTGGGTTGATATTTTGAGTCATCAGAAATAGCCTTCTTTTTTGCGGCGCTCCATTGAGGCCTCATTTGTTTGATCATCCATACGGGTTGCGCCACGCTCAGTGATTTCAGTAATGGCGGTTTCGGCAATGATGTCTAGTGGATTGGCTGCAGTACTCAGTACTGGGCAGGTGCAGCTAATATCGCCCACGGTACGGAAGCGCACGTCTAAAATTTCACTGACATCACCAGCAGCTTTGGGGGTGATATCGGTGACGGGCACAAATAAATTATTCTTACGTACAACCTCGCGCTTGTGCGTGTAGTAAATGCTTGGTAACTCTAATTTTTCGCGGGCAATATATTGCCAAATATCGAGCTCTGTCCAGTTAGAAATTGGGAACACGCGCATATTCTCACCTTGGGCGATACGAGCGTTATAGAGATTCCATAACTCAGGACGCTGTGCCTTTGGATCCCATTGACCGAATTCATCGCGGAAGGAGAATATGCGCTCTTTAGCGCGGGCTTTTTCCTCATCGCGACGGGCTCCACCCATCAAGGCATCGAATTGATATTCAGCAATTGCTTCTAGTAGTGTTACAGCTTGAGCAGCGTTGCGTGAATCAGTTGCCTTGCGTAGACGCACTGTACCTTTTTTAATTGAGTCTTCTACATGGCCAACGATTAATTTGACGCCCGTATTTTTAACCACCGCATCGCGGTAGGCAATGACTTCAGGATAATTATGTCCCGTATCAATATGCAAAATAGGGAAAGGCAGCCTCACTGGGCGATCGCCAAACTGGAAGGCCTTGCGTGCCAAGTGAAACATGACGATAGAGTCTTTACCACCTGAAAACAGCATCGCTGGATTGGAGCATTGAGCCACCACTTCACGAATGATGTAAATAGATTCAGCCTCAAGCCAATCTAAGTGATCATCTAATAATTTTTGTTCTTGCATTCTGTAAATCGATCTTTGCTAATGGGTAATTCGGTAACGATGTATTTTATCGATTGATGTGTAAGCCACATTCTTTGCTATCACTTTGTAGCCACCACCAGCGACCCGCGCGGATATCTTCACCTTGTTTTACTTGACGGGTGCAGGGCTCGCAACCAATGCTAGGGTAGCCCTTCAGGTGCAGTGGATGAATAGGCACGCTCTCTTGTTTGATGTAGGCCCAGATGTCTGCCTCCGTCCAGTCAAATAAAGGATTGAATTTGGCGATCCCTCTGGCTTCATCCATCTCCTCAAAATGCAATTCTGTGCGGGTGGTTGACTGTTCACGACGTTGACCAGTCAACCAGGCATCTGCGCCAATTAAGGCAGCATTGAGAGGTTTGATTTTGCGGGCGCCACAGCAGGCCTTTTTGGCTTCTTCACCATCGTAAAAACCATTCATGCCATATTCATCTACGAAAGCATCAATATCAACTTCATGAGGATAGATTTTGTCAATCCGCAATCCATACTGATCTTCAGTAGTCTTGACCATATCAACCGTCTCTTGATGTAAGCGACCGGTAGCTAATGTGAATAAAGCAATTGAAGTTTTGGTTTTAGAGATGGCGTCCGTTATCACCATGTCTTCAGCGGCTAAGCTTGTAGCAAAACGCACCTTAGAGAAGCGTGCACCAATGTCCTGCAATCGTTTGTAGAGCGTAGCTGACTTTTCAGCTAATTGTTCTGGTGTGAGGGTGCTTACTGGTATTGACCAAAGTTGCGGAGTCATCATGAACAAACTAATTTAATCCCGACTAAGAAGAGGGTGCTGGCGAGAGTCATTCTAGTGACTTTCTCTGAAAGGGTGCTCGAGAGTTTAGCGCCCAACCAAATTGCTGGTACTGAGCCAATTAAAAGGCCAAAAAGCAGGTCAAAATGGACATTGCCCAGCCACCAATGACCTATGCCAGCCAAAGCTGTAAGCGGAACGGCATAGGCTATATCCGTACCAGCAACTTCTGCGGCTCTGAGATGTGGATAGAGAATCAGAATGAGGGTAGCACCAATAGCGCCTGCGCCAATTGATGAAATGGTGACAAGAACCCCAATCACTGCGCCTACAGCAATAGTTGCAAGCTTTAATGCAAATCCACTAGGTAGGTAGTTCGGATTAGCTTGTACCCATTTGAGTATTTTTGCTCTGAATAAAAGTGAGGCCGCAGTTAGCAAAACCGAGACACCGATTGAAAGGCTAATGAGGTGCGTGAAATCTTTTGAAACTGGACCCACATACTTTAAGGTCAAAATGGACAAGACAGCAGTGGTGATGCTGCCGATGCATAGTAAAGCAACTATATTCCAGCGTACATTTCCGTGGAGCCGATGTGCTGCAGTGCCAAACCCTTTAGTAAGGGCTGCGAATGCAAGGTCAGTGCCCACAGCAGTAGTTGGAGCAACACCAAAGATGATGGTGAGCAAAGGCGTCATCAATGAACCGCCACCTACGCCTGTCATTCCAACCAATAAACCGACGAGAGCTCCTGAGAGAATAAATTGTGAAGAATCAATAAAAAATTGGATCATGAGGGGTCACTGTTTAATTATGCAAATGATTGCTCAAACTCTTCGAGTTTGATGGCATTCATGAGAAAGAGAATTTGGCGCTGAAAAGACTTCCGCTCATTGACCATGTCATGCGGTAAGCAATCATGCTCGCGCAATAGTTGGGTGATAACTGGGTTGTAATGTTCTCTTACGGGTGACATTTCAAATCCTTGGTAAATAGCGTATGAAACACAATTTACCAAGTCTCCTATATATCTACAAGAAATATATAGCGATACTTATATGACTTTTAGATATATAGATTATTTCTCTACGAAGGCGCGTTCAAATACGTAGTCGCCGAGTTGGCCGAGGCTTGGCGAAACCTTGAAGCCTCTGGAGTCAAGCATTTCACAGGTTTCTTTGAGCATGGAGGGGCTGCCACATATCATGGCGCGATCTACTGCTGGATCTAAGGGGGGCAAGCCAATATCTTTGAAGAGCTGACCAGACTCGATTGCAGTAGTTAAGCGTCCGGTGTGCTTAAAGGCTTCACGGGTTACTGTTGGGTAGTAGATGAGTTTGTCGCGAATTAATTCGCCTAGGAACTCGTCTTGGGAGAGCTCATTCTTGATGTAGTCACCATAGGCTAATTCGCTTACAAGTCGAACGCCATGAATTAACACAACCTTCTCAAACTTATCGTAGGTCTCAGGATCCCGAATGATGCTCATAAATGGAGCAAGGCCAGTGCCAGTGCTAAAGAGATAGAGGTGCTTTCCAGGATTGAGATCGTCAATCACCAAAGTACCAACAGATTTCTCGCTAACCAAAATCGGGTCACCCACTTGAATTTTTTGCAGGCGCGAGGTGAGGGGGCCGTCTTGCACCTTAATGCTTAAAAACTCGAGATGTTCTTCGTAATTAGGGCTGGCTACGCTATAAGCTCGCACCAAGGGCTTGCCCTCAACCTCCAGGCCAATCATCAGGAAATGGCCGCTACGAAAGCGTAAACCCTTATTGCGAGTGGTGGTGAAGCTAAAGAGGGTATCGTTCCAGTGGTGAACGGTAAGGACTGTTTCGGTGTTGTATGCGGCCATGAGGAAAGCTTAGTAAATTAAGGTAAAACGGTGATTATCCTCATAATTTGCCTTGTTAGCCCGTGAAAGCCGGATTAACTTCTCATATCAAATCAATTTTTAGTTATAAGGACACCTCCCTTAACGGAGCTATCATTTACCCATGCGTCAGAGCCAATACCTTTATATCTCCCTTTTATCTCTTGGCTTAGTTGCTTTTGCCGTGATTCTTCAGCAAGTGGGCTATCAGGGGGTGAGCTTTATGCCCTGCCCACTGTGTATATTGCAGCGCGTTGCTTATTTGGGGGTAGCCCTTACTTGCCTCTTAGCTGCGAGATTTTCCTCGGCTAGAAAGTTGTTTCATGGGTTGGCTATTATTTCGGCGGGCTATGGAATATCGGTGGCTGGACATCAAGTCTGGTTGCTTTCTCATCCTGAAACCTCTTGCGGCATTGACCCACTGGAGACTTGGATTAATCAATTCCAGTTGGCAAATCTTTTGCCTTGGCTCTTTAAGGCGGATGGACTTTGCTCTGCAAAGCTTCCTGCCATCTTGGGCTTGCAAGTTCCAGAATGGTCCTTATTCTGGTTTGCGATTCTCTTTGTCCTGTTATTAATGAGCTTTTTAAGAAATCTCAAGCATAGATCAATTAGTGCTTAACTTATAACCAGAGCTTCTTTTACAAGAACCGACTCCTAGCCTAGTATCACTTATTCATGTTGTATACCTATTTTGCTTTAAGGAAAGCCTGATGACTTACTTTACCGATAATTCTCAAACCATTGGCCGCACACCTCTAGTGCGTTTAAATCGAGTGACTGATGGTGCTAATGCCACCGTTCTAGCAAAGATCGAAGGCCGTAATCCTGCCTTTTCAATTAAGTGCCGTATTGGTGTATCAATGATCAATGATGCACGGGAAAAAGGCCTGCTTGGGCCCGGCAAGGAATTGGTTGAGCCAACCAGTGGTAACACTGGAATTGCCTTGGCATTTGTAGCGGCAGCGCGAGGTATTCCGCTAACACTAACGATGCCAGAAACGATGAGCATTGAACGACGCAAGTTATTAACTGCTTTAGGTGCCAAGATTGTCTTGACAGAGGGTCCTAAGGGCATGAATGGCGCCGTTGCGAAAGCGAAAGAGATCGCCGACTCCGATCCAGCCAAATATGTGTTGCTACAGCAATTTAGTAATCCTTCTAACCCAGCAATTCATGAAAAAACAACTGGCCCAGAAATTTGGGAAGATACCGATGGCAATATCGATGTATTTGTTGCTGGTGTCGGTACTGGCGGAACCATTACTGGTGTGGGTCGTTACCTCAAGAACACAAAGAAGAAAAATGTAGAAATAGTGGCGGTAGAACCCACTACTAGCCCTGTGATTACTCAAAAACTTAATGGCGAAGAAATCAAACCAGCTCCGCATAAGATTCAGGGCATTGGCGCAGGCTTTATTCCGGATAACTTGGATTTATCAATCGTAGATAAGGTCGAGCAGGTGAGCAATGAAGAGGCGATTGAATTTGCACGCCGTATCGCTAGGGAAGAGGGTATCTTGGTTGGTATTTCTTGTGGGGCTGCAGCAGCAGTAGCGGTGCGTCTAGCGAAGAAGCCTGAGTACGCTGGTAAAACTATTGTTGTGGTACTGCCAGATGCGGCAGAACGTTACTTGAGTTCTGCTTTATTTGAAGGCGTCTTTGATGAAAAGGGTTTGCCTGCCTAAGTGCATGCATGAGAGCTAGGAATAAAAAAGCACCCTCGGGTGCTTTTTTATTGCTACTGAGAATTCGCTTGCCCAATATTTAAAATTACTCTTCCTCGCGACGTAAATGCGGAAACAAAATCACATCCCGAATGTTGGGTGCATCGGTAAGCAACATGACTAAGCGGTCAATACCAATACCGCAGCCGCCAGTTGGAGGCATGCCGTATTCAAGAGCGCGGATGAAATCATGGTCAAAATACATAGCCTCTTCGTCGCCCGCCTCTTTTTGCTCCACTTGCTTGCGGAAACGATTGGCTTGATCTTCAGCATCATTTAATTCGGAGAAGCCATTGGCAATTTCACGACCGGTGATGAATAGCTCAAAGCGTTCGGTAATACCTGGGCGTGTGTCAGACTCGCGTGCTAATGGGCTCACTTCAATCGGATAATCGATGATGTAAGTTGGCTCCCAGAGGTGCTCTTCAGCTACCAATTCAAAGAGGGCTAATTGCAAGGCACCAATACCGGCATTTTTAAGAGTGGGGCTATCTGGGTTCTCGCCACCTTTTTTCAGTTCAGTGCGAATGAAATCAGCGTCGTCTAATTGAGATACCTCATAGCTTTTGCCAGATTGACCGCAGTATTTTAGGATGGCTTCATTGATCGTTAAGCGTTGAAAAGGCTTACTTAAATCTAGTTCACGACCTTGATGCGTTAAGACGGCTGTACCTTGTGCATCGACTGCTGCTGCACGAATCAAGCCCTCAGTAAAGTCCATGAGCCAACGGTAATCCGTATAGGCTGCATAGAATTCCATCATCGTAAATTCGGGATTGTGACGTGGGCTGACGCCTTCGTTGCGGAAGTTGCGATTAATTTCAAAAACGCGCTCAAAGCCACCAACTACCAAGCGCTTTAAATAGAGCTCTGGCGCAATACGCAAGAACATCTGCATATCCAAGGCATTGTGGTGGGTGATAAATGGCTTAGCGGTTGCGCCACCTGGAATCGGGTGAAGCATTGGGGTCTCGACTTCCATGAAGTCAGCCTCAAGCATATGGCGGCGCAATGAAGCAATGGCATTGCTGCGTGCTTTAAATGTATTGCGACTCTCTGGATTCACAATCAGGTCAACATATCGTTGACGATATTTTGTTTCCAAATCAGATAAGCCATGAAACTTGTCTGGTAGGGGGCGTAGGGATTTGCTGAGAAGGCGTAAATTACTTGACTCTACTGAGAGCTCGCCTTTGTTGGTCTTGAAGAGCTTCCCTTCGGCTGAAATAAAGTCGCCCATATCCCAATGCTTAAATGCGCCATGGGTGTCAGCACCACTGATTTCATCATTGATATAAAACTGAATTTGTCCACTACGATCTTGAATCGTTGCAAAGCTGGCTTTACCCATTACGCGCTTTAACACCATCCGGCCCGCAACTTTGACGTGAATGTTTTTCTCAGCCAATTCTTCTTTTGAAAAGCCATCGTAATGGGCGTGCAAGTCTGCGGCTAAATGGGTGGGTACGAAATCATTTGGAAAAGCTACCCCGCCTGCGCGTAGTTTGGCTAACTTCTCGCGACGCTCTGCAATGATGTGATTTTCATCAACGGGTTCGTTTGCGGGGGATGGATGGGTTTTATCGTTCATGTCTTTAGCGCGATACGGGTAAGAGAATTCGGTTTAAACGCCTTGCTTCAGGCTGGCTTCAATAAAGGCATCAAGATCACCATCTAACACCTTCTGGGTATTGGAGATCTCAACGTTAGTGCGTAAGTCTTTAATGCGACTTTGATCAAGTACATACGAGCGGATTTGATGACCCCAACCAACGTCGGTTTTGCTAGCTTCCAACTTATCTTGTTCGGCACGACGCTTTTGCATCTCATGTTCGTATAGTCTTGACTTGAGCATGCTCATGGCTTCTGCGCGATTGCGGTGTTGGCTGCGATCGTTTTGACACTGCACCACAATACCTGTTGGTATATGAGTTAAACGAACTGCAGAGTCAGTTTTATTAATGTGTTGCCCACCCGCACCCGAGGCACGATAGGTATCAGTACGGATGTCAGCAGGATTGACGTCAATCTCAATCGAATCATCAATTTCAGGATAGACGTAAATACTGGCGAAGGAAGTATGACGTCCATTGGACGAATCAAATGGAGACTTACGTACTAAGCGATGGACACCTGTCTCTGAGCGTAGGTGTCCGTAGGCATACTCACCATCGACTTTAATCGTGGCGCTTTTGATGCCAGCAACGTCGCCATCAGACTCTTCCAAAATTTCAGTCTTGTAGCCTTTTCGTTCGCAATACTTGAGGTATTGACGATAGAGCATGCTCGCCCAGTCGCATGCCTCGGTACCACCAGCGCCCGCCTGAATATCAATAAAGCAATTGCAGGAATCCATTTCGTTATGGAACATGCGACGGAACTCGAGGTCACCAATGATTTTGCTATAGGCTTCTGAGTCCTGCTCAATAGCAGCGATGGTCTCAAAATCACCTTCTTCTTTGGCCATATCAAATAATTCAATGGCACCAGTGATATTGGTATTTAAATCAGTAAGAGTGGTAACAACACCATCAAGCAATTTTTTCTCTTTGCCGAGGGCTTGCGCTTTCTTCTGGTCATCCCAAATGGTGGGATCTTCCAGAATGAAATTAACTTCGGTAAGGCGGCGTGACTTTACTTCGAAGTCAAAGATACCCCCGAAGTGCTTGCTCGCGCACGAGCAGATCGGAGAGGGTGTTTGAAATACTGTTTAATTGTTCGGCTTCCATCCCCTAATTATAAGGTGGTTATTGATCCTTGCCCTGAAGTAGGGGGTTAGGCAATATCTTCGTCATGCGCTTCAATCATCAGCTGTACACGGGCTTGCCCCTGATAGCGGTCCGTGGCAATCCGATAGGCCAGCTTTGCTTTGGCTGGTAAGGTTTGTGTGCGATTGAACCAGACTCCCGTGAGGGGTTTCGAATCTAGAGCCCCATTTCCTACGGGGCGAAGTTGTAGGCGCAGATGTTTTTCTTTCATGAGGCTTTGCTGTCCAATCTCAAACTCCCCATAAAAAATAGGCTGTGGAAAGCCTTGCCCCCAAATTTCCTCTGCTAATAGATCACCAATTTCTGGGGTAAAGTCTGCAGCAGATAAGGTGCCATCATGAATATGTTTACGCTCAAGCAGTTCATCGTTGAGCAATTCCTTTGATACCGCCTGAAAAAGGGTATCAAATTTTTCAAAATCAGCCTGACGAATCGATAAGCCTGCTGCCATGGCATGACCGCCAAATTTCAAGATTAAGCCTGGCTCACGCTTCGAAACAATATCCAAGGCATCTCTTAAGTGAAAGCCAGTGATAGATCTACCTGAGCCACGTAATTCTTCACCAGTAGCGCCATCGGCTGGAGCAAATACGATCGCGGGGCGATTAAAGCGCTCTTTGAGGCGAGAGGCAACAATCCCGACCACCCCTTGATGCCATTCTGAGTGCCATAAGCAAATACTGTTGCGTCCCTCAATACCCCCGGCAATCTGATCTTCTTGCAAATGGGCAAGAGCGGTCTCTTGCATACCCGTTTCAATGACGCGGCGTTCACGATTAATGCGATCCAACTCATGCGCTAGCTCATAGGCCTCTTCTTGTGTATCACTCAGTAATAAGCGGATGCCTAAAGTCATATCCGCAAGGCGCCCTGCAGCATTGAGCCTAGGCCCTACTGCAAACCCAAGATCAAATGTATTGGCTTTACGAGGATCTCGATTGGCTACTTGAAATAAGGCTTGCATACCGGCTTGCGAGATGCCGGCACGAATTCGTTTTAAGCCATTGGCAACTAGGATGCGATTATTACGATCTAGTTGCGCAACATCTGCCACAGTACCCAGTGCGACTAGATCTAACAGATTTTCAATTTTCGGCTGGTTCTCGCTGGTAAATTTACCGCGCTTTCGTAGCTCTGCGCGCAGGGCAACTAAAAGATAAAAAATAACACCTACACCAGCTAAAGCTTTGCTGGGGAAGCTGCAGCCGGGTTGGTTGGGATTGACTAGCGCACTGGCTTTGGGGAGCGTATCTCCGGGCAGGTGGTGGTCCGTAACGATAACTTCCATACCGAGTTCGCGCGCGCGATCTACACCAGCCACACTGGCAATCCCGTTATCAACGGTAATTAAGTAACGCGGTTTTGGTGTTTGTTGCGCTGCCAATTCCACCACTTCAGGGGTCAGTCCATAACCCATCGTAAAGCGATTTGGCACCAGAAATTGCACGGGTATTTCAGGACCACCCAGCATTTTCAGCCCACGAAGCGCTACGGCGCAGGCGGTCGCTCCATCGCAATCATAATCAGCCACCACCAGTATGGGCTCATTCTTCTCAAAGATGTCCGCTAAAAGTGCGGCAGTGCTAATGCAATTTTTTAATTCTGTGGGTGAGAGCAATCGCTTCAGATCTAAAGGGAGGTCTTCCGGAGAATCAACGCCCCTTGCGGCAAATAGCCTTGCAAGTAGGGGATGTAAGCCGCTTTGCTGCAGCCAAAGTGCAGTGCGTTCGGAGAAGGGACGTGCTGAAAATTGACTCATGATGTGATGTTTATTCAGCAATTTCTTGCCAAGAGCGCATTGTTGGTTTATTCCAAATCTTCCAAGATCTCTTGTAGAGATCACCTATTTTGAAGATGCGTTGACGCAATTTACCTTTTGGAAAATCAATCAATTCAATTTCATCCAACTGCTTATCGATCAGTGCTTGAGTGAGTATTGGCCAAATACTCTCGGCCTGATTCAACCAGGCAAAAGTATTTATCAATTGCGAAGGGTCTAATTGCTCTTGATGAGTAATTCCCAGATATTTTGCTAAACCAGGCAAAAGTGGATGAGATCCACAAAGCATTTTCACTTCTTGCAATGGCATGGGTGTCTGCACATCTTGGAGTTTGCCAATGCCGCTAATCCACAGGGAATTGATGCTGGGAAGGCCGCGTGCGGTACGTTCCTCATTTGTGGGGTCTACATGCCAAAGCATCTGGATTTCATTTTGAAGTTTGCGCCAACGCTTGGCTACCCCTTCCTGATCAGTATCTCTGGGCATCCACCAATCTATATTGCGGCCATGAGCTTGATCAACGCTATGCGTGGCTAGGCTTGTAAATGGCCCAGCCTGAATAAACCAATCATTTCCGCCATTAAAAAGGAGGGGTGATTCAAAGTCTTCCTCAATAAATGGAAGTGCTGCTTGCAGTAATTGGGCGGATTCTGAAGCTGTCAGATTCACCTGAGATTGGCCTAAGAGAACCAAGTGGTCTCGGGTGGCATGAAAATGAACTGGCTGTAGGCAGGCAATCGATAGGTTTGGATCGAATGCCTGGTCAGACTGACCAAGCAGAAGAACTGGGGCGATTGGTAGCTTAGCGCCAAGCAGAAAGCGCTCATGCGGTAAGCCATTGGCTGGGGCGCCATCTAAGGATTCTTGGACGTCGTTATCCAAAAAGTCTTCTCCAGACAGCATGAGGGTAAAGCGTTTTAGGGTTGAATTTGCACTCATTCCCCTGATTTTAGGTGGCATTTAAGTATTCCATCAGATTGATGCGCAATTGTCTAAACTGTAGGGATGTACAAACTACCTCTTGAACTGGAAATCGGCCTACGCTATACACGCTCTAAGCGTCGTAAAACGGTTGGTAAACGGGATGGCTTCTTATCCTTTATCTCCGGAATATCCACTGCTGGCATTGCTTTAGGGGTTGCCTCATTGATTGTGGTCCTATCAGTCATGAATGGGTTTCAGAAGGATGTGCGTGATCGGATGCTCTCGGTGCTATCCCATATTGAGATCACCGCCCCTGATGGCCTAGCTAATTGGGAGGCGCTAGCAACAAAAGTGGCTCATCAGCCCCACGTCATTGGTGTTGCTCCGATGGTCAATTCACAAGGTTTGCTGACCCGAGAAAATGTCATGCGTGGCGTTTCCATTCGCGGAATTTTGCCAAGCGAAGAAGCTAGGGTTTCAGATTTGCCTAGGCAGTTTGTTGCAGGCAGTGTTGATGATCTGAAACCGGGAAGCTTTGGCGTTGCCTTAGGTGCCCAGTTGGCCTCTATGGTTGGGGCTCATGTTGGTGATCGCATTAATTTAATTGTGCCGGAGAGCGATTTAACTCCTGCGGGCTCGATGCCTAGAATGCGTACCCTACAAGTAGTAGGCATCATCGATAGCGGTCATTACGAGTATGACAGCTCGCTTGCGGTAATGCATTGGAAGGATGCTGCTGCCTTACTGCGTCTGCATGATCCATCTGGGCTACGTGTGAAGGTCGACGATATGCAACATGCTCCAGAGATCGCAGCTCAATTGTCTGAAGTGGTTCCTCCGGAACTCTGGATCAGTGATTGGTCACGTTCTAATCGTAATTGGTTTGCTGCGGTTCAAACCGAGAAAAAGATGATGTTCATTATCTTGACTTTAATTATTGCAGTAGCGGCATTCAACTTGGTATCCACTCTAGTAATGACGGTCAATGAAAAACAGGCTGACATTGCGATTCTAAGAACGATGGGCGCGAGTCCTGGACTCATCCAGCGCATCTTTTTGGTTCAAGGTTTGGCTATTGGTTTGTTGGGTTCTTTGGCTGGTGTTGCTCTGGGGCTTCTGATCGCTTTGAATATTGATGTCATCGTGCCAGCGATTGAAGCTATCTTCAGGGTACGCTTCTTGCCTCGCGATGTTTATTTTATTAGCGAGTTACCTTCCGATGTCAGGTTGCATGATGTCTTAACCGTAGGCTTCATGGCTTTTGGTTTATCCGTTTTGGCAACGCTGTATCCGAGTTACCGCGCAGCAAAAGTACAACCTGCGGAGGCACTACGCTATGAGTAATTCTGTTGAGTTGGTGCTTAGTGCCAAAAACCTCGCCAAGCAATACGGCGAAGGAGATACAGTAGTTGAAGTTCTTAAATCGGTCGATCTTGAGGTTGCGCCTTCTGAGAAGGTGGCAATCGTGGGTTCGTCTGGATCCGGAAAGAGTACGCTCTTACATATCTTGGGTGGCTTGGATACAGCCAGTTCCGGTACGGTCATCTTGGCGGGATCGAATCTCGCTAACATGTCGGTTGCCAAGTTAGATCGATTGCGTAATCAAAGTTTAGGTTTTATTTATCAGTTTCATCATCTTTTAGATGAGTTCAGCGCACTGGAGAATGTAGCCCTTCCTTTGCGGATTCGGGGCTTAAGCGCTGATGAGTCAATGGACAGGGCAAGCAAAATGCTCAGTTTGGTTGGCTTGCAGGCGCGAGAACTTCATACTCCCGGAGAACTCTCGGGTGGTGAGCGTCAGCGGGTAGCAGTGGCTAGAGCTTTAGTTGGGAATCCAGCTTGCGTATTGGCAGATGAGCCTACCGGAAATTTGGATGCCGAAACCGCTGATGGTGTCTTTGATTTAATGTTAGATGTGGCGCGCGAACAAGGCACTGCATTTGTTATCGTGACACATGATCCCATCCGTGCAAGACGATGCGATCGCATTTTGCATTTAGAGCGCGGAGTATTAAAGACGTTTTCTCAATGAGCGTAAACCATCCATGGATTGATACCCATTGTCATTTAGACGCCTCTGAATTTTCCGAGGATCTAGATCGGGTGATTGCTGATGCCGCGCAAGCTGGCGTCAAGGCAATATTGCTGCCTACTGTCAAAGCGGCAGATTGTGAAAACGTTCGCAATGTAGTTAAAAAATACAGCAATGCGATTCCTGGCTTGGTTTATACCTTGGGTATACATCCCATATTGATTCATCAGGCTCAAGAACATGACCTTCAAACCCTTCGTCATGAAATCGAAACATCTCTAGCTGATCCTCGTTTTGTAGGAATTGGGGAAATTGGCTTGGATTACTTTTTACCGAATCTAGATCCCCAAAGGCAAGAATTCTTTTTCCACGAACAACTCGATATTGCCGCACAATTTCAACTGCCAGTGATATTGCATGTTCGTCGCTCGCAGGATGCCATTCTGAAAGCCTTACGTCGTCGCAATATCAATGGCGGTATTGCCCATGCTTTTAATGGCAGTCTTCAGCAGGCAGAGCAATTTATTGATCTGGGCTTTAAGCTTGGCTTTGGCGGGGCTGCTACCTATGAGCGTGCACTGCAAATTCGTCGGCTATTAACGAGCTTGCCTCTTAGTGTAATCGTTACAGAAACGGATGCCCCTGACATTCCCCCGGCATGGTTGAGTGCAGAGGGTTTGAGATACAACGAACCCGCATTTTTACCTCGTATTGCAAAACAATTGGCTCAAATCCGCGCTATAGATGATGGACAATTTGCAACTGCAGTATGGCGTAATGCGATGGACGCAATACCTCGCTGGTCAACCTTATTGACCTCACTCAATCTTCCTGTAGTTTCTTAAGAACTTGCGTTTCGCTATTGCGGCATTTATTGCCGGGGGTTCGCTTCTTCTATTTTTGCCGGTTTTACCCGGTTTATGGCTGGAGGGATCTCTCTGCGCAACTGTGATCAGCCTCTTTGGATGCACATTCAGTGGGAGGGTATTAAAACATAATCGGGCCCCTTACCAGTATTTCTGTTTTTGCCTCATATTTTTCTCGCTAGGATTTGCCTGGAACGCATATTACGCACAAGGCCGCCTCAATAATTTATTGCCAACAGAGCTTGAAGGTAAAGATTTGCAGATTGAGGGTAGGGTAAATTCACTCCCCCAAGGCAATGCCTCTGGCGCTAAGTTTTCCTTTTCCGTGGAACGAATGCTGCTTGCTCGTGAAGTAGTAGTTGATTTTCCAGAGCGCATCTATTTAAGTTGGCAGCCTGCTTGGCGCAATCCTGAGGATATTCCAGAAATCGTTCCTGGACAGCGCTGGAAATTACGGGTGAAGTTAAAGCAACCTTACGGCTCATTAAATCCATACACTTTTGATTTCGAGCGCTGGTCTTTTCATCAAAACTATGGCGCAAATGGTTCAGTTAGATCTGGAGAATTAATTTCCAAAAAAGATATTGGGGTAACTGAATTCCCTTTAGCTATCGAGCTCCAGAGATGGAAGTTAAGGAAGAAGATACAGCGTTTACTACCCAAGGGCGCCCCTTATGCAGGTGTGATTATTGCTTTAGTCATGGGCGACCAAAATGCGATTGATCAATCTGATTGGCGTGTATTTAATGCAACGGGTATCGGTCATTTGATTTCGATTTCCGGACTCCACGTCACGATGCTTGCTGGTTTAGGAGCCTCATTCGCTTCTTTTTTATGGCGGCGTCAATCCCTTCCTTTGATTATTCCGGTTAGCAAAGTAGCAGCGGCCTGTGGGTTTTTAACTGCTTTTTTTTATGCCTGGTTGGCTGGATTTCAAATCCCAGCGCAACGAACCATGTATATGGTTGGCGTGGTCGCTTTTGCTTTATGGTCTGGCAGAAATCCTAGATCTTTTGATATTTGGTGGTGGGCTTTAGCTTTAGTTCTGATCTTTGATCCTATGGCGCCCTACACCCCGGGGTTTTGGTTGTCATTTGGGGCGGTCGCGGCAATTCTATATGGGATGGGTAATTCGGATGGTTTATTGGGAATACCCACAGGCAGGGAATTGGAGCTAGGTAAACGAGAGCGTTTTTTGCAGGCGCTGCGAGAGGCATGTCGTGTGCAGGCAATAGTTACCTTTACTTTGTTGCCCGCCACGCTCTATTGGTTCTATCAGTTTTCAGTTATTTCACCAGTGGCAAATGCATTAGCAATTCCGATAGTGAGTTATATCGTTACTCCCTTAGCCATTGGGGGTGCACTTTTACCGGATTTTATTGGTCAATACTTATTGTTACCAGCTCATGCCGCAATGGAATACTTGGCCATGTTCTTGAAATGGCTTGCCGACTTTGATTGGGCGGTAGTGTGGTCTTCACAACCAAGATGGTGGGCTCTCATCATTGCTTTGCTTGGCATTGTTGTTGCTATTCGACCGGGAGAGTTGAAAACATCCTATTGCTCTAGATTGATAGGCCTTTCCTTGTCGACCTGTTTATTTTTCAATCCTGTGGGTTCTGTTCCCTTGGCCTCTGGTGATTTTCGCGCTCATGTGCTCGATATCGGGCAAGGCACATCGGTTTTAATTGAGACGGCGTCACATCAGTTGCTTTATGACACCGGACCCATACAAGGAAAAAAGGATGATGCTGGGCAAAAGGTAATCTTGCCATTCCTGAGAGGAAAGGGGGTAAATCAAATCGATCGCATGGTCATTAGCCATAGCGATAGCGACCATATCGGTGGTGCTACAACGCTTTTAAGAGAAATTAAGTTTAATTTAATGATGGGGTCATTGCCGAGCGGCAATCCCTTATTGCTTGATTTAAAAGGCAGGGGGATTGCCAGCATCCCTTGCCGATACGGCCAGCAGTGGAATTGGGATGGTGTAGATTTTTTAATCTGGCATCCGCAAGAATATACTTTATTTGAGGATCAATATCCCTATAAGCCAAATGAAATGAGTTGCGTGCTTGAAGTGCGCAATCAAAATCATTCGTTGTGGTTGACTGGAGATATAGAGAGACAGGGAGAGGCGGAGTTAGTTGATCGTTTAACGAGTAAACAGATAAAGCATTTGGACGATAAGCAGTTGGTTTTTATGGCGCCACACCATGGAAGTAAGACCTCTTCTTCTATCGAGTTACTGAGCAAATTAAATCCCAATAGGGCCTTTGCTCAAAACGGCTACCGTAATCGATATGGCCATCCTCATCCTTTAGTTACTGCGCGTTATGCCGATCTAGATATTCCCTTTTATCACACCCCCTTAACCGGTATGCAAGAGTGGACTTTTTCTAATCATGCGTATTCAAGGGTCTTATTTTGGAGAGATGAGAATGTCCGTTTATGGCATCGTTTCAGTGGCGAACAATGACTCTATTTGTCGGCAATTTGTTTGACATCCCAACCTCCCCCGAGCGCTGTAATCAAGCCTACATGGGCCGCAATCTGTCGATTTAGAAGGGACATCAATGTTCGTTCATTTGCGAGCTCAGACGCTTGCGATGTTGCCACATCTAAATAAGTGATGACTCCCTCTTTGTATTGGTTCATGCTAATACGTACTGCATCTTGAGCATGCTTGACTGCGCTGGCTTGAGACTTGCTTTCCTTTTGCAACAGCCGCAGAGCAACCAAATTGTCTTCGACGTTCTGAAAGGCTGCCAAAACAGTCTGACGATATTGCGCTACATTTTGGTCGTAGGCTGCCCCAGCTTGTTGATAGGCGCCGATACGAAGACCACCATCAAATAAAGGTTGTGCAAGAGCAGGACCAATCGACCAGTAGCGTAAAGGCATACTTAAGAGACCAGGTAAATCAACACCTTGATATCCACCACTTGCTGAAATCGTTAGGGTGGGGAAGAAGGCGGCGGTGGCTACACCAATTTTGGCATTTGCGGCAGCCATTTGGCGTTCTGCAGCGGCAATGTCAGGACGTCGCTCTAAGAGTGTTGAGGGGACACCTACGGGGACATCTGGTAATTCAGCGACTAATCTTGAGACCGGGCTTACTACCAGGCCAGTAACCGGATCAATTGTGCGCTCTTGAGCTTGCAAAGAGAAAGTTGATGGCGTTTGGCCAACGAGTACTGCAATAGCATGCTCGAGTTGTGCGCGTGCGAGTTGCACATCAATTGCAAGAGCAATTGTTGATTCGAGTAGTGTGCTGGCTTGGGCAACATCTAGCTGCGTTACTATGCCAGCGTTATATTGGTTTGTAGAAATCTGTAGAGATCTTTCGTAAGCTTTGATCGTATCTTCATACATCTTGATTTGCATATCAGCGATACGAAGCTGAAAATACGTTTGGGCTAATGTTGCTTGGGTTGAAAGTCGCACAGCATCTAATTGGGCGGCGCTAGCTTGAGCATTATCCCCACTAGCCTCTACATTGCGCCTCACTTGACCCCAAATATCGGGCACCCAACTGGCACCGATATTGGCATTGAAGGTTTGATCAATAGTTGAAAATCCACCATTAGAGTTTCCGTTAAGTGTTCCTCTATTGCCACTACCATTTGCGGTTAATGTGGGGAAGAGTGCCGCCCGTGCTTGGGTTAGAAGGGCAGTTGCTTGACGGTATTGGGCATCAGCAGCAATGATATTTTGGTTGTCAACATTGACCTTCTCCATCAACTGATTAAGTACGGGGTCTTTATAGATCAGCCACCATTTTGTATTCAAACCCGCTTCATTGGGCTGCGCAAGTTTCCAGCCATCACCGCTTTGCATGCCATCCAGCTCTTTATAGCTGGGTGCAGTTGCGCTGTCTGGTTTTTTGTAGTCAGGGCCAACCATACAGCCTGTCATTAGTGAAAAAAGACTAATCGCACATAGCGCCTTGAGTGCCGTATTGGGATGCATGATTTTGCTTGCGTTACTCATTTTCTTTTCCACTTCCAGGTACGAAAACGTTCCATGTAAAGATAAACCACTGGTGTTGTATAAAGCGTTAGTAGTTGACTCATGATGAGTCCGCCTACGATCGAAATTCCTAAGGGTCTATGAAATTCTGCACCATCACCCGATCCAATGGCCAGTGGGATAGCCCCTAGAATCGCTGCCATTGTGGTCATTAAGATAGGGCGAAAGCGCAATAAACATGCCTTGTAGATTGCATCTTGCGCCGATAAGCCATCGGTTCTTTGTGCGTGAATAGCATAGTCAATCATCATGATGGCATTCTTTTTAACAATGCCAATGAGCAAAATCACGCCAATTAAAGCAATGATACTAAATTCAGTATTGCAAATCATCAGCGCAAGAAGGGCTCCAACACCGGCTGATGGAAGAGTTGAGAGAATCGTAATGGGGTGAATCAAGCTTTCATACAAGATGCCCAAGACAATATACACAGTAATGAAGGCTGCCAATATCAACCAAGGTTGACTGGAGAGGGAATCTTGAAATGCCTTTGCGGTGCCCTGAAAGCTACCCCTGACGGTATTGGGAACATTAAGTCTATCCATCATGGCATAAATAGCATCGGATGCTTGTCCAAGTGATACACCTTGTGGAAGGTTAAAAGAAATAGTATTGGCAGTAAATTGACTCTGGTGATTGACTACCAAAGGCGTATTAGTTGAGGCGTATGTAGAGAAGGCTGCCAGGGGAACTTGACCTCCTACCACCTTTGTACCCGGGGCATGCACAGCATTAATGGGTATAGTTGCCGCAGTTATTGACTGAGCAGCCCCAACGGAGAACGAGTTCGGGGTTGGTGCTGCAGTGCTGACATAAATCTGCTTGAGCGTTTCTGGGTTCTGCCAATATTTGGGAGCCACCTCCATCACCACATGATATTGATTGAGTGGATTAAAGATGGTGGAGACTTGGCGCTGACCAAAAGCATCATTCAGAGTGGTATCAATGAGATTGGTAGTAAGACCAAGCTTAGCTGCCGTGTCGTGATCGATGGTGAGGGTTGTTTGAATGCCTTTATCTTGAGCATCGGTATTAACATCAACCAGT
This sequence comes from Polynucleobacter sphagniphilus, assembly GCF_029892205.1. Taxonomy (NCBI): domain Bacteria; kingdom Pseudomonadati; phylum Pseudomonadota; class Betaproteobacteria; order Burkholderiales; family Burkholderiaceae; genus Polynucleobacter; species Polynucleobacter sphagniphilus. The sequence goes on from NZ_JARXVX010000001.1 coordinate 293,647, forward strand.
TCAGGCAAATCAGTCATAGCAAAACGAATCTTAGGCCCCCAGGTTCTTAGGTCCTCAAGGTTGTCTCCCAGTAGCGTAAATTGATACAGGGCATTACTTGCTCTCCCGCCAATCCGAATATCTTGCACTGGCTGCAAGAAGAGTGTTGCACCTGCCACTATATTGAGTTTGCGGCGTAATCTACCAAGCACTTCATCCATACTGCTTTGACGAAGATCGAGTGGCTTAAGAACAATAAATAAACTTCCTGTATTGGTTTGACCGCCACCATTAAAACTGACTACTTTGCCTACATCCGGATCTTGCATGGCAATTTTCATAAATTGCGCCATCTTTAATTGCATTGCCTGAAAAGAGATAGCTTGATCTGCCTGGACGCTGCCAATCATTCTGCCGGTATCTTGTTGTGGAAAAAAACCTTTGGGTATGTTGATGTAAAGATAGATATTAAGTCCAATGACCGTAAATAAAATCATCATCATCATGCGTCGATGTTGCAGAGCGTATTCAAGTGAGCTCGCATAATGCTTATTTACACTGGCGAAGAACTTTTCAATTGCCAACATAAAACGGTTATGCGTTCCCTTATCGTGGGCTTTGAGTAATTTGGCACATAGCATTGGGGTTGCGGTGAGAGAAATTACCAGAGACACTGTAATAGCCACCGATAGAGTGATGGCAAATTCTCGGAAAAGTCGCCCAACAATTCCGCCCATCAATAGAATTGGAATAAATACAGCTACCAGCGAGATGGTGATTGATATTACTGTAAAACCAACTTCCTTTGCGCCTGCAATCGCCGCGGCTAGTGGCGTCTCACCCTGTTCAATCCTGCGTGCAATCACTTCAAGAACCACAATGGCATCATCAACGACAAATCCAGTGGCAATCGTTAGGGCCATTAAGGAAAGATTGTTGAGAGAGAAGCCGCATAAGTACATCGCGGCAAAGGTTCCAACCAGCGAGACTGGTACGGCAATGCTTGGAATAATGGTTGCACGCGCATTACCTAAAAATAGGAAAACCACCATCACCACCAGAATGACTGAGATGATTAGGGTGCGCTCGACCTCGCGCAAAGAGGCGCGAATGGTTGGCGTCCGATCTAATGCAATATCCATATCAATAGCCGCTGGTATGGAGGCCTTCAGTTGCGGTAGTAGGGCTTTAACACCCTCTACGGTATCGATGATGTTCGCGCCCGGCTGACGCCAGATGACCAGTAGTACAGCTGGTTTACCATTGGCTAGACCGCCATTGCGCAAATCCTCAACAGAGTCAACAACCTCTGCAAAATCCTGAATGCGCACCGGTGCACCATTGTTATAGCCAACAATCACCGGCATATAGTCTTTTGCAGTACTGGAAGTGTCGTTTGCCACTAGTTGCCAGGCGCGATCGCCGCTTTCAATAACACCTTTGGGTCGAACCGTATTGGATGCCGCAATGGCGGTGCGGACATTCTCAAAACCAATCCCTAGTGCAGACATGAGGGTGGGGTTGATTTCCACTCGAACTGCTGGAAGAGAGCTGCCCCCCACCGTAACTTGTCCTACCCCTTTGGACTGCGAGAGCTTTTGTGCCAAGATAGTGGAGGCGGCATCGTACAGCTGCGCTCTGGGCATAGTGTCAGAGGTCAAGCTGATAATCAGAATCGGCGCATCGGCTGGATTGACTTTGCGATAAGTGGGATTACTTGGTAGTCCGGTTGGCAAAAGTGCGTGAGCCGCATTAATGGCGGCTTGGACATCATTTGCGGCACCATCAATATTGCGACTCAGATCAAACTGCAGGGTGATGCGGGTTGAGCCTAATGAGCTCGATGAAGTCATTTCGGTAACGCCAGCAATGCGGCCCAGTGAGCGCTCAAGAGGGGTTGCTACAGTTGCCGCCATCGTTTCTGGGCTAGCTCCAGGCAGACTGGCCGATACGGAGATCGTCGGAAAATCGACCTGTGGCAATGGCGAGACTGGCAGCAATCGAAATGCTGTAATACCTGCCAGCATGATTGCTAGCATCAATAGCGTGGTGGCAATTGGCCGATGAATAAATGGTACGGAGATATTCATCAACGAATTCGTTTATTCATGGATTAATTGTTACGACTGGCTTGGTAAGTTTTAATGCGCCTAGAGAGTCGATCAAAGGCTAGATAAATTACCGGAGTAGTAAATAAGGTCAGCACTTGACTTAACAGCAATCCACCGACCATAGTGATACCTAGGGGGTGGCGCAGTTCAGAGCCGGTACCCGTACCAAGCATGAGCGGTAAGGCGCCTAATAGAGCGGCCATTGTTGTCATCAGAATCGGGCGCAAACGTAAGAGGCAAGCCTCATAAATCGCCTCCCTCGGTGTTTTACCTTCAACCCGCTCGGCCTCAAGAGCAAAGTCAATCATCATGATGGCGTTCTTCTTCACAATGCCAATCAACAAGATAATGCCGATAACACCAATGATGCCTAAGTCATTACCAGAAATGATGAGTGCAAGTAATGCGCCTACACCAGCAGATGGTAGGGTCGACAAAATCGTAATCGGGTGGATATAGCTTTCATATAAAACACCCAAGACGATGTACATGCAAATAATTGCTGCAAAAATAAGGGTGACGGTATTGTCTAGGGAGGCATTAAATGCTTTGGACGCACCTTGAAAGCGTGTAATTAAGCTGGCAGGAACCTGCATGTCATTTTGCGCATCTGTAATTGCTTGCACAGCATCACCTAAAGAGGCAGTGCGCCTAAGATTAAATGAAATGGTTGCAGCAGGAAATTGGCCTTGATGGTTAATATTCAGCGAACCATAGCGCTCCTCAATATCAGCCAGCACGCTCAATGGGATTTGTTTGCCGCCTGCACCTGGAACATAAATTTGATCTAGGGCATTGAGTCCTGATTCCGGGCTTGGCATAGCTTCGAGAACAACACGATATTGATTGGTCTGAGTAAAGATAGTTGAGATCAGTCGCTGACCATAAGCGTTATAAAGCGCATTATCGATTGAGGCAATGGTTACTCCGAGGCGTCCAGCAATATCACGATCAATATTGATATAGGACTGCAAGCCCTTGTTCTGTAAATCGCTGGCAACATCACTTAATTGGGAAAGCGTCTTGAGTTTCTCGACAATCTTCGGGGTCCACTCATTTAATTCGGCAGCATTAGCGTCCTCAAGGGTAAATTGATATTGAGTGCGACTCACTCGATCTTCGATAGTGAGATCTTGTACCGGCTGAAGAAATAGTTTGATATCGGATAGTTGATCTACTTTGCTTTGCAGACGACGCAATACGGTTTTGACATCATCACGCGAATTATGTGCCTTGAGATTGATGAGCATTCGGCCATTATTCAAAGTGGCATTAGTGCCATCGACCCCAATAAATGAAGATAGACTTTCAACATCTGGATCTTTGAGGATGATGTCTGCCAAAGCTTGTTGGCGACTGGCCATTGCTTGATAAGAGATTGACTGGGGTGCCTCTGAAATGCCCTGGATCATGCCCGTATCTTGAATTGGGAAGAAGCCTTTCGGTATAAAGATATAGAGCAGAACAGTTAAAACCAAGGTCAGGACTGCTACTACTAGAGTTGATTTTTGACGATCAAGTACCCAGTTCAATCCGCGGCTATATTGATGAATGAGTCGATCAAACTGAGCGCCACTCCAGTGATAGAACTTCGATTGTTTGGATTCAGGGATATGGTGCAGCAGCAGAGCGCACATCATCGGCGTGAGGGTTAGTGACACTACTGCCGAAATAATGATGGCAACTGCTAAGGTCACAGCAAATTCTCTAAATAGTCTACCAACTACATCACCCATGAATAGCAGTGGAATCAGCACGGCAATCAGCGAAATAGTAAGTGAGATGATCGTAAAGCCAATTTGTTTCGATCCTTTGAGCGCAGCCTCTAAAGGCTTGTCACCCTCCTCGATATAGCGAGAGATATTTTCAATCATCACAATCGCATCATCAACCACAAAGCCGGTGGCAATTGTTAAAGCCATCAGTGAGAGGTTATTGAGCGAGAAGCCTGCCCAACTCATGATTCCAAACGTACCAATTAATGATAGGGGAACTGCAACGCTTGGAATGATGGTGGCTGGAACGCTTCGCAGAAATACGTAAATGACTAAAACAACGAGCAAGATGGAGAAAAGGAGCTCTATCTGGACATCATCAACAGAGGCGCGGATCGTGCTTGTTCTATCGGTCAGAATATTAACTTCTAGTGACTGGGGCAGCGTGGCTGATAGTTGTGGCAATAGCTTTTTAATTTGATCAACTACTTGAATCACGTTCGCGCCAGGTTGGCGCTGAATGTTCAGAATGATCGCCGGCTGCTTATTGGCCCATGCTCCCAGGCGAACGTTTTCAGGACCGCTCACCACCTTAGCAACATCCGATACCCTGACAGGGGCACCATTGTTGTAGGTGATGATCAGGTTCTCATAACCCTCAGCCGATTTAATTTGATCGTTTGCATCAATCGTTGAAGATTGGAATGGACCATCAAAACTGCCTTTTGCTGAATTGACATTGGCATTGCCAATCGCTACCCGGACATCATCCAAGCTCAAGCCTTTGCTCGCGAGCGCTCGAGGGTTAGCAATAATGCGTACCGCTGGTCTTTGGCCACCAGAAACGCTGACTAAACCAACGCCTGGAATTTGTGAGATCTTTTGTGCAAGGCGGGTATCGACTAAATCCTCGACGCGAGTTAATGGGAGCGTAGCTGAAGTGATCGCTAAAGTCAGAATTGGGGTATCGGCGGGATTTACTTTGTTGTAGATCGGGGGCGCAGGTAGATCGCCTGGCAATAAAGAGTTGGCGGCGTTAATGGCTGCCTGAACTTCTTGTTCTGCTACATCAAGACTGAGATCGAGTCCAAATTGCAGAACAATCACTGAGGCCCCACCGGAGCTCACAGAAGACATTTGATTTAAACCCGGCATCTGACCAAACTGGCGCTCAAGCGGGGCGGTCACTAATGAGGCCATGACATCAGGACTGCCGCCTGGGTAAAGGGTGACTACTTGAATGGTCGGGTAGTCAACTTGAGGCAGGGAAGAGATTGGCAAACTGCGATAGGCCAGAATACCGCCCAATAAAATTGCCACCATCAATAATGAGGTGGCAATCGGGCGGAGGATGAATATCCTGGATGGATTCATGGGGACCTTAGAAGCTCTCTATGTAATGAGGTGGGGTAACTAAGGCTTACTGGCTTGACCGGAACCCTTAGCTCCTTTACCACCAGCATTTGCAGCCCCAGATGCTTGCCCAACCATGACTTTTGCGCCATTGCGCAACTTATCTGTGCCATCGACTACTACGATGTTTCCAGGCTCAAGACCTTCAAGTACCTGCACGTTATAGCCATCGACAGGGCCGAGCTTGACAGGCACAACTGAGACGGTATTGTTTGAGTTGAGTCGGTATACAAAGGTGCCTGGTGTACCACGCTGAACCGCGGGCACTGGAATGACCACAACATCGGATAGAACGTCCAGTATCACCCGAACATTAACAAATTGATTCGGGAAAAGATTCATCTCATCGTTAGAGAAAATGCCCCGTAACTTTACCGTTCCTGTGGTGATATCAATTTGGTTATCAATACTTTCAAGATAACCTGTGGATAATTTTTTAGTACTATCACTGTTCCAGGATTCCACTGGAATAATTATTTTTTCAGGGGCATTGCTTGTGCTATCGGTTTTGGCGCTGCGGTTTTGCTTACTATGATCTGTATATGAGGCATTAGCTGGAGGCACGGTTTTAATGGTGTCAACGATCGCTATGACTTCAGGAGGCGGTGGCTCTTGTAAGAATTTTCTAAACGAAGGAATGACTTCCTGGGGAACTGAGAAAAGAACCGTAGTGGGTTGTAGTTGGGTAATAACAAATAAACCAGTGGCATTATTTGGTTGCACCAAATTACCTGGGTCAACTAGTCGCATACCAATTCGACCATTGATGGGGGATGTAATGTGCGCAAATTCGAGTTGCAATTTTGCGTTGCTGACCAAGCCTTCATCAGTGAGGACATTGCCTTTGTACTGCTCTACTAAGGACTTTTGAGTTGCGTAGACTTGCTTGGATATCGAATCTTGCTTGAGCAATGTGTCGTAACGCTTCAAGTCGAGCTCAGCATTGGCTAACAGGGCTTTGTCTTTACTTAAAGTACCTTCAGCTTGCTTGAGACTTGCCTCAAAAGGGCGGGGGTCAATCAGGGCTAGTAATTGACCGGCTTGAACCAGGTCACCCTCTTTAAAAAATACTTTACTCAAGATGCCACTTACTTGTGGAAAAACGGTCACAGTATTTCTTGGGGTAACGGTACCGAGCGCAGTCTGGACCACCGTAATTTTGCCAAGCTTTACCGGGGATGTGACTACTGAAACAGGGCGCATCCGGGCATCACGTGCTTTAGTGTCCTCTACAAATCCACCAATGAAATGCCAAAGGGTACTGAGCACAATATAAATGGCGATATAGAGAATAATTTGAGTAGCTTTAAAGCTGAGTGCGAACTCTTGATTTTTACTGACGCGACGAACGAGTGTTTCCAGCCTTGGTTGGGTGTAAGCAACCATCTTGAAGTTCGCCACCTTTAGTTTTTGGATGCCCAATAAGATCTTCACCTTGCAGTAATTGAAAGTCCTTAACCAAACAGGATTACTTTTCAGACGTCCCCATAAATTTTGACTGGCTGAAAGCAGTTTTTCTAATAATTTTTTCATTACATTCGCATTGTGAGCTACATCAAGTCATGCCTCAGGAGGACCGCTCCAGGCTTGACTTAGTTTAACAAGACTACAGGTACTGCCGGTGGCGCATCAAGGTATGTTTAGTAGCTCCGCCAAAAGTATCTAGTTGGGCGCCCATTTGCCATTATCGGCTGGAGGGTTGCCACCCATATCCGGCAGGTTGTAGCTCGACTGATTGGGGAGTTTTTGGGGGCTTGCGGCAATAAAGCTGCTTATTTTGCTGTCAAAAATACCTTTTTGTTCATTGCTTAGGAGTTTGTAGAGGGGTTTGGCGGTTTCCTCAACTTCTTTTAGGCTGGTATAGCGGCTTTTTGCATTTTCCTCAGCAGTATTGAGATACTTGAGGGCATCGCCTTGGGGTGCTGTACCACTATTGAGCCTAGCCCTTTCTTTGGCAACATCGCTGGCATAGATACGCACCTTGCTTGCAAAGTTATCCCAAGCTTTTGTTTGATCTTGCGTGAGCTTTAGGCTGGTTTCCAGCTGAGAAAGGCCTGCCTCCATTTGTTCATAAGTCAATAGATTGGCCCCTGGGCTTGGGGTATTGGCATGGTTATTCTGGGAGCCGGCATTGCTATTTGAGTTCTGGCTATTGGAATTGCCGCCACGTCTCATGCTGGACATGCCTGAATTGATCAGGCCGCCCCATTGCGCATTGGCCTCCTGTATGGGTGACAAGACAGTCAGTAGGGTTAGTATGAAAAGAGTGGATCGAAGTGAAAAAGCGGTCATGGCAATTATGAAGTGATTAATCGGATGCAGCTCATTAGACTAATTGGACGCTTAAATACTTACGATCATGATGAAATATATTTTTGTACAAGCCATAAGTATTTCATAGGCTATCCAGTCTAAATGCCAACAAATAAGGAGAAATAGATGAAAAGAGCAATACAGGGTTTCATGATGGCAAATATTTTATTGGTTAGCACTATTGGGCTAGCTTCAGCGGCTTTGCCTGAGCCTCAAGACCCTCAGGTTGTGGCGAATATGACTTTTGAGCAAAGAATGCAAATGTCAAAGGATTTGCGTGAGCAGTTTAAGCAGGCGACCCTAGAGGAGCGTCGTGAGTACCGCCAAAAACTGCATGCCAAATTTAAGGCTTTAAGCCCCCAGGAGCGTAAAGCATTGCGTGACAAGATGCATGCGCAGTGGGAGGCCTTAACACCCGCCCAAAAGAAGGAGTTGCGTGATAATCGCAAAGCAATGATTGCCTCTATGACTCCTGAGGAACGCGCGGAAATGAAAAAAGAGCGGTCCGAGTGGATGCAGGCTCATCCAAATGCGCAAGATCATTGGAATAAGCCAATGAATAACTAGGAATCGGTTTGAGTTTATTTACCGGTAAACAATATCGGGCTGAGCAGGATTTACTGAAAAAAGCAGTAGCTGGTGATTCTGGTGCGTCGCAGGAGATTATCCGATCCCTTAGCCAGTCAGCCTACTCGCTTGCCTGGAAAATGCTAGGGCGCCGTGAAGATGCTGAGGACGTTGTGCAAGAGGCCTTCATCAGGCTTTGGCGCTCAGCAGCTAACTTTAATGGCAAGTCAGCTTTATCCACTTACTTTTATGCAATTGTGAGCAATCTGAGTTTGGATCGCTTAAAAGCAATGAATAAAACGGCTTTTGAGGTGTTTGACGAGTTAGAGAATCTGCCTGCCGAGTTGGTTCATGTCGATTTTTCGGACACGTTTGATTCTGGGCGAATTTCAGAAGCAGTGCGTTCTTTGAGTGTGAAGCAGAGGATGGCAATCTTAATGTGGGCATATCAAGATTTAACTGCGGCAGAAATTGCCAAGGTCATGGGGATGAATAAGAACAGCGTCGATCAGCTATTGTTTCGCGCTAAATTGAAATTGAAGTCTGAATTAGAAAAAGGTGGTGCATATGCGGACAACTGAAAACAAAAATCTACAAAAACTGTTGGACCAAATATCTGTCCCCTGCTCTTCTGTTCATTTTGAGAAAACTCTGCATCAGGATTGGCGCAGAGTGGTGCATCAGGAGGTTTACCCCAGTCATCGCATGTCTCATGTGCTGACCTTGGCAAAGTCGCATCGCCGCCTTACTGCTTTTATAGTGGCCGCTGCATTTTTGGCTTCAGCCCTGATGGGCCAACATTTACTGAGCTCTCAAGAAGAGGATTTACGTCAAATGGATACGCTTTCAGAATTGAGTCTATCGACTCTTTAGGCGGCTTAAAGAAGTCTCTTCCCTTTGCCCCTCTCCCGATTAAGGTTGAGGGGTTTTTTTTTGATGGGATCGTTGCGCGCTATAAATGCTCGAATGACCAGAGAATAGATAGCTCACCACGCAAGTAATGGCAGCATAGATGCCTACTTCCCCGCCAAACAATTCCATGGCCATGACCATGGATGCAAGAGGTGTGTTTGCGGCGCCTGCAAATACCGCAACAAAACCCACACCCGCTAATAATGAGAAGGGCATATCCAAGAGGGGGGCCAAGGCGTTCCCTAAGGTCGCCCCTATATAAAACAGGGGAGTGACTTCGCCCCCTTTAAATCCGCTGCCAAGAGAGGTGATCGTGAAAATCATCTTTCCTAAAAAATCGTACGGAGCGACTGGTTGATTAAAGGCCTCATAGATAGTGGGGATGCCCAACCCAATATAGCGATCTGACCCCATTAGATAAGTGGCAGCTATGATCGCTATCCCGCCAATGAATGGCCTCAGAGGAGCATAAGCAACGATCTTCTTAAAGTAGGCCGTAAGGTGATGGGTAGTCTCTGCAAAAGCTTTTCCAGTCAGGCCAAACGCTACGCCGGCAATCACCATGGCAAATAGTCCCCATGACGTTATTGCAGGGATTACTTGAATGCTGTATTGGGTGTGGTGAACACCCCAAAGTAAAGAAATCTGATCTGCAATGATGGCGGCAGTCATGCAAGGAAAAATCGCATCGTAGCGCATGCTGCCAACAATCAGGACCTCAAGGCCGAAGATGGCGCCAGCCAAGGGCGTTCCAAACACGGAGGCAAAGCCAGCGCTAATACCGGCCATGAGAATAATTTTGCGATCTTCGGAATTAAATTGAAAGAGATGGGTGAGTTGGTCTGCTAACGCGCCACCCATTTGAACTGCCGTTCCTTCTCTGCCAACCGATGCACCAAATAGGATGGAGATGATATTGCCAAAAAAGACGAAGGGGGCCATCCGAAAAGGGATGATTTTTTTAGGATCATGAATTTCATCGATCAGCAGGTTATTGCCTCTTTCGACATGTTCCCCAAACCGTAAATAGATCCAACCTACAGCAAAGCCAGCCACTGGCAGTAAAAAGATGAGCCAGTGATTTGCGGTGCGGGTATCGGATGCCCATTCCAAGGCAATCAAAAGAAATGCGGATGCTGTTCCTGAAAGAATTGCAATTGCCGTTGTGATTACCAGCCATTTACCCAAATAGGGAATCAGCTTCATTTGCTCGAAAAATGGTGGTTTTGGCATATGTGTGAATATTCTAAGTGAATAGGCCCTCAGTTAAGCTAAAAACTTCGTTTTCGGCCCAAAAGTCAGCGACATCACCCAGATTGACTTATTTTGTTTCTTGGAAATATGAAACAATGGGTTTTGACTGATTTGGCGCTATTGCCACATCCAATCTTTTATTCAAATTAAAGGCTTCAAAATGTACCGTATCGCTCTTTTCCTCCTGCTGACTATGAGTCTGGTTGCTTGTCATAACAACGAGAAGATAATTGAGGCGCAAGAAGCAAATGATGTTTACAAGGCAACCATGGCTTCGCCAAGCCCCCTTAATGGTGAGAAGGTGTATGTTGGGCCATCAATCAATACTATGGATGATGCCAACACATTTGAGATGTATAGCTTGGTAAGTGAGGCCTCTCCAAAGGGATCGAAGTCTTATCAGTTGATGGTATTGCTGACCTACTTTAAAGAGTGGCGTTACTACGATTCAGCTACCTTGGAGAATAATCCAGCCACTACCTTCAAATCCGTCTCCAGGGAGGCAGGGGTTTGTGATGATAGGGGTTGTATTTTCAAAGAGTTGATGTCCATTCAGCTGACGGATGCTTTTTTACGCGACCATCTTAAAAAAGGTTTTCAGATCAGCGTTTCATCAAAAGTTGGCATTAAGAGTGACCTCTTCGTGCCGCCCGAATACATAAAGGGCTACCTCAAAGCTGTAGATGGGCCTAGTAAGTAAGACCTCGAAGGCCCTTGCAAATGAGTGATGATTTAAAAAACACAAACAGAGTCAAATTCGAAAAAAGAGTGCAAATTGCCATATTTGCACTCATTGTCTTGGTATTCGTGCTGGCCTACGTACCATGGTGATGTCCTTTACTAAAGAGATCAATTGAACAAACAAAGCACCCATTTCACTCTATTGATGGTATCGCTCCTACTTACCATTCCTATGGGCGCACATGCTCAAAATACTACCTACTCTCCTTATACAAAGGAGCAGTTAAAGGAATTCAATTCTCAACCGCTGGCACCCGCAGTTGCTGTAGATGAAGTAGATGGAGAATCAAACCCCAGAGTGCCAAAGATTGATAGTAAGTACTTTCGTCAGCCTGAGGGCGAGGAGGAAGCCGAAGTACTAGAAACTGGATCCTCAGATCCCTACACCCCAATACAACCGATGTTTACCTTCTAAGGCCAGAAAAGCAAAAAGGCTTCTGAGTCAATTGACCTAGAAGCCTTCTACTGTTTGGTTGCGGGGGCAGGATTTGAACCTACGACCTTCGGGTTATGAGCCCGACGAGCTGCCAGACTGCTCCACCCCGCGTCTGAAGCTAACATTCTACCATTTTTTCAACCCCTGTGTCGAGGCTTTCCTTCAATAAAGTAATAAATAAGGGGGTTTTGAGGGGTAAACTCACCCCTCAATCAGCTGGCATAAGGAGTAATATATTGCCACGCAACAACAGGGCGGAACATATTCATGTCAGTCAGTAATCCAGAGTTTTCAGAGTCATCCTTGCTAAGGCCAGTAGAGATCTCCCGCGAAGACCATCTACCTAAAAAAGGTGCCTCTCTTGCGCTAATGATGGCAGCCATTGGCGTTGTGTTCGGAGATATTGGCACTAGTCCTCTCTATGCCCTTAAGGAATGCTTCAGTCCTGAGCACGGTATTCCATTCTCGGCGGATGCGGTTTATGGCGTTATTTCAATGGTCTTTTGGGCCTTTGCAATCGTTGTGTCTCTAAAGTACGTCTTGTTTGTGATGCGTGCGAACAATAATGGAGAAGGCGGCATCTTAGCCTTAATGGCTTTGGCCTTGCGTACTGCACCAGCCGGATCCAAAAGAGCGTTTTTGATCATCATGTCAGGTGTCTTTGGTGCCTGTATGTTTTATGGCGATGCAATTATCACTCCAGCAATTTCAGTTTTATCTGCGGTTGAAGGTATGGAAGTGATTTCACCTGATTTCACACGCTATGTTCTGCCGACCACCATTCTCATTCTAATTCTTTTATTTTTTATTCAAAAAACGGGTACCGCGGTTGTAGGAAACCTTTTTGGGCCAGTCATGTTGGTATGGTTTGCGGTGATTGGCCTGATGGGTCTCAATCAGGTGGTTCAGAACCCGGCCATCTTCGCCGCTGTTAATCCCTTATATGCGGTGCGTTTCATGCAGGAGAACGCTCTGCAAGGTTTCATTGTGCTTGGCGCTGTTTTCTTGGTGCTGACAGGTGCTGAAGCGCTCTATGCAGACATGGGTCATTTTGGGGCTAAACCAATTCGTATGGGCTGGTTCTTCGTGGTCATGCCATGCTTAATATTGAATTACTTTGGCCAAGGCGCGATGTTTTTAAATAATCCTGAAGCCATTCAAAATCCATTCTTTTTGATGGTTCCAGAAGCCTTTGTTTTCCCTCTCGTAATCCTGGCAACTGTTGCCACGGTGATTGCTTCGCAAGCCGTCATTTCTGGCGCGTTCTCGATGACTAGTCAAGCTATCTTGTTGGGATTTGTACCGCGCATGAAAGTGCAGCATACCTCTGATAAAGAGATTGGCCAAATTTATATGCCATTGATCAATTGGACCTTATTGGTTTTGGTAGTAGCTGTTGTATTGGCTTTCAAGAAGTCTGAAAACTTGGCGGCTGCCTATGGCATTGCTGTGACGACCACTATGATCGTGACAACATTTTTAGCGGCCATTGTGATGCGTGTGGTGTGGCGCTGGAACACGATTTTAGTATCTTTGGTTATTGGCGCCTTCTTGGTAGTGGACTTTGCTTTCTTGCTGGCAAACTTATTAAAAATCATGGAGGGTGGTTGGTTCCCATTGCTATTGGGTGCCGCCTGCTTCTTACTCCTAATGACTTGGTATCAAGGGCGTCAATTACTGCGCCAACATGCGACTGATAACGGTATCGAATTAAAAGGCTTCATTGACAGCCTGATGAAACATCCGCCCCATCGGGTGGAGGGTACTGCCATCTTCTTAACTGCTCACGTTGATTATTTGCCAGTGTCTTTCTTGCACAATCTCAAGCACAATCATGTCTTGCATGAGCGGGTCTTCTTCTTAAAAGTGAGTATTTGGGATGTACCTTATGTGAAAGACGATGAGCGAATTACTTTGCGAGATCTAGGCAATGGTATTTACGTCGTCCGTGCCGTATATGGCTTTAATGAAACGCCAGATATGTTGAAGATTTTGGAGTTGATTGAGCATAATTCTGATCTGAAATTTGACTTAATGAATACCTCCTTCTTCTTATCTAGGGACACGATTGTTTCTACGGAAATTCCAGGAATGGCCATGTGGCGTGAACGTTTATTCTGCTGGATGTATCAGAATGCTGGTCGCCAATCCGATTTCTTTAAGATTCCCACCAATCGTTTGGTTGAACTGGGCGCGAAGGTAGAAATTTGAGAGTCTGTTTTTCATTACGTGCCAAAGTATTTTTATCAATACTGCTTTTGGTTTGCTCTTTTAGTAGGGTGGCATTCGCTACCCCCGAAGAGGATGCCGAGTTAGTGCGCTTGGATAAAATTGACCAAGAGCTTGAATTGCAGCGAGATTGGGCTAAGTACCGCTGGGGTGCTGCCCAGCATGATTGCTATAGCCTTTATTTGGTGAACCGCTGTTTGCGTAATGCACGTGCTCAATATCGCAAAGAAATTGATCCCATTCAGGAGCAGCAGGTAGCACTCCATGCAGTGCAGAGAAAGCTAAAGGCGAGTGTCAAAGATCAGAATGATGCTAAGCGTGCAGCAGATCTGGCATCTCCAGAAAAGGCTGCAGAGCGGGCGGATAATCAACGTGAATTCGAGCAAAAACAAAAAGATGCGGCAGCACGTGCAGCAGATTTAGAGCAGCGTCGTAAGGATGCGCCAAAACGCTCGCAAGAAAATAAAGCGGGCACCCAGCTCGATTGATCTGTTTCCACCGACCCTCATTTAATTAGGTAAAGCTTTGGCCAAGGTAAAAACGATTTACATCTGCCAGTCCTGCGGTGGCACCTCTGCTAAGTGGCAGGGACAATGTCCCTCTTGCCAGGCCTGGAACACGATGGAAGAGGGTTTGCCGGAGGTAAGTGCCAACTCGCGTTTTCAGGGATTGGCCCAAGCACTACCAAGACAAAAACTATCTGCCATTACGGCAGAAGACTTGCCTCGCTTTTCTACAGGCGTTGAGGAGTTTGACCGCGTATTGGGCGGTGGTCTCGTTCCCGGTGGAGTAGTCTTGTTGGGCGGGGATCCTGGTATCGGCAAATCAACTTTGCTATTGCAAGCTCTGGCTGAGATGAGTTCTGCAGGTATGAATGTGCTTTATAGCAGCGGCGAAGAATCAGCAGCCCAAATTGCGCTGCGAGCAAAGCGGATTGCACTCGACGCACCTCAGCTAGAGGTGCTTGCAGAAATTCAGCTCGAAAAGTTGCTCTCCATTATGGATACCGTTAAGCCTCAGGTATTGGTGGTGGATTCGATTCAGACCTTGTATTCAGAGGTGCTGAGCTCAGCGCCAGGATCGGTTGCTCAGGTTCGTGAGTGTGCCGCACAACTTACCCGAGCAGCTAAGTCGAGTGGTATTTGCGTATTAATGGTTGGCCACGTCACAAAAGACGGTCATTTAGCTGGGCCGCGTGTGCTTGAGCACATTGTTGATACTGTTTTGTATTTTGAGGGTGACACCCATTCTTCATTCCGTTTAGTTCGCTCCATTAAGAATCGCTTTGGAGCCGTCAATGAACTTGGCGTTTTTGCAATGACAGAGAAGGGTTTGCGCGGTGTTGCCAATCCTTCAGCAATCTTTTTATCCCAGCATGCTGAAATGGTCCCTGGCGCTTGCGTTCTTGTGACCCAAGAGGGTAGTCGCCCCTTGTTGGTGGAGATTCAGGCTTTAGTGGATACTGCCCACATTCCCAATCCAAGAAGGTTGGCGGTTGGACTTGAGCAGCATCGTTTAGCCATGTTGCTGGCGGTATTGCATCGTCATGCTGGCGTTGCGTGTTTTGATCAAGATGTCTTTTTAAACGCCGTAGGTGGTGTGAAGATTTCTGAGCCAGCAGCTGACTTAGCAGTGTTGCTGGCGATTCAATCGTCGATACGTAATCGCGCACTGCCAAAAGAACTCATTGTGTTTGGTGAGGTTGGCCTAGCTGGAGAAATTCGTCCATGCCCTCGTGGTCAAGAGCGCCTTAAAGAAGCGGCAAAACTTGGGTTTACGGTGGCGATTATTCCGAAGGCGAATATGCCGAAATCTAAAATTCCTGGTTTGCGTGTGATTCCAGTTGAGCGGATTGATCAAGCCATTGCCGCTGCTGCCGAGCTAAGTTAACTTCTAATGCAGATCTTCCGCCTGAATTAAGAGAACTTGCTCTTCGCCGGCAGAAACCTCCATCCAGATGACTGGGATTTGTGGAAAGGCATTTTTGAAGTTCTCATATTCATTGCCAATTTCAAGAAGGAGTGCGCCGCGTTCAGTGAGGTAGTCAGGTGCGGCGGCAATGATGCGTCTAATCAAATCCATGCCATCTTCACCACCGGCTAGTGCAAGCTCAGGCTCTGCGTGATATTCAGCAGGCAAAGTATTCATCGAGCTGGCATTCACATAAGGAGGATTGCAAATAATTAAATCAAAGCGATTGTCATCATTCGCTTCAGGCAAGGCATCCCACAGATCGCCATCTAATAAATCAATCTGGGAGCTAAGACCATGGCGATCTAGATTGCGTGATGCAACCGCCAGCGCAGGAAGACTAATATCACATGCGGTTACCTGAATATCTGGGCAGCTTAACGCTAGCAAAATCGCCAGTGAGCCATTACCAGTGCAAAGATCAAGCGCCTTGCCATCGGCGGGTAACCAGGGTTCTAAGGAGCCATCGGTAATCAGTTCGGCAATCCAAGAGCGCGGCACAATGCTTTGCTCACTGCAGAAAAAGGGAACGCCCATTAACCAGGCTTCACCCAGAATGTAGGCAAGTGGTTTGCGCGTTTGAATCCGCTCCTGGGTGATTTCCAATGCTTTAGCTTGATCTGTTTCGCTGATCAAGTCATTCAAGTGATCAAGTGCCTCTGCAGGGCTCATATCCAGTTGCTTGCTAACTAGCCACAAGGCTTCGCTGCGAGCATCGATAGCGCCATGACCGTAGTGCAAATCAGCAGCTTCTAACTGCTGTGTAATATGATCAATAAATTGGTTAATGCTGATTACTTGGGCAGGCTCAGGGTCCATGATGGATTAGTTAGATTTGAGGAAATTAAGCAACAAGTTGCTCAAGGGTCTTGCGATAAATATTTTTCAAGGGTTCGATGTCATCAACAATGACGCTCTCATCAATCTTGTGACTCGTGGCATTGAGTGGGCCGAATTCAACTACTTCTTTGCAGATCTTGGCAATAAAGCGACCATCACTGGTGCCGCCAGTAGTTGATAGCTCAGTATCAATTTCTGTTTCAGTTTTGATGGCATAGCGCAGAGCATTAGCCAGGGCACCATCCCCAGTAATAAATGGGTTACCACTTAAAGACCATTCGATTTCAAACTCAACCCCCGCAGCCTTCAGTATTTGCTCTAAGCGTTCGCGTAATTGCTCAGGCTTACTCTCGGTAGAAAATCGAAAGTTGAAATCAATGGCAAGTTCGCCTGGAATCACGTTGTTGGCACCAGTACCAGCGTGAATGTTGGAGATCTGAAAACTAGTCGGCTGAAAATATTCATTACCTTTATCCCACTCGGTCTCTACCAGATTCTGAATAGCAGGCGCTGCTAGGTGAATTGGGTTTTTTCCAAGATGTGGGTAGGCAATATGCGCCTGAATTCCTTTGATCTTGAGCTTGCCAGATAGGGAGCCGCGACGACCATTCTTAATCATATCGCCCAAGTAATTTACAGAGGTTGGCTCACCAACGACACAGTAGTCAAGCCGCTGACCGTGTTTTGCAAGACGTTCACACATGATGACAGTGCCGTCGTGTGCAGGCCCTTCTTCATCGCTGGTAATTAAAAAGGCGATGGAACCTTGGTGGTCGGGGTGTTTGACAACGAATTCCTCTGCGGCAACTACAAAGGCTGCGAGAGAGGTTTTCATATCAGCGGCACCACGACCATATAAGTAGCCATCACGAATACTTGGCTCGAAAGGATCGCTGGTCCATTTTTCCAGTGGGCCAGTTGGAACAACATCAGTGTGTCCTGCGAAGAGAAGAACCTTCCCCTGATCGCCAGACTTACCTTTTTTGATTGCCCACAAATTAGTTACTTGGAATGATTCTGGTCCACTGACCACGCTCTCAGTATGAAAGCCGATCGCTTTGAGGCGATCGGCAATCAATTCTTGGCAGCCGCCATCTACTGGCGTAACAGAACGACAGGAGATGAGGGCTTGAGTTAGCTCAAGAGTGGCGCTCATAAAAAGTCTTAGTCGCGGAGTAATTCATTGATGGCAGTTTTTGCTCTGGTTTGAGCATCCACTTTCTTCACAATGATTGCGGCATAAAGACTGTACTTGCCGCAAGCAGATGGCAGTGAGCCAGGAACCACTACGGAGCCAGCAGGAACGCGGCCGTAATGAACCTCGCCAGTTTCGCGATCGTAAATTTTGGTACTTTGACCAATGTAGACACCCATTGAAAGCACAGCGTTTTCTTCGATAACAACCCCTTCAACAACCTCGGAACGAGCCCCGATAAAGCAGTTATCTTCAATAATGACTGGACCAGCTTGGATCGGCTCTAAAACGCCGCCAATGCCTACGCCACCAGAAAGGTGTACGTTTTTACCAATTTGAGCGCAAGAACCCACGGTCGCCCAGGTATCAACCATCGTACCTTCGCCTACATAAGCACCAATATTGACATAGGAGGGCATTAAAACAGCATTTTTGCCAATAAAGGAGCCGCGACGGGCTACTGCAGGAGGTACTACGCGAAATCCACCTTTGGCGAAGTCCTCAGCAGTGTAGTTTTCAAACTTGCTTGGAACCTTGTCATAGAACTGGGTAAATCCACCCGCGGACATTGGTTTGTTGTCTTCAAGGCGGAATGAAAGCAAAACAGCTTTCTTGACCCACTGATTGACTTCCCATTTGCCAACGCTTTGGCGTTCAGCCACGCGAATCGTGCCTGAATTAAGGCCTTCAAGTACCGCATTGACTGCATTGCGGATTTCCGCTGGGGCAGCCTCTGGAGAGAGGTTTGCGCGGTTTTCCCAGGCTTGTTCGATGATGCTTTGTGGTGATTGGCTCATGCTTTTTAGTTAACTATCAGATTGTTAAGGGATTTTGACCCTGAAGGTAGATTTATCATTATATCGGTGGGGCAAAATCCCGTCCGAGAAGCCCTAAGCTTGCTATCATCTTCCAACTTAAGTTTTAAATAAATTACCTCCTTTCTGACCCTTTTTCCCTACAAAGTCCGCCGTGCAACTGAAATCCATCAAACTTTCCGGCTTTAAGTCTTTCGTTGACCCAACCCATTTTGAGATGCCAGGCCAATTAATTGGCGTAGTTGGTCCAAATGGTTGTGGAAAATCAAACATCATTGACGCTGTTCGTTGGGTCTTGGGTGAATCCCGCGCCAGCGAACTGCGCGGCGAATCCATGCAAGATGTCATCTTTAATGGTTCTGGATTGCGTAAACCTTCAGGGCGTGCCAGTGTTGAATTGATTTTTGATAATTCAGACGGTCGGGCACAAGGGCAGTGGGGTGCATTTACCGAATTAGGGGTCAAGCGCGTTTTGACTCGTGATGGCAACTCTAGTTACTACGTTAACAACCAAGTAGTGCGTCGTAAAGATATTCAAGATATTTTTCTGGGCACTGGTATGGGCCCGAGAGGTTATGCCATTATTGGTCAAGGCACCATTAATCGTATCTTGGAATCTAAGCCTGAAGAATTGCGCGTCTTCTTGGAAGAGGCCGCTGGTGTTTCAAAATACAAAGAGCGTCGCAAAGAAACTGCTTCACGCTTGGAAGATACCAAAGAGAATTTAGTTCGTGTAGAAGATATTTTGCGCGAGCTTGAGCAGCAACTCAATCGCTTAGAAAAACAAGCTACCGTAGCAGAGCGTCATGCCGAACTTTCAGCGCAGATGAAGTCGCAACAACAGCTCTTGTGGTTCGTGCGTCAAACTGAGGCAGGTAAGGAGCAAGAGCGTCATGCCAATGGTATACGTGATACTCAGGTGAGCCTTGAAGAGCAAACCGCCAAGCTACGTCATGCCGAGGCTGAATTAGAAACCATGCGTACTCATCAGTACGCGTTGCAGGACAAAGTATCACAGGCCCAGGGCGATCTCTACCAAACCAATTCTGATGTAAGTCAAGTCGAGTCTCAGATTCATTATGTGCAAGAGGCACGTCAGCGCTTACAACAGCAAACCCAGGATTTACAGGCGCAGCTCCAACGTTGGACAGTGCAAGAGCAGGATGCAGCGCAAGCACAGCGTTCTGCTGAACACGAGTTAAGTCTGGCTGTAGAAAAGGAAGAGTCTTTGCTTGCTGATTTGGCCGGCTTGCAAGAGCAAATGCCTGGAAGCGAAGAGATGTATCAAGTCAATATGCGTGAGTTAAATGAAGCACGCAATCATTTGGCTTCGATTGATCAAAGATTGGCTAGCTTAGGCGAGCGCACTCGCTCTTTGAGTGCGCAGCTGGATGAATTAAAGGGTCGCGAAACCCGTCTGAATGGTGAGTTAGGCGGTATGCGTAAGCCCGATGCGGAAGCCTTGCAAATGGCGCTTGATCGTCATGCAATGGCTCAACGTAAAGTCGAAGAGACGCGTAACCGTGCGATTGAAACCCAACAGCGCGTTCCAGCGGCTGATGAGGCGCGCAGTACTGCCCAGCAACAAATTCAATCTGCTAATCAAGATTTGGCTCAAACAGAAGCCAAATTGACAGCCTTAACCGCTTTGCAGGCCAGCGTGCAAGCACAAGGCAAGATTGGTCCTTGGTTAGAAAGTAAAGGTCTTAAAGAAAGTAAGCGCCTTTGGCAAGAGTTAAAGGTAGAGAGTGGCTGGGAAGCCGCTCTGGAGTCAGTTCTGCGTGAACGCTTGGCAGCCATTACTGCTAAGAGCGTTCAGGAAACGTTAGCACTTGCACAAGAGGCGCCACCAAGTCGCTTGGCTATTTTGCTCACCGATGAAATTATCCCCGCACATACCGCGATACCCGCTAACTTCATAGCGTTGCTTACTCGCGTACAAAGTGCAGGTGCGCCTGGAGTGGCTGCTGTATTAGAAGAGTGGCTTGACAATGTTTATATTGCTGACAGCATAGAAGATGCTTTAAACCGTCGTGAAAAATTACCAGCCGGCGGTGCCTTGGTAACTCAGCAAGGTCACTTAATCAGTCGGGTTGGTGTTCAGCTCTATGCAGCTGATTCTGAGCAAGCTGGCATGTTGGCGCGCGCTCAAGAAATGGAAAGTCTTGAGAAGCAATTACGGGCACAACGATTAATGCAAAGTGAATTGCAAGGTGAGCTGGATCAATGCGTCGCCAATTATCAAGCTGCCCATCAAGCGGCGGAACAAGCTCGTATCGCCGCTGAACAAGCTGTGCAAGAAGCGCATGGCTTTGAAGTTGAAAGAATGCAGTTAACTCAGGCTGAAGAGCAATATAGTCAGCGCGCCACGCAAATTCAAGGTGAGTTGGGTGAGCTACGTGAGCAAATGGAACAGCTTGGCGTAAACCAAGAGCAGTCTGCTGCTGAATTGATTCAAACCGAAGAGACTAAGCAAGCTTGTGGAGAAGGTCTGGCGATTGCTCAAGAAAAATTAGAGCAGGCCAGCCAAGAGCGTGATCATTTACGCGAATCTCTGCGTATTGCTGAGATGGCAGCACAAGAAGCAGCCTTTACGACTCGCTCCCTGCAGCAACGCATCGCTGATTTGCAGCGCGATCAAAGTACTGCACGTACTCAGATCATGGAGATTCAGGATAAGCATGCTTTGGCCGAGCAAGAGCTTGAAACTTTGAGCGATGTTGAGGCGCAAGAAAAATTACAGGGTTTATTGGTTACCCGCAGTGAGCGTGAAGGTTTGCTTGCGAATGCCCGTACGGAACAAGATGCTTTATTGCATCAACTGCGTGAAGCTGATGAAGTGCGTATGCAAATAGAGCGTAGCTTGCAGCCCATGCGCGATAAGGTGGTTGATTTGCAATTGCGCGAACAGGCTGCTCGTTTGAACTTTGAACAGTTCGCAACCTTGCTGGCAGATGCAGAGGCCGATTTAATTGCGCTTGAGGCCAGCTTCAGTGCTGACCTCAAGGTGGGTGCATTGCAGACTGAAGTAAATCGCTTAACGAGTGAAATTCAATCGCTCGGACCAGTCAATATGGCAGCCTTGGATGAATTGGCTAGCTCACGTGAGCGCAAGCAATTCCTCGATGCGCAATCAGCTGACTTAAATGAGGCCATGCAAACCTTGACGGATGCCATTGCTAAGATTGATGCTGAGACACGTGACTTATTGCAAGGCACATTTGATCAAGTAAATGGTCATTTTGGACGGCTATTTCCTGAGTTATTCGGTGGCGGTCATGCTGAATTGGTAATGACCGGGGAAGAGATCTTGGATGCGGGTGTTCAGGTAATGGCTCAGCCGCCTGGCAAGAAAAACAGCTCTATCTACCTGCTTTCCGGTGGAGAAAAAGCCTTGACTGCCATTGCCTTAGTTTTCTCATTATTCCTTTTGAATCCAGCCCCATTCTGCTTGCTTGACGAGGTTGATGCACCATTAGATGATGCGAATACCTTGCGTTACGCGCAAATGGTTGCCAAAATGTCAGATAAGACCCAGTTTGTATTTATCTCGCACAACAAGATCACTATGGAAATTGCTCATCAATTAATCGGTGTGACCATGCAGGAACAGGGCGTATCTCGAATTGTGGCTGTCGACATTTCCTCTGCGGTGTCGATGGTGGAGGCTGCCTAAGTGAATTTAGAGCAAATCATGACAAGCCTTGGATTGTCTGAATTGCAATTTGCTTTGGGGGTCATTGGCCTCCTGATATTGCTGTTCGTGCTCATATTAAATATTTACTATGCTCACGCCCGTCGTAAAGCGGGCTCTCAAAGGGATCTTGCACTCGATGAGCTTTTTGTAGCAAGAGAGCCCAGTTTGAATGCGGGTTTTGCACAGGCAGCAAATCAAGAGCGTGTAGAACCTTCATTGGGTGAGTCAACAAGCAATACGCCACCCGCAACGATTTTTACAATTGATCCTCGTATTGATTGTGTGATTACCTTGCGCTTTGATGAGCCTATTAGTGGCGTAGAGCTTTTATCTGAAATAGAGGCTTTGTCAGATGAAGGGGGTGCGCCACACTTACCTTGGATCTGCGAAGGTTTAAATGCGGATGATGGTGCACCTGAGGATTGGGAGCAATTAAAAGCAGATGCAAGCTACGCCGAATTACAGCTTGCGATGCAGCTAGCTAATCGACGTGGTCCGATTGGAGTGCTCGAGTTATCCGATTTTTGCTCCCGCGCGCAAGCACTTGCAGAAACTCTAGGGTCACAAATTGATATGCCTAGCGTGAGCGCTATGCTGGAGAGTGCCAAGGAGTTAGATGTATTGGCTGCTGAAAGTGATATTCAATTAAGTATCAATGTGGTGTTTGATCAGCCACTTCGATGGGCGAACTTTGATGCTCTTATGCGTCAACGTAGTTTCCAATTGGCGCGAAATGGAAGGCAATACGATTTTTTCAGCAATGGTAGTCTTATTTTTAATAGTGCTGATGTGGATCCTAATAAACCCGTTGCTCAAGTAACCCTCTTATTGGAGGTGCCCTTGGTAAGTCATGAAGAACGTGCCTTTGAGAGAATGTTAAGTGAGGGCGTAGAGATTGCGCAGGCTGTTCATGGCCGGCTAGTGGATGACAACGGCATCAATTTAACTGAAAACACTGTCATCACTATTCGTCAGCATTTAGACATCCTCTATGCCAATCTTGAGAAGGGTGGCATTGCTGCTGGCTCTTCTACTGCCAATAGACTTTTTAGTTAAGGACCACCCTGTTGTCCTCAAGTTCGCCAAATTTAGCGGAGCGCTACGCTTTTTTACAAGGTGAGTTAGCCCGTCTAGAGCATGCTTACTACGTGCTCGATAACCCCCTATTGCCTGATAGTGAATATGATCGCTTGTATCGTGAGATGCTCGAGATTGAAGCAGTTCACCCAGAGTGGGTAAGTCCCCAATCCTTATCCCAGCGTGTTGGTGGAGTCGCCTTAAAAGAATTCGATACCGTTGTGCATGTAGTGCCCATGTTGTCGCTCAATAATGCCTTTGAGGATGCAGAGTTAATTGCCTTTGATCGCCGTTGTCGTGAAGGATTGCATGTAGATCACGTGACGTTTGCTGGAGAATTGAAGTTTGATGGCTTGGCGATTTCATTGCGTTATGAGGATGGAGTCTTGGTCCGCGCTGCAACTCGTGGTGATGGGGCAAGTGGTGAAGATGTAACGGCTAATATCAAAACGATCCGTGCAATTCCGCTTCAGTTGCTTGGCAAAAATATTCCGAAAGTCCTTGAGGTGCGCGGTGAGGTCTTCATGTATCTCAAAGATTTTGAGAAGATGAATCAACAAGCAGCAGCTCTGGGGGAAAAGGAGTTTGCCAATCCTCGTAATGCTGCAGCAGGCAGCTTGCGCCAGTTGGATTCTAAAATCACCGCTAAGAGACCCCTGTCTTTTTTCGCCTATGGCCTGGGTGCATTAGAACCCCAGTCTTGGCTACCAAGTACGCATGAGCAGTTATTAAATGCATATGTCCGGCTTGGTTTACCTGTATGTCCAGAGCGGCGGCTATTGCATTCGGTGGCAGAAATTCTGGATTTTTATAACGAGATTGGCGCTAAGCGCGATTCACTCCCCTATGACATTGACGGCGTTGTCTATAAGGTGAATTCTTTTGCAGAGCAAGCTAAGTTGGGCTTTGTTTCAAGGGCACCTCGTTTTGCTTTGGCTCACAAATATCCAGCCCAAGAAGCCTTGACAACTGTTTTGGGAATTGATGTTCAGGTTGGTCGCACCGGTGCAATTACCCCAGTAGCGCGTTTAGCCCCCGTTGAGGTTGGCGGCGTCACTGTTACTAATGCCACCTTGCATAATGAAGATGAGGTGAAGCGCAAAGATGTCCGTATTGGTGATACGGTTTCGGTTAGGCGTGCAGGGGATGTCATTCCTGAGGTTGTTTCGGTAGTTAAAGAGCGTAGACCGGTAAATGCCCAGCAATTTGTCATGCCAGTTCGTTGTCCGGTATG
This sequence comes from Polynucleobacter sphagniphilus, assembly GCF_029892205.1. Taxonomy (NCBI): domain Bacteria; kingdom Pseudomonadati; phylum Pseudomonadota; class Betaproteobacteria; order Burkholderiales; family Burkholderiaceae; genus Polynucleobacter; species Polynucleobacter sphagniphilus. Next base: position 318,146 of record NZ_JARXVX010000001.1, read on the forward strand.
TGATTCTCATATCGAACGTTTGAGTGATGAGGCAGTGGCTCGTTGCAGTGGCGGCCTCTTTTGTGCAGCCCAGCGCAAGCAAGCCTTAATTCATTTTGCACATCGTAGGGCGATGGACATTGAAGGTCTCGGCGAAAAAATAGTGGATCAATTAGTTGACCTCAATTTAGTCAGAACTCCAGCAGACTTATATCGACTTGGCTTTACCGCCTTAGCTAATCTTGAGCGTATGGGTGATAAGTCTGCAGACAATCTCATGCAAGCAATAAATCAATCCAGAAACACGACCTTAGCTAGATTTATCTTTGCCTTGGGCATTCGCCATGTGGGTGAGACGACTGCTAAAGACTTGGCCAATCATTATGGCTCTATGCACTCCTTAATGGATGCTTCTCTGGAAGACCTTCTCACAGTCAAGGATGTCGGTCCTGTAGTAGCTGATTCCATTACCAGTTTTATGCAAGAAGCCCATAACCGTGAGGTAATTGAGCAGTTGCTTTTCTCGGGTATGCAACTTTCAGTGGAAGAAAAAATCTTCAGCGCAGCTGTTTCTGGAAAAACCTTTGTACTGACAGGCACATTCCCAACTATGACGCGCGATGAGGCAAAGGATCTCTTAGAAAAGGCTGGCGCCAAGGTAGCGGGATCTGTCTCTAAAAAGACCGATTTTGTTGTAGCGGGCTCTGATGCTGGTAGCAAGTTAATTAAAGCAGAAGAGCTTGGTGTGCCCATCATTGATGAAGCTGCCATGCTTGAGTTGTTAAGCTAGAGCCGCTCTAGGAGTCTTAAGCTACCAAAGCCTCTAAGAGTTCAGTCTCAAGCTGTATTTGTAATTTCGGATTTTTACTCAGATTCACAGCGTCTAATAGCAATACGTCCTCTACGCGCTCACCTAGGGTATTAATGCGCGCAGTGTGAAGTGAAATGTGGTGTTTCGCCAGCACTCTGGAAATTGCATATAACAAACCAGTGCGATCACTAGCAGAAATCGACAATGAGTAATAGCGACCCCGATCATCAGGAGTCATGTGGACTCGAGGCTGAATTGGGAAGGTGCGAGATTGCCTGGAGAGACGACCCATACTTGCATTGGCGAGCGGTTCAGCGTTCGTAAGAGCTTCGGTAAGCTCGTACTCAACTAACTGAATGAGGTCACGATATCCACCACCTTCGCTTACTAAATTACCGCCTGATATCTGGAAAGTATCCAGTGCATAACCACTATTGGTTGTGTGAACTCGGGCATCCCAAATGGAGAAGCCGTGACGCTCAAAGTAGGCGCAAATGCGTGAGAATAAATCCTCTTGGTCTTTGACATAGACGGCAACTTGTAGGCCTTCGCCTATGGGTGAGAGGCGCGCACGTACGACTGGTTTATCACTATCGACTTTATTAAACAGATGGCGTGTCAGCCAGGCGATGTCTGCTGAATCCTGGCGCAAGAAAAATCCAACATCCAATTGCTTCCAAAAATTTTCATAAGCAGAATCTTCGATGCCATAGAGGCGCAATTTGGTTCTGGATTCTTCTTGGCGCTGAGCAAACTCAGAGGAGGCATCTGGTTTAGCACCGCCAAGCACTCTGAGTGTCGCTCGATATAAATCTTCGAGTAATTTGCCTTTCCAGGCATTCCATACTTTTGGACTGGTTCCCCTGACATCAGCAACAGTGAGTAGGTAGAGTGCGGTTAAATGACGCTCATCCCCAACCTTCTTGGCAAATGCCCTAACAACATCTGGGTCAGTAATGTCTTGCTTTTGAGCAACCTGACTCATTTGTAGATGTTCAGCAACCAACCAGATTAACAATTCTGTATCGGCCTTGTCTAGGCCATGCTCTTTAGCAAACTTACGGGTATCGGCTTTTCCGAGAAGGGAGTGATCACCACCGCGTCCTTTTGCGATATCGTGAAAAAGAGCGGCAATCACTAGCAGCCATGGTTTCTCAAAGTGCGCAATCAGGCGACTGCAAAAAGGAAATTCATGTGCATGTTCAACCACCATAAAGCGCCGTACGTTGCGTAACACCATCAGTATGTGTTGATCAACGGTATACACATGGAACAAGTCATGTTGCATCTGACCGACAATTTTTCTGAAGGCTGGTAAGTAACGCCCCAGCACACTAGTGCGATTCATTAGCTGAAAAGCTCGGCTCACACCCTCTGGTTGCTTTAAGAGCTCAATGAAGAGTTTCCGATTGCTAGGATTATTACGCCACTGCGCATTCATTCTGTGGCGTGCGTTATACAGGGCTCTGAAAATTGTGGCTGACAAGCCCTTGACGCTGGAAGTTTGTGAAAAGACTAAAAAGGTGCGCAGGATTTGATCGGGATCTTTTTCATAGAGCTGCGGATCTTTAATATCAAGTACGCCTTGGCGTTCAATGAAATGTTCATTTCCTTCGCCTGGTATGGGGTAAGTGGTTTTGGATTCTTTAGGAAAAAGCAGTGCCTCAATATTTTGTAAGAGCACATCATTGAGCTGGGTTACCGCTTTTGCAGCCCAGTAGTAGCGCCGCATAATGGCTTCACTAGCAAGGCGTGAAGAGTTCTCTTTGATACCCATAGCTGCCGCTAAGCCTGCTTGCAAATCAAATACAAGTACATCCTGTCTACGGCCCGCTAACAGATGCAGGTTAGCGCGCAAGGTTTCCAGGAAGCGTTGATTGCGCGTGAGCTCTTTAAGTTCATGCTCAGTAATCAAGCCTTCTAGATTTAAGTCTTTAAATGTATTCCCTAAATGCGCAGCTTTACTTACCCAGGAGATCACCTGAAGATCACGCAGGCCGCCGGGGCTTTCTTTGCAGTTGGGCTCCAGTGAGTAGGGGGTGCTTTGATATTTGTAATGACGCTGTATTTGCTCTGCTAACTTTGCCTGAAAGAATGCTTTCGGGTCGAGTGTTTTTGCAAACGCAGATTCAAATTCTTTAAATAAGATTTTTTTGCCACAAATTAGGCGTGACTCCAGCATGGCAGTGCGCACAGTAATATCCTGTTCTGATTCAGAAATGCACTCCGATACAGATCGAACGGATGAGCCAATTTCAAGGCCAGTATCCCAGCATTTAGCTATAAAGGATTCGATCTTGGTGGCTAAAATTTCTTCAAAGAGTTTTTTATCACTAGGAACCAAAATCAGAATATCGATATCGGAGTAGGGGAATAGGCTGCCTCTACCAAACCCACCTACAGCAATCAGTGCGGCCTGATTATTCAAGCCACATGTATCCCACAGGCTAATCAGTAATTGATCGCTTAATTTTGTTAAGGTCTTTGCTAGCCTACCAACAGATTGTGTTTTACGAAATTGGGCATACGCTTGCTCGCGTGCAGCTCGTAGCTGGGCAATATCCGTAATGTGATTGGCTTGTGTTGCGGCTTGCATTGCCTAAGCGATGACAGGCGTAGGTCGGAAGGATAAGCCTTTGACGCAATCGGGTGGGGGATTGCTGCCCTCTGACCAAGTAAGCACCTCAACGCCAGTTGCCGTAACTAAAAGTGTGTGTTCCCATTGCGCCGAGAGGCTACGATCCTTAGTTTTCACGGTCCATTGATCTGGCATGGTGCGAATTTCGCGGCGACCAGCATTAATCATTGGCTCAATCGTGAAAGTCATACCTTCAACCAATTTCTCGCCCGTGCCGGCGCGACCATAGTGAAGAATTTGTGGATCTTGGTGAAACACCTTGCCAATGCCATGACCACAATATTCTCTGACGATGGAGTAGCCCGCATTTTCAGCATGTCTTTGAATCACATAACCAATGTCACCCAATGTAGCCCCAGGTTTCACTTGGGCGATGCCAAGCCAGAGGCATTCGAATGTAATTTGAGTCAGGCGCTTGGCTAAAACTGAAACATCGCCAACCATAAACATGCGGCTGGTATCGCCGTAATAGCCATCTTGGGTAATTACGGTGATATCTAGGTTTACGACATCACCCGATTTGAGGACTTTTCCCCCGGGAATGCCATGACAGATGACATCGTTTACGGATGTGCAAATGGATGCTGGAAATGGGGGGTATCCAGGGGGTTGGTAATTTAATGGGGCAGGGATGGTTTTTTGGACGTCACGCATATATTCGTGGCAAATCCGATCAAGCTCACCGGTGCTCACCCCAGGCTTTACATGGGGGGTCACATGGTCCAAGACCTCGCTGGCTAAGCGGCCAGCCTCACGCATCCCTAAGATGTCTTTTTCGGCAGTAAATACACTATTCATGCCTTGATTATCAACGACTTGACGAATTTTAGTTACCCATAATTGCCTAAATATTAGGCAAAAAACCTCAATTTACCCTCTCCAGCCCCTATACCTCCAGTGACAGCGACTAGATAAACGTCGCTAGAGTACTGATATTTAAGCTATAATTCGGTTCTCAAGACTTTTTTGACTTGAAATCGCGGGTTAAGCCTTCCAGGGTGGCGTTTTTTAGCGCAGCTAGGACTTAACCTTAGAACACAACCCTTAGGAGAAGTTATGTCAGTAACTATGCGTCAAATGCTGGAAGCCGGTTGCCATTTTGGTCACCAAACCCGTTTCTGGTCCCCAAAGATGGCCCCTTATATTTTCGGCCATCGCAATAAAATCCACATCATCAACTTGGAAAAAACATTGCCAATGTTTCAGGACGCCCTGAAGTTTGCAAAACAAGTTGCTGCCAATCGTGGCACTATTTTGTTTGTTGGTACAAAGCGCCAGTCCCGTGAAATCATTGCTGAAGAAGCTGCACGTGCTGGTATGCCTTACATCGACAGCCGTTGGTTGGGCGGTACGCTCACCAACTTCAAAACCGTCAAGGGTTCGCTCAAGCGTTTGAAAGATATGGCAGTTGCTAAAGAAGCGGGCGACTGGGAAAAGCTTTCCAAGAAAGAAGCTTTGACAAACGACCGTGATCTCGACAAGTTGCAAAAAGCACTTGGCGGTATTCAAGATTTGAATGGCGTTCCTGATGCTATTTTTGTAGTGGACGTTGGGTATCACAAGATTGCTATTACTGAAGCCAACAAGCTTGGTATTCCTGTGATTGCTGTAGTGGATACTAACCATTCACCAGAAGGTGTTGATTACATCATTCCTGGTAACGATGACTCCAGTAAAGCTGTTCTTCTGTACGCTCGTGGAATTGCTGATGCAATCCTTGAAGGTAAAGCAAGTTCAACTCAAGAGATCTTGACTGCTGTTAAAGAGGGTGAAGAGGAGTTTGTTGAAGAAGGGAACGCAGAATAATGGCCGCTATTACCGCTGCAATGGTTGGCGAGTTACGCGCCAAGACGGATGCTCCAATGATGGAGTGCAAAAAAGCTTTGACCGAAGCCGATGGGGATATGGCGAGAGCGGAAGAAATTCTGCGCGTCAAATTAGGTAGCAAAGCTGGTAAAGCAGCTTCACGCGTTACTGCTGAAGGTGTTGTAGCTTCGTTTATCAATGGCACTACTGGCGCTCTGCTTGAAGTAAATTGCGAAACTGACTTCGTATCTAAGAACGATGACTTTTTGGCTTTTACTGCTGACTGTGCAAAGTTGGTTGCTGAAAATAATCCTGCTGATGTCGCTGCTTTGTTGGCCTTACCTTTGAATGGCTCTACTGTGGATACGATTCGCAGCGCCTTGATTGGTAAGATCGGTGAAAACATCATGCCACGCCGCTTCAAGCGTTTTGCTGGTAGCAATAAGCTGGTTTCCTACCTGCACGGCACACGTATCGGTGTAATGGTTGAGTTTGAAGGTGATGAAATTGCCGCTAAAGATGTGGCTATGCACATTGCTGCGATGAAGCCAGTGGCTTTGTCGATGGCTGATGTACCTGCTGAGTCAATCGCTATTGAGCGCAGCGTTGCTGTGCAAAAGGCGGCTGAATCTGGCAAGCCACCAGAGATCGTTGAAAAAATGGTTGAAGGTTCTATCCAGAAGTACCTCAAAGAAGTATCTTTGTTGAACCAAACTTTTGTGAAGAACGACAAGCAAACCGTTGAACAGATGCTCAAGGCTGCCAATACAACTATCAAAGGATTTACGATGTTTGTTGTTGGTGAAGGTATTGAAAAGCGTCAAGACGACTTTGCAGCTGAAGTAGCCGCACAGGTTGCTGCTGCGACTAAAGCTACAGCGTAATCGTTGCAGGCTCTGGCCGGGCTTGTTCTGGCCGGACTGAAATGCTCAAAAGGGCATAGAAACCTTGGTTTCTATGCCCTTTTGTTTTATTGAGCCCAAGCCCTTTATAATTCAGCTGAGATATTAAAAGTACTTAAAGATCAATAAGCTAAGAGAGTAAATTGCTTAGCAAATTACGGAAAAGATAATCATGCCAACCTACAAACGCGTCCTACTAAAACTATCAGGTGAAGCCCTTATGGGGGATGATGCTTTCGGTATCAATCCAGTAACCATTGACTTAATGGTGAAAGAAATTGCCGAGGTGGTGAATAGTGGGGTCGAGTTGGCAATTGTGATTGGCGGTGGAAATATTTTCCGCGGAGTGGCTGGTGGGGCAGCAGGCATGGATCGCGCTACAGCTGACTATATGGGTATGTTGGCAACCATGATGAACTCCCTTGCCTTGCAAGATGCCTTGCGTCAAAAGGGTGTCGAGGCACGCGTTCAATCTGCTTTGCGTATGGATCAGGTAGTTGAGCCCTATATTCGCCCGCGCGCCATTCGCGCCTTAGGTGAGGGTAAGGTGGTTATATTCGCAGCCGGTACGGGCAATCCTTTCTTTACAACAGATACTGCCGCCGCTTTGCGTGGCGCTGAAATGGGTGTCGAAATTGTTCTGAAAGCAACTAAGGTAGATGGCATTTATACCGCTGATCCAGTGAGGGATCCGAGCGCCACTTTGTACAAGACCATTACTTTTGATGAGGCCATCATTAAGAACTTGCAGGTTATGGACGCGACGGCCTTTGCTTTATGTCGCGATCGCAAACTACCAATCAAAGTGTTTTCGATTCTTAAACCAGGCGCTCTCATGCGCGTGGTCCAAGGAGAGTCTGAGGGCACGTTAGTACACGTTTAATAGGAGGCTTGATGTCTGCAGCAGAAATTAAAACCAATACCGATCAAAAGATGCAAAAGTCTCTTGATGCATTGAAAACCAACTTAGCCAAAATTCGTTCGGGTCGTGCAAATCCAGGAATTTTGGAACACATTCAGGTGGACTACTACGGTAATCCAACGCCCTTGAGTCAGGTAGCTAGCTTAGGCTTGGCCGATGCCCGCACCATCAATGTTCAACCCTTTGAAAAAACAATGGTTGCAGTCATTGAAAAGGCTATTCGTGATTCTGATTTGGGTTTGAATCCAGCTTCTCAAGGCACGGTTATTCGTGTTCCAATGCCAGCCTTAACTGAAGAGCGCCGTCGTGACTTAACAAAGGTAGTAAAAAACGAAGGTGAAGAGGCCAAAATTGCGATACGTAATTTACGTCGTGACGCTAATGAGCATCTTAAACGCCTAACCAAGGATAAGGAAATCTCTGAGGATGAAGAGCGCCGTGCAACTGACGAAATCCAAAAGATGACTGATAAGGCGGTTTCGGATGTGGACAAGATTGTTTCTGAAAAAGAAAAAGAGATCATGACGGTTTAGCCGTCGCCGATTTGATTTTTACTTTTACCCCATGACGAGCCACGCTAGTTCCACGCAAACTATTCCAGAGGTCAGTGCGATTCCACGTCACGTGGCAATCGTCATGGATGGTAATGGTCGCTGGGCAAGCAAACGCCTTATGCCTAGGGTAGCGGGTCACTCAGAAGGTCTTGGTGCTGTCCGCAAGATTGTTGAAGAATGTCGCAAACTCGGCGTTCAATACCTCACTGTGTTTGCATTTAGTTCCGAGAATTGGCGCCGCCCACCCGAAGAGGTGGGCTTTTTAATGAAGCTGTTTCTGAAATCGTTGAAGGGTGAAGTATCGCGCCTTGCAGAAAATGATATTTCATTGCGGCTTATTGGAGACTTAAGTCGTTTTGATTCTGCCATCCAAGAGATGGCGCAATTTTCTGAAGAAAAAACAGCTGGCTGCAAAGGTTTGACTTTCACGATTGCTGCTAACTATGGCGGACGCTGGGATATTTTGCAGGCGATGCGTCAATGCCTGGCAAATAATCCAGGCTTACAGCCTGAGCAAGTGACAGAAGATTTGCTCACCTCTTATTTGTCGATGGCTTATGCCCCTGAACCGGATCTATTTATTCGTACCGGTGGCGAGCAGAGGGTCAGCAATTTCTTGTTGTGGCAACTCGCTTATACCGAGTTATATTTCACTGATGTCTTATGGCCTGACTTTGATGTAGCCCATTTACATCGCGCTTTCGACTGGTTTTCTCAGCGAGAGCGTCGTTTTGGCCGCACCAGTGCGCAGCTTGCATCGGCGGGCGCTGACAATCCAGTCTGACCTTCATTTACTAAACTCCCCTCATGCTAAAAACCAGAGTGCTTACTGCCATTGTTCTTTTGGCGGTTCTTTTGCCGATCTTATTTTTCCTGCCGCCCATTTACTTGAGTATATTTTTGTTGATTGCTGTTGTTGCTGCAGCCTGGGAGTGGAGTCGTATGATTGCACCCAATGCTAAGTACTCCGCTTGGATTTATGCCGCCTTATGTTTATGTATTATTTTTGCTTTGTTTGGCTTGAATGATCCGACTTGGCAGTTTGGCTTGCTGTTTATTGCTGTTTTGTTTTGGTTTTTTAATGCACCTTTTTTGCTTGCCAGGGGGATGAGGCTATCTTTAGAGAAGTGGCGTTATTACTATGGAGTCTTGGGTTTAATTCTTTTGCCAGCCACATGGTTTGCCCTGATTTTCTTACGAGAAATCGGCCTTATTTTTATGCTTTCCACTATGGCTTTGGTGTGGATCGCCGATATTGGTGCTTACTTTGTCGGCAAGGCTTTTGGAAAGCGCCGCTTAGCAGCTCAAATTAGCCCTGGTAAGTCAGTGGAAGGGGCCTTGGGTGGCATGGTGCTCTGTTATGTATATGTACTTGCCTGCGTATTTTTTCTCCCTTTGGACGCCACGTTATTTGGCGCCTGGGCATTTCGTTTTGGTTGGATTCCGCTTTGGTTGATGGTCACTGTACTGGTAGCCTTTAGTATTTTTGGTGACTTGTTTGAGTCCCAGTTAAAGCGCTTGGCAGGAGTTAAAGATAGTAGTCAGCTTCTGCCTGGTCATGGCGGCGTCTTAGATAGGGTAGATGCCTTATTGCCGGTCATGCCTATTGCTGCCTTGTTAGCTGGATTTATTTGATGGCTATTCAGCGTGTAGCAATTCTGGGCTCTACGGGCTCTATTGGGGTAAGCACTTTAGATGTGATTCGAGCTCACCCCGATCGCTTTCAAGTAGTTGCCTTAACAGCAGGTCGGCAGGTCGAACGCTTGGCTGAGCAATGTCTTGAATTCAAACCCCTGATTGCGGTTGTGACTGATGCGGTAGGGGCGAGCCGGTTGTCAGACTTGCTGCGCGAGCAACATTGCACAACAGGGGTTTTATACGGCCCAGAGGCATTAGTGAGTGCAGTGCTAAATTCTGACTGCGATACGGTAATGGCAGCCATTGTCGGTGCTGCCGGTTTGGTCCCTACATTAGCGGCAGCCAAAGCGGGGAAGCGGGTATTGTTGGCAAATAAAGAATCATTGGTAATGGCTGGCGATTTATTTATGCAAGCTATGAAGTTGGGTGGTGGCGAGTTATTGCCAATCGATAGTGAGCACAATGCCATTTTTCAATGCTTGCCAGCAGACTTTACGAGTGCCCCGCAGGCAAGTTTCGGTGTTGAAGAGCTATGGTTAACTGCTTCTGGTGGCCCATTTAGAAACACCCCCCTTGCAGATTTGGCCATGATTACTCCCGATCAAGCTTGCGCCCATCCCAATTGGGTGATGGGTAGGAAGATTTCGGTGGACTCTGCCACCATGATGAATAAAGGCCTGGAAGTGATTGAAGCTTTATGGTTATTTGGCCTACCTTTGGAAAAAATTAAGGTGGTAATTCATCCACAAAGCGTAGTGCATTCTATGGTTCGGTATCGAGATGGTTCTGTCATTGCTCAAATGGGCCAACCTGATATGCGAACACCGATTGCATACGGACTTGCATGGCCAGAAAGAATCGACGCAGGAGTCGCGCAGTTAAATTTGACGCAGCTTTCTGCTTTAAATTTTGCCGAACCTGATCTTGAGCGTTTCCCGTGCTTGAATATGGCATTTACTGCAGCCCGGGCTGGAGGTACAGCTCCCACGGTATTAAATGCGGCCAATGAAATTGCTGTCGCTGCATTTTTGGATCAAGGCTTGCCTTATTTGCAGATACCCGCAATCGTAGAGCAGACTCTTGACCAAATTCAAGTCAGTCCCGCCACTTCCATAGAGCATCTCTTGGAGATGGACGCTCAAGCTAGACAGTTGGCGGGTAAATTGGTTACGCAAGTCAGCTCCCGTTGATGGGTTCTTTAAGGAGTCCCTTTTCTTGCATCCCTTGATCACGCTACTAGCATTTATTGCAACCCTCGGTATCCTGGTAACTTTTCATGAGTTCGGGCATTACTTGGCTGCTCGCTGTTGCGGTGTGCGGGTTTTGCGCTTCTCATTGGGCTTTGGCAAGGCAATTTTTACCTATCGTTTTGGAGGTAATCAAAATGCAACCGAGTGGGTGATTGCTTCGATTCCCTTGGGTGGCTATGTCAAGTTATTGGATGGTCGAGATCGGCAGCAGCTTATTTCAGAGATCGATCGAACTAAAGCATTTGATCTTAAGCCCTTATGGCAACGCTCAATCATTGTGGCTGCTGGCCCCCTAGCTAATTTTGTATTGGCCATTCTTCTCTTTGCGGCAATTTACCTTAGAGGTGCTCCCCAGGTGCCATCCTTTTTACAAGCTCCTCCCGAGAATTCGGTAGCAGCCAGGTTGGATATACAGGCGGGGGATCGGGTAATTGGATGGAAAGAGTTGGGTGCAACCCCTGGTGCCAATGAAGAAGAGGGTGGCTTTGACCCGATTTTGAGTTGGAATGCCCTGCGCTGGAATCTCCAGGATGCCATCACTGCTCGACAGGGCTTTGTGCTGGAGGTGCTAGCGCCATCTAAAGACATTTATATCAAGGTCATTCAGAAGGCTGATTTACCCAGGCTGGACCCCGATTCAGACCCATTTTTGACTCTTGGGCTCCTGCCAGCCCCGATCTCCGCAGATGGGATGCAAGTGCTCAAACTGGGCCCTGTTGACGCTTTGGTTTATGCGGGCAAAAGGGTTTGGCAAATCACCAAGGTTTCTACTCGGATGATGCTTGGATTTTTGACTGGAAATACCTCATTTAAGCAGCTTGGAGGCCCCTTGAGCATTGCTGATATGGCTGGGAAGTCAGTCCAGGTTGGCTGGCAGCCTTTTTTAGGGTTTTTAGCGCTTCTTAGCATCAGTATTGGCCTATTAAATTTGGTGCCTTTACCAATGCTGGATGGGGGTCAGCTACTGTATGATGCATGGGAGTTGGTTTCCAGTAAGCGGATTTCGATATCCATGCAAGAGCATTTTCAAAAAATTGGCTTTTTCTTGTTGATTTCGATGTCTCTTCTGGCTTTGTTTAACGATTTGCAACGCTACTTTTTATCTTGAATTTTTTAACCTCTTCATTCCGCGCTGTTACCCATTTTGCTGTGCAGGCTGCTTTTATATTTTTGGCTACCCTCAGTGTTAATGCACATGCAGCTGATACCTTTGTCATTAAGGATATCCGCATCGAAGGTTTGCAGCGCGTTGAGCCTGGAACCGTATTTAGTTACTTACCAGTTCAGGTTGGTGATACATTCAACGAAGAGAAAAGTGCTGAAGCAATTAAAGCTTTGTACACCACCGGCTTTTTTAAAGACGTTCAAATTCAAGCTCAGGGCGATGTATTGATTGTCATCGTCGACGAGCGCCCAACGATTTCCCGAATTGAATTTACCGGCATGAAAGAGTTCGACCAGGAAACGGTACGCAAATCTTTGAAGGCGGTAGGGGTTGCAGAAGCCCGCTTCTATGATAAGGCTCTGATTGATAAAGCCGAGCAAGAATTAAAGCGTCAATATGTCGGTAAGGGAATGTATGCCGCAGAAGTCGTGGCGACGGTTACTCCTGTTGAGCGTAATCAAGTGGCTATCTACTTCAATATTGATGAAGGCCCTACAGCAAAAATTCAAGAAATTAAATTTATTGGCAATCAAGAGTTTAGCGAAAGTACCTTGACTGGCATGATGCAGTTAAAAACGGGCGGCTGGCTGTCTTGGTACAGCAAAGATAATTTGTATTCCAAGCAAAAGCTGACTGCTGACTTGGAAACAATCCGTTCGTATTACCTCAATCGTGGCTATTTAGAGTTTGCCATTACCTCCACTCAGGTTTCTATTACGCCCGATAAAAAAGGGATTTACCTGACCATTAGTGTTAAAGAGGGGCAGAAGTTCACCGTGAAGGATGTTCGTCTGGCTGGTGATCTATTGGGCAAGGAAGATGAGCTCATGCAGTTAATTACCCTAAAGCAGGGTGATACTTATTCTTCAGCCAAGTTAACTGAGAGCACTAAAGCAATCGCAGAAATTCTGGGTTCATATGGTTATGCGTTTGCAGTTGTTAATCCCCAGCCCGATATTCGCCGTGAATTAAGCGAGGTAGATCTCACTTTGGTGGTTGATCCTGGTCGACGTGTATATGTCCGTCAAGTGGTCATTACTGGCAATGCAAAAACACGCGATGTGGTTATTCGTCGCGAGATGCGCCAATATGAGAGCTCTTGGTTTGATAGCTCCAAAATTGACTTGTCGAAAAAGCGTGTAAATCGCCTTGGTTACTTTACCGAGGCTGAAATTACCACTGAAGATGTCCCCGGAGTGTCTGATCAAGTGGACGTTAAAGTAAATGTGAAGGAAAAGCCCACAGGATCGGTATCTGTTGGCGCGGGCTATTCTTCTACAGAAAAAATCATGCTTACCGCCGGTATTAATCAGGACAATGCATTCGGTACTGGAACGGCTATTGGCTTGAACGCTGGCCTGGGTAAGATTAATCAAAGCTTAACCCTGTCGCAGTATGACCCATATTTCACGGATGATGGTATCAGTCGTTACTCTGATGTCTACTACCGCTCATCTAAACCGCTTTATTACGTTGGCGATCCCGACTATCAAATTAAGTCCGTTGGTACGAGTCTGAAGTTTGGTGTTCCGTATACCGAAGTAGATCGTGTGTTCTACGGTACAGCGTTTGAGGCGTTCCAAATTAGTTCCACAGTAAATACGCCTCAACCCTATCTCAACTACATGCAGAGTTACGGGGTGGCTGCTCCTGGTTATCCAGCTACTTTGAATACCTATAACGTTCCAGTGACCGTTGGTTGGACAAGGGATGGCAGGGATAGCGCTTTAATTCCTTCTACAGGTTCTCTCGAGACATTATCTGCAGAAGTGGGTACTCCAGTTGCTAATATGGAATATTGGCGTCTTTATGGCAAGTATCAGCAATATCATTCCTTTGATAAAGGCAATATCTTGTCTTTCAATGGAGAGGTCGGTTATAGCCAGGCTTATGGTAGCAACCCCTTCCCGATTACTAAAAACTACTATGTTGGAGGTATCGGTTCCGTTCGTGGCTATGCGCCAGGCTCATTGGGCCCCACCTACTACAACACACTTGCAGGAATTTGGATGCCAACAGGTGGCCAATCAAAGATTGTTGGTAATGTGGAATACACTGTTCCAGTGCCGGGGACTGGTGTTGACAAGACTCTGAGAACCTTTGTCTTTACCGATGGCGGTAATGCTTTTGGAAGCAATCTTAATCTGGTCTTGCGCTACTCTTACGGTATAGGTTTAGAATGGATATCACCGTTGGGACCGCTAAAATTCAGTTATGGTATTCCGATCAGCCCACAGCCTACGGATAATATTCAGCGGTTACAGTTCCAGATCGGTACAGCGTTTTAATTGTTTAAGGAAAGTTTTATGAAGCTGCGTCAATCCTCTAAGTGGATTCAATTGAGTTTGGTAGCCTTTGCCTCTGCCCTTTTGGCATCACATGCATTTGCTCAGGATGCTGGTACGCGTGTTGCAGTGGTTAACTCAGAAAAAGTGTTTAATGAGTCAAACTTGGCAAAGGCGATGCAAACGCGTTTGCAGAACGAATTTACCAAACGTCAAAATGACTTACGTGATAGTGCTCAAAAAATTAAGAGTGCCGCTGAGAAATTGGATCGTGATGCGGCTGTCATGACCGAGGCAGAGCGTATCCGTCGTCAACGTGAATTGGCAGATCAAGATCGCGAGCTGCAACGTAAACAACGTGAGTTCACTGAAGATTTGAATCAGCGTACTTTTGAGGAGCGCGCCAAAATTGCTGAAAAGGCTAATGCGGTTCTCAAGCAAATCGCTGAGCAGCGCAAAATTGATCTCATCGTGCAAGAGGCAGCATATGCCAATCCAAAAGCTGACGTAACCGATGACGTCATCAAGGCTTTGAACAGCCAGAAGTAAGTCTTATGCCCACTGCCATCCAGCTGGCCGAACAGTTTCACATCAGCTTGGTGGGAGAGGGCTCTGCGGTGTTCCGTGGGTTAGCCCCCTTGGAGCAGGCTCAAGCAGATCAAATCTCTTTTCTTTCAAATCCACTTTACCGTACTCAAGCTCTAGACAGTGCGGCTGGTGGTTTAATTCTTAGTCAATCAGACTATGAGTTTCTTAATGCGAACTCAACTAGCGCTAGTTCTAAGCGGGTTTATTTTGTTGCAAAAAATCCCTATGCAACTTTTGCTAGAATGGCGCAGTATTTTGCTAAAGCCTCTGCTAGAGAGCATATGCCAGGCATTCATGCCAGTGCAGTAATTGACTCTTCAGCAGTCATTCCTGACTCTTGTCATATTGGCCCCTTTGTCCAAATTGGATCAGGAGTGCATTTGGGTGAGCGGGTAGTCATTTTAGGAAATGTCTCGATTGCCAATGGGGTAGTTATTGGAGGTGACACAACCATTCATCCAGCGGTATCCATTTACGCTCAAACACAAATTGGTGAGCGTTGCATTATTCATAGTGGAGCCATTCTAGGCGCGGATGGTTTTGGTTTTGCCCCTGATTTTTCAGCAAGCGGCGGTGAGTGGGTCAAGATTCCTCAAACTGGTAGGGTTGTCATTGGTAATGATGTGGAGATTGGCGCCTCTACTACGATTGACCGTGGCGCAATGACTGACACTACCATTGGCTCCGGAACCAAGATTGATAATCAAGTTCAGATTGCACACAACGTGATTATTGGTAATTGCTGCGTGATTGCTGGATGTGCTGCAATTTCAGGGAGCACCAAGATCGGTAATTTTTGCATCATAGGTGGGGCAGCCAATTTTGCTGGTCACCTGACGATTGCTGATAGAACAACAGTTTCTGGAAATACATCTATTATTCGCTCCATTACAGAGCCTGGACAGCACTTCACAGGTGTTTATCCCTCCATGCTGCATGCAGCCTGGGAGAAAAATGCCGCAATTTTGCGTGGGCTCGATAAAATACGTCAACGCTTACGTTTGCTAGACAAGAATAAAGCGACAGAGTCATAGGCTGTTAGCAGTCATTTCATCATTCATCTTTTTATGTAGGTAAGCTCATGAGTAAAGCAATCGCAATCGACATCAATCAAATTTTGAAGTTATTGCCACATCGCTACCCTTTTTTATTGGTTGACCGCGTACTGGAGTTAACTCCACGCGAAAGCATTACAGCCTTAAAAAATGTCACAATGAATGAACCTTTTTTTCAAGGACATTTCCCTGATTTTCCGGTGATGCCTGGCGTCTTAATTATTGAAGCCCTTGCTCAAACTGCTGCTTTACTGACCTTCTCTGAAGAGCGTCAAGAGGATGCAATTTATTACTTTGCTGGGATCGATGGCGCACGCTTTAAAAAGCCTGTTTTACCTGGGGATCAGTTGATCATGACCGCTAAATTAGAGCGTGAACGCGCTGGAATCTATAAGTTTCAAGTCCAAGCAACTGTAGATGGTGAATTAGCGGCAGAGGCTAATATTACTTGTGCGGTACGTACGAAAGGCGCGTAATGACTCGGATTCATGCATCCGCTCTTGTAGATAGTAAAGCTGAGTTAGCTGACGATGTCGAGATCGGCCCCTATTCCGTAATTGGTCCTAATGTCAAAATTGACTCTGGCACTAAGGTTGGCTCTCATACAGTCATTGAGGGTTGCACCACAATCGGCCGGGAGAATAATTTTGCTCACTTCGCTGCTATTGGTGGCGCGCCGCAGGATATGAAATATCGTGGTGAACCAACCCAATTAATTATTGGCGATCGTAATACGATCCGTGAATTCACCACCATTCATACTGGTACCTCACAAGATGAGGGGATCACGCGTATTGGTGATGATAATTGGATCATGGCTTATGTACATATTGCCCATGATTGTCAAATTGGTAATCACACTATATTTTCAAGTAATGCGCAGATTGCGGGTCACGTGCAAGTCTGTGATTGGGCGATCATGGGTGGTATGTCAGGCGTACATCAATTTGTGCGCGTTGGCCAACATGCCATGCTAGGTGGGGCATCTGCTTTGGTACAAGATATCCCGCCATTTGTCATTGCTGCTGGCGATAAAGCATCACCACATGGCATTAACGTTGAGGGTTTAAAGCGTCGGGGATTTTCTAGCGAAACCATTTCTGCATTACGCCAAGCCTATAAGGTGCTTTACAAAGATGGTCTCAGTTTTGAAGAGGCAAAAGTAGAAATTCAAAAAATAGCCCTTGCTCATTCAGCCGATGCAGCTACTGCAGAAAAGCTTACCCAGTTCCATGATTTTATTGCCGCCTCAACGCGCGGCATTATTCGTTAACGATAGGTAAGGCTTTGCCAAAATTAGCCTGCGTAGCTGGTGAGCCATCGGGTGATTTACTGGCTGCCCCTGTTTTAAATGCGCTTCAGCAAATTCCAGATATGTCTGGAATAGAAATGTATGGCATCGGCGGCCCTCGGATGCAGGCGGAAGGCTTTCGTTCCGATTGGTCAATGGAAACACTCAGTGTGCGCGGCTATGTTGAGGCTATTAAACAATTACCTGCAATTCTGAAATTACGTCGACAACTCATTGACAATTTAATGGGGGAAGGGCGCCCTGATGTTTTTTTAGGAATTGATGCGCCTGACTTTAATTTGGGTGTGGAGTTAAAGTTGCGTGAAGCAGGTATTCCTACTCTGCATTTGGTATCCCCTTCGATTTGGGCATGGCGTGCTAGCCGCATCAATAAGATTGCACGCGCTGTAGACCGAATGTTGTGCATCTTCCCGTTTGAAATGGAAATATATGCACGTGCTGGTGTCCCGGCAACTTATGTCGGTCATCCGCTAGCCAGTGATATTCCACTTCTCCCGGATACAAGTAGCGCCAGAAATAAAATTGCCTCACTAATGCATATTGACCGTCCTAACTTAGATGGGACTGTCATCGCTGTGTTGCCTGGTAGCCGGGGCTCGGAGATAGAGCATATCGCGCCAATATTCTTTGAAACCATGAGTCTGATAGCCCATAGAATGGCTGGGCAAAAACTACACTTTTTCATTCCAGTTGCTACACCACGCCTTCGAGAGCCGTTGGAGGCTTTACTTGTTCAAGTTAAAAAAAGAAATCCTGACATTCGGATTCACTTGATAGACGGTCATGCGGACCCTATTTTGGAAGCAGCGGATGCAGTTCTGATTGCTAGTGGCACAGCCACCTTACAAGCTGCTTTATGGAAAAAGCCAATGGTAATTTCTTATAAGGTGCCTTGGTTAACGGCGCAAATCATGAAGCGTCAAGGCTACCTGCCATATGTTGGGTTGCCTAATATTCTTTGTGGTGAGTTTGTTGTTCCAGAGTTACTGCAAGATGATGCTACGCCAGAAAATTTAGCCAATGCGGTAATGAACTGGTTAGATCATCCCGAGAAGGTATTGCAGTTGAAGGAGCGCTTTATGCAGATGCATGAAACCTTGCGCCGACCCACTGGCTTGCTGGTTGCGCAGGCTATCTCTCAAGTCATTCAAGCTGGCCATAGCGCATGAGTGCTATATGGATATGTGGGGTAGATGAGGCAGGTCGTGGCCCCTTAGTGGGGTCGGTAGTTGCTGGCGCTGTAGTATTGGATTCGAATCACCCGATTGAGGGTTTGAGGGACTCAAAAAAATTGTCCCCTGCAAAGCGAGAGTTTCTCTTTGAGCAAATTGTTAGCAATGCCAAAGCCTGGGGAATTGGTGAGGCTAGCGCGCAAGAGATTGATCAAATCAATATATTGCAAGCTACTATGCTGGCTATGCGTCGTGCAATAGAGGACCTGACTACCCGTTTAGGTGCTTGGCCGGATAAAGCCTTAATTGATGGTAATCGCTGCCCTGAGTTGACGATTCCAGCAGAGGCAATTGTGAAGGGTGATTCAAAAGAGCCTGCTATTTCAGCGGCATCTATTTTGGCTAAGGTAACGCGTGATCGGCAGATGATGGTTTTACATGAGCAGTATCCACAATATGGCTTTGCGCAACATATGGGTTACCCCACAGAATTTCATTTTGCTGCTTTAAAACAGTTTGGTGCATGTGACCAACATCGCCGCAGTTTCTCGCCCGTAAGAAATGTTTTAGAGGTGAATGCGTGATGGCGTTTGATTTAATTTCATCAAAAGAAAATTCTTTATTTAAAGAGCTGCGTCTCTTGCAGGCTACGGGTTCAAAAGGTCAGAAGGTACGCTTGGCAAGTGGCCATGCTTTGCTTGAGGGCATTCATTTAATTCAGACTTGGGTAGGCGATCCTGCCCTTAAAACACTCTTCACTTCAGAGTTTGGATTGCAAAATCCCGAAATCTCAGAGGCAGTTTATTCTCACCTTGAGATTTGCCCAGAAACCCGAATATTTCAATTGGACTCGAGTCTGTGGGATCAATTAAGCGAACTGGCAAATGCACCGCACATCGCCGGCTTACTCAATCTTCCGGCTTCACGCCTTAAAGCGCCGCAATCGATTTCAAACTTAGAGGGTGATCTAGTCATCTTGGATCGGATTCAGGATGCAGGCAATGTAGGTTCTATTCTACGCACAGCCGCAGCGGCAGGTTTTACACAGGTTATAGCCCTATCGGGATGTGCGCACTTATGGTCTAGCAAGGTATTAAGAGCCGGTATGGGCGCTCATCGTCTTTTGGATTTATATGAGGGCTGGTCCAATCAGCAACTCTTGAGTGCCGTGACAGCACCTTTGCTTGCAGCTGCTGCCGATGCTCCGCAGGATTTATTTGATCTTCGAGAAGAGCTCATGCATCCAGTGGCGTGGGTAATGGGGAGCGAGGGGCAAGGTGTTTCAAGTGATTTGATGGCGCAGGCCAAACCCGTCTCCATCCCAATTGACCCACGGGTTGAATCACTCAATGTTTCTACAGCAGCTGCTATTTGTCTTTTTGAAACAGTTCGAGTTCGACGCTCTTAAGTGACTCTCATCCCAAAATCGTTTTATCGGATTTAATGGCCTGAAGAACGGTTGTCGCGATTTCTTCGATTGATTTGCTAGTGGTTGCCACCCAGGGAATAGATTCCTTTTTCATCATTGCGGTAGCCTCATTGATTTCATAGCGACAATTCTCTAATTTGGCATAGTTACTGCCTGGACGTCGTTCATTGCGGATTTCAGATAAGCGCTCAGCATCGATCATCAACCCAAAAATTTTATGGCGGTAAGGTGCTAAATCTTTAGGCAATTGACCGCGTTCAAAATCCTCTGGGATGAGGGGGTAATTAGCCGCCTTCATGCCGTACTGCATTGCCAAATAGAGGCTGGTAGGGGTCTTACCAACACGGGAAATGCCCACAAGAATGACATCTGCATCAGCTAGATTTTTATTCGACTGCCCATCATCGTGAGCCAGGGAGTAGTTAATCGCTTCAATACGGTTTTTATAGGCCGCAGTGTCAGCATTGTGATGCAAGCGGTTCATTGCATGGGTCGATTTCAGGCCAAGAGCTTGTTCGAGGGGTGCAACAAAGGTTTGGAACATATCCAAAATTAAGCCATTAGCCCGAGCAACAATGGCATTTAATTCAGGGGTAATAAGAGTAGTAAAAACAATGGGTTGGACACCATACTTAGAAGCAGCCTGATTAATCGCTGCAACGGCATCATGGGCTTTATCGACGCTATCTACAAAAGGCACCCGAATATGCTTAAAAGTGGCCTCAAATTGCGCCAAAATTGACTGGCTGAAGTTCTCGGCAGTAATGCCAGTGCCATCGGAAACAATAAAAACAATGCGGGGGTCGTTGGACATAGGATTTGGGCTAAAAGTCATGGTCAGCACTACAATATGAGGTTATTGAAGTATGCCGTATTTTGTTCGGCCGCTCGACCAGTTTCCTTATCCTTAGAGAGTTTTATATGTCCAACCAACAGCAGCAAAATAGCAATGTAGCAAACGCCTATGTTCTCCCTTTTGAGCAACTCCGCATGACCGATGTTGAATCGGTTGGCGGTAAGAATGCTTCTTTAGGAGAGATGATTTCTCAATTGGCCACTACCGGTGTGCGTGTGCCAACCGGTTTTGCAACCACAGCCTTAGCCTTCCGTGACTTCTTAGAGCACAATAATTTGACTGAGCGCATTCAAAAGCGCTTGGAAAATCTCAATATTGATGATGTGCGTGCATTGGCTGAAGCCGGTAAAGAAATCCGTCATTGGATCGAAACTGCACCATTTCAGGAGCGCTTGGATCAAGAAATCCGTGAGGCATTCGCTAAATTAGACGATTCTGGTAAAGGCTCATTTGCAGTGCGCTCCTCTGCAACAGCGGAAGACTTGCCAGATGCTTCTTTTGCTGGTCAGCAAGAGACCTTCCTGAACGTGGAAGGTATTGATGATGTTCTAAAGAAGATTCGTGAAGTATTTGCATCCCTTTATAACGACCGCGCTATTTCTTATCGCGTTCATAAGGGTTTTGCTCATGCCGAAGTTGCCTTGTCTGCAGGCATTCAGCGCATGGTACGTTCTGACTTAGGTGCAGCCGGTGTGATGTTTACTCTGGATACTGAATCTGGTTTTGAAGATGTCGTGTTTATTACTTCTAGCTATGGCTTGGGTGAAACAGTGGTGCAGGGCGCGGTTAATCCGGATGAGTTTTATGTATTCAAAACCACTTTAGCTAAAGACAAAAAAGCGATCATTCGCCGTTCTTTAGGTTCTAAGTTAATTCAGATGCAATTTGCTCCAGCAGGCTCGACTGAAAAAGTGATCACCGTTGATGTTAGCCCAGAGAAACGCAACCGGTTTTCTTTAGAAGACGCAGACATTACTGAGTTAGCTAAATACGCAGTCATTATTGAAAAGCACTATGGTCGTCCAATGGACATCGAGTGGGGTAAGGATGGTCAAGATGGCCGTATCTACATCTTGCAAGCTCGCCCAGAGACCGTAAAGAGTCAGGCAGCTGGTCAGGTAGAGATGCGCTATAAATTGAAGGGCAGCTCTAAGGTTTTGGCTAAAGGACGTGCAATTGGTCAAAAAATTGGTGCGGGCCCCGTTCGCGTGATTCGCGATCCAAGCGAAATGGATCGTGTACAACCTGGCGATGTATTGGTTGCCGATATGACCGACCCGAACTGGGAGCCGGTGATGAAGCGTGCTTCAGCGATCATTACTAATCGCGGCGGCCGTACTTGCCATGCTGCAATTATTGCCCGTGAGTTGGGTGTGCCAGCGGTTGTAGGTTGCGGTGACGCTACTGAACATTTGCAAGATGGCATGATGGTGACCGTTTCTTGTGCAGAGGGTGATGAGGGTCACATTTACGATGGCTTGATTGAGACTGAAGTCACTGAGGTTTCTCGCGGAGCTCTCCCAGAGATTCCTGTGAAAATCACCATGAACATTGGCAATCCTCAGTTGGCATTTGATTTCTGTCAGATCCCCAATGCTGGGGTTGGCTTAGCCCGTCTTGAGTTCATTATCAATAACTACATTGGTGTTCATCCGCGTGCTGTTTTGGAGTATCCAAATATTGATGCTGACCTGAAGCGTGCCGTTGAAAGTGTTGCGCGTGGTTATGCAAGTCCACGTCAGTTTTATGAGGATAAATTAGTTGAGGGTGTTGCTACCATTGCGGCTGCTTTCTATCCAAAGCCAGTGATTGTGCGTTTGTCTGACTTTAAGTCAAACGAGTACAAAAAGCTGATTGGTGGTTCACGTTATGAGCCGGATGAAGAAAATCCAATGCTTGGCTTCCGCGGCGCATCCCGTTATGTGTCTGCTGATTTTGGCGAGGCTTTTGCTTTGGAGTGCGCTGCAATGAAGCGTGTTCGTGAAGATATGGGCCTGGACAACGTCGAAATCATGGTTCCATTTGTGCGTACGATCAAGCAAGCTGAGCGTGTCATTGACATGATGGCTAAGTTAGGGCTCAAGCGTGGTGAAAATGGCTTACGCCTCATCATGATGTGCGAAATTCCTTCAAATGCTATTTTGGCCGATCAGTTCTTAGAGCATTTTGATGGTTTCTCCATTGGCTCTAACGATATGACTCAGTTAACTCTGGGTCTTGACCGTGACTCTGGTATGGAGCTGTTGGCGATCGACTTTGATGAGCGTGATCCTGCGGTTGAGTTCATGATTGCGCGCTCTATCGAAGCTTGCCGTAAGCAAAATAAATATGTTGGAATCTGTGGTCAAGGACCTTCTGATCACCCTGACTTTGCTCGTTGGTTGGTGGAGAAGGGCATTACTTCCATCTCATTAAATCCTGATAGCGTAGTTGCTACATGGGAAATGCTTGGTAAGCAGTAAGCAGCAAAAGAAGTTTGATCAAGACCTCTCAATAAGGTCTTGATCCCAAGGCGGTTTGTTTAGGCTTTTGCCTTTACAGCCGCCTTTTTCTTTTTAGCCGGCGCAATGGCCTTAACTGACTTTTTTCCTTTGGTCATACTTAGACTCGGTTTATTGATTGGCACCAAGCCCATTTTCTTTGCAGGTGCCGAGATAGAGCCACCCGGCGTGCTAGTTGACCAAGTGGGTTCTGCAATGGAGTTAAATGCAGACCGCAATTTTTCTCCCCAAAGCTGATGAATCATCTGGAAGTAGGGGTTGGATTCATCCAGGGTGACGAGCTTATTGGGTTTTAAGGAGTTCTTCTCATACACCAATAAATCAAGTGGTAGGCCTACGGAAATATTACTGTTGAGCGTTGAGTCCATTGAAATCAGGGCACACTTAGTTGCTAGGTCTAGTGAGGTATCAAAGCCCAGGACGCGATCTAGGATGGGTTTGCCATACTTAGATTCACCAATTTGGAAATAACAAGTCTCAGGGGTAGCTTCAATAAAATTACCAGCTGAGTAGATGTTAAAAAGTCTTGGTCTTTCGCCTTTAATTTGACCGCCAAAAATTAAATTGCAATTAAAGTCAATGCCGGCTTTTTCTAGGGCCGCATGATCTCTCTCGTAGACCTGCTTTACTGCATCTCCAACCACTACGGCTGCATCATGCGCATTTTTGATATTCCACAAGTTTTTGCCATTGAGCAATTGACCCTGAAGCAAGATTTCTTTTATGGCCTGAGTAATAGCTAAATTTCCAGCACTCATCAGCGCAAAAAATCGATCGCTGCTTTGAAACAATGACATCTTTCGAAAGGTGCCGATCTGGTCAACGCCAGCATTGGTGCGTGTATCAGATAAAAAAACTAAACCATCCTTTAGGCAAAGCCCAACACAATATGTCATACAACAACCCCTTCAATTAATTTCCTAGAATTATCTCTTAATTGTGGGGTACTTAGTCCAACTTCTGAATAGAGATATTGGCGGTTAATTCTTCACCGCCGCCGCCTGATCGAACGCCCTTCACAGGGGCGGCAGAGTAGTAGTCGCGGCCAATTGCTAGGCGAATATGGCGTGCGTCTACTAAGCAGGCATGAGTGATGTCTACGCTGTGCCAGATACCTTTGGCGATGTCACTACAGAAATCAATCCAAGCATGGCTGGCAAGATTAGGTGATTCTTCTGCAAAGAAATAGCCGCTGACATAGCGTGCTGGAATATTGGAGGCGCGACAAATGCTAAGCATGACGTGGGCGTGATCTTGGCAAACTCCTGAGCGCATTGCAAATGATTGAGCTGCTGTGGTTGCGAAATTAGTTTGTCCTGGATTGTATGTAATGGCTCCTTGTACTGCTCCAGCAAGCTTTAATACTGCATCCACCGAGTTTGTCTTTGGAAGGTGTGGGGCAAAATATTCGAGCATGGCTTCAGAGGGCTCAGTCAAATTAGTTTGCTGTAAAAGATAAAAGGGCGACACAGCCTTAGCATCATCGATAAACTCAGATGCCCCTTCTGTTTGTACTTCACCCTCGGCTTCAATCATCATTGAGGTGTATGGCGACTCCTGAACAAATACGCTATAGGTGTTACCAAAAGCGTCTATTGAGTTGCTGGCCTTGATGGGCGTGCTAATTTTCCACTTATCAATTTTTTGACCTGCCACATTGGCAGGCGTTAGGCGCAACTCTTGAATCGAGTAGTGAACCGGTGTTTCATAGCGGTACTCGGTGCGATGGCGAATTTTTAGGTGCATATGTTCTTAGGCTACCGCTAAAGGTATGAGGTAAGCATTACTAAATTCATCAGCAATGTGGTTGATGCGAGCCAAAAATTCCTCAATATATTCTTCAAGACCCTGGGCAAATACTTCATCGATATCGGAATAATCTAAATTGGCCTTGAGCTTTCCTAGCAGACGTTCAATTTCTTTGGATTGAGCATTTTTGATTTCCGCTACCAATGGAATGAGTTCATTTACGCAGCAAACCAAGGAGCGCGGCATTTGTTTATTGAATATCAATAATTGAGCGACTTGTTTGGGTGTTACTTGATCAGAATAGATTTGGCGGTAGATTTCAAAAGCGGAGACGGAGCGTAGTAAGGCAGCCCAGTGATAAAAATCAAAGAACTCACCATCAGCGCCATCATCCGCGCGCTTCTCATTTGCGCCTAAAACCTTTGCGCTCTGACCTTCATATTTAGTTTGCAAGATGCGGGCGGTATTGTCTGCGCGCTCTAAAAGAGTTCCCACATTCATGAAGTAGAAAGATTGATTCTTAAGCATGGTGCCATGCATTACCCCTCTAAAGAGGTGGCAGCGATGTTTTACCCATTCGAGCAATCTACTAGGGTCGGCTGAGTTACGCGCCTCCACAATCCTCTGCCATTCGAGCCAAGTGGTATTTTGAGTTTCCCATACTTCCGAGGTAATTTTTCCACGTATAACGCGTGCATTCTCACGGGCGGCAAATAGGCACGAAGCAATGCTAGAGCTATTACTGGTTTCATAAATCATAAAATCCAATACATTCTCACGATTGATCACTTCATATTTTGCTAAAAAACTATCTTCGAGTTTGGAGATGGTCAGCAATTTTTTCCAGCTTTGCTCTAAAAATTCTTCGGGCTGGGGAAGCAATGACGTCTGGTGATTGACATCAAGCATGCGCGCGGTATTCTCAGCGCGTTCTGTGTAACGGGCCATCCAGTAAAGGCAATCAGCGGTGCGACTCAGCATATTTTTTCTTCGCTCTTCTTTTATTCTTCTAGAACCCAGGTGTCCTTCGTGCCGCCACCTTGTGAGGAATTCACCACCAAGGAGCCTTCTTTTAAGGCAACTCGTGTTAATCCGCCTGGAACCATTTTGATGGTTTTTCCTGAGAGGACAAATGGACGTAAATCAATATGACGAGGTGCTACACCAGACTCAACAAAGGTTGGGCAAGTCGATAGCGCTAAGGTAGGCTGAGCAATGTATTTATCTGGATTGGCTAGCAAGTGAACTCTAAATTCCTCAATCTCTGCTTTGGTAGATGCTGGGCCAACCAACATGCCGTATCCGCCGGCACCATGCGTTAATTTAACGACTAGCTTATCGAGGTTGGCTAGGGTGTATGCCAAGTCATCTGACTTACGACACTGAAAGGTGGGAACATTATTGAGGATGGGCTTCTCGCCCAAATAGAACTCAATCATATCTGGTACGTAAGGGTAGATTGATTTGTCATCTGCAACACCGGTACCAATTGCATTGGCTAGGGTGACATTGCCTGCGCGATGTGCTGACAACAAACCAGCAACGCCTAAAGTAGAGTCTGAGCGAAATGCCAGGGGATCTAGGAAGTCATCATCCACGCGGCGGTAGATCACATCAACGCGCTCTGGGCCTTGGGTGGTGCGCATAAAGACTTGCTCATTCTTGACAAATAAGTCTTTACCTTCGACCAACTCAACTCCCATTTGCTGGGCAAGATAGCTATGTTCAAAATAAGCTGAGTTGTACATCCCCGGGGTGAGCACAACTACATTGGGTTTTTTAACATCATCCGGCTTGACTGACTTCAAGCATTCGAGCAGTAGATCGGGGTAATGCTCAACCGGTGCAACCCGATATTTTTGAAACAAATCTGGAAAGAGGCGCATCATCATCTTGCGATCTTCAACCATATAAGAAACGCCGGATGGTACGCGCAGATTATCTTCTAATACATAAAACTCACCTTCGCCTGCCCGCACAATATCAATACCCGCGATTTGCGCATAAATATCTCGAGGCACATTCACGTTGCGCATTTCTGGGCGATATTGCGCATTGTTATAAATTTGCTCGCCAGGAATAATCCCAGCTTTAATAATTTCTTCGTCGTGATAGACGTCGTAAATAAAACGATTGAGTGCTTTTACTCGCTGGCGCAATCCGGCCTCAAGTTGCTCCCATTCTTTGGCTGTAAAGATGCGAGGGACCTGATCAAAGGGAATGGTTCTTTCCGAGCCAAGGTCGTCGCCATAAACTGCAAAGGTGATTCCAACTCTGCGGAATATGAGATCAGCTTCAGCACGCTTCAGACCCATCAGGGTATCGCTCTGCTGTTTTAGCCAGTTATGGAATATTTGGTAATGTGGCCGCGCTTTACCGCTGGCATCGAGCATTTCGTCAAAGGGCAATTTCATAGTTACAAAATAACGCCTTTTGGATGGCTGCATTGAGGTCGAGGTAGCGGCTTGGTGCTTATATGCACTAAATTAGTGCATAAATGCCTACTTAAGCTTCCCTAGTGGGTGTTTAGCCCAGTTTAGGCGTTTAAGTCACCTCTGGCAATACGACCTTTTTGCACCTCCCACTCACGCTCTTTAGTGGCTGCACGTTTGTCATGTTGCTTTTTGCCTCGAGCCAAGCCAATTTCGCACTTCACATTCCCCTTGGAGAAATGTAGGTTTAAGGGGACTAGGGTGTAGCCCTTTTGTTCCACTTTGCCAATCAACTTTCGGATCTCAATCGCATTCAAAAGTAGTTTTCGGGTGCGTGTGCTATCCGGAACAATATGGGTGGAAGCAGATAGCAGGGGGGTGATGTGGCAACCTATGAGGAATAGCTCCGCCTGGCGAATGACGACATACGCTTCTTTAATGTGCACGCGACCAGCCCGGATTGCCTTAACCTCCCAGCCTTCCAGAACCAGCCCTGCTTCAAAGCGTTCCTCGATAAAATAATCGAAGAAGGCTTTTTTGTTATCGACGATACTCATATTTATTTAGCTTCTCAAGATCGATTATGGCAGACGTCTATAAGACCGTTTTAATTGGCCAATCCGCTGACCGGATGTACGGCCTAGTAACTGATGTTGCGCGTTATCCAGAGTTCTTGCCTTGGTGTGGAGGAGTAGAGATTTTTGAGCAAACCGAGACGGTGTTAGATGCCAAAATCAATATCCAATTTAAGGGTATTTCTCAGTTTTTCCATACCCGCAATGTCAATCATCGTCCAGAAACCATTGATATGGTTTTTGTAGATGGCCCATTTAAGCAATTTTCAGGGCAATGGAATTTCATTCCATTGGGCGAGGATGCCTGTAAGGTTGAATTCAAGCTGCACTGGGAGTTCAAGAGTGTCATTCTGGACAAGATCATCGGCCCAGTTTTTAGCCACATAGCGGGTACGTTTGTGGACTGCTTTGTAAGGCGGGCTGAAACACTCTATGAGTGAGAGCGCTCTCGAGATTTTGCTGTGCGATGCGAGGGGGCGACAGCCCATCTTGAGGCCTTTCAGGCTTGAGTTGCGCCCAGGAGAGCTTGCCACGGTTGGCTTGGCACTGTGTAAAGCGGGGATTGCCAGTGGCCCAGAGGACCCTGTTTTAGAGCGAAAAGGTAGTTTTGGTGTCTTTGGGAAGCGCAAGGATTGGGATAGCCCACTGTATTCCGGGGATCGCTTGGAGCTGTACGCCCCACTGTTGATTGATCCTAAGGCGGTTCGTCGAAAGAAGGCCAATCAGAATCAGGATGCCAAATTTCAAGCTGCCGCAGCTAGAAGGAAGGCTAGGAGGCTATAATCTGTTTTTGCGACTAGGGGTTTTGCATGCGACTCATTCAAAAAGCACTCACTTTTGACGATGTGCTCCTCGTACCGGCTTATTCATCGGTACTTCCTCGAGATGCCAGTTTGGCAAGTAAGTTAACTCGAGACATTTCACTCAATACACCATTGGTTTCAGCTGCTATGGATACTGTGACCGAGGGTCGCTTAGCGATTGCTATGGCCAGCGAGGGCGGTATTGGGATTATTCATAAAAATTTAACGCCAACAGAGCAAGCTCGTGAAGTAGCTAAAGTAAAGCGTTATGAATCTGGTGTTCTGCGTGATCCGATCACCATAGGGCCAGATGTCACACTGCGTCAGGTTATTCAATTGTCGCGCGAACATGGATTCTCGGGATTTCCAGTGTTGATTGGTAAAGAAGTTGTCGGAATCATTACCAACCGAGATTTGCGCTTTGAAGAAGATCTTGATACTCCCGTCAAAACTAAAATGACACCCCGTGAGCGCTTGATTACTGTAAAAGAAGGTTGCTCCCTTGATGAAGCCAAGCGCCTCATGAGTCAGCATCGCTTAGAGCGCGTATTGGTTGTCAACGACAAGTTCGAGCTGCGTGGCTTGATTACAGTTAAAGATATTTTGAAGGCGACTGAGCACCCAAATGCCTGTAAAGATAGCGAAGGAAAGTTACGCGTTGGAGCGGCAGTTGGCGTAGGCCCTGACAATGATGAGCGTATTGAGCTCCTGGTTCGTGCAGGTGTGGATGTCATCGTGGTTGATACTGCGCATGGTCACAGCCAAGGCGTATTGGATCGCGTGAAGTGGGTGAAAAAGAATTACCCACAAGTTCAGGTAATTGGTGGAAATATTGCCACTGGCGATGCTGCAAAAGCATTAGCTGATCATGGCGCTGATGGGGTCAAAGTAGGTATTGGCCCGGGATCTATTTGCACTACTCGTATCGTAGCTGGTGTTGGAGTTCCTCAAATTAGCGCCATTGTGAATGTGGCGGCAGCCCTAAGGGGTACAGGGATTCCTTTGATCGCTGATGGCGGCGTTCGTTACTCTGGTGACGTGGCTAAAGCATTGGCAGCTGGCGCAAGCTCTGTCATGATGGGTGGCATGTTTGCTGGTACAGAAGAAGCGCCTGGTGAGGTATTTTTGTATCAAGGGCGTTCATACAAGAGCTATCGTGGTATGGGTTCATTGGGCGCGATGGCCGATGGTTCTGCAGATCGCTACTTCCAAAGCGATATTGTTGCTAATGCTGAAAAACTGGTTCCTGAAGGTATTGAAGGTCAAGTGCCTTATAAAGGCAGCGTGCTTGCAATCTTGCATCAATTGACTGGCGGCATTCGCTCATCAATGGGTTATTTAGGATGCAGAACAATTGACGAATTGCATGAAAAAGCCAATTTTGTGGAAATCACTTCTGCTGGTGTGCGCGAGTCGCATGTCCATGATGTGAAGATCACTAAAGAAGCGCCAAATTACCATATTGATTAAGACTTAAATTAAGGCTGTTTCTTTCGTGCACGACAAAATACTTATTCTCGACTTTGGATCACAAGTAACCCAGTTAATTGCGAGACGCGTACGCGATGCAAAAGTGTATTCAGAGATTCACCCATACGATTGTGACCCTGAGTTCATTCGTCGCTTTGTAGGGGAGCAAGGTTGTAAGGGAATCATTTTGTCAGGAGGCCCAAGCTCAGTGACTGAGGATGGCAGCCCACGTGCACCCCAAATAGTGTTTGAATTAGGTGTTCCCGTTTTGGGGATTTGCTATGGCATGCAAACCATGGCAACTCAGTTGGGTGGCGCAGTTGCTTCGGCGGAGTCACTCGGTAAAGCCCGTGAGTTTGGTTACTCTGAAGTGCGTGCGCATGGACACACCGAGTTGCTCAAAGGAATTGAAGATTTCGCGACTAGTGAAGGTCACGGTATTCTGAAAGTATGGATGAGTCATGGTGATTCAGTCACCACACTGCCGCCCGCATTTAAATTAATGGCCTCTACGGAGTCATGTCCCATCGCTGGTATGGCTGACGAAGACCGCCGCTTTTATGCTTTTCAATTTCATCCAGAAGTAACGCACACCATACAAGGCACAGCCATCCTTGAGCGTTTTGTTCATCAGATTTGTGAATGCAAGGCCGATTGGGTGATGGGCGATTACATTGCTGAAGCGGTCGAACATATTCGTCAGCAAGTTGGTGATGACGAAGTCATTCTTGGGCTTTCTGGTGGCGTTGATTCTAGTGTTGCAGCAGCACTGATCCATCGGGCAATCGGTGACCAGCTGACCTGTGTGTTTGTCGATCATGGTTTGCTTCGCCTGAATGAAGGCGATATGGTGATGGAAATGTTTGCACGCAATTTGGGTGTCAAAGTGATCCGGGTAGATGCTGCCAATACTTTTATGTCCCAATTAGCTGGTGTGGCGGATCCAGAGGCCAAGCGCAAAATCATTGGCAAAGAATTTGTGGAGATTTTCCAAGCAGAATCTGGAAAAATTCAGAACGCTAAATGGTTGGCTCAAGGCACCATTTACCCTGATGTTATTGAATCGGCCGGCAAAGGGAAGAAGGGTGCGCACACCATTAAGAGTCATCATAATGTCGGCGGCCTCCCCGAAGATATGCATCTGAAGTTACTTGAACCATTGCGCGAACTCTTTAAAGATGAGGTGCGTGAGTTAGGTGTTGCCTTAGGGCTGCCACGAGAAATGGTTTATCGTCATCCATTCCCAGGTCCAGGCCTTGGTGTTCGTATTCTGGGTGAAGTGAAGGCTGAGTTTGCTAGTTTGTTGCAACGAGCTGATGCTATCTTTATTGATGAGCTGCGTAGTAACTTTGATGAAATTAGTGGCAAGTCTTGGTATGACTTAACGAGCCAAGCTTTTGCTGTCTTTTTGCCAGTTAAATCAGTTGGTGTGATGGGCGATGGACGCACTTATGAGTATGTAGTGGCTCTGCGTGCTGTGCAAACTCAAGACTTTATGACTGCGCATTGGGCTCATCTACCACATGAATTACTGGGTAAAGTATCCAATCGCATCATCAATGAGGTGCGCGGCATTAACCGAGTGGTATACGACATTAGCGGAAAACCGCCGGCCACAATAGAGTGGGAATGATAATTATATCATAAGTTATTGATTTATAAGCAATTTATTTTTACAAAGTTTTTACAATAAAATCAATTTCTTATGTAAACTCATAGAGTTACGAATTTACTCTATGAATGATGTTACATACTCTACGAACGATTGATATCAATAGTAGTAACAAGAAAAAGAAGAATTTAAAAACTTCTGAAAAAGTTTCTCGTATGTCTGACATTACAGACATCTTCGATGGACATGTTCGTATCTTCAAAACTACTCATAGTGGTGATGTTTATCAAATGAGAATGTATGTTCAAGAAGAGAAGAGATACATTCGTAAGTCACTAAAGACAAGGGATAAACAACTTGCTCTATCAATTGCTCAGAAAGAATTTATTTTCTATCAAGCAAAAATACTAAATGGTGAAAAACTATTCTCATTAACTGGGAATGAGATGAGAGAAAGATACTTAAAGTATGTTCAGACATTGGTAGATGAAAAACAAATTAGTGTCGGTAGACAAACAAATATTAAGACATTTACTAAACACTATCTTGAGTTTGTTGGTAAGAATACAAAGATACAAAATATTGATAAGAAGTTCTTTCAGGGATATCGATCACATAGACAATCAAAGAAAAAAGATATCACTATGACAGTTGTTGTGAATGAATCAATCACAATTAAACAGATGTATAAGTGGTGTGTGAATGAAGGTTTAATACAGTCTGGATATGTTCCAGATTTTGGAACAATTAAAGTTCGTAAGAATGAAGTTAGACGAATCGGTTATACGATTGAAGAATATAGACAACTCGTAGATGTATCAAAGAGATGGTATTCAAAAGTGTCTAAAGAACATCTATTAAGAGATGAAGAAATTTATTACAGAAAGACTATTCGTGATTTCATTGTTCTAATGGGAAATTATGGATTTAGAACTGGTGAATTAAGACTTCTCAAATGGAAAGATGTAAAAGTTCATCAAGATGAAACTTCAACAATAACAATTCATTACGAAACAACTAAAGTTCGTGAATCAAGAACTGTAACTGGTAGAAGAGGTGATGTATTTATTAGAAGGAAAACATACTCAAAATTTACTGATAACGATGATTATGTATTTTCACATTTCAGAAGAAATGATGTCATTACAAAAGAACTCTTATACGATTACTTTAATAAGTTAGTAAAAGATGTAAAACTTAAATATGTAGATTTTGATACTAAAAAAACACTCTATGGAATTAGACATTTTTGGATTTCACTACATCTTTTAGTTGGAAAAGTTGATGTTTTCAAGATATCAAGATTTAGTGGAACTTCACCGAATCAAATCTATAAACACTATGACAATGTCAAAGATGAACAGATTTCTAAACAAATTCTCTCGTATAACTTGAAATTTGATAAAAATAACGAAATCATTCTTGATGATGACTTCAAAGAGTAGTTATTATTACTAGAACAAGTTCTAAAATAGTTCGGAATTGTTAGAGATACACATACTCAAACTATCTAGAAATTCTGTAATGGAGTTATCTTTTTGGAGGATTCGATGGAATTCAGTTATGTAATTTTTCCAATATTTTCATTCGTTACTGTTTATTACATACACAACATTATTAAACAGTTAGTAGATCTACAAAAACTTCAACTAAAGTCAAATGAATTGTTGTATGAAATAAATTCAAAATTAGGTTCTTTAAATAACAAATAGACTTCTTACGATATGAAATGAATTAAATGACACTCAAATCTATCTTTGAATCAATTATTAATTTTGATTTATCAAATTTATTCAACTTCTTATTGAAGATTATTTTTCTATTATTTATCGTATATGTTTTCTATTACTTCATAAGTAAAGTTCGTGAAGAATTCAAAACATCATCTCTGTCTGGAAAAATACAGTTTATTGTCGGTGGAATTTTTCTTATATGTCTTTTACCGACATTCATAATTATGTTGATATCTTAAAAAAACTATATTGAGGGAAAATTAAATGAATAACGATGAATTAAGTAACTGTATTGAAGAATGTCATAAATGGATTGATGATGTTGTTTCTAAGTTCAAATATTCATCTGATGAGTATGTATAAATTTATTAAACATGAAAATCAGTTAGAAAAACTTGAAGATTCAAATAATACAGATGAAGAAAAAATAACTAAATTGAGATTTAAAACACATATGTATCACATTGAAATAAGAAAAAGCATCATTGATTTAATTACAAACTACTCAATTGAAGATAGGTTACCAAATAGGTTTTATTTGACTGATTTGTAATTTAACTCTTATCTTCCAATACAACTAACAATAGTTTCTTCTTTGTATTGAATTTAACAAATTTGTTCAAGTCATTTAAGTAACTTTGAACGACTGATTCCTTTAAATCATCACAAACTCTTAAACAGTAAAGAGATTTTTTCTCTAAAAGTTCCAATTCTCTTGAGTTCATAGTTCATTACTATCAAGAACAGGTTCAACAGAAATCATCACATCTGAATTCTTTAACATTTTAAGTGTAAGTGGAACTAATTCATTCATGTAATAAACAACATCTTCTTTACTCATATCCGAAAATAAGTCTAACGAATACCACTTCTCTTGTTCTTCCTTAATAAATCGTTTAAATGTTTTTATAGTTGTTTTTTTCATTTTTATCTTTCTTTTTAATCAATCAAAATTACTAACTAAGACTGTTAGTAACGACTACGGTTACGACTACTTGTGACTCTCGAGGAACTCTGTGACAAACTTTGTGAGAACTCGTCTAGTGAATGTAGATTTGTTCATTTTGTAAGTCTTGGAGATGGTTTCAATGTGTTCTAGTAAGTCATTTGACACACGAATATGAATGTCTTTTTCTAAGTTTTCATTCATTGATAAATTCATCTGTATTTCTCTCTTTTTATTGTGTTCTGATACATATATTTATGTCACATCAAAACACTAGAAATACAGTAAAACTCACTACTACACAGTAAAAGTCATATAGATATTGACTTCTAGGGTAGTTCTTAGAAAAACGACAGATTTTGGTAGGTGAAATTTAGTTCAAAAAATCACTCAAAGTGGTGGGTAATTTGTTGGATTTTTGTTGGGATTTTATGTAATTCTGATAAATGTCTTTTGAATACTTTCCACTTTTTGAGTGGATTAGATAACCTTTTTTATCTCTTCTTTGACACATCAATTTATGAATTACATTTGTAAGTAGTGAAATTTCAAAACGATTTAACGAGAGAACATCTTCAATTCCTTCTTCTCTCTGTTCT
Organism: Polynucleobacter sphagniphilus; assembly: GCF_029892205.1. Lineage (NCBI taxonomy): Bacteria > Pseudomonadati > Pseudomonadota > Betaproteobacteria > Burkholderiales > Burkholderiaceae > Polynucleobacter > Polynucleobacter sphagniphilus. Next base: position 352,928 of record NZ_JARXVX010000001.1, read on the forward strand.
TTCTTGAGAATCTCATTTCTTCTCCAGTTCTTCTTAATCCAAGAATCTTCTGAATCATAAGATTCGTTATCAAATCCAATTTTGTATCTTAGATATGATTTGTTTCCATACCAATCATTTCCACCTTTTGTTATGTATGTAGAGATATGTTTTAAGTTTTCATTAAGAGATTTAGAACTTCCTTGAAAAGATGTAGATAAGTTCTTCAATTCAATTTGTCTTGGAATCTTGTTCCAAGTTGGATTCAATCTTAAAAGATAGTTAAATCTTTCTAAGTTGTAATCACTACTTGAAGTAACGATTCCATGGAAGTGAATCAGAACGAGTGATTCAGATTCTCTTTCTTTCTTTTTTCTCAATCTTTTTGAAAGTTTTTCTAATACATCTAGTTTTCTGTGTTCAGAATCACTAAATTTATCTTCTTCTCTAATTTTTCTCATCATTCCTAGAGAAACAACTTCTACTTCAATACTTCCTAAACACCAAATAGACTTAGATTCCGATACGACTTTATGAATCTGATATCTCATTTCTTCAATAGAATCCAAGATTCTCTGTTCATTCAATATCTCTACCGAATGAAGTAGTGTCAAAAACTTATAAATCTTCTTAGACTTCGTTTCTTTGTGTTTAATGAATCGTTCATATAACGACTTTGAATGAATCTTATGAATCTGTGGATTTAGTAGAGTTTTATCTAGTAAATATAAATCATTCGTTAGAGAGAGTGATTTCCTTAATTTTTCTTTGTTATGAGATTGAATGATGAATCTAGAACTCATTAATTCCTTACGAATTCCTTCAACAGTCACTTGACTGTTCTTTTTCATTTTCTTACGGAATTCTTTGTTTATTGTTGAGTTCATGTTTTATTTATACACTTTGTTACACAAACATGAGTAGTGTTTTCCATCAAAAAGTAAATTATTAAAGTTTTCAGTTTGAGTGGAAATAAACTTTTTTAGTATGTTCAGAAATCATCCAAAATTTAACACCTTCCAAAGTATCAAATTTGATGTTTTTTTGACATTTTGAACATCTTCAGAAAACTAATGATTTGTGAACTATTGATATCTATCATTTAGATTTTTTGTATTGTCGTGTCGATTTGTTCTAGTTTATTGATAATTTTATTAAGTGATGAATAATTTTCAATTGATGACAATTGACTCTCAATTCTTTTTAGAGAGTATTTGATATCTTGTAATTCTAGTTCAAGTTTGTATGAGTTATCTGAACTTGAATTGTTTTTTATGAAACTCAGTGATGACTCTATGTTCCATAGTAAATATGTAATACCACCAAGTAAGGTAACAAAAATTCCTATTATATTTTCATTCATATTATCCTCATAAAATTTTATATACAGTTCCGACACCAATCTTTAATTCTTTTGAAATATCTTTAATCCCCATTCCCTTATCTCTTAGTAACTTTACCGCAGTTATTAAACTTTCATTAATTTTTGTTTTTCTTCCCAACTTCTTCCCTTGTTCTCTCGCCCGATTCAACCCACTCATGATTCTTGAACGAATCATTTCTCTTTCGTATTCTCCAAGAGAACTGAATACATGAAATATCATTCTTCCAATACTAGTTCTTGTATCTACACCTTCTCTTAAAAAAATGATGTCTATATTTAATTCATTTAATTGATTCACGATTTCAATACATTCTTTTGTATTTCGAGCAATTCTATCAATTGATGAAACTATCAATACATCAAATAACTTTCTACTTGCGTCTGATAACATTTGAGATAGTTGAGTTCTTTGACTAATTTCTTTTCTACTTGATGTTGAATCATCTTGAATCGCTACCAATATCTTAGACACTTCCCAACCTCGCTTGGTACTGCTCTTCAAATCTTACCGGAGAAAGTCCATTGTTGTAACTATGGCGTCTAACCGGGTTGTAAAACATTTCGATGTAATCAAAAATATCTTCTCTTGCTTTTGCTCTGCTGGCATAGGTTTTACGTTTAATCCGCTCCCGCTTGAGTAGTTGGAAAAAGCTCTCCACTACGGCATTGTCATGGCAGTTTCCGCGCCGACTCATGCTTTGTTTGAGGTTATGTTCTTTTAAGAACGCTTGCCACTCGTAACTAGAAAATTGACTGCCTTGATCCGAGTGGATCATCACTGTCTGCTTGGGTTTTCGTTTCCATAAAGCCATCAGCAAGGCGCTGACCACCAACTCCTTATCCATTTGACCTTGCATCGACCAGCCTACAATCTGGCGGGAGAATAAATCCAAGACCACCGCCAAGTACAGCCAACCCTCATGCGTGCGGATATAAGTAATGTCCGTTACCCAGGTCTCATTAGGTTCTAAAACATCAAACTGCTGACCCAAGTGATTGGGGGCTGCCACATGAGGCTTACCAGTATGGTGCCGTGGTTTACGCTTGTAGCCTGTTTGGGAACGTAGGCCTTGCGCCTTCATCAAGCGATACACCCGTTGCTCTCCACAAGCAATCCCCAGATCTTGCAGGTCATCATGGATCTTGCGATAACCATAGATGGTGCCGCTTGCCAGCCACGCTTGCTTAATTTGACCTACGATCATCTGGTTCTCATACGCTCGAGACGAGAGCGGCTCTTTAAGCCAAGCGTAATAGCCACTGTGGTGGACTCGCAAAACCTTGCACATCGTGCGGATGGCATGCTCATGCTGGTGCTTTTTGATGAAGGCGTACTTTAACCGGACTCCTTGGCAAAGTACGCGGCGGCCTTTTTTAGGATGTCGCGCTCTTCGGTAACCCGCCGCAGCTCCGCCTCCAGTCTTTTAAGCTTAGCTAATTGATCATCTTGAACTAAGCGCTGCTCGGCTGGAATACCATATTTATTAATCCAGGCATACAGACTATGGGGTGAGGTGCCCAGCCTAGCAGCCACATCTCGAACCCCAAATCCTCGCTCAACGACTTGCTTGACTGCCTCTAACTTGAACTCTTCAGTAAACCGTCTTCTTGTACTCATTACACACCTCCTAATAGACTAAATATTAGGCTAGAAAGTGTCTATAGAAGTGGTAGCGATTCATCTTGATAAGTTTTAACTATCTCTAAATCACTTCTTTTCGTGTATTCAATCATTTCCAACACTTGATTCAAACATTGTTGTTTTTCAGTAGATACACGACTGTATAGAACACATCTTTTCATTTTTAACTCCAAATTTAAGATTCAACACTTATTCAAAGTTCTTACTTTTTAGTGATTAAACTCAATTACTACTGTTAAAAATGTCATTGAAATACAGTTGTTTCTAGTAAACTCAATGTATTCAATGAATTACAAGTGTTTTGAGTGATAAATCTACTATTAAAAGTTACAAACTCCCTACAAAGTGAAAAAATACTCAATGAAAACAGATACTTGTAACTTAACTATCATTGAGTGGGAATAAGCAACTTAAGCTTGTGATGAACCATGCTTGAGTTACGAGAAACCGCCCTCGCAATACTGGCAAGCACTGACGCGCAATCAAAGGTAAAGCAGCTGCATCATTTATTTGATGAGTATCAGCTTGGGCGCGTTGGCTTGGTAATCTCTCGCACGCTTGAGGATCGAAGTCTGAATCTGCCGGGACGCCCTTCCAAACCTGAATTGGTTCCGCCCTTGGAGGTGCCAAAAAGAAGAATGGATACCCTTGAAGGAAGGGCTATCCTATTGCACTCACTTGCTCACATTGAATTTAATGCTATGAATCTGGCCTTAGATGCGATTTGGCGATTCTCTGATATGCCTCAAGCGTATTACGAGGATTGGTTGAAAGTAGCCAAAGAGGAGTCATATCATTTCAGCTTAGTGAACGAGCATATGCAGTCTTTAGGTTACTGCTACGGCGATTTTCCAGCGCACAATAGTTTGTGGGAAATGGTTGAGAGAACATCAGATGCAGTGATTGCCAGAATGGCCTTGGTTCCAAGAACTATGGAGGCCCGAGGCTTAGATGCGGTTCCAGGGATTCGTGATCGCTTCAAGCAAGTTAAAGAAAGCAGGGCAGTAGAAATACTAGAGATTATTCTTCATGATGAGATAGGCCATGTCTTGATTGGTAATCGCTGGTTTAATTTTTTATGTTCCAAGGCTGGCCTATCTCCAATCGCCACCTATCGAGATTTGGCGAGAAAATATTGTGCACCCACTCTGAGGGGGCCATTTAATGTGGAGGCTCGTAAGCAGGCTGGCTTTACCTCTGAAGAGTTAAGTATTCTGGGGGTGATATGAAGGTTCTGAGTCTCATTCCTCCGATGACTCAATTAAATACGCCGTACCCATCGACTGCCTATCTCACTGGTTTTTTACGTTCAAGAAAAATCAATGCCGTTCAAGAGGATTTGGCACTTGCCTTAGTTCTTGATTTTTTTACACCCGCTGGCCTTGCTCAAATAAGAGCGCAAGCCTTAAGCCTGCCTGAGCAAGAGCGTTCTGCAAGCGTTCATTTTTTCCTAGATTATTTTGAAGATTATCAAAGTACTATCGCGCCAGTCATCGCCTTTTTGCAAGGTCGTGATAGCACCTTAAGTCACCGAATCAATAGCCGAGACTTTTTGCCAGAAGGACCTAGATTTACAGTCATTGATGCTTTTGATGATGACTCGGGAGATTCTTTAGCTTGGGCTTTCGGCGCTTTGGGTTCACAAGATAGAGCGCGCCACTTTGCCACCCTCTATTTAAATGATTTGTCAGATGTGTTGCGCGATGCGGTGGACGATCGCTTCGAGTTTGTACGTTATGCCGAATCTCTAGCCAGCAGTCAGCCAAGTTTTGAGCCATTAGCCCAAGCTCTGGCAGCTAAGCCAACATTAATGGATGAATATCTTCGGCGCTTGACAATCGAGGCGCTCGATAAACATCAACCATCTTTGGTATTGCTCTCAGTACCTTTTCCTGGTGCAATGTACGCAGCACTTCGCATCGCTCAAACGATTAAGGCCAGCTACCCAACAATCAAAATAGGTTTGGGCGGGGGCTATGTTAATACAGAGTTACGCGAGTTAGATGAGCCAAGAATATTTAATTTCGTTGATTTCATTACCCTCGATTCTGGGGAGAGGCCTTTACTCTCGTTGTTAGAGCATCTTGCCGGCAAACGAAGTGCCGATCGCTTGGTAAGAACATTTATTCGAAATGAGCAAAATCAGGTTGAATATAAAAACTGGCCCGAACCAGATATTCCTTTCGAGGATGTCGGAACGGCTACCTGGGATGGTTTGCCCTTAGACTCCTATTTATCCCTATTGGATATGCTTAACCCCATGCATCGACTTTGGAGTGATGGCCGGTGGAATAAGCTCACTGTAGCGCATGGATGTTATTGGAAAAAATGCAGTTTTTGTGATGTGAGTTTGGATTACATCTCCCGCTATGAAACGGCATCAGCCTCTTTGTTGGTTGATCGTATCGAGGCCATTATTGCTGAGACTGGGCAAACCGGTTTTCATTTTGTGGATGAGGCAGCACCACCCAAAATACTCAAAGCCTTGGCAGAGGAGTTGTTGCGCCGTAAGGTCCTGATTTCTTGGTGGGGAAATATTCGGTTTGAAAAAACCTTTACCCCTGAGCTTGCGCAACTCTTGGCCAAAAGTGGGTGTATAGCCATGTCCGGTGGGCTGGAAGTGGCCTCTGATCGATTATTAAAATTGATGAAAAAAGGGGTTTCAGTTAATCAAGTTGCACAAGTGACCAAAAGTTTTTCGGATGCAGGCATTTTGGTACATGCTTATTTGATGTACGGATTTCCAACGCAAACCGTTCAAGAGACGGTTGATTCACTTGAATATGTTCGTCAATTATTTGCAAATGGCTGCATTCAAAGCGGTTTCTTTCATCGCTTCAGTTGCACAGTACATTCACCTGTGGGTCTGAATCCCCAAGAGTACGGCATCAAATTAATTCCACTTCCCCCAGTCAGTTTTGCTAAGAATGATATTGGCTTCATAGACCCCAGCGGGGTTGACCATGTGGCGCTTGGTCTTGGATTGAAAAAGGCAATTTATAACTTTATGCATGGCATTGGTCTTGATGAAGATATTCGTGCTTGGTTTGATATCTTGGTGCCAAAGCCTTCTGTCTCGCGCCAGCAAATTGTAAAAGCCTTGCGCATGTAGTAATTTGGTGAAATGATTGTTTAAGATTTCGATTACAGGGTAACTTCATGAACTTATCTAGACGTGCATTTATCACTTCAGCCGCTCTGGCACCGGTTGCCTGCGGAATGCCACTTTCCTATGAAAACGGTACCCCAGTTCCCCAGCCGAGTCCTTTGCCATCCGTTCGATTACCCCAAGTGGGTCAAGAATGGACCTATGTCAAGCGCGACGTCTTTAATGGAAAAACACTTGGGGTGCTTACTGAGCGTGTTGCTAAGGTTGGATCTGCCATTGTGATTGAGCGTAGCTTGGCAGACGGAGCACAATTACCCAGTGAAATTCAGAGTGCATGGGGGATGGTGACGACTGATCCGCAATGGCCTCGTTTGCTTCACTTCAACCCCGCTTTACCCCTTTGGCCGCAAGAGTTATCTAGCAAGTGGAGCAAGCAATTTACTACGCATTACACCATCGGAGATTACTCTGATTCAAAGCTAGGCTGGCAAGAGTACATGAGTGCAGAAGGTTGGGAAAAAATTACGGTACCTGCAGGAGTATTTGTTGCTTTGCGTTACCAAACTCAAATTCATTATCAAAGTGATGATGACAATAAAGTGGATTGCATGCGCAAAGAAACAATGTGGTTTGCTCCAACAATTGGTCGCTGGGTTGCACGCGAAGCCTCTGGTTCTTATGAAATACAAGGCCAGCTAGGTGAAGTAATTAATGAGGGGAGCTATCGTTGGGAGCTGACAGCCTACAAGTAAGTTTAGTGAGTGTATTTTGGCGTGGCCTCGTTCTAGTAACACAGCTTTTGCTAGTGGGTTGTATTTCATCGCAACCTTTCCCAGCTGGCGCCCCATTACCGCAACCTCAACCACTTCCCCTGCTTAGGGCACCTCAAGTTGGTCAAGAGTGGGTGTATGAGGTGCGAAATGTATTTAACCAAGCTATTGTTGATACGGTAACTGAAAAAGTTGTATCGATTGGAGAGCAAGTTCGCATAGCAAGAGCCAGTGAAAAATCTGGTCCATTGCCAGATGAAATCCAAGAGCCTTGGGGATATGTTGTGCAGGATCCCCATTGGAATCCACCGCAAGTATTCAACAAGCCGTTACCTTTGTGGCCAGAGCAGCTCTCTATAGGACCATCTTCATTCATTCGCACCCGTTATCAAGTATTAGGCTTCCCAGATAACTCCTATTACTGGGGTTTCAGTATGCAGGCGATAGAGTGGGAAACAATCTCGGTCCCAGCAGGTCAATTTACTACTTTGAGATACCACAATGAAGCGCCAACATTCCAAAGTAATGATTTATTTAGATTGGCCAACATGCGCCAAGAGGATGTTTGGTTTTCTCCCGAAGTTGGGCGATGGGTTATCCGGAGGTCATATGGAAGATATCTTTTGGGTGGAATGGCCTGGAACAACGCCTTATGGGAGGATTACTTTGAATGGCGCTTGGTGTCGTGGAAGTAAGCAACTTGGCATTAAGCGCTTAAAATAGCGAATCTATTAAAAGCTGCTATGTATACCGTAAAAGAACTCTTTCCCACCCTTCAAGGCGAAGGCGCACATGCTGGTCGCGCTGCTGTATTTTGCCGTTTTGCTGGTTGTAACTTATGGAGCGGCCGCGAAGAGGATCGCCAAACTGCGATCTGCCAATTTTGTGACACTGATTTTGTGGGAAGCGATGGTTTTGGTGGCGGCAAGTTTCAGACTGCGCAAGCTTTAGCTGATGCGATTGAGCTCTCCTGGAAATCTACCTCAGCTGGCCCTCAACAGCGGTATGTTGTTTTTACAGGCGGCGAGCCGCTACTTCAAATCGATCAAGATCTGATTGAGGCAGTGCATGCTAAGGGTTTTAGTATTGCTATAGAAACCAACGGAACAATCAAGGTTCCCAAAGGAATTGATTGGGTTTGTGTCAGCCCTAAGGCGGGTGCTGATTTGATTGTTTTGCAGGCTGATGAAATTAAGCTGGTGATCCCTCAGGCAGGACACGATGCACTAGAGACTTTACTGGCGCGCTTTGAGAAGATGGATTATCGCAATCGTTTCTTGCAAGCTATGGATGGACCCAATCTAAAAGACAATATACAGTTGGCGGTGCGGTTATGTCAGAAACGTCCTTTGTGGCGTTTGAGTGTGCAAACCCACAAGGTTATTGGTATTCGCTAAACAAACCTGAATCCATTTTGATTGTTGATAAAACTATGAAGTCTTCCCCTATTTCAATTACACGTCGCCTCGAATTTGATTCTGGCCATCGCATACCAAATCATGATGGCCAATGCCGTCATTTGCATGGCCATCGCTATGCAATTGAAGTTACCTTAACGGGTGATGTGGCAAATCATCCGGGCAAAGCCGATGATGGGATGGTTCTCGATTTTGGCGATATTAAGCGCCTTACTAATCAATACTTGGTTGATTTATGGGATCACGCCTTTTTAGTGGCGCAAGAAGATCAGGGTTTGGTTAATTTTTTAGCCACTATGCCCAATCACAAGACAGTCATCATGGAGCATGTACCTACTGTTGAGAATCTTGCAGCAGCAGCATTTGCTATTTTGCAGCCTATATTTGAAAAAGCTTTCTCTGGATCTTTGCGCTTAACGAATATCCGTTTATTTGAAACTCCCAATTGCTGGGCTGATGTAAGTCACCCTTAAATCATGCAAGCGCAGCTTGACCGTCAATTTATGCAAGAGGCCCTAGAGCAGGCTAGATTGGCTGCACTTGCTGGAGAAGTGCCAGTGGGGGCGATTCTGGTGCGCGATGGACAAGTGATTGGAAGAGGCTTTAATCAGCCAATAGGAAATCATGATCCTAGCGCACATGCAGAAATGCTGGCCTTACGAACTGCCGCTCAAGGCGTTGCCAATTATCGTTTGCCGGGAGCAACCCTTTACGTTACCCTGGAGCCTTGCGTGATGTGTTCGGGTGCGATGCTCCATGCGAGAATTGATCGGGTTGTTTTTGGTGCCTCTGATCCTAAAACTGGCGCTGCAGGGAGCGTTTTAGATATTTTTGCAAGTAAGCAGATTAATCATCAGACGCAAGTCGAAGGTGGAATATTGGCTGAAGAATGTGGCCAGATATTGCGTGATTTTTTTAGGGGGCGACGTTGAAGTCTATTCATTTGATTGCCCCGTCTGGAGCTTGCTTGGATAGCCGTAGTCCTGCTAATGGGATTGACTGGCTAAAACGACAAGGATTTAGTATTTCAAATGAGGCTTGTGCGCAACGCATTCATCAGCGCTTTGCAGGCACTGATATCGAGCGTTTATCGGAACTGAACCAATTGAGTCAGCTAAGCCCCGACTCATTAGCAATGGCAACCCGCGGAGGATATGGGTTACAGCGCTTATTGCCAGGTATCAAATGGGATGCTATTACCAAAGCCATCCAAAATGGCGCGCAAGTGTGCGGACATAGCGATTTCACGGTATTTCATTTAGCTTTGTTAGCTAAAACAGGGGCGATCAGTTTGGCGGGCCCGATGCTGAACTTTGATTTTGGATGCCTTGATGAGCAGGGGGGCTTAATAGAGCCAAGTCCTTTTATGTGGCAGCATTTTCAAAATGCTATAGAAGATCGCAAGCTAGATATTGCTACCCAGCACCCACAGAATTTTCTTGGAGAAAGCCTACAAGGACTTACCTCGGGCATATTGTGGGGTGGTAATTTAACGGTACTTGCCGGTCTAGTTGGTACACCTTATTTTCCGAGTGACAAGCAAATAAGTGGCGGCATTTTATTTCTGGAGGATGTCAATGAGCATCCATATCGAATTGAGCGGATGCTGATGCAATTGCTTGACTCTGGAATTCTCTCTAGTCAGGCGGCGATTATGTTGGGTGGATTTTCAGCATACCGCTTGTATGAGAATGATCGTGGTTACAACTTGAATGCCGCCATTGAAATGATTCGGCAGCGTCTGCCCAAGGCTATTCCAATGATTACCGGGCTACCATTTGGTCATCAGGCAGACAAAATTACTTTGCCCGTGGGTGCTCGGGCTCAATTAAGTTATCAATCATTCGGGTTTGCTCTGACAGCAAGCTGGTAGCAGCCCCCCAGTTTATTTAGCCTCGAAGCTTTTCAGTAAAAAATTTGCGCCAGTATCTTGAGCTAGAGCCTTTGTTAGGATCGGTAACGCTTCTGCCAAGTCTTTCTCTAGCGTCCAAGGTGGATTAAAAATGAACATGCCGCTCGCCTGAAGTCGGCGCTCTCTAGGAGCGTTCTCCACTCTCAGTTCTGCTTGTAGCCATGATCGGTTGTGCGCTGCTGCAATTTTTTTCATCCTACCCGGTAAATCCGCTGCCTCTCTACGAGATAGCATGGGATACCAGATTGCATAACATCCCGTTGCAAATCGCTGCAGCGCTTCTTCCATCATGACTTCTAAATTTCGATAATCTTGTTTATCCTCATAAGAGGGATCAATTAAAACAAGCCCGCGTCTGCTGGGTGGTGGCATCAGACCCTTCAGTCGCGCAAAACCGTTTTCCGCATAAATATCAATTTGCTTTGATTGCTTTAACTCACCAATATTGTGGCGCAAGATATCAATTTCTTTTGGGTGTAGCTCGAAGAGTTTTAAGCGGTCCTGAGGTCTAAGTAAGCGTGCCAGAATAAAAGGGGATCCGGGATAGATGCGGGTGTGCTCGGTGGTATTTTCTGCATCAATGCAGGCCAGATAGTCGTTAATGCTTTGTGCAAGCTTATTCCCCTCGCTGCCACATTCATTTGCAAAGCGCTGTAGACGCATAATCCCGTTATCCGCCTCTTTGCTGACAGCAGCAAACCCATCTTCTAGGTTGTAGATGCCAGCGCCTGCATGGGTATCTACAATGGTTAGGGCGCCCGGCTTTTCTTGAAGATATTGAACCAGGTGAACGAGGGTGAGATGCTTCAAGATATCGGCATGACTACCGGCATGGAAGGCATGGCGATAACTAAACATGGTCGACTGACTTTGCGTTTTGCGCTTTTATAAAAAAGAAGAGGGTAATCGCAATGAAGGCAACACATACATACTGTAGTGGGGCATTCAACTTGATATCAATAGTTTGTGTGAGGAGTATGTAAGCGGTGATGAGGCCACTGCTTGCGATGAGTCGAGCCCAGATACTCTTGGGTATTAACCAAGACTCAGGTATAGCGCATGCTACTTTTGCACCCAGCATGCCACACCAAAGACCAATGCCCATGCCGGCTAGAACATCGGTCAACCAATGAGCACCAACAGCAATGCGCGATAAACCTATTAATAGAGCAAGCACAAAAAGAGTGGAGAGGTATTTACGATGTTGTGCATTGCATACAAAATAGATGGCACCCGCAATCGCAAATGCAGTCATTGTGTGACCTGATGGAAGTGAATTGTTAAAGAGGGGTTCACCTATCCTGTAAAAAGAGCCATCATTCAATACTCCCGCTGGTCTGGGAAGATCAAAAAAAGGCTTCAGTATTTGAGCGGCTACCCCTGAGATCAGGCCGCCAAAAATTCCTGCGCTTAATAAACGTGGCGCCAGCAAGAGTAGTGGCAGGGTCACTGCAAGGGCGCCCCAACCGTTGCCAAGAAAAGTGAGTCCCGCCCACAATCGATCAGGCAATAGCTGAGTAAAGTGATTAATGAATAGAAAGCTACTTACTTGCCAATCTGCTTGATAAATCAAAAAAGCCAATGCAAGTAGTAGGTATGGGAAAAACCAAGCAAATAGAGGGAATGGTTTTTCATGCATGGCGATTAACGTGCTTTAGCCTGGTCAACGCCCTGTAACTGGATTGCTACTTTCTCTAAGACTTGCTCAACGGTAATGGCTTGCATGCAAACATTGTCATGACAAGGTGTCTTGCGGTGGTTGGCTGCACTAACGCAAGGGGAGCAAGCCAGATTGGCAGTAATGGCGATTGAATTACCAACCGAGCTGTACAGCGCTGGTGTTTCAGGACCAAATAACACCACTGTTCTAAGAGGTGTTACAGCGGAGAAATGTCCAGGCCCAGAATCGTTAGTTACCATTACATCTGATAAGGTGTAAAGGGGAGGTAGCTCAGCAAAACTGACTTGCCCAGCAAAATTGATTGCTTGCTTCACATTGGCTACAGAGCGAACTTTTTCAACGTATACAAACTCTGCTGGAGAGCCGGTAATTAAAATCAGATCATTTGGATAGCGCTGATGAATTGCTTGGATTAATTCGGAAAAACGTTGTTGTGCCCAGCGACGTTGTGGAAGGAGATCGCTGGCATTAGGGTTAATTAGAATGATGCGGTCTTTTCCAAAGGCGTATGGAATATTCGCTTCCTTAGCTTTTTTCTCAATTCGCTCTTGCACTTTTCTTAATGAGATTGGGTCAATGACTGCTTGCTCCAAACGCACTTCTGAATCAGGAATGTGAATTTTGCTAAACGGTACCTCGATCTCTTTAGCAAAAGCAGCATGAATTAAGGATAAGAAATTCTTTGTGATGTGAATATGTGGGTTGTAGTGAACCTTGCGCGTCAACATAAAACCACGCCAGAGACCTTCCCCATGAAAAATGTGATATCCCACACGACGACGCGCACCACACAAGCCCGTTAAGAGGGCGGTAAAACGCGAAAAAAGCTCTAAGTCAATTGCAGTATCAATTTTGTGACGACGCGCTAAGATTAAAAAGCGTAAGGTGTCTTTAATTAAGCCGCCTAGGCTAGATGAATCAATCGTGAATATATTCTCAGGCTTAACAGTGTTGAGTAAAGTTAAGCTCGCACGATTGCTTTTAAATATCAGGAAAAATATTTCAGCGCCTCTGGCCTGTGCATTCCGCATGGCTGGATCAACCAAAATAGCACTACCCATTTCAGAGAGTTCTATGAAGAGCAGTTTTTTGGGTTGAGCAAGATCAGGGCTCACCAAGCTCTTGATGCGATCGACTAAAGCTACCAGTGGGCTTACTAGAGCGCATAGTGGCACACCGACCCAGTGATCGATGGCACGCATAGTGTTGACGCTAATACTCATAGTTTGTCTCTAAAAGAGTTATTTTCGTTTAAATAAAAAGTAGGCCCCTGGCAAAACAGAGATGACACTAATCGCGCCATAACTAATAGATGCTAATACGGTAAGCGAGGGGTTGACGCCCCAAAGCGCCAGAACAGAAGAAAGGGTTGCTTCACGAAGTCCCCAGCCTGAAATGCTAATGGGCAGCATGAGGAGGAGGCTTAACGCTGGCAGGCCAATCATGAGGCTTTGAATAGGGGCATTGACTCCATAGGCTTTTAAGCAGCAAAGGAGAGTCAAAATAGTGAGGAAGTGAATGCCGATACCGCATATGCCTTGAGCAATATTATTGGGCCATGAAAAAGCAAAGCGAATACCCAGAATCGCATTAGGCATTTGCAAGCGCTCTAATAATTTTTTAAGAAGGAGTTGGGTGCTACCCCACGCCAAGGCAAGGGCGGTGACGATTGCCGCAAAGACCATGATGGCAATGACTAGATAGCCTAAGCTCGGCCCCCAGGCCGCTAAAGTAGCGCCGCCGAATACCAGTCCAATGCCGCCTAAGAGATTGTTACCTGCCAAGCCAACCAGACGATCGACTAGAACCATGGCAAAACTCAGACGTAATTTTGGTGCCGAATGCTCTAGATTAATAGGGTGATGTAGTTCTGAATCTAATTCTTTGATATGGGTATAGCCACCGGCATGGCTGAGGTGGGTTGCTGCAATGGCGCGATAACTATCACCACCGAGCGTACTAGGTAGACCCTGATTGATCAGGCCGCCAGCAAAATACAGGCCAATATAGCTCAGCGGGCGTTTGGGGAAGCCTACGGATTGCATAAAAAGGGCCCAGCGGTAGCCACCAAACATAAATGCCAATGCCATGCATCCAAGGGCTGCCAAAAACCAGATCGGCTGCATCTGAATTTCAGAGCTCAAGAGGGATTGCCAATCGATTCCGCTAGTCGCTTTCCATAACAGCGCAATGGAAAGCAACACCCGAATGCTTGGCCATGCGCGCTTCAGAATGGACTTCCACCCTGCTGATGCTGTGGGGGTGGCTTGGGGTTGTGAACTCATAGGCGTAAGGATAATGCCTAGCGCTCCTAAGGTCTTGAATTTGGTGAATTACTGACCTTGCCAGTTGGAGCACAGACTGAAGTCAAACCGAGATAAAAATTGTCCAAATCGGACAATTTCAAGGGTATCTATGATTTTGCATTGCTCAAAGCCTGATTTAGTACCAATGGGGGCATTAAATGACATGCCAGACCAGTTAATGAGGAGGGTGCTAGCCCCTGCGCTTAATTGTCCAAACCAAATATCAAATTGATCTTGGCGTTGGTCTAGAACAAATACAGGCAGCGGTCTCGCATACCATGCTGCACGACTAGCCAAAGTCCAATTTTGGACGGCAATACTCTCAACGTGATTGGTTTGGGCTATTTGTGCGGCCTTTTCTCCTGCGATCTTCCAGCCATACAGATCAGCAATAGGATTGGATTTAACGGCGATCGAAGGGATGCCGCCAGCAAGAACAAAAGCAAAGCCAAGCAGGCAAAGCAGTACCTGTATTACTAGCAGAGCGCGAATGGCTCTCGAGAGGATCCGGTGGCGCATTGGCCATGCATTTGCAAGACCAATGCCTGCAAATGGTGCCAAACAAAACCAGGCTGGTGTTGTCCAGTGAGGCAGGCTGCCACCGCCAGAAAGGGCCGCAAAGATCATGAAGGGAATCAAAAAGAAGCCAAATAGGGCACCCAAAACCAGTTTTTTACTGTGGCAATATTGCTTGATAAAGAGCATGGCTCCCAAAGTGAGGGCGGGGCCAAAGCAGGCAATTTGGATGCCAATAAAAGCTGCGACCCTACGCCAGACCCAAGCACTGCCACCGCCATGGGCTAATTGATATCTAAATGAGATCCAGTCATGTGTCGCATTCCAATAGAGCACCGGGCAGATGAGTAGTAATGCAATGCTTGCTGCTAGCCAAAATCCGCTGCTATTAATCCATGGCTTCTTTGGAGTGCTTAAAAAAACAAATAGTAGGGCTAGGGCTGTAAAAGCGGCGGTGTATTTGCTCAGACCTGCTAGTCCAAGCAAGATGCCAAGCAACGCCCATTCCGCTTGATTCAAACGATCTTTGCGCAGCCAGCGCAAGGCCATCATCATCAGCCCCAGACTAATGGGGGTGAGGATGGTATCGGGTAATAAGCCAATTGCTAGGACATGTGGCAAAGGCGATGCAATGATGGTGAGTACTGCCATCAATCCACAGGTTTGAGGCAATGGGAGTGCTTGGGTCAAATAGTCGCTATTGCGCTGTTGTAATAAGTGGTGGATTTCCAAAGTGACTTGGTAAACCAGGTAGCTTGATAGAACCCAGAGCAACTCCGGAATGATACGGATCAGACCTTCAGATGAAGTGAGGTGAATGAGTGGCCACTGAATCCAGCCTACTAATGGAGGGTGGTCAAAATAGCTCCACGCCAAATGATAGGCATATAGAACGTAATGCGCTTCGTCTACCGAAAACTCAATGGAGAAGCCTAATGCGAAGTGCACCACTGCGGCAATGAAGACGCAAATCGCTGCCCAAGTAGAAGGTGAGTGGTGTCGCATCTTTGTCTTTAGGTAATAGGCTCAAGCTAGGCTGAAATGATTTTAGACTCACTTGTTGCTTACTTTGAGACAATTGTGCATATGTCTAGTAAATCTGGCTTCCTGCTCATCTTGACGCTCTGCTTATTGGCTGGCTGCGCGGGTTTTTCAAGAAACTCCATTCAGGATGAATCAGGCAAGACCCTGCAATTGGATCAAATACCGGCGCAAGAGGCGATTCCTAAGTTTTCAGCTGAAACAGCACGCGATGGTATTCCGCGGGGTTGGCAGTTTTATCGAATTGCACCATATAAGAACAATACGGTGTATCGCTTGGAAAATATTCAGGGGAAAACAGTCTTAAGCGCCAAGGCAAACACTTCGGCCTCTGGTTTAGCAGTCAATCTACAACCACGTCCAGCAAAAAATCTATGGCTGAGCTGGACGTGGATGGCGTTTAGCGCTATTCCCCAGGCAGATAATGCTGAGCAAGCACAAGACGACTCTCCGTTGCGAATTTTGGTGGCATTTGAAGGTGATAAATCAAAATTGACTTTGAAGGAAAAGTTAAATTTTGAGATGGCCAATCTCATTAGTGGGGAAGAGATGCCCTATGCCACGCTCATGTACATCTGGTCAGGCAAGACACCAGTCAATACAGTTTTAGATAATGCGCACACCTCGCGCGTCAAAATGATTGTGGTTGATTCTGGTTGGGACGATTTAAATGAGTGGCGTGCGCACGATCGCGATCTGGTTGCTGACTATCAAATGGCTTTTGGTGAAGTGCCCGGGAAGATTATTGGCGTAGCCATCCTTACTGATACGGATAACACTAAAACAAAAACAAGCGCCTTTTATGGTGATATCGAATTGATTAAGAAGTCACCAAAGTAGATGTTTTGCTTAATGTCGTGCCTGCCAACGGGTTAATAACAAGGCATTAGACAGTACGCAGAAGCTCGATAGTGCCATGGCGCTGCCAGCTAACATGGGTGATAGGTAGCCAAAAGCTGCAAGCGGAATGCCAGTAGCGTTAAAGATAAAGGCCCAAAATAAGTTTTGCCGAATCTTGTCCCATGTTTTTTTGGAGATATCGATCGCGTCTGCTACTAGACCGGGGTCGTCTCGCATTAAGGTAATTCCAGCAGCTTGCATTGCTACATCTGTACCGGTTGACATGGCCATGCCAACATCGGCAACAGCGAGTGCAGGTGCATCATTGATGCCATCACCCACCATGGCTACCCATTGTTTTTTCCCGGTTGACTCTGAGCTTTTGAGTTTCTCAATAATGAGTGCTTTATCACTGGGTAGGCTTTGGGCAAATACTTCGTCGATCCCAATGGAGTGGGCTACACGTTCTGCGGCGGACTTGTTATCTCCTGAAAGCATCACGGCACGAATACCCAACTCTTTTAAAGCTTGAATAGCTATTCCTGCATTGACCTTTAGTTCGTCACCAAAAGCAAAGGCGGCTATTGGGGTGGATGAAACTACATTGATCAAAATAGAAACGGTCTGACCCGCCTCAAAACAGGGTTGTACTTTTTTCATCACCATTGGAAGAGCAGGATTTTGCTTCAGTGACACAACGCCTTGTAAGCTCAACAACATTCCATTCCATGGTCCTAAACCTGGGCATCCTTCAATGCCAACGCCGGGTAATGCTTTGCTTTGTGAGGCTTTAATAGGAGTAAGTCCCTTTTCTGTGGCTGCCTCGATTAATGCTTTAGCTAGAGGGTGTTCACTACCGAGCTGGAGTCCTGCAGCTGTCATCAATGCAAAATCAGCATCTATGCTTGTCTCGAATGTAATCAGATCTAAGAGTCTAGGCTTGCCAATTGTCAATGTGCCAGTTTTATCAAAAGCCACGATACTGAGGCGATGCGCTAACTCTAAAACCTGAGGGTCTTTAATCAGAATGCCAAATCGAGCAGCTACCCCAGTACCCGCCATAATGGCTGCAGGTGTGGCTAAGCCCAGAGCGCATGGGCAAGCAATGACCAAGACAGCAACCGATCGAAGAACAGCGATTGCTACCGAGTGGTAATAAAACCAATTACTCAGGCCCGTAATAAGCGCAATCACAATCACTGCGGGTACAAAAATGGCGCTCACATGATCTACTAATTTTTGAATAGGCGCTTTTTGTACTTGAGCATCTTCTACCAAGGAAATAATTTTTGATAGAACGCTTTCTATGCCAACTGCCTGAGCCTCTACGACTAAAACGCCTTCGCCATTTAATGCGCCACCAATTAGCTTTGCACCAAACTCTTTTTTGATGGGCTCACTTTCACCGGTGATAAGTGATTCGTCAACATGACTGCTTCCAGAAAGGATGACGCCATCAACAGGGATGCGCTCACCGGGTAATACCAAGACACGATCTCCTGGCAGCACCTGGTCAAGCGGGAGGTCCTGATAGTGGTCGCTTGTAGCTGCTTGATGATCGAGATTGAAGTCGGTATTGAGTACCTTGGCGTGCTCTGGCCATAGTTTTTGTAATGCACGGATTGCTTCGCTCGTTTGTTTTTTGGCGCGCGCTTCCAGCCATTTGCCAAGTAAGACCATGCAAATGATGACGGCTGAGCCTTCAAAATAAAGCTCATGATGTTGATGGGGAAAGGCCAGGATTTGATACACACTCAGGCCATAAGCAGCGCTGGTGCCTAATGCCACCAATAAATCCATATTGCCCACGCCGGCCCTGAGTGATTTAAAGCCTGCAAGATAGAAGCGCCAGCCTAGAATCAATTGTACTGGTGTGGCTAGGGCTAATTGCCAGTTGGGCGATAAAGACCAATCAATACCAAATGGCATGAGCAGCATTGGCAGAAACAGGGGCGCAGAAAGAGTAAAGCTGAGTAATACTCGGCCTAGACCATCCGCTTTCCAGAATGATTGCACTTGCTTGCTTGCCGGCGTTCCTTGCGGCGCACTGATTTTGGCTTCGTAACCAGTTTTTTGAACTACTTCAATCACGTCCGCAAGGCTTGGTCCCGAACCGGATTTAATGCGTATGCGGGCCTGTTCAGTCGCTAGGTTGACTGTTGCTGCCTGCACTCCAGGAATCTTGCTTAAAGCCTTTTCTACGCGCCCCACGCATGAGGCACAAGTCATTCCCCCAATATCCAGGGAATAAAACTCGGAATTTGTCTGTTTTGGGCTATTCATATCGACGATAATCTACTTTAAGCCCTAAAAAGGCTAGATAGTGCGATTTCAATAGAGGATAGGAAAGTTAATGTTAACTCTGACAGTTTCTGGGATGACCTGCGGCGGCTGTATTAAGGCCATTACCCGCGCTTTACAGGTGCAAGATCCTGCTGCAACTGTAAAGGCAGATTTGGCAAGCCAAACTGTCGAGGTTCAGTCCAGTCTGAGTCCAGAGTTAACCCGCCAAATTATTGGTGATGCTGGTTTTCCGGTAATTGATTAAATTTTTTGTATTTGGCAGGGAATTTATTCGCTTTGAGCAAATATTTCTTTATGGGGTTAATCTACGCCCCATTCATTCAATTGTAGGAGAGCGTTGTGGCGGTTACTGAAGAGCTTGTAAAGAATGTATTGAAGGATCTGATTGATCCCAATACGAAGATTGATTTTGTCACAGCCAAAACAATCAAAAACCTCAAAATTGAGAACGGCGATATTAGTTTGGATATCGTTTTAGCTTATCCAGCCAAAAGTCAATTTGATTCGATTCGTAAGTCGGTGATTAATACCTTACGCAGTATTGAAGGCGTTACCAATGTCGGCGTGAATGTTTCTAGCAACATCGTCTCTCATGCGGTTCAGCGCGGCGTTAAATTGCTACCAGGCGTTAAAAATATTATTGCAATTGCCAGTGGTAAGGGCGGCGTTGGAAAATCCACCACTGCAGTCAACCTGGCGTTGGCACTAGCTGCTGAAGGGGCTCAGGTTGGCATCTTGGATGCTGATATCTATGGCCCTAGTCAGCCGATGATGCTTGGCATTACCGGCAGACCAGAATCGGTTGAGGAAAATACGATTGAGCCAATGGAAGGTCATGGTCTTCAAGCAAGCTCGATTGGATTTTTGATTGAAGAGGATAGCCCGATGGTGTGGCGCGGACCGATGGTCACCTCTGCGTTGGAGCAACTTCTTCGTCAAACCCGCTGGCGTGATTTGGATTACCTCATCGTCGATATGCCACCTGGTACAGGTGATATCGCTCTGACTTTATCGCAGAAGGTGCCCGTTACTGGCGCAGTGATTGTCACTACTCCGCAAGACATCGCCCTATTAGATGCGCGCAAGGGCCTTAAGATGTTTGAGAAAGTGGGTGTGCCCATCATTGGCATTATTGAAAACATGAGTACCTACGTATGCCCGAATTGTGGCCATGAAGAACATGTCTTTGGTTCTGGCGGTGGTGAAAAAATGGGCAAAGACTTTGACGCACCGTTTTTAGGTGCGCTACCCCTCAATCTTTCTATTCGGGAGCAGGCCGATGCAGGTAGGCCAACCGTGGTGGCCGATCCAGATGGTGCGATTAGTGCAATCTATAAGGGTATCGCAAGGCAAGTCGCCATCCGGGTTGCAAGCTTGTCTAAAGATATGAGCAGCAAATTCCCAAATATCGTGATTCAAAATACCTAAGCAAATATGCGTTTTGCAGTCTTCATGCGCAAGCAGAACATCGACAATCCTTGGGTATCCTACAAATGGATTCCTCAGGAAGTTCTGCCAGACCATGGGCAATTTTCTGTGCTTGAAGCGGGCTCAAAAGCGATTGTTGGTGAGTATCTGGGTAGGGATACTGATGGTGAAAATTGGATTTTCACTGGCTATGAGCTCAATCTTTTTCCAGATGAAGCCGAGGGCTACTACTTAAACATCGCTGCCGATAATCCATGCTGGTTCGTGATGTGGCGCCTTGAAGAGAACTTTGTTCAATACATTGACAGCCAATCGCTTGCCATGGCGAAAGACTCGGAAACGATTGCAGTGCCACATCGGATTTGTCTGAGCTATAACGAGGCGGCTCGCTTAATGGATGGCGGTGAGTCAGTCGATGCGGTGCCCTTAAGTATTGAGTGCGCTTCATGGCTGCAAGATTATGTAAATACCCATTACAAACCTGAACCGAAAAAACGCCATCGACCCGCCTCTTTCAAGGGTGCCGAGCGTCCAGCGGAGGAATAATGTCAGAGGGATTTCTGAAGCGCTGGTCGCGTCGCAAGACTGAAATAGAAAGCTCAGAGGTAAAGCCGCTGGAAGATTCTGCGCAGCAATCTGATATCGCTAAGCCGTCTCAGAATGTGAATGAGTCAGCATATGGTGATCAGAAACCGCCAGTAACAATGGACGATGTCGAAAAGATCGATACATTTGCCCCAGATTTTTCTGCTTTTATGAAGCCTGGAGTTGATCCTGCGATACAGCAGGCTGCCTTGAAGAAGATGTTTACAGACCCTCATTTCAATGTGATGGATCGCTTAGATATTTACATTGATGACTACTCCCAGCCCGATCCATTGCCTACTGAGACGCTCAAAAGAATGGTGCAGTCCGATATGCTTGAGCTGTTTCGTAAGGATGAAGTGAGTCAACCAGCAGAAATTGAAGAATCTATTCATGCAAAGCAAGCCTTACTATCAGATAGTGAGGGCGATAGCTCTATTGCTGATAGCACTATTAAGACAATCCACAAAGAAGAGTAATGAGTCAGAAATTAATTTGTAACTGCAACGAGACAATGCCTTTGGACTCGAAGGCCTTGGGCTTGCCTATACACACCTCCTTATGCAGACAAGAGGTGGGCTCCTTCTTAAAGGCTCTTGATGGTGATGATGCTGTGCTGGTTGCTTGCACGCAAGAGGGTGCATTGTTTAGTGAGCTAGCTGAGCAGTCTGGTAAACCATTGGTGGCGCCATTGCGCTTTGTCAATATTCGCGAATATGCTGGCTGGACTCAAGAGGCAAAACAATCGAGCCCCAAGATTACGGCATTGCTTGCCTTGGCAGATATGCCTCAAGCGGAACCAGTTCCTGTAGTCTCTTACGAAAGCGGCGGGAGCTTATTGATCATTGGCGCAGCAGAGCAGGCCTTACCTTGGGCCGACAAACTCAATACTGCCTTGGATGTTTCTGTCTTATGTGCGAAGGCTGGTGATCTGCCCTTGTCACGTACTTTTCCAATTTACAGCGGCGAAGTATCTAAATTAGAGGGATTCTTGGGGTCTTTTTCAGTAGATTGGAATTTACAAAATCCCATTGACCCTGAGATGTGTACACGTTGCGGTGCTTGTGTTGAGGTTTGTCCAGAGCAAGCAATTAATGCCTCTTTTCAGATTGATCTAGATAAGTGCAAATCACATCGTGCTTGCGTAACAGCGTGTGCGGGTATTGGTGCTATTGCATTTGATCGTATAGATACTAAGCGCAGCGGTGAATTTGATCTGATTTTGGATCTTCGCCCTGATCCAAAGATGCCCATGAGCCAAACCCCCCAAGGTTACTTTGCCCCTGGCCCAGATCCATTTGATCAGGCTCTGGCTGCCAATGAATTGCTCGGCATGGTTGGAGAATTTGAGAAGCCTAAATATTTCGTCTACAACGAAAAGATTTGCGCTCATGGTAGAAACGGACAGGTTGGGTGTAGTGCCTGTATTGATGTTTGTTCAACTGGCGCAATTCGTTCTATTTTCAAAAGTGGCCAAGGCCATGTTGAGGTGAATCCTAATTTATGTATGGGTTGCGGTGCTTGTTCAACAGTTTGCCCATCCGGTGCCATGCGCTACAACTACCCGAGCGTTGCCCATCAAGGTAAAGAAATAAAAGCGCTCGCTACTGTATTTATCACTGAGACTACCAAACAAAATCGCACGGTAGCGCCTACTTTATTGCTCCATACCCTAGAGGCTGGCGCTCAATTACTCGATGGCTTAGGGCGCGCCGCCCATATTCAGTCAAAGCAATTTGAAGGCTTACCTTCCTATGTATTGCCATATGGTATTGAGCATATTGCGTCGACTGGAATGGAGTTCTGGTTGGGCGCCTTAAGTTATGGCTTTGGCGAAGTTGTATTGCTTCTGAGTGGTGAAGAGGATCCTGCATATCGTGCCGCACTTGAAATACAGGTGGATGTTGCCAATACGGTTCTGCAGGCCTATGGATTCACTCCTCGTATTCAGATGGCATGCGTCAGTTCATCAAAGGACTTAAGTGCAGTCTCAGTGGTGATGGGGCAATTGCGTCAACGCGGCCCATTGCCTTCCTTGGGGGCTCCAGCCAGTTTTGGTTTGAGTATCCAAAAGCGAGAGACTTTAGAGGTCATCCTGGAGTATTTGCAAAAACATGCCAAGACACCTCTGCCAGATCAGGGCAGCGCTCTACCAAAAGCATCCCCCTTGGGTGGCCTACAAATGAATTCCGAGGCATGCACTTTATGCATGTCTTGTGTGGGCAGCTGTCCAGAGGGCGCTTTATTGGACAACCCGGATGAACCTAAGCTCTCTTTTATTGAGAAGAATTGCGTACAGTGCGGTATTTGCGTGAAGACTTGCCCAGAAGAGGCTTTGTCCTTGCTTCCCCGTTTAGTGAATGTTGAGCAACGTAAGCAACGCATGGTTTTGAATGAAACCCAGGCATTTCACTGCATTAGCTGTGGCAAACCGATGGGCACTCTGAAAATGGTCAATTTGATGTTATCAAAGCTATCAACCCATGGAGCCTTTTCTGGCTCCGCCCTGGATAGACTCAAAATGTGTGGTGACTGTCGTGTAGTTGATATGGTGAAAAAAGAGCTATGAAAGAGTTAAGGAAAGAAGAAAATGCGATTGAGGTAGGTGAGATTGGCTTGCCCGAGGATCTTGCCCGTGCTGATCTCTATGGCTTGATTGCACGCTTCTTTTACCAACCGCCAGATCAGGAGTTGCTAGATCAAATTGCTGCTTCAGCTGCAGATGAGGCTTCTCAGTCCTCTGAGGGGAATGCCCCTCTTGCACAGGTATGGTTGAGTGTCGTTGAGGTGGCTAAAAATAATTCAGCAAAAGCTTGGCATGATGAGTTTGATTTGAATTTCATCAGCGTTGGTCGGCCCAATGTGATTTTGAATGGATCTTTTTATATGGCTGGTCATTTAAATGAAAAGCCTCTCATCGAAATTAGGCGAGCATTAGACGCTTTTGGGCTTGAATCTGCCCAGGAAATTACCGAGACTGAAGATCATATTTCTTCCCTTTGCGAAGTCATGCGTTATTTGATTGCTGGAGACGACGTCGAGGTTTCTAACCTGACCAATCAGCAAATATTCTTCAATGCCCATATACGGCCTTGGTACGAGCAATTATGTGAAGCTATTGAGGAAATTCCGGAAATGCATCTGTATCACCCAGTTGCTGCGCTCACCCGAGAATTTTTGGATATCGAGGGCCACAGTTTCGATATGTTGTAATGTTGCAGTGCACTAATAAATGCCCTGGATTTTGCTCAAAAACTGCAAAAAATACCAATAGCCTATAAAATTGATGCAAATCAATTATTAATAAAAACGGATACGCCATGAGCTCAAAAAAGCCCGCCTCAGCAGCAAAGGGTAATCAAGCTTCACGCCGCCAATTTTTCATTGGGGCGGGAGCAGCAGTCGGTGCTGCAGCCATTATTTCTCAAACTCCTGCAGGTAAAGCAGTGATCAAAGAGGTGACTTCTACTGTCACGGATAAAGTCGATGGTTATCAAGCATCTGCACACATTCGAAAATATTACGCAACAACCTTGATTTAATTCAAGGCTTGGTTTTTCAAAAAAATAAACATATAAAAAATTCCCTAGGTACGCCACATGAGTTTGACTCGTAAACCGAATACCCCTCAGAGCAGTCGTAGCAGCTCATCTTCTCGTTTAATAGGTAGCCTATCGCGAGGTCTCAAGGCTGCTGTCCCAACCATGGACCGCCGTACCTTCTTAAAACGTTCAGGCATTGGTGTTGGTGCGGGTATTGCTGCTGCTCAACTTAGTATGGTGCAAAAGACAAGCGCCGAGCCAAGCCAGGCGATGCTCGATGGCAAAGCAGGAAAGATTGAAGTAAAGCGTTCTGTATGTACCCACTGCTCAGTTGGTTGTGCGGTCGATGCTACTGTTGAGAATGGTGTTTGGGTCCGTCAGAACCCCGTCTTTGACTCTCCAATTAATATGGGTGCACATTGTGCCAAAGGTGCGGCTCTGCGTGAGCATGGTCATGGCGACTACCGCTTGCGCTATCCCATGAAACTGGTTGATGGTAAGTATCAGCGTATTTCTTGGGACCAGGCTTTAACCGAGATTACTGCGCAGATGAAAGATATTCGCAGTAAATACACGCCAGACTCAATGTTTTTTATTGGCTCCTCCAAGCATAACAATGAGCAGTCTTATTTATTGCGTAAATGGGTGTCTTTCTTCGGTACTAACAATACCGATCATCAAGCGCGTATTTGCCACTCAACGACTGTTGCTGGTGTAGCGAACACGTGGGGCTATGGTGCGATGACCAATAGCTTCAATGACATGATGAATTCCAAAGCAGCTCTCTATATTGGCTCGAACGCTGCTGAAGCCCATCCTGTTTCGATGTTAAGCATGTTGCATGCTAAAGAGAGCGGTTGCAAATTAATCGTTGTCGACCCGCGCTATACACGAACTGCTGCAAAGTCAGATCAGTATGTACGCATTCGCTCCGGAACTGACATCCCATTTTTATTTGGCGTTCTGTATCACATCTTTAATAACGGCTGGGAAGATAAAAAGTACATTGATGATCGTGTTTACGGTATGGATGAAATCCGTAAAGAGGTCATGGAGAAGTGGACTCCCGCTAATGTAGAAGCAGCTTGTGGTGTGCCTGAAGCGCAGGTTTATAAAGTGGCGCAGACAATGGCCATGAATCGTCCGAGCACCATTGTTTGGTGTATGGGTCAAACACAACATACAACGGGTAATGCGATCGTACGCGCCTCCTGTATCGTGCAATTAGCACTTGGTAATATTGGTGTATCTGGTGGCGGTACTAACATTTTCCGTGGGCACGATAACGTTCAAGGCGCAACTGACGTAGGCCCCAATCCAGATTCATTGCCAGGCTACTATGGCCTTGCAGCGGGCGCTTGGAAACACTTTGCTTCTATTTGGGGTGTGGACTACGAGTGGATCAAGGGTCGTTATGCACCCGACATGATGGAAAAGTCTGGGACGACAGTCTCTCGCTGGGTTGATGCAGTGCTTGAGAAAACGGATCTCATTGATCAGCAAAATAATGTCAAGGGATTGTTCTTCTGGGGTCATGCGCCAAACTCCCAAACACGTGGTCTTGATATGAAACGTGCTATGGATAAATTAGATCTATTGGTAGTAGTTGATCCATATCCAAGTGCGACTGCGGCCATGGCTGCGATGCCTCCTGCAGAGGGTGGGCAAGTAAATCCAAAGCGCAATGTGTATTTGTTGCCGGCAACCACTCAATTTGAGACGCATGGTTCAGTAACCTCTTCAAATCGCTCTATTCAGTGGCGTGAGAAAGTAATTGATCCGCTATTTGAATCGGTGCCTGACCATGTCATCATGCAGGCCTTTGCTGATCGTCTTGGTTTTGGTCAAGAGCTCTCGCAAAACTATCAGTTGCTCGATTCCAAATATGCTGGTACGCAATGGAGAGAGCCAGAGATCGAATCGATCTTGCGCGAAATCAATCGTGGCATGTGGACCATTGGTTACACAGGCCAAACGCCAGAGCGCCTGAAAGCCCATATGCGCATGATGCATGTGTTTGATCCTAAAACTTTGAAGTCACGTGGTGGCGTAGATCTAGTGACTGGCTACGACACAGCGGGTGATTACTTTGGCTTGCCATGGCCTTGCTATGGAACAGCTGCAATCAAACATCCTGGCTCACCGAATTTGTATGACACTAGTAAGAGTGTGATGGAGGGTGGTGGTAACTTCCGCGCTAACTTTGGTGTGGAGCGTGATGGCAAGAGCTTGTTAGCTGCTGACGGTTCTTACTCAAAAGGGTCTGCAATCAAAACCGGTTATCCAGAATTTGATGCAACCCTAGTCAAGAAGTTGGGCTGGTGGGATCAGCTTACTGAGGATGAGAAAAAACTCGCAGAAGGCAAGAATTGGAAGACTGACTTGTCAGGTGGCATTCAGCGCGTAGTGATGAAAAACGGTTGCATGCCTTTTGGTAATGCAAGGGCTCGGGCAGTTGTTTGGAACTTCCCGGATCCGATTCCGACCCACCGTGAGGCTCTGTACAGTACGAACGAGCCAATGATGCGCAAATATCCAACGATTGCGGATAAGAAGAATTTCTGGCGCTTGCCAACGCTCTATAAGACTGTCCAGGATAAGAACTTGAATGACAAGCTGTATGAGAAGTTCCCAATCACTCTGACTTCTGGTCGCTTGGTTGAATACGAGGGCGGTGGTGATGAGACGCGTTCCAATCCATGGTTGGCTGAATTGCAGCAAGAGAACTTTGTTGAAATGAATCCAGCCGCTGCTGCCGCACGTGGAATTAAAAATTGGGATTATGTTTGGGTGAAGTCTCCAACCGGGGCTCAGATTAAGGTTCGCGCTTTAGTAACTGAGCGCGTGGATGCAAGTACGGCATTTGTGCCTTTCCATTTTGCTGGATGGTGGCAGGGTGCGAACTTGCGCAAATACTATCCCGACGGTGCGAGTCCCGTGGTCTTGGGAGAGGCTGTGAATACAGCCACTACTTATGGTTACGACATGGTAACTATGATGCAAGAAACCAAAACCACAATGTGTCAAATCGAAAAATTTGCCTAAGTCAAAAATAAGATCAGGAAAATAAAATGGCAAGAATGAAATTTATCTGTGACACAGAGCGTTGCATTGAGTGCAATGGTTGCGTGACAGCTTGTAAAAATGAAAATGAAGTGCCTTGGGGCGTCAATCGTCGCCGGGTGGTTACGGTAAACGATGGCATCATCGGGCAAGAAAAGTCGGTATCAGTGGCTTGTATGCACTGTACTGATGCGCCGTGCATGGCCGTGTGTCCAGTCGATTGTTTCTACCGCACCGATGAAGGGGTGGTATTGCACGATAAAGATATTTGCATTGGTTGCGGCTATTGTTCATTAGCCTGTCCATTTGGCGCCCCTCAGTTTTTGAGCAAAGGTGCATTTGGTGTCCGCAGCAAGATGGATAAGTGCACATTCTGTAATGGTGGCCCTGAAGAAAATGGTAGCGTAGAAGAATTTGAGAAATACGGTCGTAACCGTCTGTCTGAAGGTAAGTTGCCATTGTGTGCAGAGATGTGTTCTACCAAGGCTTTAATTGCGGGCGATAGTGAAGTAATCACCAGTATTTTCACGAACCGTGTAACTACCCGTGAAAAAAATGGCCACTACCCTGGTAGTGAAGCATTTGGTTGGTCTACTGCCTATGGTGGACCGGGTACGCCAGGCCCAACGCCAACCCCTGGCGCTCAAGTTCCTGGAGCGAAATAATGAAATGTAATTTCAAACTGCTGGGCTTATGTCTTGCTGCACTGACCTTATTGTTAGCTTGTTCTGAGCCTCCTGAGATTGCTGCCAAAGCTTCGAAGCGTCCCGATATGGCTCCATATATGGGCGCGAACGATGGCTTCATGACTAAAGATTGGACGCCTGGCAATCGCGAGAGCTGGATTGATGCGCTCAATAAGCGTAATGAAAACCAGAATGAATATGCCCGCCTGAAGTGATTAGCGATACAACAATAAATAAAACAGAATCGTTCAAGGATATCTTTATGACCCAATCATTTTTTCGAGTCGTGCGCCCGCTGATCTTGGCGCTAGGTTTAACGCTTACTCTAGCTAGCGGATTTAGTTTTGCAGAGCGCGCACCAATGGCACCCCTTCCAAGCCCGAGTGGTGTGGATGTGCCGCGCAATCCCAATAGTTTGGCCAATGGCACGCAAGCTCAATCACAGCCGGCCAATAGCCCACCTGCCAGTGGCCCAATTTGGGAGACGGCCAATAGCGATCCCCTGAACTATGTCAGCATTCCGGATACGCAGGCTGGTGTTTTGATTCAGCGCTCTGGTCAGCAATGGCGACTGATTCGCAATGGTATTGTGACTGTCTATGGCGCATGGTTATTGGCGATCTCTGTATTTGGTATTGCAGCGCTCTATCTACTAAAAGGCCCGATTAAATTGCATGAACCGCTGTCAGGAGTAATGATTAAACGTTTTAGTAGGTTTGAGAGGTTTGCTCATTGGACAATGGCCTACAGCTTTGTGGCATTGGCATTCACTGGATTGATGATCCTGTATGGTAAATATTTTGCCATGCCTGTGATTGGTGGCTTGGCTTACGGCAAATTCTTATTTGTATGTAAGAACATCCACAACTTCACTGGACCTCTATTCACCCTCAGCATTATTGTTTTCTTCTGCCTCTTCGTGCGCAAGAATCTTCTGGATAAGGTTGATATTGAGTGGCTCATGGCATTTGGCGGCATTCTATCTGGCAAGCATGTACCATCAGGCTTTTTTAACTTGGGTGAAAAGATTTGGTTCTGGTGTGGCATGGTGATCTTAGGTTTAACAATTTCAGCATCGGGTTGGGTGCTAGATATGATCGTGCCATTTATTCATATTGAATATTGGCGTGGCACCATGCAGCTCGCTAACCTAGTACATGCTATTGGTGCCTTATTGATGACTGCGATGGCGATGGGTCATATCTATATTGGAACGATTGGCATGCAAGGCTCAATCGATGGCATGAAGACAGGCTATGTTGATGAAACTTGGGCTAAAGAGCATCATGAAATTTGGTACAACGAAATTAAGTAAAGGCGAAGTAATGAAAAACATCGGTATCTTCGCTATTTGTGCCTTGGTGTGTGTATCTTCGTACGCTGCATTGCCGCCATTGTCTGAAGAGGCGCAGCTTGCAGCTAATTTAGCGAAGGCAAAGGCTGCTTATGGCGATAAGGTAGCTGCTTACCAGCTATGTCAGGCGCAAAATCGCGTTGCTGATCACTATCGGGTCGCTGGCACTCCTTCGCCAGCTGCCTGCATAGCGCCACCACCATTTGAGGCGCCAGTGGTTCAGGCTGCAGAAGCGCCAAAAGTAAAATAATTAGCTTATTGCTAACTCGTGATTTAAGTAGTGCTGCGCTGCAAGGGTTTGGGGGTTGGAGAAGAAGGCGTCAACAGGCCCAATCTCTTTTATCTCCCCCTCATCCATAAAGATCACGTATTGCGCTACACGTTTCACTTGTGCCAGTTGATGCGAGGAGAACAAGACTTCTGCGCCCCGATTCTTAAGCTCCTGTATGAGCCTCTCAACTTGCGCGCTTGAATTTGGGTCAAGATTGGCTGTTGGCTCATCCAATAAAACAAGAGCCGGTTTTTGCAAAATAGCTCTTCCAATGCATAGCTTTTGGCGTTCACCCGCTGATAATTGAGTCGCTGGGCGATCGGCATGATCGCTTAATTCAATTTCTGCAAGCACTGCGTCAACATCTGCATCGGTAATGCGTGAATCAACATCCTTTACCATACTTAAATTGGTTTTACAGGAAGCTCGCACCATCGGAGTGTGATGAAGTACTAGGGCAGTTTTTTCATGACCATTTAAATATGTGATGGTTCCGCAGTCAGGCTTGATGAGTCCGGATAGCAGTTTTAAGAGCGTAGTTTTACCTGCTCCATTTGGACCAATGCAGGCTACGATTTGCTGATTTGGGATGATGGCGTGCTCAATGCTTAAGATGGTTTTGCCATTGCTGCGGACCTGAATATCTTTGAGCTCAATCAATTTATCCATAGCGCCGCTCCGATATTTGCCGTACAGCAAAGATAAACAGGTTAGCTAGTAAGACGATGCTTAAAAGGATGATTCCTAGGGCAAGAGCGAGTGGCAAGTCACCCTTACTGGTTTCCAATGCAATTGCAGTCGTCATCGTGCGGGTTGCATGATCAATATTTCCGCCTACGATCATGACTGCACCAACTTCTGAAATTGCTCTTGCCAGACCTGCCAAAACTGCAATTGTGAGGGAATAACGGCAGTCCCAAATCAGCCATTTGAGACGGGACAATTGAGGAAGGCGAAGAGCCAAAAAGGAGTCGCGATGAATTCTCCAGGAATCCTCTAGGATTTGCCTGCTCAATGCGGCGATCAAAGGGGTTGTGAGCAAGATTTGAGCCAAAATCATGCCCTTGACTGTGAATAGCATGCCCCAAATGCCTAACGGTCCAGAGCGTGAGAGAAGTAGGTAAACAATAACACCTACAATCACCGTTGGAACGCCCATGAGGGTATTGAGGGTCACAATGATGGCCTTTCTGCCGGCAAACTCTTCAGTAGCTAAAAATGCACCAATTGGCAGCCCCAGCACAATGCCAATGAATAGCGCGCTCAGGCTCACCTCTAGTGAAACCAGCACAATCCCCATCACACCTTGATCTAGATGTGCCAAAAGGAAAAGAGCAGCTTGAAATGCGGTAAACATGGGCTTGATTCTATCAAGGCGGTGGCAAAATAGGCCTAATGCTATTAAATACATCCATTTACCCAAATGTCTGAAATCATTTGCCTTTGTAATGAGGTCCATGAAGCGGATTTGCGTGCCTATTTAGATGCAAACCCCGTGAACTCAATTGATGAGTTACGTGAACAAGCATCTATTTGCAATAAATGCATGCAGTGCCAAGATTTGGTGGAGGGCGAGATCTACTTGGCTCGTCTAAGACGTCAACAGGCGGGCAGTTAATTTAAATGCATAAAAATAAGCCTGGGCAATTCAGCGTCATGACTATGAATGTGCATAAAGGCCTTTCCCCATTGCATCGGCGCACAACGATTTATGAGTTGCGTCAAAAAATGCGGCATCACCATCCCGATCTACTTTTTCTGCAGGAGTTGCAGCAAGAGCACCGGGGCAGAATACGTCGGTATGGGCAATGGCCCTTGACTGAGATGACCCATTTCTTGTCAGAGAACTTTTGGCAAGATTGGCATTACGGTAAAAATGCAGAATATGCTGATGGGCATCATGGCAATGCCATTTTGTCAAAGCAACCTTTGTTTAAAGGACAAAACTACGATATTTCTGCCTATCGTTTTGAAAAGCGTGGTCTGCTTCATAGTGTGATGCAGTTGGAGGGCCTCAGTGCATCTGTTCATTGTTTCTGTGTTCATCTAGCCCTTTTTGAGAGAGGCCGGGAGCGTCAGCTTGAAGAAATTATTCATTACATTGATACGCTTGCTGCAGATAGACCGGTGATTGTTGCTGGCGACTTTAATGATTGGCGCAATCGGATGAGTGTGCCGATGCAACAAGCTGGCTTTGCAGAAGTATTTGAAATCCTAACCGGCGCACCAGCTAAAACCTTTCCAAGTGTTAAGCCCATACTCCCCATGGATCGAATTTATGTCCGGGGTTTGCGTGTACGTTCGGCCAGTATTTTGCATGAATGGCTTAAGCTCTCAGATCATCTGGGTATCACCGCTCAATTGGAGCTAATATGAATTCTCTTCTCGCGCCTCTATTGGAATCAATGACCTCATTCCATCTACATTGGTTATTCTTGGCCCACATTACTTTTGTGATCCTTTTCATTGGGGTGATTATTTCCGTCAGAAGGCCAGTAGGAGTGGCATTCGCTTGGATTTTTATTGTGGTAGTCTTCCCTTTGATTGGAATAAGCCTATATATCTTGATAGGCGAAAGGCCGGTAGGGCGTAGTTTGAGACAAAAAATTACGCGTATGAATGTCCCTTACGCAAAGATTACTGAATTATTGCGTCAGGAGTACGCTGCCGATCGAGAAAAACTGCCGGCTGAAGGTAAAGCCTTGAGTATTTTGGCTGAAGCAAGCAATGGCACACCAGTAATGGCCGGCAATAAAATTGAATTGCATACGGACTCGTTAAAAATTCTGCAGCTCTTTGTCGATGAGATTAATCGGGCAAAAGTCAGCCTGCATTTGGAATTCTATATTTGGGCTTTGGGTGGAGATGCTGATCGTGTTTGTGAAGCACTCATTGCAGCTGCTAAACGCGGTGTGGCTTGCCGTGTTCTATTGGATTCCTTGGGAAGCAAGGATTGGTTCAAATCAAGTTGGCCAAAACGTTTTCGTGAGATTGGCATTCAAGTAACTGAGGCCTTACCAATTCAAGTGGGTCGCTTTCAATTTCGTAGAGCTGATCTGAGGCTGCATCGCAAAATCTTTGTAGTCGATGGATCTGTAGTGTGGTCTGGCAGTATGAACATGGTCGATCCAAGAACATTTAAGCAGGGCGCAGGGGTGGGTGAGTGGGTAGATGCCATGGTGCGCGTTGAAGGCCCGGTTGCATCCCAGTTTGAACTGACATTTGCATTTGACTGGAGTGTTGATAATCCTGACATTACTAGCTTTGATGATCGTATGCCACCAGCTTCGCCGGTTGAGGGTGGAGCGATTGCTCAGGAGTTTTCTTCTGGCCCGGTATATCGAGACGATATCTTGTATCAGGTCCTCCTATCTGCAATCATCGATGCCCGTCAAGAGTTGACAATTACCACCCCATATTTTGGCCCTGATGATGGTCTGTTACAGGCTCTAATGGCTGCTGCTCGGCGGGGCGTGAAGGTAACGCTTATCGTGCCTAAACTGAATGACTCTAAATTAGTGGCCTGGAGTAGCAGAAGCTACTATGAAGACCTCATGAATGCAGGTGTTCATATCGCTGAGTTTCATGGTGGCTTGCTGCATACTAAAAGCTTGTTGATTGATAAGCGGATTGCTATTTTTGGCTCAGTTAATTTTGATCAACGCAGCCTACGCCTGAATTTTGAGATTAGCTTAATTATTTATAACGAAGATTTCTGTGCAAAACTAGAGGGCCTCATTGGAACCTATTTAGCACAATCCGAATACGTTGATTCACAAACTTGGGCTAAGAGACCTAGATGGCAGAAATACTTATGTAATGCCGCCCACCTTACCTCACCATTACTTTAAAGGCGCAAACTGATGGAGCATTTTTTAGGATGGTTTGCATTACCTTCGATTGGTCTTCCTGCTGTATTTGTAAGTGCCTTTTTATCGGCTACCTTAATACCTGCTGGATCTGAGCCGATTCTATTTGGGTATACCTCGGTTAATCCTCAAATGTATTGGATTGCTATATTTTTGGCGACGATAGGTAATACTTTGGGTGGAATGGTCGATTGGTGGATGGGTTTGCTCGGCAGAAATGGCTTTGAAGCATTTAAAGGGCATACGGGGGGCAAACTGCAGGATTGGCTAAAGCATTGGGGGCCTAAGATTTTATTGCTTGCATGGCTCCCAGGGGTTGGCGATCCCCTCTGCTTGGCGGCAGGCTGGCTTAAGCTTCCTTTATTGCCTTGTACGATCTATATGTTTTTTGGCAAGCTATTTCGTTACCTGGCCTTGACTTGGCTGCTAACCCTAGTTCCTGAGAGTGTTTGGCACCAACTAGGACATTGGCTGCATTTAATTTAAGCCACTCTATACGGCGCAATATTTTTGTTGAATTTCATCATTGGCCAATAAATTTTGGGCTGTGTCATGAAAAACAATTTCGCCTTGATCAAGAATGTAGGCTCGATCAGAAATCTTGAGGGCCTGTTGAACATTTTGTTCAACCAGCAGTATGGTCAGACCTTGCTGTTTAAGCTTTGCAAATAATTCAAACATTTCTTCAACCAAAACCGGCATGATGCCTTCGGATGGCTCATCTAGCAAGATGACTTTGGGCTTACTAATCATAGCCCTTGCAATGGCCAGCATTTGCTGCTCACCACCTGACATAGAGGTGCCGTCTTGATGAAGACGCTCTTTTAGTCTTGGAAATATCTCGGCGATTTCATCAACCATGGCACTCATGTTGCCGCGATCCTTTTTAACAATGACCCCAAGTTCTAAGTTTTCTTTTACAGTCAATCCAGGAACAATTCTGCGATCCTCTGGAACATAAGCCAAGCCTAGGTGAAAGCGTTCATGTGCAGGTAAGTCTAAAAAAGAGGCTCCATCGATTGATGCTTTTCCTTCCCTTTTGCTTAATAAGCCCATTAAGGATCGGAGTGTGGTCGTTTTACCTGCGCCATTGCGACCCATTAAGGTGACAATTTCTCCTTTATGCACATTTAAGGAAATTCCCTGGAGGATATGACTATGGTCATACCATGCGTTTAAGTTTTCTACGAGCAACATATTTTTAACCCTGTCCTAAGTACACGCGGCGTACTTCTGCATTATTCTGAATGTCCGCTGGCGTACCCTCAGCCAAAAATTCTCCATGATGGAGGACGATAATTCTTTCGCATAGTCCCATAATGAGTTTCATCTTGTGCTCAACCAAGATCACTGTTCGCTCTGTAGCTAATGTACGAATCAACTCCATCATGACAAGCGTTTCTTCAGGCGACATACCAGCGGTTGGTTCATCTAAAAGCAAGAGGCTAGGATTACAAGCTAATGCCATTGCAATTTCGAGGGCGCGTTGTTGCCCATGAGCTAGATCACCAGTTTTTTTATTTCTTAGATGCTCTAGATTGACGCGCTTTAATAGCTGATCTGCAAGCTCAATTGGACGTGGATAGTGTTTTGCATTCGTTAAAAAGTTGTAGCGACTCGTTTCCATTTGTGCCGCTACCCGAACATTTTCATGAACTGTTAATTGCTTGAAGACATTGGTGATTTGAAAGCTTTTGGAAATTCCTATGCGGGCAAATTCATGCTGTGCAAGACCTGTAATATTTTTGCCATTAAATAAAATTTCTCCACTGGAAGGTGGAAAGGCACCGCTGAGGACGTTAAAGAAAGTACTTTTACCAGCACCATTAGGACCAATGATGGCAGTTAGTGTGCCAGGCATAAAGCGGGTGGATACATCTTTTAGTGCCTGAAATTTTCCGAAGATTTTGCTAATATTGCGAGCCTCAAGAATGGGCATCTCATGCTTACTGGTCATTGTGATGAGTCCTGCGAAATATGTAATTTACTTAAAATGCTGCCCCAAATTCCCTTAGGAAAAAAGAGGACGAAGAACATAAATACGATGCCAACGACTGCCATCCAATGCTTGGTATATCCGGTAACAATGTCCTCCAAAAATAGCATGACCGCAGCGCCAACAAAGGGGCCAAAAAAAGTCCCCATACCACCCAAAATACTCATCATGACCGCTTGACCAGACTGCAAGTAATTCAGGGAATCTATGGGAACAATGGATAAATGTAGAGCGCGCAGAGATCCTGCTAAGCCGCAAATTGCCGCAGACAAAATAAATACTAGTAACTTGGTGCGCGCAACATCATAGCCGCAGGCAGCCGCCCGCTTTTCATTCTCTCGAATGGCTTCCATTACAGCGCCAAGCGGAGAATTCAGGATACGAGAAATCAGCCAAATTGCAAGAACGACAAAAAATAAAATGACGTAGTACTTCGCTAGGGGATTGAGGAGGTCAACTGGAATCCCAAATATTTCAAAATTATCTACTCGCACCCCTCTCAAGCCATTTTCTCCGCCCGTAAGGCTCTCTGCTTTATAGAAGATGAAGTAAACGATTTGCCCAAGCGCTAAAGTGACCATCGAAAAATAAATGCCACGAGTCCTTGTAGCCAGGAAGCCCATCAAAAGACCCCCAATCGCAGCGCCAATGACTCCAATCAGAATCGCCAAGCCCCAAGGTAGAGAGTAATGAACAATGCTGATTCCTGTCAGATAGCCGCCAATGCCAAGAAATGCGGCATGCCCAAACGATAGGAGTCCCATATAGCCAAAGAGGAGATTAAAACCCATGGCGAATAAACCAAAAATCAAGATATTTACAGCCAATGCTTCGTATGGCATTAAAAATGGAAAGATCATCAAAAACAGGCTACTTGCCAATACGCGATGTCTTGCAATGAGTTGAAAGAATGAGTTCATATTGATCATTGGGCTTAACCCATTGCTCCCGCTTTACCAAATAATCCTTGCGGACGAATAATGAGAACCACTGCCATTAATACAAAAATAGAAAGTTCTGCAAAGTCTGGGAAGAACAGGGAGGTCATGCTGTATACAATCCCAACGAGAAGTCCGGCAACTACCGCTCCAACTGGTGAGCCCATTCCGCCTACCACCGTAACTACAAAAGATTCCGCCAAAATGGGAATGCCCATCTCAGGGTTTACAGAACGAGTGGGCGATGCCAAAATTCCAGACAACCCAGCAATCGCACAACCTAAAGCGAATACAAAAAGCCATACTTTCGCAATATCAATACCCAATACCTTGACGATTTCTTGATCAGCTGCACCTGCTTTAATGATCAGTCCATATTTAGTCTTTTGGATGAAAAACCAAACAGCAAAAAGAATTAGTGCAGTTGCGCCAATGAGGAATATTCGATATTTTGGAAAATAACCAAATCCAACATTCATTGCGCCACCCAAGCCTTCTGGCGTAATGGAGGGTAGGCCTTCAATACCAAAGGTCACGCGCATTGCTTCGATCAGCACATACGACAGCCCAAAAGTAAGGAGAAGAGGGTAGTCGATGCCGCGTCCATAAAGAGGGCGAACCAAAAACCGCTCTGTAACTAAGCCAATGCAGCCGGTTAAAAGGGGGGTAATAACGAGGCTTAACCAAAAGTTACCTGTAATGCCTAAGAAGTAGACCCCTAAAAAGGCGCCAACCATAAAAAAGGCGCCGTGCGCAAAATTAACGACATTGAGCATGCCGAATATGAGGCAAAGCCCAAGCGCCAAAAGTGCATAGATGCTACCCAGGGAAATTCCAGTGAGTAACTGCATGCAAAAAAGTTCGAATGAAAGTCCGGTCATAAGTATGTGTGATAGGCGTCTTGCTTAAACGCGATAGAAAAATGAATCGGGGTAAATAGATCATTTACCCCGAAATTCTAGATTTAAGCTTTGAAGCCCAACTCAGTGCACGAGCGCATATTCTTATCGGTGGTTGGTTCGATCGTCAAAATATTAAATATGTCGTACTTATCCTTCATATTCTTCGATTTTGATTCAATGATGATCACCGATTGCACCGCCTGGTGATCGCATTTGCGATAGTATTCAGGACCCTTATACCAGTCGTACTTCATGTTCTCCATTGCAGCAATTACTTTTGGAGTATCGATTGATTTAGCAATCTTGACAGCAGCCAATACGCTCTTGACGCCGGCATATCCGTAGGAGCCGTAATCCGATGGAACTGCCCCGTTATACATTTTTCGATAGGCGTCATTAAATACTTTGGCGCTAGGAATGCGATCTTCAAGGCCCCAGTAGTAAGAGGTTCCACCAATAATTCCTTCAAATGCTTCGGGACCACCAGCGAGGCGAGCGGTATAGAGTAGTACAGGCGTAACTATTTTCATACTAGACTTCAAGCCAAAGTCCGTACATTGTTTGGCAGCATTGACCAAGTCGCGACCAAAGTTGCATAACACCAAAATATCGGGATTGAGTGCTTTGATGCGTGGCAAAAATGCCGAGTAATCAGAGGCACCCAGTGGGTGGCGAATATCGGCAAGAGTCGTAGCACCCATTTCTTTACCGGCTCGCTCAAAAGCGCGCACCATTTCATGGCCATACGCATAATCCGCAGTTAAGAATACGATCTTTTTTCCATAGCGAGGGATGGCGTAGCGGGCGACAGCGCCAGCAGTCATGGTTGGGTTAAGGGCCTCATGAAAAGTGTAAGTGCTCCAATCTTTTGCTTCATTAATGGCATCGGATTGACTGATGGAGTTAAAAAGCACCTTACGCTCTTTACATACCGCATTAATGGAAAGCTGGGTGGCTGCGGATACAGAGCCAACAACGAAGTTAACCTTATCTTTTTCGATTAACTCAAGGGTTCGAGTAGCTGCTTCACCTGAGTTTAATTTGTCATCGCGAACTAGTAACTCTGCCTTGCGACCATTAAAGCCGCCGGCATCGTTAAATTCCTTAATGGCCAGCTCCGCTGCTTTTACTTGATCCTGCGCTTCTGCAGAAAAGGGCCCAGTCAGCGGTGTTGGAAATCCAATTTTGATAGTCTCTGCTTGCGCCTGCGCTAAATTAATCCATAGCGGTGTTGTTGCAGCAGTTGCCCCACCAATTAGTAACTTTCTTCTGGTTTGATTCGTTATCTTTTGTTTCATGGTTGTCTCCTCCATATAAAACAGTTGGTTAAATAAGTTTGTTGCTCAATACACCATTAATGCTTTTATTTATAGTTAACTTAAAGTGTTGCTGCTGCTACTGGTACTGCTTTTCCTGCTGCTAATAATGAACTAATATCTACAGCCGTTTCTGCCATTACCGTATCGGCATTTCGCTTAAGACTTTCTCCATCGCGATTACCTTTGGCGCCCTGAGCTTGCATATATCGCCCTAGATATTGGGCCCTGGCAACAACCTGCTGACCAAGATGCAGTCGCTCTACGCTGTAGGCATCTAAGGCTGCCGGGACTGCGCCTAATAGAGAGATGTGTTTGGCAATACACATGGCCTCATCACCTGCTTTAGTGACCCCCATTCCAACATGGGGTCTGCCTACAAAAGCCGCATCACCCATGAGCGCGATTCTGCCAAACACTATTTGCTCCGAGCGCACGTCATAGATAGCCTGCAGGAAAGGAGCGGGCGTCTTTTCTAAAATCTCTGCATATTGTGGGGCCAGTATTTCTCGGGCTGCAGATCGCATGGAGTGAATATGCTGCCAGGATACTTTTGCTGGCGGAATACCTGTGGGGTAATGGTGGCCATCAGCATCGCTCAGTAATTTAATGAGCTCATCCTCTTCTGAGGCAGGGCGATACCAGACAAAGTTGTAACGACGACTGCCTACACGGGTGTTATTTCCCGAGCCGGCGACAGGGTAGCCTAGCATTTGCTCGCCATTTGGTAAGCAAAAGCCAAAGTAATTAAAGAGGGTGTCTAATGTGTATTTGGATAAGCAGCCCTCATCACAAACTCCGCGCCACGCAATGTAACCCGCATACTCAGGACCTACGGCAGGAGCAACCTGCGCACGTACCGCAGATCGAATGCCATCCGAAGCAATTAATAGGTCAGCGCTGTAATTGCTGCCATCTTCACAGTCAACATATACTTTGTCGGCGTCTTGTGAAACAGTCTTGACAGTTTTCCCTTGTAGGTAACGCTCACTAGAAAAATTTTCTTTTAGCAACTGATACAGGCGGCTCCAAGAGGTGAGGGTTTGCGTCAAATCCATTTCGCCTAGGCTGGAGCCATCGGCACCGAGTGTGACGCGTTTGCTAACCTTTACCCCGAGGTTTTCATCTATCCTTATACCGGCTTCGCGTAAGGCGTCTGCTAGAGCATCATGGGTCACAATTCCAGCGCCACGACCATCTAGTGAGCCACTTGCCTTTTCTAGCAACAAGACATCTTGACCTTGACGTAGCAGGATATTGGCAGCAAATAAGCCTCCCAAAGACCCGCCGACGATTAATATCTTTGCCATGGCTTACTTTTGCGCTTCCTTGGCATCCAAGGCAGCTTTTTCTGAGGCTGGGTAATTTAATTCAATCACTATCCCATTGGGATCATCCAGAAAGATTTGGTGTAGTTTCAGAACGGGGACGGTACGCTCTCTATACTTGGCGCCAAGCCTTTTGAGTAATTGAATTTTCTCTTCCAGGCCGGTTGCAAAGAATGCAACGTGGTCAATAGCACCTGATCCCTTTAAGCTTTCAGGATCACGCTCTCCTAGATATTGTTTGAGCCCATTGGGATCATTTTTATCTATGGCAATCAGATGCAAGACTGCATTTGCCCAGTCGCTGTCATCCCCGTTGTACATCCATACACCTGGGAATGGAAATTCTGGTCTGGGTCCTACAGTTAGCCCAAGGTAATCGCTATAGAACTGGGTTGTTTTTTCAATTTCCAGACTACGAATTGAAAAATGATTGAGGCTTAAATTTGACATGGATACCTTATTGACTGGTAAAAATAGATTGGGCTGAAAGAAGATATGAGCGCACGCGGTCTTGAATAATTTCTTTATCAGTATTTTGGTTATCTGAAACATAAATAGATTGGCCATAAACCCATCTACGCATACCGATATAAAAAATTCCGCCATGCAAGCCCATTAATAGCTCAAGCTCCCTCTGGCTGGGCTTGGAGCGTGTACTACGCTTACAAAATTTACGGGTTTCTCGAATCAATCTGGGCAGAAGTCTTAGGCGCAATAGCTCAAAGAATCGATCGCTAATGGAATGCTCGCTAAGACCTGAAAAAAGCAAGATTCGAACAAAGTCATAAGTCAGAACAGTGTTTGAATAGTCAATATAAAAAGCGTTCAACTTTTCTTCTGGTGAGAGCTTCTTGTCATCGAGCAACTCTTCCCACTGTGGTTTCCAGCGTGACTCAAAGACCTCTCGGTACACTTCTTGGATGAGGGCCTCTTTGGTCGGGAAGTAGTGGTAGAGCAGAGTGTGTGTGACACCCAATTCCTTGGTGAGATTTCTTAACTGACCATCTATGCCATTTTTGGCGAAAAATTGGATGGCCCCATTCAGAATTTGGCGCTTGCGTTCAACCGTATTCATTCTGCGCCGAGTTGGCTGAGCGGATCCATCAATGCTATTGGGCATTTCTGTATTGAGATGGTTGTTTTGAGAAAAGCTCATGGATGCTCAGGGTTTATCCGAATTTAGGCTTATTGACCAAAAGTTAAATAATGGTACATTGTTGAGCAGTTGGTAGATAAGACTCTATTCGTATAAACCCCAAGGAGATGACATGGAATTAAATGGCGAGCAACTCATTGCCGCTCCCATACCGGACGTATGGAGGGGTTTGAACGATATTGATGTACTGGCTAAATCCATTCCGGGCTGTGAAGAAATTAGCAGAGTCTCTCCAGAGGAGATTCACGCTAAGGTCATGTTCAAGATCGGTCCTGTAAGAGCCCGTTTTTCCGGCAAGCTCCTATTGAGCGACGTGATTCCAGAGCAAGCCTGTTCAATGGCTTTTGAGGGTTCTGGTGGCGCTGCGGGATTCGCTAAGGGTCGCTCTCGCGTGGAATTGAAGTTGGTTGATGGCGGAACCTTGGTTTCTTACACGACTGAAGCCTCCATTGGTGGCAAATTAGGGCAAATTGGAGGGCGCTTAATTAGCGCTTCAGCAAAAAAAATTGCCGATGATTTTTTTCAAAAGTTTGCCAAGGAATTGGGTGGTGAAGTCATTCCGCTTCAATCCGCTCCCGAAGATTAAACCTACGCCACACGAAACTAAAGCAATCCAAGTCAGACGACTTGGTAAAAATAAAGCAGTGGAGGAGACCTTATGAAAGCAGCTCAATTTGATTATGTAAAGCCCAAAACCCTTTCAGAGGCGCTGGACTTGCTGGTCGAGACTGGTGATGATGCTCGCTTAATGGCGGGCGGACAAACATTGTTGGCAACCTTAAATATGCGACTTTCAGAGCCAAGTATCTTGATTGATATCACTGGCATTGCTGAGTTAAAAGGCATATCTGTGCAAGGTGAGAGCTTGCGTATTGGTGCTTTGGTTACCCATACAGAGATAGAGGATTCAGATCTGGTGGCCAAGCATGCTCCACTACTAAAGCTGGCTGTTCCACATATTGCTCACCGCGCTATCCGCAATCTTGGTACTTGGGGCGGCTCATTGGCGTATGGCGATCCAGCCGCAGAGTGGCCAGCGTGTAGCATTACTTTGCAGGCTACCATGATTATTCGCGGGCCATCTGGCGAGCGACGAATTGGCGCCGAAGATTTTTTTATTGATCTCTACACCACATCCTTAGAGCCTGATGAAATCTTGGTAGCTACTGAAATTCCAATTGCTAGCAAGGATCAAATCAGTTATTTCAATGAACTCGCCCGTCGCCATGGCGACTATGCCGTTGCTGGAATTGCAGCAGTTGCAAAAAAGAGTGGTGACGTGCTCAGGGACTGTGTTTTTACTTTCTTTTCGGTTGGCGCAACTCCGGTAGTAGCGACTAAAGCCCAAGCACTCATTGATGGACAAGAGCTCAACGATCAATTGATTAAAGAGGCCGTAGAGATTGCCAGGAGTGAGATTGAGGCAATCGCTGATTTAACCAATAGCGCAGAGGCGAAGCAGCATCTCATCGGTGTATTGCTTGAGCGTTGCCTTAAAGACATGCTAGCCCAGAGATAAAAGAGGGTTTGGAGAACAAAATGAGTTTGAAGAAAAAAATTTCAATGACTGTCAACGGTGAAGCAGTCTCAGCGGAGATAGATCCACGCAGACATTTGGTAGATTTTCTGCGAGAAGATCTTTTTCTTAAGGGCCCTCATTTGGGTTGTGAGCAAGGCGCTTGTGGCGCTTGTACTGTCAAAGTAAACGGTCAAATTATTCGCGGCTGTTTATTCTTGGCCGTTCAGGCTGATGGCAGCATTGTAGAAACTATTGAGGGCGCAACTAAAAGTGGTGCCCTAGAGGACCTTCAGAATGCATTCATGCGCCATAACGCAATGCAATGTGGATTCTGCTCCTCTGGCATGTTGCTTGCGGCCGCTGAGCTCATTGAAAAGCAACCTCACGCTACTCGCGCTCAAGTGCGTGAATGGATCTCAGGAAACTATTGCCGCTGTACTGGTTACCACTCGATTGTTAACGCTATTGTTGACGTCCTCAGCGCTCGCGCTAACGCTTAAGAGAGTACCTCATGAATAAGCCCTTTGAATCAACAGTTATGACAAGCAATCCCATCACTAATGATCAACGCTATATTGGTGTGAGCGAACCAAGACATAAAGCCCGTCGCCTTCTTGAGGGTCAAGGTACCTATGTGGACGACATCGTATTGCCGCGTATGGGGCATGTGGTCTACTGGCGCTCGCCTGTTGCACATATGAAAGTTGTCAAGATTCATAGTGAAGTAGCCCGTAAGATGCCAGGGGTATTGGCCGTTATTGATGGCGTTCAAATGGCAGAAATTTGTAAACCCTGGGTTGCTACTTTGGGTCATATGGTGGGCATGAAATCAGCTCCTCAATATGCTCTGGCAATTGATCGGGCTTGCTGGCAAGGTGAGCCAGTCGTAGCAGTGGTTGCAAAAACCAGAGCGCAGGCTGAAGATGCCTTGCAATATATCGACGTGGAATGGGAGGAGCTGCCGCCAGTAGTTTCTATGGAAACTGCTTTAGATCCAAGCACTCCATTGATTCATCCAGAGCTGGGCGACAATCTGTGTTTCACGCGTAGTCTTGATGTTGGCCAAGTGGATGAGGTATTTGCCAATGCTGATGTAGTGGTTGAAAAAACCTTCGGGTTTGGGCGTCATACTGGAGTTACCTTAGAGCCTCGCTGTCAAATTGCTGACTACAATCCGGGCAATAAAAGCTTGACGGTATATCACTCGCAACAAGCGCCGCATATGATGCAGGATTTGTATTGTCGGCAA
Source organism: Polynucleobacter sphagniphilus (assembly GCF_029892205.1). Classification (NCBI taxonomy): domain Bacteria; kingdom Pseudomonadati; phylum Pseudomonadota; class Betaproteobacteria; order Burkholderiales; family Burkholderiaceae; genus Polynucleobacter; species Polynucleobacter sphagniphilus. The sequence continues at coordinate 397,032 of NZ_JARXVX010000001.1, forward strand.
TTTGGTCTATCGGAGTCCGATGTTCAAGTGATTTGTAAAGATGTCGGTGGATCTTTTGGAATCAAGGTACATGCTTACCCAGATGATTTTGCAACGGTGGGTCTTGCTGTTTTGTTAGGGCGTCCAGTCAAGTTTGTTGCTGATCGACTAGAGTCCTTTACCAGCGATATTCATGCGCGTGAGCATCGAGTCAAGGGTCGAATTGCAGCAAATCACGCTGGCGATATTCTTGCATTTGAAATCGATGACTTGACTGGCATTGGTCCCTACTCCATGTTTCCAAGAACGAGTGCGATTGAAGGCAATCAAGTTGTTAATCTAGTGGGTGGCCCCTACAAACATCAACACTACCGTGCAAAATTAAATGTGGTGTTTCAGAACAAAGCCCCAACCTGTCAGTATCGTGGCGTAGGTCATCCCATTGCATGTGCGGTAACCGAAGGTTTAGTTGATTTAGCTGCGCAAAAATTACAGATCGATCCTTTGGAGTTTCGCAAGCGTAATGTGATTCCAGATGATGCATATCCTTGCACTGGTGCATCTGGAATCAAGCTTGAAGTGCTCTCTCATGAGGAGTGCTTAAGAGTGATTGAAAAAATGATGGACTATCCCGCTTTACGCAAAGAGCAAGATGAGCTCCGTAAGCAAGGAATCTATCGAGGCATTGGTTTTGCAACCCTGATTGAATTAACTAATCCAAGCCCTGCTTTTTATGGCGTTGGTGGCGCCCGTATTGCATCACAAGATGGTGCTACCGCACGATTGGATCCCAGTGGGGTGGTTACAGTGCTGATTGGGGTTGGCGAGCAAGGTCAAGGCACTGAAGCAATCTACGCACAAATTGCCGCTGATGGGGTGGGCGTATCTATTGATGATGTTCGCATTGTCACTGGGGATACTTCGGTTACTCCATATGGTGGCGGCACTTGGGCATCGCGTGGTGCTGGTGTTGGTGGGGAAGCTGTTCTGTTGGCTTGCCAAGCATTGCAGGAAAATATCCTTAAGTTGGCTGGCGCTATTTTGAATCGCCCAGTCGACGATTTAATAGTGTATCGCGGCACTATCTTAGATAGGGCTACAAAAGCAGAGTTACTGCCTTTTACTGAAATAGGTCGTATTGGTTATTTCAGAACGGATACTTTGCCTACTGGATTTTCTGCTGATCTCATGGTGACTCGGCATTACACCCAAAAGGAATATCCATTCATTTTCACTAATGGCGTACAGGCTTCGTATGTTGAGGTTGATCCGGAAACCGGATTTGTAACCTTATTGAAACACTGGGCTGTAGAAGATTGTGGGCGCGTACTCAATCCGATGTTGGTTGATGAGCAGGTGCGTGGCGCTATTGTGCAGGGTATTGGCGGTGTGCTTTTTGAGGAATGTCTCTACGATGAAAGCGGTTTATTGCGTAACGGCAGTATGGCTGATTACTTGGTGCCTATGGCAAACGAGATGCCTGATATTGAGGTGGCTCATGTACAAACACCAACACAGTCATCAAAACTGGGTGCTAAGGGCGCAGGCGAAGCTGGAACCGCAGGTGCCCCAGCAGCCGTTCAAAATGCCATTAACGACGCGCTATCAGCTTTTAATGCCTCTGTATTTGATCAGCCAATTACACCAGAAAAGATACTGCGCGCGCTCGGGAAGCTTTCATAAAACTGACTTAATCAGATTGGTGCATCCCCCATATTGCCATTGGGGATGCATCCTGTAATATCTGGAAAACGGTCTAGCGCCTAACTGCCCCCCACTTTATTAAATGGTAAATCTACGTATGTCTACATTAAAAGGTAAAACAGCAATCGTGACTGGTTCGACCAGTGGTATTGGTTTAGCAATGGCTATTGGACTTGCTAAGCAGGGCGTCAACATCATGGCCAATGGTTTTGGTGAAAAAGACGCCGCTATTGCCCAAATAAAAGCATGTGGTGTTGAAGTGGATTATCACGGTGCTGATATGAGCAAACCCGCCGAAATTAAAGATTTAATAGAGCAGACTGAAAAGCGTTTTGGTTCCATCGATATCTTGGTCAATAATGCCGGCATTCAGTACACGGCAAACGTTGAAGATTTCCCGGAGGATAAATGGGAGTCGATTATTGCAATTAACTTGAGTTCGGCTTTTTACACCTCTCATTACGCGCTCCCTGGTATGAAAAAACGCAATTGGGGTCGCATTATCAATATTGCTTCAGTGCATGGCTTGGTGGGATCTGCACAAAAGGCTGCCTATGTAGCTGCGAAACACGGTATTGTTGGCTTAACAAAAGTGACCGCTTTGGAGAACGCAAAAACCGGCATTACTTGTAATGCAATCTGCCCAGGGTGGGTTTTGACTCCGCTCGTGCAGAAACAGGTTGATGCGCGTGCAGAGCGTGATCATGTCTCAAATGACGAAGCTAAAAACGCGCTGGTTTCTGAGAAGCAGCCTTCAGGTGAATTTGTTGCTCCGGAACAGTTGGCAGCTTTAGCGGTATTTTTGTGTGGCCCTGATGCTTCTGAAGTGCGGGGCGCAGCCTGGAATATGGATGGGGGCTGGACGGCTCAATGAAGTGCTGGGTAGATGATTGAAGATTTGGGGGTCTTTGGGCCCCCATTTTTGATGGTACCGCTGAAAATATCAGAATAGTCTATAGTTGCAGAAATCCTAATTAGTCACTCTTGACTCAACACTACTTCGAAAGGAAAAAAACAATGGAACATACATTGCCACCATTGCCATATGCTCTTGATGGCTTATCCCCCTATATCTCAAAAGAAACGCTTGAGTACCACTATGGGAAACATCACCAGACTTATGTAACCAACCTGAATAATCTCATCAAGGGTACTGAGTTTGAGTCTTTAGGTTTGGAAGATATTGTTAAAAAATCTACTGGAGGCATTTTTAATAATGCTGCTCAGGTCTGGAACCATACCTTTTATTGGAATAGCATGAAGCCAAATGGCGGCGGTGTACCAACTGGTGCTTTAGCTCAAGCTATTGATGCTAAGTGGGGATCTTTTGATCAGTTCAAGGAAGAATTTACTAAATGCGCGATTGGCACATTTGGCTCTGGTTGGGCATGGTTGGTCCAGAAATCGGACGGTAGCTTAGATCTCGTTTCCACCAGTAATGCAGCCACCCCATTAACGGGTGACGCAAAACCTTTGCTCACTTGCGATGTATGGGAGCATGCTTATTATATTGATACACGTAATGCACGTCCAAAATACCTAGAAAACTTTTGGAATTTGGTAAATTGGGAATTTGCAAGTCAAAATCTTGCATAAGTAGTAATTCAACATCAATTAGGAGACTTCTAATATGGCTTCAATTCTGTCCTCTTTAGGGCGCACCGTTTTAGCAGGTTTTGTGCTGCTCGTTTTGATCATTTTGGCTTTGGGTGGCAACTTTTCCGCTCCTGAATTGCCATTTGTATTCCGTTGGTTGCATGTCATGTGTGGCGTCATGTGGATTGGTTTGCTCTGGTACTTTAACTTTGTGCAAATTCCTTCCATGCCAAAAATCCCTGATGAGCAAAAGCCAGCAATTGGCAAGGTAATTGCTCCAACTGCTTTGTTTTGGTTCCGTTGGGCTGCTTTATTTACCGTGATTACCGGTTTGATTGTTGCAACCTTAAACGGATATGTGCATCAGGCAATGACTTTGCAGGCTCCATTCCGTCCAATTGGCTTGGGTATGTGGATTGCTTTAGTAATGGCGTTTAACGTTTGGTTCATCATTTGGCCAAATCAAAAACGTGCCCTTGGCATTGTTACCGTTGAGGCAGATGTCAAAGCGAAATCAGCTCGCGTAGCGATGTTGACATCCCGTTTGAATACATTGTTATCCATCCCAATGCTGTTCTTGATGGTGGCTCAGTCACACAATACAACTTGGTTCATCATTGATGTGATTGCTCCTGTGGTGCAATAAGAATCCAGTCGTAAGCAAAAGGCCCGCAATGCGGGCCTTTTTTTATTACGCCCCAATTGAGGCAATATCTTTACTTACTGCAGTACTGGCGGCAATTCTTTCGTTAGGGAAGCGCGTTGTGCGGTAGCTGCCCCTAATAGAACAAAGCCCAATAAGCTACCATCTGCAGACTCGAAACGCGCCTCCAAGCCATCGTCAATGGGGGCGATTTTCCAGTCTCCCTCGCTGCCTTGAGCTGGTGGCGAAACAATTGTTGGAAAGGCGGGCGTTTTGACCATCACTGGCATTGCTGGGTAAGTGAGTGTTGTCACTCTCCCGAGGAGTGTATTTGCTAAAGCCCGCGCCGCTTGCATGATCGGCATGACGTAGGGCAGCACAAGACCATCGACTTCGGCGCAGTCGCCTAGAGAATAGACATTAGTCGCACTAGTTTGTAGCTCGCGATTAACGGCAATGCCGATATTGGTAGAAATTCCCGCTGCCTTGGCAAGATCTAACCGAGGCTTTAAGCCAACGGCAGACAGCACAACATCACTCAATAATTTTTGGCCATTTGTCAGCTCAACTATCAAGCTGTCATCACCATTGCTAATTGATCCCACTGTGGTGCCAAAATGCCAGCGCACTCCCGCCTTAGTGAGTCTGTCTTGAAGTTCATGCGCAGCTGCTTCTGGGAGTAAGCGGCCCAATGCTTGGGGCGCAAGATCAATCACATCAACCTCATACCCGCCGAGTACCAGATCATTAGCAAACTCACAACCAATGAGGCCGGCCCCCAAGATAGATACCTTTTTCTTGCCGGAGATCGCCTTGCGAAATGCAGCATAGTCCTCTAGGTCATTAACTGTTAGTACTTGAGTTGCTGCGTCGCCTTGCAAGGGTATGCGAATTTGATCTGCACCCAAAGCCAATACCAATTTGCCATAAGATAAATTGCCCTTCGTGGTGACAATCATTTGCTGATTTGTATCTATTGCATTGACATCAGTTTGGCTGAGAATGTTGATGTTTAATTGGGTAGCCATGTTCTCACTGGAATTAGAAATGAGATTTTCTGGTTCTTTCTTGCTTGCTAGTGCAGTTGAGAGCATTGGCTTGGAGTAAAGGTATCCTGGTTCGCGTGTCACCAAGGTAATAGGAGCTTCTTTATCAAGCTTGCGAATTTCACGAATCAGGGTGTAGCCTGCCAATCCGCTACCAATAATGACGATAGCGGATGGCGTTGGATTGGCGGCTGGATTCAAAGTGCAACCATTTCAAAATCAGATTTTGCAACGCCACAATCAGGGCATTCCCAGTCCTCGGGAATATCAGCCCAAGCTGTACCTGGTGCAATACCATCTTCCGGTAAACCCTTTGCTTCGTCATAAATAAAGCCGCATACGATACATTGCCAAGATTTCATGTTGTTTCCTTAATGAGTAGATACTGATTTTAAATTTAAATGGTGATTCTTTCTTGCCTTACTGTGCTGCAAAGGCTTTTGCATGTTCGAGCGCCTTTTTGTAGTGATTCGCGTGACGCTCTTCTACATTGGCCAGGGCTGCAAACCGTTTTGCTGCTTTAGTTAATACCGCTTGGAATTGCTCAGCATGCTCTTTTGATTCAGCAATTTGCTCATCCATTTCTGCGATGGCAGCTGCATTACCTTCTTCTACAGCAGTTTTACGAAAGGAAGGGTACATTTCCGTATATTCATAAGTCTCACCTTCAATCGCGATTTCTAGAGCGCGAGTAGGGGTAATGGAATGAGCGGGGTAGAGTAAATCCAAGTGGCCAAAAGCATGCATGACCTCTTGATCGGCGGTTGCTTCGAAGATTTTTGCTGTTTCTTCATCACCGGCTGCACGCGCTAATTTTGCAAAATAGCGGTATTTGATATGAGCCATTGCTTCACCAGCAAAGGCGGACTCGAGATTTTGAATGGTTTTGATTTCAGGGCGTGTCATTTTTTTATTCCTTTGTAATTAATATTGAATTGCTTGCGTGGCCATGTATGCATACTGAACTTAAAATACTTATCAGTCCAATGAATAAAAATGATACTATTTATCTAATAAATCGATATATGGAAGAAAATGGCTCAATTACCCTCATTGAAGCAGTTGCGCTACTTTATGGCCCTAGCCAAGGAGCTCAATTTCACTCGTGCAGCTGAGGCCTGTTTCGTCGGTCAGTCAACCCTGAGTGCAGGCTTAAAAGAATTAGAGGATGGTTTAGGCGTTCGCTTGGTGGAGCGCGACCGTCAAAATGTATCGATTACCCCGATTGGTTTAGAAGTGCTTGAGCGAGTAAAGATTATCTTGGCTGCATCCGAAGACTTGGTTGAGTATGCAGATGCAACTTCTAAGCCGATGTCTGCAACCATTCGACTCGGGGTGATACCAACCATTACCCCTTTTATCTTGCCAAAGGTGTTGCCAGAGATCCGGGCGCGTTTTCCTAACTTGAAGATTGCCCTACGCGAGGATTTAAGCGCCAACTTGCTCACCAGGCTTGCAGATCATCAGCTTGACTTTGCTTTAATTGCCTTGCCTTACGACGTTGATGGTTTTTTGGTTGAGGAGTTATTTGATGATGAGTTTTGGTTGGTAGCGCCTGCAAATGATCCTGCGCTCAAGGGCAAAGAGGTTCATATGCCCACCAAATTAACAGAGAGACTCTTGTTGCTAGAGGAGGGCCATTGTTTGCGCGAACATACTCTTGCTGCCTGTAAAAAATCAGATGTGATGAAGGTGGATGGTATGGAAGCAACCAGCTTACTCACCTTATTGCAAATGGTGGAGTCGGGCATGGGTATCGCTTTGTTGCCAGCGATGGCAGTGAAGGGGGGATTGCTTAATGGCAGTGAGCTGGAGGCTAGGCCTTTGGCTGCGCCTGCGCCAAAGCGGGTGATCGCTTTAGTTGCAAGGCCGTCTAGCGCCCATCTTGAAGAATTTCATTTGCTGGCACAGTGCATTAAAGAACGTTTTAAAGATGGCTAAACAGCTTACGGCAAGAATTGCACATTCTTGTTAAAGTGAGTCCTCTCTATTTTTTATTACCTCAAGAAAGTGCCTTATGTCCGCAACAGAGATCTTATTCACCCCTGTCAAATTGGGTTCCATTGAGTTAAAAAATCGCCTCGTCATGGCTCCCCTCACTAGGATGAGAGCGGTTGCAGGCGACGTTCCCAATCCTTTGGCGGTTGAGTATTATGCGCAGCGCGCCAGTGCAGGCCTCATCATTACTGAGGCGACCCAAATCTCTCCATTAGGGATGGGTTACCCCGCAACCCCAGGAATTTATTCAGCAGACCAAACTGCGGCATGGAAAAAAATTGTTGAGGCTGTTCATGCAAAGGGTGGGACTATCGTTGCACAGCTCTGGCATGTGGGCCGTATCTCCCATTCATCTTTGCATCCAGAGCAAGGGGTGCCCGTGGCCCCGTCAGCTATTGCCCCTGCAGGCCAAACCTACGGAGCGGATTGGCAGCTGCATGACTACGAGACCCCGAAAGCCATGACCACTGAGGATATTGCGAGTCTTATCAAGGATTATGAATTGGCTGCAATCAACGCCAAGGCTGCTGGATTTGATGGTGTTGAGATTCATTCGGCCAATGGCTATCTCTTAGATCAATTCCTGCAAGACAAAACGAATCAGCGCGTTGATCAGTATGGCGGCTCGATTGAAAACCGTTTACGCCTATTGGGTGAAGTGATTGATGCTGTTGCTAAAGTATTTTCAACAGATCGTATTGGTGTGCGCTTATCTCCCTATGGCACCTTCAATGACATTGGCGATAGCGATCCAATCGCCTTATTCAGCGCGGCCATTGAAAAATTAAATGGCTATCAATTGGCATATGTACATATGATTGAGCCTCGTTCTACAAGCGCTGGTGGTAATGATCAAGTGTATGAAGATGCACCCCTGACTTCAGAGATTTTCCGCAATGCATATCAAGGTAAATTCATCACTGCTGGCGGCTATGACAAAGCCATGGGGGAGAAGGTATTAGAGGAAGGTCTGGCTGATGCAGTGGCTTATGGACGTTTGTATATCTCTAATCCGGACTTGGTAGAGCGCTTTAAAGAAAATGCACCACTAAATCCATATAATCGTGCCACTTTCTATGGCGGTGCTGAGGTGGGTTATACCGACTATCCAACCCTGTAAATTAACAGCAATCTTAGGGTTAAAGGGCCTGGGTTCAACAAACCTAGGCCTTATTTTTACCCAACATCCGCAGTAAGCATTGATTCTGAAGGATGTAATGTTGGCTCAATGCTGCTAGTGCGTGCAGCCCAATCAAAAAGTACAGGGCATTGCCAAGCCATTCATGAAGTGCTTTTAGCGGTTTGCGAGCGGAAGCTCCGGACTCAATCATTTGTGGTAGCGCCCAATTGAAGGGGGCAATTTCTTTGCCTCCAGCCTGTAGAAAAAGTACCCCAAGTATTGGAAGGCCGAGTAATAGGATATAAAAAATCCAATGCATGCTTTGCGCTACTATCGCAGCCGCTTTGGAGCGGGCGAGAGGGGTGGGCACTCCATATATTAGGCGAATGATGAGGCGCATCACCATCGCTATAAATATTAATTGACCCACAAATCCATGGATGGTTTTACACAATTCTCTTGGCTCACTTCCTTTGATAAATTGCCCTTTTAATTCAATGCTGATAAAGGCAATTGCAAGTAACACTACAAGCAGCCAATGAAAGAAGATAGATGCGCGGTGATATTGAATGATCTGCATGAGTGAACGAGATAATCGATCACTCATCATAAATAAAGCAAGTAACTATTTTGAATTTAGGGGATCATGGATCCCCGGTAGAGCAAAGGGTTATAGGCTGAAGCGAACTCGAGCGCTGAGCTCATTTGCCGGGCCGCGTTTATCCAGTTGTGAGAGTCTAAGAGCTTCAACCTCAAAATCAACTTGCGCAGGATGAAATTCCACATTACCGAGGTGGATGACATAGGTCCAAATCAGTTCACGCCCTCGGTTTTTATACACATCGACTACACGTTTCATCTTGCTCGCCTATTTAGACTGCGCTGCTTTTGCTTGGGGCGCTTGAACTTCGATCAGTTGACTCAAGCTCTTTTTTAGTTGTATCAAATTGCGCGGCTCCACTTTAATAATGCCGCCTCGTGGACTATCAATATCAGCAATAAGAAAGAAGGAGGTGGCAATCACAAAGGGCAGCAGCATAAAGAGCCCGACATTGCCTTTAAAGTTCTGCGCACCGTAGCCAACTACTAAATTGGCGCAGATCGCTATGGCTGCCATTAAGCCCCAGGCCATTAGAGGGATACGATTCCACCAGGCTGCTTGGGTATACCCTTCAGAGTTAATGACCTCATTCATGCCGCTGGCAATCAACACATGCATGGCATTTGTTTGGTTTTTCATTACCGGAAGTAGATCATTCCATAAGGTACTTTGTAGTTCACTAGTGCGCTGCTTGATGATCTTGCCAACTTCCTGTTCTTGATAGGAGTAAAAATTGATGCGCTGATCCACATAGTCTAGTAATGATGCTTTAGTTGTTGCAGCTAGTTTGGGGGGTAGCAGGTCTGCTCTTAAGAACTCGGTACCGATTGCATTTGCCTCTGCCTCTTCCAGTACTTTTCGCTGGTCGTAACGTGCAATCGCCATTGAAAAACTAAAGCCAATGATCAGGCCAAGAAGCGTTAATGTTGCTGTCTGAATGATTCCCAAGTCAGCGGTTTTTTCGGCATTCTTTGGGCGGAATCGTCCAATGATGGCACTGCCGAACCAAACAGAAAAAGCACAAGCAAAAAACGTCAGTGCGAAAATAAAAAGAGGGTGGTTTAGTAGGTGCTTAATTTTTAATATGTCCCTGGGTACAAAATGTCTTTGCTTACATTCTGGATATCACGATGCCCTGTAAACGCCATCGTGATATCCAATTCATTATGAATAATCTCCAGGCACTTTGTGACACCGGCTTCACCCATGGCGCCTAAGCCATACAAGAAAGGGCGGCCAATCATCGTGCCGCGCGCACCCAAAGCCCAGGCCTTCAGAACATCTTGACCAGAGCGAATGCCGCCATCCATCCATACTTCAATATCTTTGCCAACGGCATCGACAATCCCCGGCAGGGCTTTAATGCTAGAAATTGCGCCATCCAGTTGACGACCGCCATGATTGGAAACAATTAAGGCATCAGCACCTGAGTCAGCTGCTAAGCGTGCATCGCCTTCATCCAAGATGCCTTTGATAATCAGCTTGCCACCCCACAGTTTTTTAATCCACTCCACATCACCCCAATTGAGGCCTGGATCAAACTGTTCTGCAGTCCATGAGGAAAGGGATGACATGTTGCCTACGCCAGTAGCATGCCCTACGATATTGCGGAAGGTTCTGCGTGGTGTCATCGCCATGCCGATACACCAGCGAGGTTTAGTGGCCATATTGATCATATTGGCAATGGTCAATTTTGGAGGGGCAGACAAACCATTTTTTAAGTCTTTATGGCGTTGGCCCAAAATCTGCAAATCCAGAGTAAGAACCAAGGCGGAACATTTGGCTGCTTTAGCGCGCTCAATGAGACGCTCGATAAAGCCTCGGTCTTTCATCACATAAAGCTGAAACCAAAATGGTTTGGTGGTGTGCTGCGCCACATCCTCAATAGAGCAAATACTCATGGTGGAGAGGCAGAAGGGCACACCAAACTTTTCAGCGGCCTTGGCTGCAAGGATCTCGCCATCGGCATGTTGCATGCCGGTCAGGCCCGTTGGCGCTAGTGCAACGGGCATCGTCACTTTTTGGCCAATCATAGTGGTTTCGGTGGTGCGGTTGGTCATATTGACTGCCACCCGTTGGCGTAACTTAATTTTCTGAAAATCAGATTCATTGGCGCGATAGGTTGACTCAGTCCAGGATCCCGAATCGGCGTAGTCATAAAACATCTTGGGGGTACGTTTTTGATGTAGTACCCGGAGGTCTTCAATATTGGTAATAATTGGCACGCTTGTCATCCTTCGTTTTGAGGCAAGTAAGCTCTATCTTAGCAATACCGGGCATTTGTTTCTACAATAAGCGAACGGGCCTTGTTTGGGCCCACTTCAGTTACCCCTTCTTCCTATCCCCATTGCATGCCGCAACTTAATTTTCTTACTGCGTTGTATTTGGTCATTACCACCGCTCTTTGGGCTGGGAATGCGGTTGCTGGGCGCTTATTGGTTGGCAGCGTCTCCCCAATTACCCTAAGCGCTGTCCGTTGGGGCTTAGCTGGAGTGCTGCTGCTGCCTTGGAGTTGGCGGATCCTCAGAAAAGATAGCCCCCTATGGCAGAACAAGGCCCGCTTTTTGGTATTGGGGCTCTTTGGGATAGGCAGCTATAACGCTTTGCTTTATTTGGCCTTGCAAACCTCTTCACCCATTAATGTCACTCTGATTGGGGCAAGCATGCCTATATGGATGCTATTAATCGGGGCGGTCTTCTATCAAGTTCGACCGAACCTCCTTCAAGTGATTGGCGCAGTGGTTTCCTTGTTAGGGGTAAGCATTGTCTTGACGCGCGGCGATGTGACCGCCTTGGTATCAATGCAGTTGGTCAAGGGTGATCTCCTGATTATGTTGGCCACCATTTTATGGGCCGCCTATAGCTGGATGCTCACCAAGCCGGGTAAAAGTCCCGAGAAACAGTGGACCTGGTCTGATTTTTTGATGGCTCAAATATTCGTTGGTTTTTTGTGGACCCTTTTGTTTGATGGCTTCGAAATCGCATCGGGCAATGCTTACGTACATCTAAGTCTTAAAACCGGGGCGCTGATATTGTTTATGGCAATTGGCCCATCCCTAATTTCTTATCGCCTTTGGGGGGTTGGGGTAAGTAGAGCAGGCCCAACGGTGGCAGCTTTCTTTGCCAATTTTATTCCTTTGTTTACAGCCCTCCTATCGGCACTTCTGTTGGGTGAGCCACCTAGGCTCTTTCATGCGCTGGCATTTGCTTTGATTGTTGTTGGGATTGTTGCCTCATCGACCAAACGTGAGCCCCAAAACCGTAAAAGCCCCTAAAAAAGCCTGATTGACTGATTTCAGGGGTGATTTAGCGCTAGCTTCACTCGAAAGTCTTTAAATCAGTATCATTTAGGTCTATTTAAGTTTTCTAGGAAATTACTATGCCAGGCCTGCTTCCCAATGTTGATCCCGATGGATTGTTAGAGTTCTCGGTTGTTTATACCGATCGCTCTTTGAATCACATGTCTGAGGATTTCAAAAAAGTGATGGTGGACATCTCTAGTGTTCTTAAAGATGCCTACAACGCTACCTCAGCTGTGATTGTTCCTGGTAGCGGCACATTTGGCATGGAGGCGGTTGCTCGTCAATTTGCCAATAAGGAAAAATGCCTGGTATTACGCAATGGCTGGTTCAGTTATCGCTGGACGCAAATTTTTGACTTAGCCAATATTACTGATGACGTGACCGTGATTAAGGGTCGTCAGCTAGATGATTCTGCGCAAGGCGTATTTGCTCCCGCCCCAATCGAAGAAGTGCTTGCTTATATTAAAAATGAGAAGCCAGCAGTGGTATTTGCGCCGCACGTAGAAACTTCGGCTGGTATTTTGTTGCCCGACGACTACTTGAAAGCAATTGGCGAGGCTGTTCGCTCTTACAACGGCTTATTTATTTTGGACTGCATCGCTTCCGGTGCCACTTGGGTGGACATGAAGGCTTGCAATGTGGATGTGCTGATCACTGCACCACAAAAAGGTTGGAGTAGTTCACCATGTTGCGCACTAATTGCAATGGGTGAAAGAGCCCGTGAACGCATTGAAAGTACGCAAAGCAGTAGCTTCTCCATGGACCTAAAGAAATGGCTCCAAATCATGGAGGCTTATGAAAAGGGTGGTCATGTGTATCACACCACGATGCCGACAGATGCACTAAAGATTTTGCGTAAAACGATGAAAGAAACCCAATCATTAGGCTTTGCGCATTTGAAAGAGAAGCAAGCTGAGTTGGGTGCTAAGGTGCGCGCACTCTTGGTTTCGAAGGGCTACCCTTCAGTAGCGGCTCCTGGATTTCAGTCTCCAGGTGTTGTTGTCAGCTACACCAAGGACCCAGAAATTCAATCGGGCAAGAAATTTATGGCCCTAGGTCTTCAAACTGCGGCCGGCGTGCCTTTGCAATGCGATGAGCGCCCAGATTTCCGTACTTTCCGCTTGGGCTTATTTGGTCTAGAGAAATTGCAACATGTGGATCGTACTGTAGAGCATCTTGCTGCTGCATTGGAAAAAATGGTGGAGACTGAGGCGCAACCTGCTTAATCTTCCATAAAGCAAAAAATAAAAGGGCCATCTCAGGATGGCTTTTTTATTGCTTCTAAAGCGAGTGGATTGGGGGTTGCCTCACCGACCTTTGTAAGGGTATTGGTATCAACATGATGAAACGGGTCGGCTTGTCCGGCAATGGCCATCACAGTATCTTGTTCATATGACCAACTACCATCATCAAGGAACGTCACTAAGATCCGATATTCAATCGTTTTAAATGCGTAGTCTAGAAATGGATTAGATGAGATACCAGCAGTGGGGTCTCCTATTTTCGCAATGCACTCAAATTGATCAGCTTGGGCTGTTGCCTTACCGCTTGCCATTGCAATCATGCCCCGCGGAATGGTGAGGGTATGCAAGATGGTCTCGGTAGCGGGCTCCCAAAGCCAATAGCCCACTTGATCATGATATGTTTTATTCTGATCGGGCTTGGTGATATGGGTGTGGTATCGGAGGCCATAAAATAGTTGGGGGCCATTGGTTTGCGGGTCAATGGGCTGTAACTCGATACGCTCAGTAAAAACTTGTTTTTTAGGCCCCGCTGCTTTGGGTTTCACATCCAAACCTTTTTGACCCTCCCAGATTCCAGCCATGCGGCGCAAGGGGCCAAGCATATCAAGGGTATTTACTGAATACCCAACTGGCTCGGTATAGATGTCTTTAGGAAATGCCTGCATGATGAATCCTATTAATTAAGATGGAAAAAGGCATATTTATTAATTTTTTCGGTATTATTAAATTATCCACCCATCTTATTGGAGAATTAAATGAATTCAAGTATTGCGCGTCTTAGCTTAGCTACCCTGGTTGCTGCTGCTATTGGTTTATCTTCGGTTGCAGTAATGGCTCAACCAGCGCCTGCTCCAGCAACAGCCCCAGCTGCAGCACCTATTGCCGCAGCTCCTGCTGCAGCGCCAATGGAACAAACTAAAGCAGAGAAAGCCGCCCAGAAGAAAGCTACTAAAAAAGCGAAGAAGGCTGAAAAGAAAGCGGCTAAAAAAGCCAAGAAGGCTAAAAAGAAAGCTGCACAAGCCGCCGCTCAGTAATTTAAAAAGCGCTTATTGAAAGGAGTGTTGAGTTCATTCCTATATTTCAGTAGGGCTTTCAGTACGAATAAGGCCATCGGATTTTTCCAAGTCCGATGGTTTTTTTATCGGCGCATCATTACGAACTAATAACCACATGGCACCGATTACCAATCCCATGCCTGCAATTTGCATCATCGTGACGGGCTCATTGAGAAAAGCGTAACCCATAAAGATCGTTGATACGGGACCTAAGATGCTCGCTTGAGAAACTAGCGGAGAGCCGATACGGTTAATTGCAACCATAATCATCAACATGGGGATGACGGTGCAAAAGCTGGCGTTTAAAAGACTTAGTCCATAAATAGGCGGGCTTTGTTCAAAAACTGAATGGGGATTTTGAATCAAAATTTGTACCGTGCTTAATATTGCAGACGCACTGCTGGCGAGTACGACTAGACGAACACTTCCTACGCGCTTCACCATCTCCCCAGAGCCAATCAGGTATGCAGCATAGGCACAGGCTGCTCCAAATACAAGAAACATGCCCAACCAGGCATTGGCACCAGTTGAGCTAGCATCTTGAATAAAAACAACCATGACGCCTAAATATCCTAGAACTAATGCATACCATTGCAGTTTGGTAATTTGTTTGGACAAAACAAAATAAGAGATCAGCAATACAACGGTGGGTGTTAAGTAAAGGACAATTCTCTCTAGGCCAACTGAAATATATTGCAGCCCCAAAAAATCCAGATAGCTTGAAAGGAAGTAGCCTAAAAAGCCTAAGACAACAATTTTACCCAAGTCCATGCGAGATAAAGGGTTCATTACTTGTTTGCGTGCTTGCCACCAGTAAATTGCCCAAAACATCGGCAAGGCCATGAGCATTCGCAATGCTAGAAGTGTGGCTGCATCAGTGCCATAGCCAAAAGCGAGCTTGACCAGAATGGCTTTGCCAGAAAATAGAATGGATCCCATTCCGGCCATCAAAATGCCAAGCAGATAGCGACGGTGATGGATTGCTAGACTAGGAGATTGCATGCGATTTATATCAGTCTATTTAATAAATTTCTCATCTCTAGGATGACTTCGGTAGGGGTTAGACCAATGGGTCCAATATGTCTTGCGACTAGGGAGTCAGCCGCGCTAGCGTGAAGCTGAACGGCAATACCCGTTGCCTCCCATAGGTCAAGGTGATGCTCAATGCCTTGTGCAGCTATCGCTGCGATCGCGCCAGTTAGCACATCGCCCATTCCGCCGGTACCCATCCCGGGATTCCCTTGCTGACAGACTAATGGCGGATGATTGCTTGAGCCAACCAAGGTATGATGACCCTTTAGCACAACGATGGAATTGGTGAGTTTAATTAATTCGTTTATAGCATGGATACGATCAGCCTGAATAGCTTGAGTTGAAAGTTGCAAAATCCGCGCAGCTTCACCAGGGTGGGGGGTGATAACAGAGCTGTTGTGGAAGGTTCGATTGCGCGCTTGGAGTAGCTCAAGAAGATTCTTATCTTGGGCAATTAAATTCAGTGCATCTGCATCAATAACAAGCGGTATTCTTGGGTAGAGCAGACACGCCCTCAAGTAATCTTTTGCAAGCTCAGAAGATCCTAGCCCTGGGCCAATCGCAATTAAATCTGGCTGAGTGTTTGCAATCAATTGCCCCGCATCTTTGCTGGCTATATGAATCATTAACTCAGCTTGTTCAGCGTTGGCATGCGCGGATGCTGGGTCAAGCATCTCGAGAATTGTCCAACCAGCACCCAGGTGAAGACAGGCGTTGGCTGCTAGCAAAAGAGCGCCAGCCATCCCGGGCGCACCGCCAATGAGTAGTGCTTTGCCAGCGTTTCCCTTGTGCTCTGTTGCTTGTCGCCTTAATCGACTGACTAATTCAAGCGTATTTAAGGGTGGGAGCTGAATCATTGTGCTACCTTGGCGCCCTGAATGCTATGCCTTTGCATGGCCGCCAAAATAAATCCAGAGGATTTAAGGTCATCGATGATGTGCGTTAAATAAGAAGTTGTATTTTCAAATTCTGGGCGCGCCTTCGGAATCCCAATCGCTTGATTAATTACCATAAATCGACCTGGCAACATCCGTAAATCGCTATACCGTTTTGCATCAACCTCTAATTGCTGCTTGACTCCTGCAGCGATATTTCCTTGACCACTCATGAAGTCATCGATGACTGCTTGTGAGCTAGCAGCGCGAATAAGGCTAGCTTGTTTGATCTCACGACTCAGATATAGGTCATAGGCGCTGCCTTTACCAACTACGATTTCATTCCCGGGTGAATCGACCTGTTCATTGCTCATGAGGGGGGAGTTTGCCTTCACCATATAAGCACCTTCAATTTGAATATAGGCGGGGGTATAACTAATATCTGCGCCGCGTATGGGATCAATGGCAACAAATATGAGGTCGATGTTTCCTTCCTTAATAGCATCAACTGTTGCGCCGGCGGTTTGAAAGGTCTTGAGTTCAATGGGCAGGCCAGTACGTTTACCAATTTCATTGGCGATATCAACCGTGATGCCTTTGGGGAGTTTTGTTTGAGCATCCGTTCCCGCTAAAACGGGGTTGCCTAGATTAATGCCAACGCGCAGAGTGCCGGTTGGTGCAAAAGAATGGATGCTGGCCTGATCAAGTGAGCGCATAGGAGGTATAGGTGTATTAATTGGGTTGGTTTGACTCAAAGCGAATTGGGAAGCGCAGCACAGCAAGGCGCCGATAAGGAATCTCATTTTTGTGTACCGAAAGGTAGGTCAATCCTTATATTAACTGTAGATCTTTATGGCATACAAGCAATTGCATCATTTCAGGGGCTCCAAGGGTTAAGATAGAGTCACTCTTTTGTTTGTAAAGGCTTGGTCATGAGTCCCAAACTTCCGCAGAATAACTCCCAAACCATCACGGAATACTTTAATCTTCATAAAAATCAATTACAGGGCGAAAGCGCCGAAGATTCCTATAAATTCGCTTTTAATGATCGAGCTTTTTTGGCTCGCAAAGAAACTTTGGGTATTCGTTTTGAGTTGGAACTACTAAAGCCCGATATCTTGCTGCGAGAGAATGATATCGAGCATACGATTACGGTATTTGGGTCTACTCGTTTTGTTAGTAGTGACAGGGCCTATGAGATGGAGCGTGAGGCCAAAACAACAGAGGAAAAAGAAGAGGCGCAAAGAGCCCTGCTGCATTCTAAGTACTATGACTCGGCTCGAGAGTTGGGCAAGCTAGTTGCTGGCTATAACGCAACTCAAGCAGATAAGCATAATAAATTGCACATTACGACAGGAGGTGGTCCTGGCATCATGGAGGCTGCTAATCGCGGTGCATTTGAGGCGGGAGATAAAACCATCGGCTTTAATATTAGTTTGCCTAGGGAGCAGAGTCCGAATCCTTACATCACCCCCGGATTGAACTTTCGCTTTCATTATTTTGCGCTGCGTAAAATGCACTTTATGTTCAAGGCTCGCGCAATTGTTGCCTTCCCTGGGGGTTTTGGTTCTTTTGATGAGTTATTTGAAACGCTCACGTTGATGCAAACCAAAAAAGTAGAGCGCTTCCCAATCATCCTGGTGGGGAAAGACTTTTGGTGCGACGTGATTGACTTTCAGAAAATGATTAAACATGGAGTGATAGAGCAAGCCGATGTGGATCTCATGCATTTTGTAGAAACCGCTAAAGAAGCCTGGACGGTTATTAAAGATTGGTATGACTTGGCTTGATGCCCTTGTAGAATAGTCAACAAACTACCCATCATCTATCTTTATATGAGCAATTCAACCACAGCACTTCTCACCGATTTGGATTTGCCTGGTTATCTCCTGGGTATTTTCATGTTGATGCTGGTGATGTTGATTCATGGCATTTCCTTGTTGCAGATCGCTAAGCGCTATGAGGTTAAATCTTTCTTATATTTATCTGAACATGCGTATTCATCCGTTGCCCTGATTTTTTACATCAGTGTTTTGTGTTTATTTCTCACCCATATTTTTGAGATCATTATTTGGGGCGCTTCACTCTATGTATTCAAGTTGCTCCCAGATTTAGGTCAAAGTATTTTATTTAGTGGAAGCACTTATACTGCTATGGGCTTTATGGATGATCTATTGCCAGCAGGCTGGAAAATGTTGGCGATCATTATTGCCTTCTCTGGTATGTTTTCTTTTGCTTGGACTGCTTCAGTGATGATTTCGATGACAAAAAATTTCCGCCAAGCCTACACTCGTCTTCACATGCAAAAACTGAATTTGCCTGCTGATGTCATAGAACGGTTTAAGTAACTCATGAGTAAATATTGGGACGCCATCATCATTGGTGGTGGTGCAGCCGGTTTATTCTGCGCCGGAATTGCTGGACAGCTCGGCAAGAAGGTCTTGGTGCTAGATCACGCAGATGTCTTATGTGAAAAAATTCGGATTAGTGGTGGTGGACGCTGTAATTTCACCAATCTGCACAGCAGTCCCGCCAACTTTCTTTCACTCAATCCTAATTTTGTAAAAAGCGCCTTAGCGCGCTATCCAGCTAAAGAATTCATTAAGCTAGTGCAGTCCTATCGGATTGATTATCACGAGAAGCATCAAGGACAACTCTTTTGCGATGAGTCTGCCCATCAGATTATTCAAATGCTCCTTTCTGAATGCAAGAAGGGTGGGGTTATTGTCAAGCATCCTGTCACCGTACAAGAAATCAAGCAAGAAACTGGCGGATGGTCAGTAAGCACTAGTGCGGGTATTGAAAAATCCAAGTCGGTAGTAATGGCTACGGGTGGCTTGCCCGTGCCAGCAATTGGTGCTACCGCTTATGCATTAGATATTGCTAAGCAGTTTGAATTAAAGGTAGTTGATCCACGCCCAGCATTGGTGCCGTTGTCATTTACAGCTGATGCCTTTGCAAACCTCAATGAGCTGGCCGGCCTGAGTTTGCCAATCCGCATTAGCTCTGGCTCCAAGGGCGCTCGTTATGGCGCCTGTCGCTTTAACGAAGATGTATTGCTGACACACAAAGGTCTATCAGGTCCAGCAGTCTTGCAGGCCAGTAGTTACTGGATTGAAGGCGAAGCAGTTCACATTGATTGGTTAGGGGCTGTAGAAGTCGGGAGTCATTTTAATTGTGATGAGCTATTTAACAATAAGGACAATCGCCTGAAATTAACCGAGACCATTCTGGCATCGGTATTGCCACAACGTCTGGCACGTTCTTTCGCGCAGCAGAAAAATCTACTCGGACGTAAGTGGGCCGAGGTATCCAAAAAAGATCGTCAAGCCTTAAAAGAATTAATTACCAATTGGTCAGTAAAGCCTGCGGGAACCTTGGGTTGGAAAAAGGCTGAAGTCATGCTAGGGGGCGTTGATACCAAAGAGCTTGATGGCCAATCTATGATGTCCAAAAAACATCCGGGCTTATTTTTTATTGGAGAGTGCGTTGATGTCACCGGTCATCTTGGCGGGCATAACTTCCAATGGGCATGGGCTAGTGGTCATGCCTGTGCTCAGGCTCTCTAAAAGTAATTTGATAATTAGTGTTTTTGCTTCTTCTTCTCGCGCGCACGAATATTCAGTAGCTCAACGAAGAGTGAGAAAGCCATGGCAACATATATGTAGCCTTTTGGGATATGTATCCCCATGCCTTCTGCAGTTAACACAACACCCACCACCGTCAGAAATGAAAGCGCTAGTACTTTGATAGAGGGATGGCGATGCACAAAATCTCCAAGCGATTTTGCTGCTAAGAGCATGACGAGGACGGAAGCCATGACTGCAGCAATCATAATGCCAATATGATCAACCATCCCCACGGCTGTAATCACGCTGTCTAGCGAGAAAATAATATCAAGCAAGCCGATCTGTATTACGGATGTCAAAAAAAGTCTCTGCAGTGATTTGGCTTGCTTGATTAGCGTATCACTGGGTTTTGCCAGGTCTTCGCCTTCCTCAACTTCTAGATAGATTTCTTTAGAGGCTTTCCAAATCAAGAAGAAGCCACCGAGTAGCAAAATCAGATCTCTACCGCTGATGGCATGCTCCCCGATGACGAGCAAGGGGTGAGTGAGACCCATTACCCAGGAGAGGCTAATCAACAGGAGAATACGTGTAGCAAGTGCGAGTAGTAAGCCAATGCGTCGAACATTTTCTCGAATCTCGGTGGGGAGTCGGTTGGCAATGACGCTGATAAAAATAATGTTATCAACGCCTAAAACGACTTCTAAGGCAGAAAGTGTTAGAAAGGCAATCCACGTATTTGGATCGCCTAATAGCATTAGCGTAGATTCAAGCATGGTTATTCTGAATGAAAAATATAAATATCACTATACCTAGTAAAGCTGCTTTTAAGCCCAATCAAAGAATCCCCACACTTTAATTAGGTTGATTACGCATCCAGTCAGCCGTCTTGAGAAAGGCTTCCTCCAGTTGTGTGGCCACTTCCCCTGTAATACCACAATCTTCCATGGCTTTGTACATGCACACTAGCCACTGATTGCGCTCTTTTATGCCAATCTTGAAAGGTAGGTGCCTTGCTCTGAGCATAGGGTGGCCATATTTGGGGGAGTAGACATCAGGACCGCCCATCCAGCCGGTGAGGAAAAATTTCAGTTTTTCACGTGAATCTGATAAATCGGGTGGATGCATGGCCCTCAATTCTACTAGGCCGGACTCCAAGGCCATTAAATCATAGAAGCGATCCACGAGTTCATCAACCTTGTCGATACCGCCAATAGCTTCATAAGGGCTTTTTCTCTCACTCATGGCTACATTCTAATAGTCATTGAATTGACAATTGGCAAGTGCATGATTTCGGTATAGAGTGATCTATGCGTTACCCAATATCAACCCAAATAAGGAAGAGATGATGGATAAGAATGATTTTCAAGCATGGCAACGTGAAAAAGCAAAAGAGCTTTTTGCCTACTCGCATAAATTATTAGAAAGCGCTAAAGAACTAAGTGATCACCATATGGCGGAGATTGAGTGGGGCATGAAAAATGCACTCGATAGTGCTAAGTCAGCCGCAAAAAACGATCTTGCTAAGTTAAAAGATTTGCAAGAGGAGGCTGGTAAGCAAGCTAGCAAGCGCGCTGCTGTGTACCATAAAAAAGTGAAGTCACTACTAAAAGATTTAGGCGAAAGCGCTGCAGACGAAACGGAGAGGCATCTTGAAAAAGTACGTAGCTCGCTAGTTGGTTGGCTTGAAGATGCCGAAAGCAAGCTGCCTGCTCATGCCGATAAACTTTCGAAGGTGGTTCATGAAATGTCCACTACCGGACAAAAGATGTTTAAAGAAGGTCGCAAGATAGTCAATCAAGTTGCCGATGCCGCTGAAAAGAATTTAGAAGCGCATACAAGCAAAGCTACTGCAGCCAAAAAAACACCTGCAACCAAGCAATAGACAGTGCCTTTGCAATAAACCAGCCGCCTTGATGGGCGGCTTTTTATTTCCAGCCTTGTATCCACAGGCTAGGATCGCTTAATTCTCGCCAGGCAATCTGAAAAATATTCTTGCTGTAAACAGCCTCTAGTTCAATGTATTCAATCTTTTCCGAAGGGGGTTCGGGCAGAATGACTTTTGATACCAAAAAATGCTTCTCTTTTTTCAGCGGCTGAACGGCGGTCCACTTGGTTAGCAATAATTTTTTTGGACTGATGGGGTTCTTTTGTTTAGAGTGCGTCACAGCGATATTCTTGATGGTTCATTTGAAGGGCTCCGCTTACTGGGACAAAGAG
Organism: Polynucleobacter sphagniphilus; assembly: GCF_029892205.1. Lineage (NCBI taxonomy): Bacteria > Pseudomonadati > Pseudomonadota > Betaproteobacteria > Burkholderiales > Burkholderiaceae > Polynucleobacter > Polynucleobacter sphagniphilus. The sequence goes on from NZ_JARXVX010000001.1 coordinate 419,013, forward strand.
GATGGAGCTATTTTGGATGTCTGTGGGGCAGCTCTCATCAAAATAGCTTTTTTCACCCAAGCTGCCGCAGTAACTAAAATTCTTTTCTTGGAGCAGCATTTGCGCCTTTTTGAGCACCATGGCAGTTTTGATGCCTTCCGGACTTTTGCAGGACCAGCTTGTATAGCTATCCCGCTCGCAGCCCACCATCAAGATGGAAGAGCATGCTAGTGCAATGAATCCATAACAGGAGGAAGTTGATCTCATGTCTACAAGCATATCGGCAATCCGCTTTTTCTGCCAACTGATGCGTTTGTATTAAGATTTGACTTACAAATACTTGCCAGTAATAGGCGAATCTAAAAATAAAAGGAGATGTTGTGGATACAAATCGCAGGGATGTGCTGAAAATGGGTTCAACCGCCGCTTTAGGAGGTATGTTTTTATCGCAGGCGGCAATGGCTGGTCAAGAGCGCCAACCAATTATTGTGGAGCCTTTGACTGGCAAGGCGGGTTTTCGGGTTGCGAATTACTTGCCGAAAATGGGTGCATCCTCCAGGCTCGGCTTAGTGACAAATGATGGTTTGGTAGTGGATATTCCCGCTGAGGCTGCCCGTCAGAAATTGACATTGTCATTTGACCCCACATCGATGATTTCCTTGGCTGGATCTGGTAACTCAGGCTTACTTGAGTTGGCAGCTATCTTCAAGAACCGTGGTGCAAATTTACAAAATGTAAATCAGGTAATTTTGTTATCACCCATTCCAAAACCGCAGAGCAACATCTATTGCGTTGGCTGGAATTACCTTGACCACTTTGAAGAGGGTAAGCTGCATCGCGCTGATAAAGGCGTTACTGAATATCCAAAGGTCCCAGTATTTTTTAGTAAGGGCACTCAAACCATGAATGGCCCCTTTGATACCATTCCATACGACGCTAGCAATTCAACCATGATTGACTGGGAGGCTGAGCTTGCCGTTGTCATTGGCAAGAAGGGCACTAATATCTCCGAAGAAAATGCCATGAATTATGTTTTTGGCTACTCTGCCTTCAATGACACTACTGCGCGTGATATTCAGCAAAAGCGTCACTCAGGTCAGTGGTTCAAAGGCAAGAGCTTGGATGGCCATGGACCAATGGGTCCTTGGGTGGTTACTGCAGGTGGCGTGAACTTGGATGATGTGCGTGTGATCTGCCGCGTCAATGGCGTTGAAAAACAAAATGCCAGCTACAAGCAAATGTATTTTAAGATCCCGACCATTATTGCCGAGCTCTCACGTGGCTTAACCTTATTGCCAGGCGACATCATTGCTACTGGTACTCCCTCTGGCGTTGGTAATGGCCGTACACCTCCAGAGTTTTTAAAACCAGGCGATGTCATGGAGACTCAAATTACTGGGGTTGGGATTATTCGCAATACGATTGCCCCGAGCGCTTTTACTAAAGATCTCTAAAAATACCCCCTTAAAGGGGTATTTCTAAGAGTTTTCCCTGATTTAGAGGGTGAACCCTTCTAGTTTTTATGGATATATACTGGCTCCGAGCTGCGCGCTTAAGCAAATAAATTAAATCCATTCATAGGAGACAAGATGTCACAACACGATACATTGCTAGCTGCTTTTGAGGCATACAAAGCGGAAAATGAGAAGTTCATTGAGAAGGGCATTAAAGCTTCTGCTGCTCGTGCACGTAAAGCCTTGCAAGAAATTGCTGGTGCATGCAAAGAGCGTCGTAAAGAAATCACTGCTACTAAAGAGGCGATGGAAGCCAAGAAATAATTCTTGCGATCCAATAAAAACAAAAGCCTGGTTTTTAAAAAGAACCAGGCTTTTTTCTTGTACATCTTTAATTTGAGATGGTGAGCAAGTGAGCTGCTTGGGCGGTTATATGGCCAATAACACTTGCATTCATGAATTGGTGCTTTTTAAAGATTTCTAAAACAGCATCAACACTAGCGGGGTTGCATGAAACTAATAGGCCACCACTAGTTTGAGGGTCGCTCAATAAAGCCTGTTGAGCTTGCGTAAAACCTGCTGGAAGTTTTACATCGTTGCCATAACTTAACCAATTGCGTCCAGATGCACCGGTGATAACCCCTAGATCAGCAAATGCCTGCACATCTGAAAGTAGAGGCACTGCTTGCCATGAGATCTGAGCTGAGCATTGAGAGCCTCTTGCAAGCTTTAGGCATGCACTCCAGGTAAATTGGCTAAGTCTAGTCCAGCAGTGTTGAGTTTGGTGGTGGTGAGCGTTATGAAGGTATTAAGCCATTTTAAACGGGCGACTTATTACCGACTAAAGCTTTTCTTGGGCGGGTTAGAGCGATGAGTGGGCGCCTTTCCCTGACTGGATTTGGGGGCGCTACCACTGGCCGGTCTAGTTTTACGAGATTGCTGATGTTGCTGACTACGCAATTGAATGGGTTGCGCAACGGCATTTGGATCAGGCTCAAATCCAGCAATGATCTCTTGCGGTAGCTTTTGCTTAATCAGCTTTTCAATATCTCTGAGCATTTGGTGTTCATCAACGCACACGAGCGAGACTGCTACTCCGTTTGAGCCAGCTCTACCCGTTCTGCCGATACGGTGAACATAATCTTCAGACACGTTGGGTAGATCGTAATTCACAACATGGGGGAGTTGATCGATATCAATCCCTCGGGCAGCAATATCAGTAGCAACTAAAACGGTGATCTTGCCATCTTTAAATTCAGCTAAGGCTTTGGTGCGAGCGCTTTGGCTTTTATTACCATGAATTGCCATGCTGGTAATGCCATCTTTTTCTAGTTGGGTAACTAATTTATTGGCACCATGTTTAGTGCGGGTAAAGACCAATACTTGTTTCCATTGCTTGGTTTGAATGAGGTGTGCTAACAAAGGATGCTTTTGGCCTCTATCGACCGGATGAATTAATTGAGCAATTGCCTCATTGGTGCTATTGCTTCTCGCCACCTCAATTAAAGCGGGTGAATTGAGTAAACCATCGGCTAATGCTTTAATCTCAGTAGAAAAGGTGGCGGAGAATAAAAGATTCTGGCGTTGCTTAGGCAGTGCCGCCAAAATCTTTTTGATGTCACGTAAGAAGCCCATATCGAGCATGCGATCGGCTTCATCCAGAACAAGAATTTCAATGGCATCAAGGGATACACATTTTTGCGACATCAGATCTAGTAAGCGTCCGGGAGTGGCGACCAAAATATCTAAGCCAGCAGCAATGGCTTTGATTTGTGGATTGGCACCAACGCCACCAAAGATGACTGTCGACTTCAGACCAGTGTATTTTCCGTAGGTCACAACCGATTCTTGAACTTGTGCCGCTAATTCACGAGTAGGCGTCAGAATGAGTACACGCAGCTGGCGCTTGCCAGAACTCGCTTTTGTATTGCTTGTAAGGCGTTGCAGAACGGGGAGGGTAAAGCCTGCAGTTTTACCAGTGCCGGTTTGTGCGGCAGCCAAAAGGTCGCCCCCTTTGAGTACTGCCGGAATAGATTTTTCCTGGATAGGGGTGGGACTAGTGTAGCCCTCTTCCTCTATTGCACGGAGAATGGACGGAGATAAACCTAAATCTGTGAATAACATATGAGCCAATGAAAAATTGGCCCGTATTCAATTAAACGACTATCCCGGCCAATGGGGTGAGCTGCCGCACTAGTGTGTTTGCAGTAAGAGTCTCTATTTTAAGTCATTGGCCTGTGGGCTCTAGAGGAAAGAGCCAATCCGGCAATGCTTTGGGCTTCAAGGTAGTGGCATCGACCCCCACAATATGGATGACAACAGTCGCAATGAGCTCTGGCTCTATGTTTGGATCCTCTGGGTGAGTGCGTTTGGCGGTTTGACGTACTTTAATTTGGGTTCTACTACGGTGTTCGATGAGCTGATCAATGGCCAATACATCATCTAGGCGCCCTGGTTTATGAAAGCTCATGGTGAGTTCGCGCACGGGCAACAACAGGTTGTAATCTCTCACTAATAGGGAAGGGCTTAGATTGCGCTGATAAAGCCACTCTGCTCGACTGCGTTCAAACATCTCCAGATAGCGGGCATGGTAAACAACACCAGCAGCATCCGTATCAGAGTAGCAAACACGAAACAAAAAAGGAGCATCGGCAGCAGTAGTCATCTTTTTCTTAATATGTGTGATTGAGTTACAAAGTCATATTTTGATGCAAGATGCCTGCCTCTTGATAAAGCAGACCTTCTGCTATAAAACCATGATGTTGATAAAAAGAGCGCGCGCTTACCTGAGCATGCAAATGAAATTGTTCAATACCATTAGCGCGTCCAGTATTTATTAATTGGGTAAGGATTGCGCTTCCAATCCCTTGCCCTCGAAACTCGGACATCACTGCCATTCGACCAATTTGTCCCTGAGTACCATTTTTGATCAACCGGCCTGTGCCCACACATTGCTTATTGTCAAAGGCTAAGGCATGGCAGGCAATAGGGTCAAATTCATCAAGCTCTAAATGCTCTGGCACCCCTTGCTCTTGAATGAAAACCAGGGCGCGGATTGGATAAGCAGCTTTTTGAGCTTGCTCCCAGGATTGAATCAAAATATTCAAGCAATTCTTTGTATAAGTTGGGCGTAATTTAATGGAATAGGGTTTAATTTACCAAATAGGCGCAAGCTAAAACCTAGTAAAACCCCTAGCTTGTAAAAATAGCTAGCAAAAAGGTCTTATTTGATGGTTACAATGAAATGACGGTATTTAATATAAATCCCGCTTTTACCAACCCCCTCTTTATTTAGGAGTTATCTTGAAGAAATCCTTACTTGCTGCATTAGTTGCTTCAATTGGTATTTTTGCTGCATCCTCTGTTTTTGCTCAGGCTCCTGCCAAGATGCTTCCTTTGGCTGCTGAAGCTGCCATTATTACCGCAACGGTTCAATCCGTTGATGTAAGTAAGCGCATCGTTGTTTTGCAAGATGCTAATGGCAATATGTTGCAAATGAATGTATCCAAAAAAGTAAACGATTTGGATCGGATTAAAAAAGGCGATATTTTTGCTGTAGAGCATGCACAAGCGATTGCAGTTGGCTTGATTAAAGTTTCTAAAGATCAAAAACCAGGCGTATCTGGTGTGCGTTCAGTAGTTATTTCTGGAAAAGGAACATCGAAGCCTTTCGAAGAAACTACCGACACAATCTATGCAACAGTCAAAATTGGTACTATTGATTACAAGACACGCGTAGTGACATTCACAATGCCAAGTGGCGAGAAGCAAAAAGTGAAGGTTGACCAAGGCGTATTAGGCCTTGAAAAATTCAAGACTGGTGACGACGTCATGGTTGAGTTCGTAGATGACACCATCATCGGCTTTATGGCTCCTCCAAAGAAGTAATTGCATCAACCTCAATAAATAGCGGCCTCAGGCTGTTATGAAAAAATGCCTATCAGACTGATCTGATAGGCATTTTTATTTATGCCAATTTAATCTTCGTAAGCAAGCTTATTTTTTGGCATTAGGAAAGAAGAGTTGCTGACCATCAATTTTGTAGCCTGCAATGGCATCCTGTCCCTCTTTAGAGACGAGCCAATCAATAAACAGCTGGCCCTCCACTTTTTTGACTTGAGGAAATTTGATTGGATTTACCAACATGACGCCATATTGATTAAAGAGTTTTGGATCGCCTTGAACCAAAATAACCAAGTCGCCTCGGTTTTTAAAGCTCAGCCAAGTACCTCGATCAGCCAAGATATAGGCATTCATGGCTGATGCAGAGTTTAGTGCGGGCCCCATGCCTGATCCAGTCTCTTTATACCAAGGACTTGAGGATGAGACTGCAATGCCCGCATCTTTCCAATAGCGCAACTCCGCAGCATTGGTGCCACTCTTATCGCCTCGGGAAATGAAGGGCGCTTGGCTGGTAGCAATTTTTTGGAAGGCAATTTGAATATCTTTGCCACCTCCGATTTTGGCTGGATCTGATTTAGGTCCAATGAGGATGAAATCGTTGTACATGACCTCACTACGTTTGGTGGAGTAGCCTTCTGCAACAAATATTTCTTCGGCAGGTTTGTCGTGCACAAAGACAACATCAGCGTCTCCACGGCGGCCAATATCCAATGCTTGACCGGTACCTACTGCAACCACTTTGACCTTAATGCCAGATTTCTTTTCAAAGATAGGGAGGAGGTAACCAAATAAGCCAGATTGCTCTGTGGAGGTGGTTGAGGAAACAATGATGCTTTTTTCTTCCGCTGCATGTGCGCTGCCCCAGAGGATGCCAAGCGCAAGAAAGAAGGGTGCTAGTTTTTTCATGATTGATTCCATTTAAAAATTTGATGGACATCATCTCATAAACTAGCTCAACATGTTGCGATGCACCAATTTTCGTGGGGATTACCCCGACTTACAAATAAGCTATTTTCATTTATACAGTAATGAGCTTTGAGCATATAAATATAAAAAGTAATTAGTCAAAAGATACGCCAATAAAGGAGATGGAATGTTTGCATTCTTAGATAAAGAGAGAACGATTGCGGGGCCAGGATTTAATCGCTGGCTAGTACCACCGGCGGCACTAGCAATTCATTTATGTATTGGTATGGCTTATGGCTTTTCTGTATTTTGGCTTCCCCTATCCAAGGCATTGGGTGTATCTCAGGGTGGCACAGAGGCAATTAAATGTGCTGCTGACGTTGGATTCTTTGCTCAACTGTTCACCACAACTTGTGATTGGCAAATATCCACATTGGGTTGGATGTACACCCTGTTCTTTGTATTCTTGGGCATTTCCGCTGCAATTTGGGGTGGCTGGTTAGAGCGTGCAGGCCCTCGTAAAGCTGGAGTGGTTGCAGCTTGCTGTTGGGGTGGTGGCATGATCTTTTCTGCCTGGGGTATTTACCTTCACCAGTTTTGGATGATGATTTTGGGTTCAGGCGTGATTGGTGGCATTGGTCTAGGTCTTGGCTACATCTCACCTGTGTCCACCTTGATTAAATGGTTTCCGGATCGCCGCGGTATGGCAACTGGTATGGCGATTATGGGCTTTGGTGGTGGCGCTATGATTGGTTCGCCACTAGCAGCAATGCTCATGAAAAGCTTTGCAACCTCCACATCAGTTGGCGTGGCGCAAACCTTTGTGGTGATGGGCGTTATATATTTTATTTATATGATCGTCGGTGCAATGAGTTACCGTGTCCCTGCTAGTGACTGGAAGCCAGTGGACTGGAGCCAACCAGCTGCTGATGCATCTAAGGCGATGATTACCACCCGAAGTGTGAGCGTTAAAAAAATCTGGGGCATCCCTCAATTTTGGTTGGTTTGGCTGGTGCTCACCATGAACGTCTCGGCAGGTATTGGCGTGATTGGTATGTCATCCCCAATGCTCCAAGAAATTTTCGCCGGTAGCTTGATTGGTAATGCGCTCAAATTTAGTGAGTTAGATAAAGGTCAACTTGCTGCGATCGCTGGGATTGCTGCAGGCTTTACCGCCTTACTGAGTCTATTTAATATTGTTGGCCGCTTCTTTTGGGCAAGCATCTCTGACAAATTGGGTCGCAAGCTAACTTATAGTGTGTTTTTCATCTTAGGTGGTGCGCTATATTTTAGTATTCCTTCTAGTGCAGCTGCAGGTAGCTTGATGCTCTTTGTTGGGGCTTTTTGCATCATCTTAAGTATGTATGGCGGTGCTTTTGCGACAGTGCCTGCTTACCTTGCCGACCTATTCGGCACACAAAACGTTGGTGCGATTCATGGGCGCTTGTTAACGGCATGGTCTACAGCCGGCATCTTGGGTCCAGTGGTGGTCAACTATATGCGTGACTATCAGCTGAGCTTAGGTATTCCCAAGAGTCAGGTATACAACCAAACTATGTATATTTTGGTTGGTATGCTGGTGATTGGTTTGATTGCAAACCTATTGATTCGCCCGGTTGCCGATAAATGGTTTATGACTGATGCTGAGTTGGCAGAAGAAAAGCGTTTGGCTCATGAAAAGGCATCAGGCGCATTGGTGGGGGGTCAAGCCGGCCATGAGCACACATCCACTTTTACAGTGATATTGGCATGGGCTTTTGTTGGTGTCCCATTAGCTTGGGGTATTTATAAAACATTCCTAAGTGCCTTGAAATTATTTGCGTAATTGATTTGTGGTTTACTTGAAGTCGGCTCCTATCCATGGGCCGACTTTTTTATTGCCCCAACAACAAATGATGCCATTGTTTAAATTACTCCTGATGCTCATTGCTTTGGCATTTAGTCAAATGACATTTGCGCAAAATATAACTATTGCGGTTGCTAGCAATATGAAGCCAGCATTTGAAGAGATGTATGCTGATTTTTCGCAGGCGCATCCGAATAAGATGCGTATTGTTTATGGATCTTCTGGAAACCTGAGCGCTCAAATACGCCAGGGCGCACCATTTTCTTTATTCATTGCTGCTGATGAATCCTTTCCCCAGCGCTTATCGCAAGAGGGTCTTACTCGGGATGGTGGTGTGGTCTATGCAATAGGCCAGTTGGCATTAATTGTGAGCAGAGTAAGCGGTACTCACTTAGAAAAAGGTGTCACCTTTGAGTTTGTATTGGCAAAGGCAAACAAAGTGGCGATTGCTAATCCAGATTTAGCGCCTTACGGCAAAGCAGCAGTTCAGTACCTAAAGGCTGCCAAGCTTTGGGATGGCGTCAAGGATAAATTGGTTTTTGGGGAGAATATTTCTATTCCCACAGTCTATGTCAGTACTGGGGTTGCAAGTGCGGGCTTTACGGCGCTTTCATTAGCGCAGGCGCCTGAGTTGGCACAAACGATTCAATTCATTGCCTTGCCGCCAGACATGTATCAACCAATTAAACAGCGTATGGTTCTGCTAAAAAACCCGCCAGCACCAGCACTTGAACTTTATGATTACATGCAAAGTGCAGCTGCAAAAAATATCTTAATTAAGCACGGATATCTAGCGCCCTAGATTATTTTTGATTACTCATGTAGCTGAGCATCTCCTGCAGTATTTGATCGGGTGATTGCTCTAGATGGGCTACGACGCCTGCATAGTCTTCTGCAGGTCTGTTCTGACTGAGTTTGAACTTGCCGGTAAGTCTTGTAACGTTAATTTCAATGCCCACAATTGAATTGAGCATCATCTGAATATATTCTTCAGGGGCATCACTTACTTTCCAGCTTGATTGATAGGTAGGTTCATGTAGATTGGTTAATGTAGAAACGTGATCAAGTAACCAGGCAGAATCGTTTATTAACTTCAATTGACCGTGAGCATGGGCCACTGCATAGTTCCATGTCGGTACTACCTTGCCAGTCTCTTTTTTAGAGGGGTACCAAGAGGGCGTGATGTAGCCGTGTGGACCATGAAAGATGGCGGTTAATTCAGGTTGACCTTGCGATGCAATTTGGGCAATTGGATTTGTTTTGGCTATATGCCCATGCAAACGTGTTCCATCCTCGCTGAGCATTAAGGGGAGGTGATTAATTTCACTTTGACCATTCAAAATACCAACCACGGTTGCAAATGGATATTTACGGATAAATGCCCCCAGTAGCGCGGCATCTTCAATTTGAAAAAGTTTTGGTAGGTACATATCTCACATCGCAAATAGGTGTTGTTATTGACAGCACCATATCAGAAAGCTATGGGCGAGTCGACATAGCCATACCCAATTTTTCCCTTAAATAGGGGGTATATAATGAGAATCGTTCTTATTAAATTAAAAAGTGACCGCTTTCCATGAACTTGGATCAAGTCCAATTAGGCAATTTATACCGTGTTAGCGGGATTCATGCCCCTAAGGGTGCCCCTCAATTAAAGGGGCAGCTTGAAGATATTGGTTTTTTGCCAGGAGAACAGGTCACATTACTACGCAAAGGTTTTTTGGGTAAAGGCCCTTACATGGTTCGTGTTGGTGCGTCTACTTTTGCATTGCGTCAGTCTGAAGCAAGTATGATCGCAGTGGAATCTATTCCAAATGCCTGAATCAACCATCCACTTTTTTCCAAGCGAGCCTTTGGTTGCCCTGCTGGGTAATCCAAACTGTGGGAAAACAGCCTTATTTAATTTACTCACCGGCAGTCGGCAGAAGGTTGCCAATTACTCTGGTGTCACCGTTGAGCGTAAAGAAGGCCGCCTGACGCTTGCCTCAGGAAAAGTGCTGCGCGTTTTGGACTTGCCCGGAGCCTACAGTCTGTATCCCCGGTCCTTAGATGAGCGCGTGACCTGCAATGTCCTTATGGGTAGAGCGGAGGGCGAGAAAAAACCGAACTTAGTGATTTGCGTTTTGAGTGCAATGAACTTGCGCAGAAACTTACGACTTGTTTTGGCTGCTAAACGTCTGGGGATTCCTTGTGTCGTCGTTCTGAATATGCTTGATATTGCTAAACGACAGGGCTTGGAAATTGATACTACTGCATTGTCAAGAGAGCTTGGTTTGCCGGTCTTGACTAGTATCGGTATTCAAGCAAATGGCGCGGATGATATTAAGCGCTATCTCAATGAATTGGATTGGCGCAATTTGCATAGCCTTCATTCAGGCGTGACTGATTTGGATCAAGAAAAGATCGGGGAGCACATTGCGCATGCGGAGACGGATAATGTCTCGGTTCAAAAAATTCTGCGTAATTTGAATTTGGATCAGGTAATTCCCGATCGTTTTAGTGACCGCTTGGACTCTGTTCTATTGCATCCAATCATCGGCCCCATTATTTTGGCCGTACTCTTATTTTTCATATTCCAGGCGGTTTTTAGTTGGGCCAACTTACCAATGGAGCTGATTAAATCATCCGTTGAGTATCTTGGGGGAGAGTTAAGTGCTTTATTGCCGAATAATTGGTTTCGGAGCTTGTTGATCAACGGTATTTTGGCAGGCTTAGGCGGGGTAGTCATATTCTTGCCGCAAATTTTGATTCTATTTTTCTTTATCTTGTTGCTTGAAGAATCGGGTTACTTGCCACGCGCCGCATATTTGCTTGATCGAGTGATGGGCTCAGTAGGTCTCTCGGGTCGATCATTTATCCCACTCTTATCGAGCTTTGCCTGTGCCATTCCTGGAATTATGGCTACCAGAAGTATTTCTAATGCACGCGATCGTTTGGTGACCATTTTAATTGCACCCATGATGACCTGTTCAGCGCGTTTGCCCGTTTACGCTTTATTGATTTCGGCATTCATCCCCGATAGAAAGCTTTGGGCTGGCATTGATTTGCAGGGCCTAGTGTTGTTCATGCTTTATCTTGCTGGCATTTTTGGAGCCATGGCAGTTGCATGGATTCTCAACCGTTTTACAAGTGAGCAATTTAGGATGAATGCCTTGATGATGGAGTTGCCTAGCTACCATCTGCCGCGCCTAGGCAATTTAGCGATCAGCTTGTGGCAGCGTGCAGAAATATTTTTGCGTCGGGTGGGTGGAATCATTCTGGTCATGACCATTTCTTTATGGGCTTTATCGAGCTTTCCTTTGCCGCCTGAGGGTGCTACGGGTTCTCCGATTCAATATAGTCTTGCGGGCATGATGGGTGCCGGCTTGGCTCATATCTTTGCGCCTATTGGCTTTAATTGGCAGATCAGTATTGCCTTGGTGCCCGGAATGGCAGCGCGTGAAGTGGTTGTGAGCTCGCTTGCAACTGTTTATGCCTTATCAAGCTCGAGTGCGGATGCGGCCGATGCTTTGATTCCTCTCATTTCTAGCGGATGGTCCTTAGCAACCGCACTTTCCTTGCTGGCTTGGTTTGTGTTTGCACCACAATGCTTGTCTACTATTGCAGCCGTTAAGCGGGAAACAGGAGGCTGGAAAATACCTGTGATTATGCTCGGCTACCTATTCTTTTTGGCTTATTTGGCATCCTTTATCACCTATCATGTGGCGCTAGCATTTGGTTTGGGCTAACCCCCCCTGGGTGATTCTCTGGATCTGTTTTTTCTAGCGCAACATTTTCAAGTGCAGTACTATCTCAAAAGTAGTCTAAAAATATAAAACAATATTAGGAGATAGTAATAATGGGTTCACGTCGTCAATTTATTAAAACCGTTTCTGCATCCGGTGCTGGTCTCGTAGCAGCTTCTGCAATGGGTGTGATGCAAGAGGCATCCGCACATCCAACTTCAGTGTGGGGCGGGGATATTTACAGTGGTCCACATGAGATGGTTAAAAACAGCAAAATTCTTTCCATTAAAAATCCCGACGGCACTGAGACCCTCGGAGTTGTGACTCCTAAGGGCGTCATTGATGTTCGTGCCGTGGCAAAGAAAATGAAAATTTCAGCGCCTTTGACGCTCGATCAATTGCTTCAAGAAGGTAATGCAGCCGGATTTAATAAGGTGGTGGCGAGCGCTGATAAATCTGGCGTACCTTATTTGGATGAGTCCAAGATTACGTATGGCCGTCTCTTTAAGAATCCAGGAAAAATTATTTGCGTAGGCTTGAACTATCGCCAGCATGCTGATGAAGTTGGTATGGCGCGTCCAGCAGTGCCGCCACTCTTTAATAAGTACAACAATAGTTTGGCTGCCCATAACTGTGTCTTAGAAATCCCGCCACCGGAGATTTCTTATAAGCTTGATTATGAAACTGAGCTATTAATTGTGGTTGGTAAGCGCATGCGTAATGTTCCAGAGGCGGAAGCCTTGAACTATGTGGCGGGGTATTGCACTTCAAATGATTTTTCATCACGCGATCTGCAGCTAGAGCTTCCAAGCGGTCAGTGGATGATTGGTAAAACTTTAGACCAGTACGCACCCATTGGGCCTTATTTTGTTACTAGCGATTTGGTGGGTGACCCCAATAACCTGAAGATTCAGACTTGGGTCAATGGCGAGATGCGTCAAAACTCGAATACATCTGACTTTATCCACAATACCCAACATATGCTTTCTTACATCAGTAAGTATTGGGCCTTAGAGCCAGGGGACATTGTCTTTACAGGCACCCCACAAGGTGTGATTTTGGGCATGCCAAAAGACAGGCAAGTTTGGCTGAAAAAGGGCGATAAGGTAGTCAGTTATGTTGAGAAACTGGGTGAGCTTAAATTCACCTTGGGCTAAGTCTTCATTTCACTTTTGGGTCAGCCACCTTTGGGTGGCTTATTTATTTAAAACCGAGGAATATCGAGTGAGTAGAAATACCTTATTAAGAAATCTTTTCTTTGGTTTTGCATGTTTGGTGGCGACCATCAGCAATGCGGCTACAGTGCAAGAGCAGATGGATCAGTTTCCAGCGGTGAAGCTCGCAGTTGAAGAACTTGTGTTAGCCAATCATATTTTGTATCAGCAAAATGCGGTCGACGGCTATGGGCACATCAGCGTTCGCAATCCAAGCAACCCAAATACTTTTTTCTTATCTCGTAGCATTGCACCTTCGGTTGTCCAGGTCGAAGACATTATGGAATTTGATATGAATGGACGCCCCCTTAATGGAGATGCTCGCACTGCATACGGTGAACGATTTATTCATAGTGGCATTTTGCGCAATCGGCCTGATATTAATTCAGTGGTGCATGGCCATGCTTCTGCACTGCTACCTTTTGGCCTAACCGGTACAACTCTGAAGCCGGTCTACCACATGAGTGCTTTTTTGGGTGAGGGCGCCCCATTGTTTGAGATCCGTCATTTTGCAAAGCCGACCCCAGACTCAGATATGTTTGTTGGGAACCCCGACCTAGGCGATGCTTTGGCTAGCACATTAGGATTACAGTATTTTGTCTTAATGCGAGGTCATGGTTATGCAGCAGGAGCAGATTCAATCAAGAAGGTTGTCTTCCGTAGTATTTATGCCATCCAGAATGCGAGCATCCAGTCCGAAGCGATGAAGATGGGTACAGTTCAGTACCTCAGCCCTGGCGAGGCTCTAGCGGCACAAGAGACCATTGAGAAAACCATAGGGCGCCCTTGGCAACTTTGGAGTGAGCAAGTCAAAAAACCCTAATCATTGTTAAACTCTTGCCGATGCAAGCCCGCCTACTCCTTAGATTATTTCTGATTGCCTTTTTGGTGGTAATACCATCAATCAGTCAGGCAGTTCTGCAAGATGAAATTCAGGTCTATGACGATGAAATCAATGCCAAGGGAGAGCAGAGCCTCGAGTTGCATTTGAATAACACCCCAAGAGGTGTTAAGACTCCCAGCTACCCTGGCGAGGTCATGAACAATAACAATACCCGCATTACCCCGGAATATGCCTATGGTCTTGGTCATGATCTTGAAGCGGGCTTGTATATCAACTCGGTGGTGAACAATAGCACTTGGAATTATGCTGGCGCTAAGGTGCGGATGAAGTGGTTGCCTTATCACGAAGAGAAGGGCGACCCCGTGTTTGCTGGTGTCAATATTGAGCTTTCTAATACGCTGCCTCAGTATGAGCAATCTCGTTATAACTCAGAGGCGCGCTTTATTTTGGGCAAGCATATTGATGAGTGGTTGTTTGTGATCAATCCGATTTTTGACCAACAGTTATCTCAGCCATATGTTCATCAAGGCCCGGACTTCAATACAGCAATTAGGATCTCTAGGGAAGTTGCTCCAGATTGGTCTGTGGGAACTGAGTTCTATTCGAACTACAACCAAATTGGCTCGGGCCCGATTTCCTATCCAAATACCCAGCAATTGGTTTTTCTCAAAGTCTATTGCGATGGTGGTCCATTACCATTCCAAGCGGGTATAGGCAAAGGATTTACCAATAGCAGCGATACCTTAACGGTTATGGCTATTCTCTCTATTCCATTGCCATAACCATCATGGTCTTAGAGGCACATCATGTAGAGCTGATTGGTTACTGCGCCGCTTTTTTAACTACCATTGCATTTGTGCCACAAGCGCTACAGTCTTGGTGCACCAGGGATCTCTCAGGCATTTCTCTTGGTATGTATAGTCTATTTACTGCCGGTGTAGGTTTATGGTTGGTATACGGCTTGATTATTGAAAAGTGGCCACTGATTCTGGCCAATGCCCTCACTTTTGCATTGGCATTAAGCATCTTATTTTTGAAATTGAGCAACATCTCTAAACCCAAGTAATCTCAGCAAAGGACTGTAAATGAATTCAACTTACGTGATTGATCCTCCAGCCATTGTTTCTTTACCCGTTGTGGGAGAGACTCGTCGATTTGCTGTTAATCGAATTTTTTGTGTTGGCAGAAATTACGCTGACCATGCCCGTGAGATGGGCCATGATCCGGATCGTGAGCCACCTTTCTTTTTCATGAAGCCAGCTAGTTCGATTGTTGCTGACGGCAACAATATGACTTATCCAGATCTGTCTAATGACGTGCATCATGAAATTGAGATGGTAGTTGCTATCTCTCAAGGTGGAGCAAATATTCCTGCCGATAAAGCCCTTGAGCATATCTATGGTTATGCGGTAGGACTAGATATGACGCGTCGTGATCTGCAAGGGGAGGCCAAAAAAATGGGTCGCCCTTGGGATACTGGTAAAGCCTTTGATCAATCTGCTCCTTGCGCTGCAATTACGCCAGCCGCAATCTATGGTCACCCCACGCATGGCTCTGTGCAGCTCATGGTGAACGGTGAAGTACGTCAGTCTGGTGATCTCAATCAATTGATCTGGAATGTACCTGATACGATTGCCTATCTTTCGACTTTATTTACATTGGAAGCTGGCGACCTCATTTTCTCTGGTACACCAGCAGGTGTTGGGCCAATTAAAAAAGGTGATGTTTTGGAAGGTTTGGTTGAGGACTTGACCCCTCTCAAATTGACGATTATTTAACTCGGTTATTTCACAAGAAAGTGCATATGCTTAAGCTGTTTATATTGTTTGCAATCAGTCTTGGAGGAGGCGTTCTTCTGTCCTCTTGTGCGAACAGTACTGCATCGAATTCTCAGGCGCAGCTTCAAAGCCCAAGCCACAATCTTTTTGAGCAGGCAGCCCCCTTGGATCTGGGCTTAAGCACTTGGCCCTATCCTTACCCAACGCATGAATTTAAGACGCAGCTCCAGGGTCAAGCGGTCAGCATGGTGTACATGGATCAAGCGGCCCAGGGAGAGCAGAAGGGTGTCGTGGTTTTATTTCATGGGAAAAATTTCTCGAGCGATTATTGGGCGCAAACTATTGCTGCTTTAACGCAAGCCGGTTACCGTGTGATTGCACCCGATCAAATTGGCTTTGGTAAATCATCTAAGCCCGATGTGGACTACCATTTTGATGAGTTAGCTGCCAACACTAAGGCATTGCTCACCTATTTAAAAATTAAACGCGTCAATGTGATCGCTAACTCAATGGGTGGAATGTTGGGCGTACGGTTTTCTATTCTCTATCCGAGTATGGTGGAAAAATTGGTTCTTGAAAATCCCCTGGGCTTGGAGGATTACAGTAAAGATATTCCTCCGCAAACCAATGCCAATCTTTTAAAATTAGAGATGGCTCAGACTGAGATGAGTTACCGACGCTTTTTGCAAAGCTACTTCCCAACATGGAAACCTGAGTACGAGCGCTTTATAGAAGTGTATGTGCGCGTACAAAAAGGGGCTGATTATCCTGCCTATGCCAAGGCATCCGTTTTAACGTATCAAATGATTGATCGCCAGCCAGTAGTCGGTGATTTACCTAATCTCAAGATGCCGGTTCTGCTGGTTATCGGTCAAAAAGATAAGACCGTATTTGGGCGCCGTTTTGCTCCACCCCAAGCAATTAAAGCGCTTGGTAATTTCCCAGAGCTTGGTCGCAAAGCGGCAGTAGCAATTCCAAATGCCAAACTAGTACCGATTGAGAATATCGGCCACGTTCCTCATATTGAGACCCCAGATTACTTTAACCAGATTGTTCTGCAGTTTTTAAACGGGCGCTCTTAACTTATTTTCCTTGCCATTGCGCAGGCCTTCCTTCTAGGAAGGACTTCACGCC
The DNA here is from genome assembly GCF_029892205.1 of Polynucleobacter sphagniphilus. Lineage (NCBI taxonomy): Bacteria > Pseudomonadati > Pseudomonadota > Betaproteobacteria > Burkholderiales > Burkholderiaceae > Polynucleobacter > Polynucleobacter sphagniphilus. The sequence continues at coordinate 435,796 of NZ_JARXVX010000001.1, forward strand.
TTCTTTAAAGTCTGAACTGTTATACGTCTCTCGCATGATGGCAGCACAGTCTGGCAAATTGCTTTCAATCAATTGGGCCAAAACAATTTTGGTAGATTTTTGCGTCAAAGGGGCGAGAGCGGTCATTTTGGCTGCTAGTGCATCTCCCGCCTGAGTGATTTCTTCAGCCGAAGCAATTTGATATAGGAAGCCTGAGGCTAGTAATTCAGGTGCCTTGATTAATTCGGCAGTGAGCAACATTCTCTTGATCATTGGAACACCCAGATGGGCACTGAGCCAAGAAAGATTGCTTGCTGATAGACAATTTCCTAAAGTCTTCGCGACTGGAATACCGAAGCGGGCTTCCGGCGTTGAAATTCTAAAATCACATGCCGTGGCAATTAAAAGTCCGCTACCCGTTGCAACCCCCTCGATGAGAGCAATCGTTGGAAAGGGGAGGTGTTGAAAAGCGCGAAAAATATGATCAACTGCTTCTTCGTAGGCAACATTCTTTTTCAGGTCGACAAATTGCTGTATGTCGCTACCGGATACAAAAGCGTGATTACCAGCGCCCCTCAAGATGGCAACGCGTATTTCCGGCATTTTTGTAAGCTGATCGCAAATGGCCTTCAATTGCTCGTACATTGGCCAGGTCAATGCATTGCGTGCCGAGGGATTATTAAAGGTAATGCGAGCCATCACCCCGGTTACCTCTAGTTGAAGACAGGGTGCATTATGAGTGCTATTAGGGGTGGTATTCATGGGCCCATTCTATACAAAAGCACCCTCAAAACTGTCTTTCTGGCTTATCCCCACATCCTGATATAGAATTCCCTTATGTATATGTTCCTCCCTTTCCTGACAGCCTTTATCGGACTGGTCTTTGTCTGGTTTGAGAAACGCCTGCCCGCTTTAACTGCAGTGGCCATTACCGTTGCAATTCTGATGTACTGGTTCCATTTCCACGCTACTGATCACTTGAATATTAGCCTGTGAGCAAACATTCCTTCCCCTCGCTTGCAGCCCTAGGCAACCAACTCTGCTTGCTGGCAATTATTGGTGTTCTTTCTTATGCATTCGTAGATCAGTTTTATTTTGGTGAACTACCTTGCCCGCTATGCCTTTTACAACGAGTTGGTTTTGTCGTGATAGGAAGCGCGATTGCTTTAAATATTCGTTGTGGCGCACACTCTGCTCACTATGGGTGGGGGATATTTGGTGGCTTGGTTGGCATGATGGTTTCCTTGCGCCAGATCCTCTTGCATATTGCTCCTGGCGACCCTGGCTATGGAAGTCCTTTTTTGGGCTTGCATTTCTATACCTGGGGATTCATTGGTGCCTTGGGTCTTCTAGGTGGCCAAGCGATTTTGTTAATGTTGCCTAATCGTGAAGTGCGTTCACGCTCTTGGTTTGCCAATGCGCTGATTTTGATTTTCATGCTGCTTGTTTTTGCCAATCTGCTTTCTACCCTCTTAGAGTGTGGCATGGGTCCTTGTGCAGATAATCCCATTGCTTATGATGGCTTGATTGCATTGCGAACTCGCTTCGGTTTTTAATACCACCTTTTTTGCTCATGCTGCAATATCCTAAGGCAGCGAGGATCTTCCTTGCAGCTGCATGCATCATCCTTATCAATCTCGCACATTGTCTTTGTGCCCAAGCCCAGAGCGCAAACAACCCCCTAAAAGCTTGGCCCAAACAGCCTATTAAAGTGATTGTCAGTTTTACCCCAGGTGGAGCACCAGATATCTTGGCTCGTGTCTTAGCTCAACATTGGCAGCAAGCACTGGGCGTTCCTGTCTTGGTTGAGAATCGACCTGGATTTGGTGGGAATATTGGGGCAGATCTAGTGGCCAAAAGTGAGCCTGATGGTTATACCTTGTTAATTGGTACCGTCGGTATACACGCGATTAATGGAGCTCTCTACGAAAAGATCTCTTTTGATCCAGTGAAGGATTTCACGCCAATTAGTTTTTTGGCAAGCACACCTAATGTATTGGTGGTCAATAAACAGCTCGGGGTAAGTAATCTACAAGAGCTCATTGAATTGGCTAAAGCTAAACCCAATCAACTGACATTTGGTTCTTCTGGTGTGGGCACCTCACTGCATATGTCAGGTGAGTTATTGAAGGAGATGATTGGAATCGAGATACGTCACATTCCTTATAAGGGACGCGCGCAATCACTGCCGGATTTACTGAGTGGTCGCATATCCATGCTGTTTGATAACCTATCTTCAGCCTTACCTTTAATTCGCTCTGGAGACATTAAGGCGCTGGGCGTAACGACCTTAAAACGTTCACGCTCTGCCCCAGAAATTCCTACGCTAGCAGAGCAAGGCCTGCCAGGGTTTGAGGCGGTCTCTTGGTTTTCCTTAATGGCTCCAGCGCATCTGGGATTACCGCTCCAAAAGCGCTTAAATGAGCTTACAAGGCAAGCCTTCAATGATCCAGAAGTTCGCAGTAAACTTTTAGCGAATGGTTTGGATCCAGCCCCAGGAAGCCCTGAGAGTTTGTCAAAATTGATTGAGTCTGAGGCGCTCAAGTGGGGTAAGGTAGTGCACAAGACAAGGATTAAAGCGGATTAAAATTACCACAAGCCGTAAGTATTTATGTGGCAAAAGGAGTCTAATGGATAAGGAACGGTCAATGAAGAATATGAAGAAAATCATCCCCTTATTTTGGATCTTATGTGGATCCTTAGCTAGCCTGCTGCCAAGTGCGGCATTTGCAGGGCCTTATGTAGGTTGGAATGTTTCGGTAGGTGGCGGCGGCTGGTATCCAGGCCCTTATGGCGGCCCTTGGCGACCAGCCGGTTACTATGGTGGCTACCCATATCCTGTAGTGGGATATGCCCCACCTGTAGTGTATGCAGCACCCCCTGTTTATATGGCGCCTCCTCAGCCAGTGGTATTGGCTTCACAACCACAACCATCTGTATGGTATTACTGCGCTGAAAGTGGGAAATACTATCCTTATGTAGAATCCTGTGCTGGTACCTGGAAAATTCAGCCGGCATTGCCGCCAGCGAACCAATCTGGGCCACCACCAAGTAATTAATTTTTTGTGTTTTTATAGGATTTAAAAATGAAGCGTGTCATCTTATCGGCAGGATTAATTAGTGTCTTGGCAGCATGTGTATCTGCCCCAACTGGTCCAACGGTTGCCGTTATGCCTCGTCAAGGCAAGCCATTTGAGGTATTCCAGCAAGAAGATCAGCAATGCCGTGAGTTCGCTGCAAATGCGGTTAAGGACACCTCGAATGCCGCTTTAAAAGATGGTGCCACTAGTGCACTGGTTGGCGCTGCCTTAGGTGCGGCTGCTGGCGCTGTGATTGGTGGGGGTAGTCATACCAACGTCGGTACTGGTGCAGGTGTTGGACTCTTAGGGGGAGCTGGTTTAGGTGCGATCAATGCTTCCGGTAAGGAAAACCAGGCACAAGGACAGTACAACATTGCTTATCAGCAGTGTATGTATGCTAAGGGGAATCAAGTACCCAGTTACAAAGGTAATTAATTTTTTAGAAGAATTTAAACCTGAATGGGCGGATGCGTAGCTTCAAAGCGCGCAGCCGTTCTTCTAAAGAGATACAGCAAGAGGGTAGCTGCAAGACCGAGGCTAATACTGTTAGCAGCCCAAAAGCCGCTGGCACCTTGTAAAAATTGCGGCGTATTGCCAAACACATTAAAGCCCAATAAATAACCTCCCACGAGGCCAACACCCCACAGGGAGCCTGCATAAATGATCATCGGCCAAAAGGCAATTCGATAGGCTCGCAGAATAAAAGCTGCGGTGACCTGCAAAGCATCAAACACTTGATAAAAGGCGATGAAGAAAAAGAGCGGCACCGAAAATACCTTCACAGCCGCCGGGGGATCATACAAATCTAGCAGTGCAAACTTCGAGAACCACACTGCACAACCAATGAAGACACACAGGCAGGTGGTAAAGAAAACCGCAGACCAACCAATCTCCTCCGCACGCTCTTGCTGGTTGGCGCCAATCGATTGAGATACCAGCGTCATCGTTGCTATCGAAAGTGAGAGGGGCACCATGTAGATGACGGTTCCCATATTGGCAATGATCTGGTGTCCTGCTAAGGCAGTTGTCCCAAGCCTAGCGATAAATAAAGACATGAAGGTGAATGAAGTAACTTCGATCAAGTAACTAAAACCAATTGGCGTGCCTAGCTTAAGAAGGGTCCAAATGCGATGCCAATCAGGCATGCTAAAGCGGCTGAAGATTTGGAAGGGCTGATAGAAGCGATCAAGTAATACAAAGCTGAGGGTAATGATGAGCCAAAACCAATTGACGATGATGGTCGCGACAGCACAGCCTGGACCGCCCATTGCAGCAATTCCAAAGCCGCCATAGATAAATAATAAATTGAGGGGGAGCTTTAATCCCAGTCCAATCAGTTGTACAACAGTAATCACAGCTGGGCGAGATACGGCATTGTGAAGCGCCATCAGAATGCGCATGCCCATGCTGGCAGGTAAGCCGTATGCCAAGATGTTGAGGTAGAAGCGAGCCTTGCCTTCAATGTCGGCAGTCATATGTGAAATCTTCAGAATTTGCTCTGCATTAGTCAGAATGAGGCATCCGAGCAAAGTCAGTCCGATCGCTAGCCAGCCTGCCTGACGTACCTCTTCACCAATTTCATCAAAGCGCTTGGCTCCAAAAAGTTGCCCTGCTATGGGTGCTAATGCCGATATCACTCCAGTAAGCCCAACATAAATGCTAATAAAGATAGCGGATGCCATGGCAAGAGCGGCAAGATCATCTGCGGAATAGCGTGCGGTCATAGCGGTATCGAGTACACCGAATGCAATTACTGCTAATTGTCCGACTAATAAGGGGGCGGCTAATTTGAGAAGGGCGGGGATATCTTCGCGTAAACGCGAGAGCTTAAAGTGCAGCACGACTTATTCCGGACGCACTTGATATAGTCTGAGTCGCTCATCTCGGTCTGCTGCTCGACGATCTTCCCAAAGCAAAATGAGTTTCTTGTTGTTCAGGCTAGCGTAGGCTTTAGCATCCGATTGATTGTGTGTCAGTACCCATGGGCAACTCGGATCATCGCGCAAAGGTAAGTTGGTGAAGTAATCAAAGGATGCGAGTTGGGCTAGTCCAATATTGCTGCTATCAATACAACCAGCATGTTTGGAGCTCACATAAGCTAGTCGCTGCGCAACATAGCGATAGGTTTTTGCGTAGTTAATCGTTGGTAACCACAGCGTCATCAATAGAACCCACATCAAGGTTGTACCAGAGGCAGAGATGATCAGGCAGCGCCAAATTTCCTTAGGGGCGCGTGAGGTTCTCCAGCGCACGACTGCTAACCAAATTCCAGTAATGATGCTTGCCACCACAAAACTGCGCCAATGAAACTGCCCTTGGAAGCCTGGCAATAAACGCTCCATATTGGCAGCAGTCGATTCTGGAAAGCCCGTTACCTTAGCCAACCAAATCACCCAAATTGCAATTGCAATCAAGGTAAAACTGAACATCGCAAACCAGTCTATAAAGCTGATGAGGCTGCGCTTTAAGATCGGCAAGCTGAAGGCAGCAATAATCGATAAACTGGGAATCAAAATAATCAGATCATGTTCATTCGCCTCGAGACGGAAGAGTACATAAATCAAGCCGCCAATAAATAGACTCAATGGAATGCATAGATGGGGGGCGCGCCAACCACCCGCCTCCCTAGTCTGACCCCAGTGGGCTAGAGAGATCGCTGCTAAAGGCCAAACGGGCCAAGCATAGGCCCAAAAGTTCACGCTAAAGAAGGCAAGCGACTCAATCGATGGGCTTGCTTGCATCGCAGGCATGTTGCGCCAACCTGCTTGTGCAATGTGGCGCCATTCAGGAGTGAGATTGAAGTAATGCCAAAGCGCTGGCCAAACTGCAAAACCAATTAAGCCAAAGACAGTGCTAGTCAATGTCCACCGAAAGCGTAGTTTGGCATTGCTGGCAATCACTGCCACGATAGTAGAGCTCACTACGATCAGCGATAGAGTGAGGTTGCTCGAGAGTGCAACAATCAGAATGCCAAGACCTGTCCACAAACCACCTTGCCAGGGCTTATCTAAGCCGCGCACGGTGCCATACAAGACAATGGAGAGCCCCATGAGTTGCGCCATCATTGGTGTTGTCTCATGAGTACGTTGCGCTAAGCCTACGCAAGCCAAAAAGATGAGTAGAGCGCCATCGGCCAAGGTCATGCCATAACTCTTGCGATCGGGTTGTCCGCCTACCGCTAAGGCCATGGGCTGGACTTCTTGGCGCCGACCTAAAAGATAGGTCGCATACCAAATAGCTAATGCAGATGCAAAAAAACAAATCGCAGAGTAGAGGCGTGCAGCATTGGCATCACCAATATAAGGACCAAAGAGGTCCATGAGGGTAGCGCCCATCCAATAAGGTAAAGGGGGGCCCAGCGATAAATCACGTCCCGCTAAGTGCGGCACGATCCAATCAATAGTATTGCCGTGATGCGCATTCCACATGGCGCCAAAACCAATGGCATCCTCATTTTTCCAGGGATCCCGAAGAAACAAACCGGCAAAGCCATAGACCAAGGTCAACGCAAAAATAATGATGCGTGGAATAGATTTTGTGGCGGCGGCGGTGAGTTTAACCATGTATGAATTAGTAATAAAAAAGGCAGCAAACGCTGCCTTGATTATCTCGTAGGGAAAGGAATTCCCAAAGCCCTACAAAGTGACTAAGTAAATTAAGCCTTTTTCTTGGCTGGCTTTTCAGCAGCTTTCGCTTCTGCAGCAGCTGCTTTTTTCTCAGCAGTTTTTGCAGCGCCATCACCAGTAGACTTGGCAACGGACTTGCTACCGAATTTCTGACGGAATTTCTCAACACGACCAGCTGTATCCATAATCTTCTGGGTACCGGTGTAGAAAGGGTGAGATTCAGATGAAGTCTCGATCTTGGCCAATGGATATTCATTGCCATCCTCCCACTTGATTGTCTCTTTAGTGGACATGGTGGAGCGAGTCTTGAAGCTGAAGTTATTAGAAACGTCTACAAAGACGATTTCACGATATTCGGGGTGAATGCCAGGTTTCATTGTTAGTCCTATTAGCGAGCAGCCGTTTAAGTTAATCAAAGGATTAAGCTAAATACTTACCCAAGTTAAAAGCAAATTAGTAAAGCGTTAAAGGCGAAATTATGCCATGAAATCAATGGGAAAGAGCGCTTTTGCTACTTCCCCAAGGGTAAATTAGCCGCCTTTACGCATTAAATCGAAGAATTCACCGTTATTTTTAGTTGATTTGAGCTTATCGACGATAAAGTTCATTGCTTCAATATCATCCATGTCAGCCAATAATTTGCGTAAAACCCAGATTTTTTGTAGGTTTTCCGCTTTAACCAGCAATTCCTCACGGCGGGTACCGGATTTATTGAGGTTAATCGCAGGGTAGACACGGCGTTCAGCCAAACGACGCTCTAGGTGAACTTCCATATTGCCAGTTCCCTTGAACTCCTCATAGATCAAATCATCCATACGGCTACCAGTTTCGATCAAAGCGGTTGCCAAAATCGTGAGGGAGCCGCCTTCCTCAACATTACGTGCCGCGCCGAAGAAGCGTTTTGGGCGTTGCAATGCATTGGAGTCCACACCGCCTGATAGAACTTTTCCTGATGATGGAATTACGGTGTTGTAGGCACGCGCCAAACGGGTAATAGAGTCGAGCAAAATAATCACGTCTTTGCCCATCTCTACCAAGCGCTTGGCTTTTTCGATGACCATCTCAGCAACTTGTACGTGACGCACGGCTGGCTCATCAAAGGTTGAGGCAACTACTTCACCGCGAACCGAGCGCTGCATTTCAGTAACTTCTTCTGGGCGCTCATCCACGAGCAGAACAATCAAAATAGCATCTGGATTGTTGGCAGAGATTGCATGGGCAATATGCTGCATCATCACGGTCTTACCGGATTTGGGTGAGGACACAATCAAACCACGCTGACCAAAACCAATGGGCGAGATCATGTCAATGATGCGGCCAGTTAAATTCTCTTCAGCTTTGATATCACGCTCTAAATGAATAGTGCGATTTGGGTGCAGCGGCGTTAAATTCTCGAACATGATGCGGTTCTTGAGAGCCTCTGGAGCTAAGCCGTTGATCTTGTCCACTTTCACCAAAGCAAAGTAACGCTCGCCATCTTTGGGGGTACGTACTTCACCTTCTACGCTGTCACCAGTGTGCAAGTTAAAGCGGCGAATCTGCGCAGGGGAGATGTAGATATCGTCTGGAGAGGCCATGTAAGAGGCTTCAGGAGAGCGCAAGAAACCAAAGCCGTCAGGCAATACTTCTAATGTGCCATCACCAAAAACAGTCTCACCGCCCTTAGCGCGTTTTTTCAAAATCGCAAACATCAATTCTTGTTTGCGCATCCGTTGGGTATTTTCAATCTCCAAGCTGGCTGCCATTTCAAGCAGGGCGGATACGTGGAGGGCTTTGAGTTCGGTTAATTGCATATGGTTCTCGGGTATTAATTAAAGGTGTAGGTGTGCTGAACGCTTGTTTGGGGATATGGCCGTCATGAAGAAAATCAGACGGATTGGGAAAAACAGAATTTGGGAGATTTTGCTAAAAAGAAGGGGGGTAGATTACTGGAAATTGGGGCACTTCAAGTGCGCTGAATAACTTATTAACGCCATACTACACTAAAAAACCACAGGCTCAACTGGCGAACCTGTGGTCGAGGACTATTTACAGATGACTATCGATAAATGCAGTCAGCTGGGATTTAGCAAGGGCGCCTACTTTTTGAGCGGCAACCGTGCCGTTTTTGAACAAAATCAGAGTAGGAATGCCGCGAATATTGAATTGGGCGGGTACGCCTTGGTTCTCATCAACGTTCATCTTAGCGATTTGGAGCTTGTCACCGTAATCAGCAGAGAGCTCTTCTAGGATGGGGCCAATCATTTTGCAAGGACCGCACCACTCCGCCCAGAAGTCGAGCAACACAGGTTTGTCAGATTTGAGGACGTCCTGCTCGAAAGAGGCGTCAGTTACGTGTTTAATGCCGGCACTCATGAAAATTCCTTATTTAGGCTTATTTAGTTATTGCAATACAACGCTTATATTAGCAATAAGCCACACTTTCTGCCTGAAAATCAAAATTTACCTCAAATAAACTCAAAAGAACCCAAGCTAACCCAAGCCCTCATGTCTGCCCCATTTCCTCAAATCACCCCGCAAGATGGCCCAATTGCCTGGGCAATTACGCCTGATGCTTCTGCTCTGGAGCAGTTGGCAAAGGGAATTTGGGATTGTGCCAAGCAAACGGGGCAGCGTCCCTTGGTCGTCTTGAGTACCGCAGGTCCTCTCATGGGTGTGAGATCGGCCCTGGAGAAGTATCGCCCCCCACTTGGCGAACTGAATCCAAAAAACGCCTTCTTACCGCAAGTGATGAGTTTCAATGATTGGCTTGAGGCGGCGCCAGGCGCTTGGAGATTTCCTAAGAAGCAAACGGATTTAGAGCGTTGGTTAGGTGTCTTTGCTGCTATCCAAAAAGAAAAGGATCTGCGAGTTTGGTTCAAGGCGGAGAGTGAGGCGGGTGCTTGGGGATTGGCGCAAGCCATTATTGAAGCTTGCAACACCTTATCCGAAGCCCTGAGCCCACGTTTGCAAAAACAAATTCATGCACTCATGGAGCAGGGTGCTCAATTCGCAATCGGTGAGGCTTGGATTGATCAAGTCAAAGAATTGCTTGAGTTGAGCATCTACCAGGTCTATCCGGAGCTATCTCGTAAAGTAGTGGATAGGGAGGCTAAGGTCTTATTAGCATTCTGGCGCTTCATTGCAAGTGCAAGTGATCCAGCCTTTCGTAAACAGTTTGCGATGTTTGCCCACCTTGATGCGGCTGCTCAGGCTCATCGGGCCGGTGAGCTTAGGCCCTTGATTTGGGTTGAGACGGCAGACCCAACGCCAATCGATCAAGAGATCGTGAGTTCACTCTTGCGGCAATATGCGCACTATGCACCCGTAGTTGAAGTCAAAATGAATTGGGAGACAGTGGGTCTTTGGGCTGAAGCGATTGGCGGTGAGATAGCTTGGGCTCAAGCCATAGCAAACGATAAGAAAGCAGACCCTACAAACTGGCGCCTCATTGCCGCAAAGCGCTTTGAAGAATTGGCGTGGGTAGCAGCAAAAGCAATTGAACAACACCTGATTGCGGGCAGGAAAAACATTGCCTTGGTGGCGCAAGATCGCTTAGTTGCTAGAAGAACCCGTGCACTACTTTCTCGGTTTGGTCCTGTATTAAATATCCGCGATGAGACTGGCTGGAAGCTTTCCACCACCCGCGCAGCCGCCGCATTAATCAGTTGGCTGGAATTAATTAAATCGCCCAAAGATGGGCCAACTACCAAAGTTTTATTAGAGTTTTTGAACAATCCATTTTTGGATTTAGAAAACGAGCATTTCCTAAACCGAGAAAAGGGTTCCTGTGTTGGTTTAATTGCCGAGCTTGAAGATATTTTGATTGCCAGTAAAGCAGGTTCTGGATGGAAAACTTTCCATTTGGCGATAGAGGGCGTTGGAGCGAATGCTTTAAAGACCTCAAGTGCCCAACCAAATCCTGCCTTATTCCAGCTGATCCAATTTTTGCGACAGCGTCACTATGAGTGGCTAGCAATCAAGGGTGATTGCAAGAAGGCTTATGAGCTTTTGCAAAAGAATTTAGCCGCTACTGGCATGGCAATTGGTTTGGAGTTTGACGCGGCTGGTAAGCAATTGTTGGAGGTGTTGGAGTCGCTTGATTTGGGTGAGTCAGAGCAGCAAGCAGTGCCGATGCGTTTAGCGGAGTGGCTGAGTTTACTTAGAACGATCCTTGAAAATGCCAGCTATCAAGAGGGTGGCGGAGAAGCGCAAGCCAGTTTGAGTGTATTGCCCCTTAGCTCTACGCGCTTACGCGATTTTGATGCTGTCGTGATGGTTGGTTGTGATGAGCAGCAATTACCTGCGTATTCAGAGCCGCCATTATTTTTCTCGGATGCGCTGAACACTCTGCTCAAGACCTCCACAATTCAATCGCAGTTTGTCCAGCAAGCTCGTGATTTATCTGGCTTACTTGCATCGTGCTCTTACGTCGATCTTCTTTGGCAAAGTACCAGTAAAAACGGCGAGCCACTGCGACCGGCGGCATGGATACAGCGTCTACAAAGTCAAATTCAATGGGAGGCGATGAGTCTGCCACTACCTAGGCACGAGTTTGCGGTTAAACCAATGGCCATGTCGGTTGCACACTTTGAAGAAGATGTGCCATTACCGCTGTCGATGAGTCCCAGTGCATATAAGGCATTACGTGATTGCCCATATCGCTACTACGTTCGTAGTTTGTTGGGTCTGCGTAAAGCCAAAGGTTTGGACGAGGGATTTGATGCCTCTCTAGCCGGCCAAACCTTGCATGCTTTATTGCAACGTTTTTATCAAGCGCTCAAAACCCAAGAGCACACTATGCCAACATTAACAAGGGATATTGAGTTGCGCCGTGCCTGGATGCAAGAGCATTTGTTGATGTATTCGGAGCAAGAGTTTGCGGGGTTGATTGAAGGCGATGCTCGTGTCATGGGTACTTTGCGCGATTGGCAAAAGCAAATTCCGAGTTTTATTGATTGGCAACTCCAGCGCGAGGCCCAAGGTTGGGAGTTTTTGGTGGGTGAGGCCAAAGTAGGTTTTGATTTGCCATTTAAAACGCCTGGGGGCGATCTAAAACATCTCCGAATTGAGGGCTATGCAGACCGTTACGATGTCCAGAATGAAAATAAGAAGTTAGCTAGCGTGATTGATTACAAAAATCAAAGTTTTGGAAAAATCAAAAAGCGCGCTGAGCGTCTCTTGGATGATCCGCAATTATTGATCTATGCTAGCGCAGCCAATCAGCGCCATGAGGATCATCGCATGGCCGGTCATGAGGTTGTGAATGCCGAGTGGGTTTCACTAAAGGCTAGTTTAAGTAAAGGCGACGAAAACGCGGTACGCGCTCAAGTAGTAGAAGATTTGTCTGAACAGATGGCGCGCTTTAATGCACAGATCACTGAAGATGTGGAGGCGCTATGGGCTAAAAAACCGATGGCAGCATTTGCACCAGATGGTGTGTGTCAATTCTGTGAAGCCCGTGGTGTTTGCCGCAAGGGGGGCTGGTGAATCCCGAGTTAAACACCTTAGCGGCAAACGATGCAGCGCCAAAGCTGCCATATTCAGCAGCATTAGCTTGTGATCCTCAGCGATCAGTTATCGTTTCGGCCTGTGCCGGCAGCGGCAAGACATGGTTATTGGTTGCGCGCATGATTCGTCTTTTGCTTGATGGTGTTAAGCCACAAGAGATCCTGGCGCTGACCTTTACACGTAAGGCTGCCCAAGAGATGCGTGATCGACTCTATGGCTTGCTCGAGCAATTCTCAAAAGACGATGATGTGCAGTTGCATAAAGAGTTAATTGATCGAGGGGTAGATCCCACTCAAGTTGCTGTCTATTTACCCAAAGCAAGGGCGCTCTACGAGCAAGTATTAGCCAACCCTCAGCCAATCGTGATTGATACCTTTCATGGCTGGTTTGGTCGCTTGCTTGGCTCTGCTCCTGTATCGCTCGGAATTCAACCTGGATTTAGATTGCGTGAAGATGCTAAGCGTTTGCAGGAGGAGTGTCTCAGCGATTGGTGGGGTGATTTAACGGAAGAACTAAAGGCGCATTACGACGTGCTACTGAAGCACCTAGGCGCACATGAAACCCAAAAGTTCTTAATGGGCAAAGGTAGCCTCTTTAAACAAAGAGGCGCATGGACTTTTTTTGCTAAAGAGTGCAAAGAACAGGGCTCAACACCGATTGAGCGCTTTAAAAAAACCTTGTTTCGATTAAATGTACCCAATCCACTGCTTGCGCTTTGGGATGCTCCCAATGCCCTCAAAAATTTGGAATTTTTAGCTCTCTGTTTGAAAAATAGCAGCACAAACGATCAAAAGCTGCTTCCTTATCTCTTGCCAGCACTTGTCTGTAAAAAGCGCGGTGGCTCAGTCATGGAAGTGGCTGGAATTTTTCAATATACATTTTTGACAAAGGATCCGAAATATCGCGAGAGCAATGACAAGATATTGGGCGACTTAAAAACTTATTTAACAAATGAAGGAATGGCTCATCGGATTGAAGAGCATATTTCCTTTAAGCAAGCTTGGGGCCATGCTTTTGAAGAATACCTGCAATGGCAAGCAGAGCAAGATATTTTTGCTATCAACCAAGCTTGGTTTGCACTGACTGAATCAATGATGGCATTCGCCGAAGCGCAAAAAGAGAATATGCGTGTACGTGACTTTGATGATCTAGAAATTGGGGTCAGCACTTTAATGGCTGACTCTACCAATGCAGCCTATTTGCAGGCGCGCTTAGACGCCAGATATAAACAGATCTTGGTGGATGAATTTCAAGACACCAATCCATTGCAATGGCAAATTTTGCGCTCCTGGTTGGCAGGCTACAGCGAGGGGGACGATAAGCCAAAAGTATTTATTGTGGGTGATCCTAAGCAATCGATCTATCGTTTCCGTCGTGCTGACCCGAGACTCTTCGCAAGTGCCAAACATTATCTCCATTGGGAGTGGGACGCTGTCTACATAGAGCAGGATAAAACCAGGCGCAATGCGCAGGACATCAATGAAGCGGTAAACCGTATTTTTAAGAGTGAGTTACTGCCTGAAAAATATCCTTACTCGCGACAGGAAACTTTATGGACTGCTGGTGATGAGGGCAGGCCACACGAGGATTATGCAAAAGTAGGCGAGGCCTATATCTTGCCTTTGGTGGCTTACGAGCAACCATCGGATGAACAGCGTAGTGGCAGTGCCTTTGATGATCCGATCATCGACCCAGGCAAGACAGTAGCGGATGTTCAGCGTATGCATGAGGGCAAAATGATCGGGCGTTTAATTAACCATCTGCTTGCTACTCGTCAGGTTGCAGATAAAGACGGCGGTAAGGATATTTGGAGAAAGGCTAGGCCAAGTGACTTCTTGTTGCTGGTCAAGCGCCGCAGCTATTTGTCTCAATACGAGAAAGCCCTGCAAGATGCAGGTCTGGCTTATGACAGCTCCCGTCTAGGTGGTTTATTAAACACCCTAGAGGTCGATGACCTGATTGCCTTGCTTACGGTATTCATCTCGCCGCGCCATGATTTACCTTTAGCCCAAGTTCTGAGAAGTCCGATCTTTGGATTTACAGAACAGCAAATGCAAAAACTGGCTATAGCGATGACTACCGAGCGTTATCGTACTTGGTGGGATGCACTGCAAGATAGCGCAGATGAAAAAATACAAAAAGCAGCACGCTTTTTACTGCATTGGCAAGTCTTGAGCGAGCGTTTGCCGGTGCATGATTTGCTCGATCGCATTTACCAAGAGGGTGATGTACGTATTCGTTACGCCGCCATTTGTCACGAGCGTTCACGAGCCCAAGTCTTGGCTAACTTAGATGCTTTCTTGGGGTTGGCTTTGAATCAAGATGGTGGTCAATACCCCAGTCTGAGCCGTTTTATTAATGAGATTAATCTCAAGCGCCGTGGCGATGATGATGAAACCCCTGATGAGGGTGATGTGGATACTACTAGCGAGGACAATTTAGTTGAGCTAGATGAAGATAGCGAGCTATCTATCGAGGAACAGAATCAGCGCGTTCGCTTGATGACGATCCATGGTGCCAAGGGGCTGGAGGCGCCTTTTGTGATTGTCCTTGACTCCAACAATACGGATACCTACGTTGATCACAGCGGAGTCCTCATGGAATGGGCGCCCGAGGAGGCTAGCCCAAGTCATCTTTCCTTATTTACCAATAAAACATTGACTAGTCCTCGCACCGAAATCAACGATGAAGAGAAGAGAATTGGTGAAAACGAAAACTGGAACTTGCTGTATGTGGCAATGACGCGGGCGCGTCAGGGTCTATGGATCAGCGGTGACGCACAAAAGCCAAGCAAAAAGAACCCCGATGGTTTGGATCCATCCTCTTGGTACGGCAAAGCACTTAAAGCAGAACTCCCTCTTTATAAGCTGCCCAATGACATGCCGGTAGAAGAAGGGTTACAAACCTGGAAAATTGCTCAAGCAGAAAAAACAGTAGCAGCAGATACAAATAGACTAGCCAGCGTGGATGATTTTGTGATTCATTGGAGGCCCGCTATCGAGAGTCACGAGCAATTGCTCAAAGATATTGAGAGTGGTGTGACGGCCCAGGTATGTGCCGATGATGATCGGGTCAAAGAGTCTGACCCTGAGATCTTGGAAGAGGGTGTGTACTTTCATAAATTACTGGAGTTCTTGGTGCCGCATTCCGGTAGTACGCAGCAAGACATTGCTATGCCAAGTGAACAAGAAGTGATGAGCTGGTTAGAGGTTGATCAAAGCAGTGCTCAAAAAGTCTTAAAACGCGCACAGACGGTGCTGGATTCTGTAGAGCTGACAACTTATCTCAGGTCGGGTCCATGGATACAGGCCTGGAATGAGCTGGATATTGCCGATGAAAAGGGCAGAAACTTCCGCATAGATCGCTTGGTTGAGTTCGATACATGTTTAGCGATTCTTGACTACAAGTTAACCATTCCAGATATCGATACCGAGAGCTACAGCAAATATCAGGCGCAGCTTGCAAACTACCAAAAAGAGTTGGCACGCATTCGGCCAGATAAGCCCAATAAGGCCTTTTTGATATCAGCTGAGGGCAAAATCAAGCAAATCGGCCAGACCCTTGAAATACCCCATTAAGTCCCCCTATAGTCGGTATTGGATTGAATTCCAAGATCCCTCAAAGTGGGGATAATCAGAAATCACCCCTAAAGGAGTTGCAATGAAGACGTATGGTTTAACTAAATCAGTAGTCAATCTATTTATTGCGAGCGTATTGCTGTGTAGTGGTTTAGCAATGGCAGAGCCCACCTTGCCAGAGGTTTACCAAACCATTGAATCAGGGCAGTTGGCTAAAGCCGATGCCATGATGAAGGAGGTTTTGCAAAATCATCCCAATAGCGCTAAAGCCAATTACATTGCTTCTGAGCTTTACCTGAAGGAAGGTAAGTTAGATGAAGCAAGAAGTGCATTTGCCCGCGCTGAAAATATCGCGCCTGGACTGCCATTTGCGCAGCCTGAGTCAGTCCAGAGATTAAAAGCCCAGCTTACTACTCATAGCGCTTCTGTGCCAATGCAAACAGGTGCAAGTTCTATTTTTGGCAATCCGATCTTTTGGATTTTGATTGCCGTCTTGGTGGGCGGCGTTTTCTTTTTCTTGCGCAAACGCCCTCAGCCCGTTCAGGTCTATAACGCCCCGAGTGCTGGTGCACCAGGCGCATATCCTGGAGCAGGCTATCCCAATGGTCCATACCCTGGTAATCCAGGAATGGGTGGGAGTGGTTTGATGGGTAGCTTAGCAACCGGCGCCGCATTAGGTGCTGGTATGGTTGCCGGCGAAGCCTTGGCCAGCCACCTCATGGGTGGACACCCCAATGCTGGAAATGTGAACTCCGACTTTAATCAGGTAGGTGGTCAAATGCCTGATCAAGCTAACTTCGGTGTCAACGATGCCAGTTCCTGGGATGATGGCGGTGCTAGCTCCTGGGACGACAGCGGCGGCGGCGACTTTATGAGTGATGTGTAATCACTTCACTGCCATGAAGCCAATCAATCAACCTAATTCAATTAACTCAAAGTAACCCAACCAACAGCAACTCAACAGAAAGCAATCCATGTCATTAACCATGTATCAAGCATCAGCACCGCAAATTAAAAAGATGTTACTCAACCTTTCCGCGCTTCTTAAAAAGGGCGAGGCTTTTGCTGCTAGCAAAAACATCAATGAGAGCGTATTGGTGGATGGACGTTTATTCCCTGATATGTTCCCCTTGAGTAAGCAGGTGCAAATTGCCTGCGATCAAGCTAAAGGCGGTATGGCCCGTTTAGCCGGTCTTGAGCCACCGAAGTTTGACGACAATGAAACGACCTTGGCGCAATTGCAAGAGCGTATTGCTCAAACGGTGACATTTTTAGATACGATCAAGCCAGAGCAGATTGATGGTTCAGAAGCCAAAGAGATTAAGTTCTCCATTAAAGAGTGGAACTTCGAGTTTGTAGGTCAGCAGTATCTATTGACTTGGGTTATTCCGAACTTCTATTTCCATGTCACGACGGCTTACAACATCTTGCGTCACAACGGCGTTGAAATTGGTAAGTCAGATTTCTTAGGGGCTTAAAATAAAGTCATGGAACGTTTCACTGAACTAATCGATACGATGAGCCCCTGGTTTTACCGGGCTACTATCTATTTATCGGATAGCTTCTTAGATGATCCCGCTATTTTGGCGTTTGCCTTTTGCTAAAAACCACCTCCGGGTGGTTTTTTCTTGGGTCTAGTGGTATTTCTCTATAAAAAGGCTTGCCAATTGGGAGTAGATTGAATCAGTCTTACTCCTCTCGCATTTCAAGATTGCACAATGCGATTTAGCGCCTTAATTAATCGAAGGGAAGCTTCATGAAATCCAAGCCATTGAATCTCAATGCGACAGCTCAGCAAACTAGGGTGCTTGAAGCATCTAAAGCAATGGGCGCGGTAGCAGCCAGTAAGGCCAAAGAGATTATGAAACTCAATTCGCAAGCTGCTCAAAAAATGACGGCGCTCATTCAAGAGAAGGTCACTGAGTTACTGCAGACCTCTAATCCCAAATCGGTATTCGATATGGTGCACGCGCAAATCTTGCAAGATGCTGCGAAAGAGGTGGTGGAGTATCAAACCGCTGTACTGAAGACCTTGGGCACTGGCAATCAAGAGTTGGTGCAAATTGCCCAAACCATGGTTGAGCAATCCAAAGAAGATCTCATCCACTTTGTCAATGAGGCTACCGAGAATGCCCCGATTGATGCGGCAGGTTTTAACTCCGCCTTTCAGGATCCCTTTAAGGCAGCCCTGCAAAACTTTGAATTGATGCGGGCCGCCATGGCAGACTCTTTTGGCTCTTTTGAGAAGAATGTGGAGAATATGACCGCACTGGCCAAGGCTCCTGCCCAGAAGCGGACAGCCAAAAAGGCCTAAAAACCACACTCCAGGGGCTTTAAAGGAGGGGTAATGCAATAGTGCTTGATATACTGTATGGATATACAGTATATTGGCACTTATGGTACTTATTCCCTCAAATATCACCGCTCCAGAAAGCACTCTAAGCCAGGCTCCACAAGCCTTAGGGGCGCATTTTGATGCTTTTGAGCTCAAGTTACTTAGTCACCGTATTTCCGCTGGATTTCCGAGTCCAGCTGCTGATTATGCAGAAGAGGGTCTGGATCTCAACCGCTACCTTGTAGAAAACAAACCAGCCACCTTTATGTTTACCGTGAAGGGTGATTCGATGATGGGCGCTGGCATTTGTGACGGCGATAAGGTGGTGGTCGATAAGGCCCTCAAGCCAAAACATAAAGACATCGTTGTTGCCGTAGTTGACGATGAGTACACCATTAAGCGTCTGTATCAGTTGCGCGGCCGCATTGAACTTCAACCAGAAAACCCAAACTACCAACCCATCACTTTTAACGAAGGTAGCCAGTTACAAATCTGGGGTGTAGTTGTGGGGGTGGTGCGCAAATACAGTCACGCCAGTAGCCGAGGGAGTCATCAATGAACTCCACCCCAATCATGCCCAACAAAACTGAGCAGCTCTTTGCGTTGGTGGATGTCAATAATTTCTATGTCTCCTGTGAGCGGGTCTTTGCTCCCAAGTTAGAAGCCGTGCCGATGGTCGTGCTCTCCAATAATGATGGCTGCGCAGTAGCGCGCAGTGCTGAGGTAAAAGCGCTTGGTGTGAAGATGGGTACCCCTTGGTTTCAGATGCAAGAGTTGGCGAAGAAGCATGGTATTCAGGCTTGTTCGTCTAACTACACCCTCTATGGCGATATGAGCGAGCGCGTGGTTCAGGTGCTACGCAAGTTCACACCGAACCTAGAGGTTTACAGTATTGATGAAAGCTTTCTGCGGATAGAGACGGTACTTAAGCAGTACGCCAGCCCAGGTGATCTAGGTAGCAAGATCAAACAAACCGTCAAAGACACCACAGGTCTGCCTGTTTGCGTGGGCATTGGCGCGAGCAAAACCTTGGCCAAGTTGGCTAATCATCTGGCTAAGAAGCATGCTCAATTTGCTGGTGTGTGTGATGTTGAAGCCATGCCCAAGGAGGTGCTTTATCAATGGATGACTGAGACTGCAGTGAGTGAAGTCTGGGGCATTGGCAAACAAATGACCAAGAAGCTCAAGGCATTGCAGATCAATACTGTGTTTGATCTTCTGCAGGCCTCCCCACAATTAATGCGTCAACAGTTTGGCGTGGTAATTGAGCGTATTTGCTATGAGTTGCGTGGCGTCTCTTGCTTGGAGTTGGAGGAGGTTGCCCCCGCTAAACAGCAAATCGTTTCATCACGCAGCTTTGGCAGGCCAGTTACCGCCCTAGAGGAGCTGATTGAATCTGTCGCAATGCATGCCGCCAGAGGTGCTGAAAAATTACGCGCTCAGAACTCAGTAACGGGCGCGCTGGTGGTATTTATTCAGACCAATCCATTTAAGCAGAACGAAGAGCAATATCACCGCAGTGTTTCAGTACCGCTGAGCGATCCAAGTGATAACACCTTAATGCTCACGAACGCCGCTATTGCGGGCTTAAAGCAAATCTATAAAAGCGGCTTTCGTTACAAGAAGGCGGGCGTGATGTTCACGCTATTGGCTGATAAACCTACTGTGCAGCAATCATTATTTGAGGATATGGAAGTGAAAGGCAAGTCTGCTGGATTAATGAAAGCCATGGACTCGATTAACACTCGGTTTGGTAAGTCTGTGATTCGTTCTGCAGCCGCCGGCACTAAACAAGACTGGCAAATGCGCTCAGGCAACCGATCACCCAATTACACCACCCGGTGGGATGAATTACCCGTAGTCCAGTAATCAATTAAATAGATAAACGTAGTAACCCAAATTAACTAGGAGAGAAAAATGACTTTACTCAATAACTTCAACGGCATTTCACTCGTACTCATCATGATTTTTTCATATTGCGTAGTTTTAAAAAATACGAGTCGTGGTGAGCGCTCAAAGACATCCTTCTTTGGCAAAAATTACCAATAAGAAAAATGCATTCAAGAATTGCAGTAGCAATAGCAGTGCGCCTAGATGGGGGATAAGGAAATCACGGATTCCTTATTCCCTAGTACAGGCTTTATTTAGCTTCGAGTGCTTTGCATAAATGTGGCGAGACGTTGTCTTGCCGCAGCATCCACTGCTTGTAGTCAGTCGGCACTTGGCTGATAAGCTCACCCTTGTGCTTGCCAAATGGCATCACCGTCGGAATGCGTGCTTTCTCGGACATTTCCCAAAAGGCTTCCAGAGAAGTGGGGTGTAATTTATCAATAATTTGCGCAACAATCTTCGAGCAGATCCAGACATCGGCTAAGGCGCTATGGGCATTGCGTAATTGTTCTCTGGCGCTACTGCGTTCAAAGTGATAGAGCAGGGCGCTTTGCGTGTGGCTATCAAGCTCAGGCCATAGGCTACGTGCCAAGGCAAGCGTACAAATCCGTTTGACCTCGGGGCTGCCAATGGCGACCCAATCAAAATCAATGTTGTGACCAATCAGGTACTTGGTGCCAGCCGGCAGTCTAAAAGAGCTGCTCGATGGGCAATTGACTAATTCTTCATCCATGATGTGATGCGTAGCTAGAGCACCAAGACTAATTGGCTTGCCTGGGTTGTAACGCTGTACCCAGGGGTTGCCCACTTCAAATGGGGTAAGCGAGATCACATCGAGAGATGCTGCCTCAATAATGACTGCATCGTTCTTATCGGTGGCTTCAACATCAAAAATAATGGCTTGGGGCATAAGTACTCGGTTTGGTAATTTAAAGGCTATTGTGCCTTGATTAACCGGCTTATGCGACTTGAATGAGACAGAGGATCATGAGATCTCAGGCCGCCTTTAATTCAAATTTAATCGTTTTCCCAAGCGCTGTAGCTGCGCGAGCCAATGTAATGAGGGTTAGGCTGGTATCACTCTCATCGAGTAGGCGGTTTAAGGCTGCTCTACTGGTATGCATTTTCTTGGCCATGAGTGTTTTTGTGAGTTTTTGTTTCTGCATCTCTTGTTCAATTTGCCATGTAATAACCCGTTTGACGGCTACCGCAGTGGAGCGTTCAAGAATTGACTCTTCTTTTAAGAAGGAGTCAAAGTTGCTACCAATATGTTTTTTCTTCATGAGTGTCTCCTTAACAACTTAACCCTATTTTTTGCTAAATCCATATCCGACTGAGAGATCTTCTGCTGGTTCTTGATAAATCCGTGAACGAGAACGATGGATTTGCCATCAATAACAAATAACACCCTTGCAATTGCACTTCTTAAGTTGCATCTCACCTCCCAGATATCACTTTCAAGGTGTTTAATCAGAGGCATGCCTAAGGGCCAGCCAAATTGGACGGTTTTAATGTCCTCACCAATACGCTTTTTATCTTCTAGGTTCAATGATTGAAGCCACTGTCGGACCGGCTCATTCCCAGCTTCTGTTTTATAAAAGTAAACCTCAAGGATTGGATTTTTCATCCAATGATCGTATCAATAATGGTACGTATATTACATCAGATATTACTTAATAAGTAACAAGAAAGGGGCGCTTTTGCATCAGTCAGAAGCTTTAAAAGCTGGTAGGTGATGAACGGATGTAATGATTATTGAGATAGGGTAGGGTGGATGAGCCAAACCCCCGGCACTGGCAGAAATTGGGTTTGGCTGCTTCGTTCCCGACCTGACCAGGTTATCCAACCCACCATGCGGGGAGGCCCATCCAATTCTATTTTAGCCTTGTTAGAATGGTGACTATGACATCTTTGGCTTTAGCCCGTTCGTGGCGCCCTAAAACCTTCTCCCAATTGGTAGGACAAGACCATGTGGTCAAAGCCCTGACCCATGCCTTGGATCAAGGGCGACTGCACCATGCTTGGCTCTTTACAGGTACTCGTGGTGTGGGTAAGACGACCATCGCCCGCATTATGGCAAAAGCCCTCAATTGCACCGGGTCGGATGGCTCGGGGAAGATGACCTCAGAGCCCTGTGGCAAATGCCCCGCTTGTCTTGAGATCGACGCAGGCCGCTTTGTTGACTATATTGAAATGGATGCAGCGAGCAACCGTGGTGTTGACGACATTGCTGCACTATTAGAGAAGGCTGCCTACGCACCAAGCAATGCGCGTTACAAGGTGTACATGATTGACGAGGTGCATATGCTCACCAATCACGCCTTTAATGCCATGCTCAAAACACTGGAAGAGCCACCAGAGCACGTCAAATTTATTCTAGCAACTACCGATCCCCAAAAGATCCCAGTCACCATTTTGTCGCGTTGCTTACAGTTCAACCTCAAGCAAATGCCAGTACCGCTCATCGTGGAACATTTAGAAAAAGTACTGGCTGCTGAGAATGTGCAATACCAGGCCAACGCCCTACGTGTATTGGCTAAAGCAGCGCAAGGCTCGATGCGCGATGCCTTATCTTTAACTGACCAAGCGATTGCATATGCGGCCGGTATCGTTTCTGAAGAAGCGGTACGAGGCATGCTGGGCACCCTTGATGATGCTTATCTAGTGCGCATTCTGGATTCTTTGACTGCCAAAGATGGTGCCGCACTGTTAGCAACTGCAAATGAGATGGGCGAGCGCAGTATGTCTTTCTCATTGGCCTTAGCCGATCTGTCAAGTCTCTTGCAAAAGATTGCCGCCGCACAAGTAGTACCCGAGTCTGTATTGGAAGATTGGCCGGAGGCGGGCGATATTCGCCGCTTGGCCCAATCTCTGTCTAGGGAAGAAGTGCAACTCTTCTATCAAATTAGCATCACCAGTCGCCCAGACTTATCGCTCGCACCAGATGAGCAAACTGGTTTTGCGATGACACTCTTGCGGATGTTGGCCTTTCGTCCTGGATCTGAAACGGTAAGAGCGGGAGGTGGTACTGTGCCTCCGCCCCCATCAGCAACTCCAAGACCAAGCGCTCCAGCGCCTGCTACAAGGCCTGCGCCCACTACTTCAGCTGCCCCACTTGCGCCAACTGTGTCTGCTCCTGCAGCGCCAGCAGCAGCGATGGCAACTGCTCATGCTGCCGATCGTCCCGACTGGCACGCCTTGATGCGTCAGTTGCCAGTGCGCGGTTTAGTGCAGCAATTGGCGTTTCAGACTGAGCTACAGGTTTGGGACGATTCTCCTGCTGGAGTGCGCGCCACGATCGTGACACCCATGCCGCAATTGGCCTCCGAGGCTTCAGTAGGTCGCTTGGCAGATGCCTTAACTGCGCACTTCGGTAAACCTGTAAAGGTACTCGTTGAAAAGGGTGAAGTAGAGGGCAAGACCGTTGCCAAGGTTGATGCGCAAATACATCAAGAGAAGCGCCAGAATGCAGAGCAAATGATTGCTGCTGATCCATTTATTCAGCAACTCGAGAAAGAATTCGGAGCCAAGGTAGTTGGCGGCTCTGTTAAAGCGCTTTAAGTAATGAATCAGTAATACAAAATAAATGAAGAACTAAGGAAAAGAAGCGATGATGAAAGGTGGACTGGCTGGCTTGATGAAACAGGCTCAGCAGATGCAAGAGAAGATGAAGGTAGCGCAAGAGCAATTGGCTGCTCTTGAGGTGACTGGTCAAGCCGCAGGCGGCGTAGTCAAAGTCACCATCTCTGGCAAATACGATATGAAGCGTGTGCAAATTGATCCAGCCGCCATGGATGATCGCGAGATGTTGGAAGACCTCATTGTGACTGCCTATACCGATGCTTTTAAGCAAGTGGAAGCTGCTAGTGCCCAAGTGATGTCTGGTGCTACTGCTGGTATGCCAATGCCCCCTGGATTTAAGTTGCCCTTCTGATGGCGCGTCACGAAGCACCTCAAGATGCACTTGGTCGTTTGATTGAGGCCTTACGCGTATTACCAGGAGTGGGACCAAAGTCTGCGCAACGTATGGCTTTCTACCTACTTCAACATGATCGCAATGGCGCAGCTGTCTTGGCCAAGTCATTGGGTGAAGCGGTCGAGACCGTAGGCCACTGCGCCCGTTGCAATACCTTCTCCGAAACGCACGTATGTGGCACCTGTGCCGATGAGCGTCGTGATCCGTCATTGCTGTGTATTGTTGAAACACCCGCTGACCAGGTGATGGTAGAGCAAACCCTGAGCTTCAAAGGCAATTACTTTGTATTGATGGGCCGCATTTCACCGCTTGATGGCATGGGTCCGAATGAAATTCATTTTGATCGTCTGCTCAATCGCATTGAATCTCCTGATACGGGTGTGCCCGTTCGAGAGGTGGTTCTAGCAACCAATTTCACCAGTGAGGGTGAGGCAACCGCCTATTACATCGGAGAAGTGCTGAAAATTAAGGGCATTAAAGTGACTCGTATCGCCAGAGGTATTCCAGTGGGTGGCGAGCTTGAGTATGTGGATGCGGGTACTTTGGCGCGTGCTTTGATGGATCGCCGTACCGTCGGCTAATTGGTCTGGGCCCGCTATAAATAGAGGTCGAAAAGAAGATGTCACAAATATGACATCGTCTGCATTTATTGTTCCATCTTTAAACAGGTTTTGAGTATGGGCTATTTCTTACGCCTATTCCCTGCGGCTGTATTGCTCCTATCCATGGGGGCCGTTCCTTTTGCTCACGCTGATTCAGAAATCGACGGAGTAGGGGCCACCTTTCCAATGCCCATCATGCAATCTTGGGCAGAGGCTTATCAAAGTCAAAAAAATATCAAGGTGAACTATTTAGGAATCGGTTCTGCTGAAGGCATTAAGCGCATTACTGCGCGCACAGTTGATTTTGCTGTAACTGATATTGGATTGACTCAATCCGAGTTATCTCAAGATGACTTAATGCAATTTCCCTTGGTGGCAGGGGGCATCACTCCAGTAATTCATTTGCCAGGCATTTCATCGGGTCAGTTGCGCCTCACCGGCTCAGTGCTGGCGGATATCTTTTTGGGTAAGGTCACTTATTGGGATGATGTAGCCATTCAAAATCTCAATGCCACCATCTCTTTGCCGCACTTAGCAATTACAGTCATTCATCGCAAAGATGGTTCGGGCACCAGCTTTACCTTTACTGGCTACCTTGCAAAGGTAAGTCCAGAATGGGATCAGCGTTTTGGTATTGGCTCGAGTTTGCAATGGCCGGTAGGTGAGGCAGCAGCAGGTAATAGTGGGATTGCCAAAACTGTTGCACAAACAGAGGGTTCGATTGGCTATGTTGAGTTTCGTTATGCGCAAAAGTCTAAACTGACAACCATCAATCTAATTAACCGCGACGGTAATAATGTTGCCCCAAGCCTCGATACCTTCATGCAAGCCTACAAACAGGCTCACTGGCATAAGGCAAGTTATTATCAGTCCCTGACAGATTTACCCGGCGCCAATAGCTGGCCTATCGTTGCTATGTCTTATGTGCTTATTCATGCGACGCGTAATGAGCGTGAAGATGCGCTACAAACTTTGCATTTCTTGGAATGGATTTATGCCAATGGGGCGCTTGCTGCGCAAGAAGCTAGCTATATTCCCATTACCGATGAAGCGCTTATTCAGGCCTTTGCTGCCCGCTGGAAGCAAGTCAAGGACGAGCAGGGTAACGCCGTTTTGAAATAATATGCAAAGCAAACGCCTATTCTCTCTATTGATGCTCGCTGGTCTATTGATGGCTAGCTTATCGCCATTATTGGTTAATGCAAAAGGGGTGCCAGTCTCACTCAATCTATCGAAGAATTTTAGAAATCTGATCATTCAGGGCGAGCGCTCAGAAATTGTGGCTTGCATGGTGGCCAGTAATCGCTACTTCAAAAATGCACCTGATTTTGCAGAAATGCGCTGGCTCGATTCAACTTCTCAAACGGCTTTAATGCATGAGAAAGAAGTCGATCATCATTTGACTCGCATCATTGCACTGCATGCTGAAGCCATTCCAAATACCAATACCTTCTTTAAACCATGGACGCCAGTCAAGATTGAATGTATTCAGGTGGATGAAGGTGATCCTCAGGTGAAGGTCGCTGTGGCTATAGAGGCTAAGTAAGCCGGTGACTTTATATAAATTACCCCTCTCGCTATTGTGCTTTGCCCTTTGTGCTGCAATCTTGCCAGCTACTGGCTATGCGCAAGTCCAGTTCGCGATAGGCTCCAGTGTGGATGATATGGAAGGCGCCAAGGTAGCAGTAGAAGGCGAAACACCTCCAGCAGATCAGCGTTGGAATATTCACGGGCAGGCAACTTGGGTAGATCAATATCACCCTACCTTTAATGCGCCTTATAGTGGCACGAATAGTTTGACGCCTCACAGCAATAGCGCCGAAACCTTTGATGCGACACTCTATTTAGGGGTGAAGTTATGGGATGGCGGTGAGGCCTACTTCAATCCGGAAATTGACCAAGGCTTTGGCTTAAGCAATACCTTGGGTCTGGCAGGCTTCTCCAGTGCGGAAGCATATAAGGTCGGCAATAACAACCCATACTATCGCACGCCACGGGCATTCATCCGTCAAACTTTTAATTTGGGTGGCGATTTAATTGAGCTCGAAGATCAAGCGAATCAATTGGCCAAAACCATCACATCCAATAATGTGATTATTACTGCTGGTAAGTTCTCGGTGGTTGACATCTTTGATACCAATACCTATGCCCATGACCCAAAAGGAGACTTCTTGAACTGGGCTGGTGTGGATGCGGGCGCATTTGACTATGCGGCGGATTCTTGGGGTTATACCTACGGCGGTGCGATTGAGTGGAATCAAGATTGGTGGACTTTGCGAGCTGGCTACTTTGATCTATCGATTGTTCCAAATAGCGAAAATATTGATATTGGGTTTAAGCAATACGAGTTGGTCACTGAGCTTGAAGAGCGTCATGAAATTGATGGCCATAAAGGCAAATTCAAGGTTTTGGGATTTGTAAACCGCGGCAATATGGGTTCGTATAGCAATGCGGTTGCCTTGGCGCAGCAAACCGGCACGACCCCTGATACTTCATTAGTGAGACGCATGGCTTGGCGTCCTGGGATTGCGTTGAACTTTGAACAAGAGATCAACCCCAGCGTTGGATTATTTGCACGCGCCAGCCAAAATAATGGCGCTCAAGAGGCCTATGAGTTTACTGATATCAATCAGTCAGTCACCGCGGGTCTCTCATTTAAGGGCGATCTTTGGAATAGACCAATGGATAGTATTGGCGTTCAGGGCATCGTGAACGGAATCTCTAAGGAGGCCCAGCAGTATTTTGCAATGGGTGGTCTTGGAGTGCTGGTGGGTGATGGTGCTTTAACTTATGGTTTGGAGCGTATCTCTGAGGTGTATTACAACCTGGGCGTAGCTAAGCACCTCGCTTTTGGATTTGACTACCAGCACGTGGTTAATCCTGCATACAACGCGGCCCGTGGCCCAGTTAATATCTTCGGTATTCGCGTACACGCAGACTTCTAATGGATTGCTTGATGGTTTTTAGTTGGCTAAGGGCAAGCGAACAATAAAGCGAGATCCAGCACCCTCTTTGCTTTGCACCTGAATATCACCTTCGTGCAAAGAGATTGCCATTTTTACTAGATGTAATCCTATGCCAGTACCGCCAATGCCAGTCACGTTACTGCCGCGGTGATAACGCTCAAAGAGTTGTGCCATATCTTTTTCTGGAATACCAATTCCCTTATCCTCAATGGTGATCACAGCAAAATCCCCTGCAGCATAAGCGGTAACACGGATCTCTTTATCGGCATTGGAGTACTTAATCGCATTCGAAATGAGATTGCTAAAGATCAAAAATAAAAGATCTTGGTCGCCAAATACCAACATCGGCTGCTCGTCATAATCAAAGCGAATCTGGCATTGAGGATTGTTTTCTTCGTTGATGCGACACACGTCGGCAATCAGCTTACACGGATCGAGTTTCCTTGGGGCAAAGGGAAGTTGTGATGTGCCATCGTAAAGACTGCTCGAGGTGATGATGTTTTCCATCACCTTGGTTACCCGCTTGACGGAGTTGCGAATCTTATGGGCACGCTCGACAATGTCATGTGAACTAATGGGTTCACGTAACTTAATCAGGCGCTGCGCCTGACCGTCAATAATCGTGAGCGGAGTGCGAAACTCATGGGAGACCATGGAAATAAAGTTACGCTGCAACTCCGTCATCCGCTGCTCAAGATGTAGCTTCTCTTCGAGTGATGAAGCTTGTTCAATCAGTTTGAGTTGGCTCTGAGAGAGGGCAATCGCATTTTTTTGGAAGATCACTACCGCACGACTCATCTCACCGATTTCATCTGGGCGATCAGTGCCCTTAATTTCAATATCGGTTTGATTGGCCGCTAAGGTGCGCATCTTGTCAGCTAGAGCCAGCAAGGGTAGGGCAATCTTAGTGCGGATGTAATACAGTAAATAAGCGATACAAAAAATCGTAACTAAAAATGCCAGCAATATCAGCTTTTGAGCCTGAGAGTAAATATTGGCCGCGTAATCACTGGCGCTACTAGCACCTTTAACGGTCTGGGAGGTGAGGGTGCTCAATGAAGTGCTCGCTGTTGCAAAATCAATCCGAGATTGACCCATATAGAGTTTGCGCGCTTGATCTGCTTTACCGTTTTTATACAGACTTAACACTTCATCTGAAGTCTTTTTATACCTCTCCCAGTCTTGTTCAAACTCCTGAAAGGTCTTTAATTCTGCTGGACCATGTTTCATAGTTTGATACTTCTTTTCTGTCAAAGAAATAATTTCCTTGAGGGTAATAATTTCTTCGCGAGCACTTTTTTCCACGCTAGGATTTTCAGAAAGAATCAGGTTTGCCTCAGCCGCCCGGTAGTCGGAAGTATCGTTATTTAAGTCACCCAGGAAGAGTGTGCTTTGGAGCCAGTGTCCGCGGATATCAGCCGAAGCTTCATTCACCTCATTGAGTTTGCTAAAACTAAAGAGCCCTAGCCCCAGCGTTAAAAAGAAAATAAGCAGAGAAAACAGAATAATTTGCGTTCTGAGGGATCTCTGGACTAACAAGTTAGAATTCACTAGGGCATCACTGAAGTAGGGATTAAGAGGCTGTTTTTACTCACAGGACATCTTAATACACCATAAGTGTTTGGAAAACATGGAAGCAGATAAAAAGACCATCAAAATCCTCTGTATTGAAGATGAGGAAGAGACTGCCAAGTTATTGGAGGAAGATCTTTCTGAGCGGGGCTATGAAGTGGCGCTTGCTTTTAATGGTCAAGATGGCTTAAAAGCCATACTGAATAATTCCCCGGATCTAGTGCTGTGCGATATCGGTATGCCCGTCATGTCGGGTTTAGAGGTTTTGGAGAGACTCACGGCAGTATCCCCTCGATTAATGCACGTTCCCTTTATCTTTTTAACGGCATTGAGTGATCGCGATAGTGAGCTAAAAGGCCGTAAATTAGGCGCTGACGATTACGTTACTAAGCCAATTGACTTTGATGTATTGGCTACGATTATTGAAGCCCGCTTATCGCGGGTCGCCAGAATGGACGTCTGGCCTAAAGAGGTGCAGCTCAATCCGCGAGAAACAGAAGTACTGACATGGTCGGCGCGTGGCAAAACCTCTGATGAAATCGCCTCGATCTTGGGTTTAAGTAAGCGCACAGTTGACTTCCATTTTGATAATGCCCGTACCAAATTAAACGTATCGACCAGAACCCAGGCGGTTGTCAAAGCCATGGCAGGGCGCTTAATTGATGCTTAGCCTACTTTTGATACTTTGCCCTATGAACATAGGATAATCAGGTCATGCACATACTTTTATCAAATGACGATGGCTATCTAGCCCCAGGAATCTTGGCTCTCTATAAAGCCTTACAGCCTTTGGGTCGAGTTACTGTGATTGCGCCTGAGCAAAACCATAGTGGTGCCTCAAATTCTTTAACCTTGTCACGCCCGCTCTCGATTCATCGCGTTGCTGGTGGTGAGCGTGATGGCTTTATGTTTGTGAATGGCACACCAACTGATTGTGTGCATATTGCCATGACAGGTTTCTTAGATGAAAAGCCAGACTTAGTCGTCTCTGGAATTAATCAGGGTGAGAATATGGGCGAAGACGTTCTGTACTCAGGCACTGTCGCCGCTGCGATTGAAGGTGTCATGTTTGGCGTACCAGGTATTGCATTTTCACAAATTGATCGCGGCTGGGATCGCATTGATGACGTCGCTAAGGCAGCTCACGATATCGTTGCTCAAGCATTAGTTTCCCATTTGTCACATACCGATGGCACCGCTCCTTTGCTCAACGTTAACATTCCTAACCGTCCTTATGCTGATTTATATCGTTGGCGTGTCACCCGCTTAGGTACGCGTCATCACTCTCAGCCGGTGGTAATTCAAAAAAGTCCACGGGGTGAAGACATCTATTGGATTGGTCCAGCAGGTGACGCTAAAGACAGTTCTGAGGGAACGGATTTTCATGCAATCGATGATGGTTGCATCTCCATTACACCAATGCAGTTAGATCTAACGCACCATGCCCGCCTAGCAGCTATGCGTGCCAATGGTTGGGATCGCGGTTGAAACCAGCGGCTGAACGATTTTCTGGGCACCGCCAAGCACTTGCTGCAAAGGTGCTTGCCGCAGGGGTAAAGCATCACAAAACATTGGAAGCCATTGCCACCGTGCCACGCCATGCATTTATGGATGCCGGTTTGCATCCCCAAGCTTACGAAGATTCTGCATTGCCAATTGGGCACCAACAGACTATCTCCAAGCCTTCAGTGGTCGCCCGCATGATTGAGATTTTGCATAAGCCCAGACATTCATTAGGCAAAGTCCTGGAAATTGGCACTGGCTGTGGTTACCAGGCTGCTGTCTTGAGTCTTTTGGCAGAAGAAGTCTATTCCATCGAGCGCATTCGCCCACTACATGATATGGCCAGGGCTAAATTGCGACCTTTTCGGATTAATAACTTGCGCCTGATCTATGGTGATGGCATTTTGGGCCTACCTCAGGCAGCCCCATTTGACGGAATTATTCTGGCTGCTGCTGGTTTAGGCATCCCAGATGCCTTATTAGATCAGTTGGCGATAGGGGGGCGTTTGGTAGCGCCGGTGGTTAAAAACGAAAAAGAGCAGCAATTGGTAATGGTGGAGCGGATGAGTTCCCAGCGCTACCAAAGAACTGTGCTGGACGAGGTCTTTTTTGTCCCCTTACAATCAGGGGTAGTATGAGATTAAACGTCTATTCCATGCCTAAATTGATGCCTAGAGTACTTAGCCTCTTATTTGTAGCGAGCCTACTAGTTTTGGCGAGTGGGTGCTCAGCACCTCGCACTAAACCAGCCAATGTGACTGATCGCACTGCTGGTAGTTCTGATGAACCAGCACCTGCTGGTTATTACCGCGTGAAGAAGGGTGATACCTTGGCGCGTATTGCAATCGATCATGGGCAATCACCAAAGGATGTCATTGCTTGGAATAACCTAGCAAACCCCAATCAAATTGAAATAGGCGATCTGATTTTGATCAAGCCGCCAGCAGGATCTAAACCGGTGGCCAAACCGATTGCTAAGCCAGCGGTAATCAGTGCTCCTGATGCGCCTACACCGAAGGCCAAAGAAATTAGTAAGTCCGACGCTAAGGCAGACGTGGCGTCAGAGGCCGTTGTGGCAGAGCCCGGCATTCGCTTGTCTCAACCCGCTAAGGGCTCTGTTACTGGAGCCTATTCTGAGACCAATAAAGGTATCGATATAGCCGGTAAGTTAGGTGATCCAGTGCTGGCAGCTTCAGGCGGTAAAGTCGTTTATGCCGGTAATAGTTTGCGCGGTTACGGTAACTTGGTCATTGTTAAGCATGACAACACCTATTTAACAGCCTATGCCCACAACAGCAAACTCTTGGTGAAAGAGGGTGATACTGTGACTAAGGGTCAAAAGATTGCCGAGATGGGTGATACCGATGCGAATGCAGTCAAATTGCATTTTGAGTTGCGTGTGAATGGCAAGCCGGTTAATCCTCAACCATACCTACAACAATAAGTAGCGGATGTTGAATTGGCATTAGCAACAGCGCTTGTATTTGATATTGAGACTATTCCTGATGTAGCGGGATTGCGTCGTCTGGAGGATTTTCCAGCATCCGTGTCAGATGCGGAAGTTGCTGAAAAAGCAATGGCCGCTCGAGTCGCTAAGACTGGTAGTGAATTTCTTCCTCTCTACTTGCAACGTATTGTGGCGATTTCTTGTGTGATTCGTCGCACGACCAAAGAAGGTGCTCCACAAATTAAAGTCGGCACGCTCGGTACGCCCGAAGATGATGAAAAGGTGCTCATCCAAGCCTTCTTCGATCTGATTGAAAGGTACACCCCCCAACTGGTTTCCTGGAACGGTAGTGGCTTTGATTTACCAGTGCTGCATTACCGCGCACTTGTAAACCATATACAAGCACCGCGCTATTGGGAAATGGGTGAGAGTCACGAAAACGATAGCCGTGAATTTAAGTGGAATAACTACATCAGTCGTTATCACATGCGCCATCTGGATTTGATGGATCTCTTAGCCAAATTTAACGGCAGAGCCAATGCCCCTTTGGATAGTTTGGCTAAGCTCTGTGGTTTTCCGGGAAAGATGGGAATGGATGGTAGTCAAGTTTGGCCGGCTTTTCAGGATGGCAAGATTGATGATATTCGCCGTTATTGCGAAACTGATGTGGTTAATACTTATTTGATGTATTGCCGCTTTCAGTTATTACGCGGTGGTTTCTCTTTAAAGGAATACCAGGATGAAATTGCCTTTGTCAAAGCCTACCTAGAACAAGAATCCAAAGAGCCTCATGGCTCACAATGGCAAGAATACCTTTTGGGCTTTACTCCTGATGCGTAGAGAAGAAAAGCCAGTCAATATTGAAGTGCTTGAGCCAATCCGCGTTGAAGCCCTCGATTTAGATGCCCAAGGAATTGCACGCCTGGTGCCAAATGAGGAAGAGGCGGTGCAAGGCCATAGCGGCAAAGTCATTTTTATACAAGGTGCGTTACCGACTGAGTTGGTGAGTTACACCATCACGCGTGATAAAGCGCGTTTTAGCAAAGCCAAGGTCAGGCAAATTATCAAACCAGCAGTCTTTCGTGCGCAGCCCAAGTGTGCTGCCTTTGGGGTGTGTGGCGGTTGCACTATGCAGCATTTAGATATGCGCGCGCAAATTGCGATGAAGCAACGCGTCTTAGAAGATGATCTGAGCCATCTTGCCAAAGTAAAGCCTGAAGAAATTCTCCGGCCGATGGGCGGTCCTGCTTGGGAGTATCGCCATCGTGCCCGCTTAAGTGCAGTCAACCGCTCGATTAAAAAAGGTACGGTATTGATTGGCTTTCATGAGGGAAAGAGCGGCTATGTTGCTGACATGCGCGCCTGTGAAATCCTTCCCAAACATGTCTCTGATTTATTGCCAAAGATGCGCACGCTCGTAATGGGTTTATCCATTGTCGATCGCATGCCGCAAATTGAAATCGCCGTTGGCGAGCCTGAGGACCCCCATTCTGATGATCCAATGAAAGCTCGGCCAGTAACTGCTTTAGTGTTTCGTAATCTACAGCCCTTAACGCCAGCCGATGAGCAATTGCTAAAAGACTTTGCCGATGAACATCATGTATGGATTTGGCTTCAACCCAAGGGCATTGAAACAGTTGCTCCATTCTATCCATTGACCGGTAAGCTTTGTTATCGCCTACCTGAGTTTGCAATCGAGATGCCGTTTAAGCCAGCGGATTTCACGCAAGTCAATCACATGATGAATCGTGCGCTCGTCAGTAAAGCCATTCGCTTGTTAGAGATCAAGCCAGAGCACCGTGTCTTAGATCTCTTTTGCGGTATTGGTAATTTCACCTTACCTTTAGCAAGACGGGCTCGCAGCGTCTTGGGTATTGAAGGTCTAGCAAGCTTAACTGCGCGCGCCAAAAACAATGCCGAGCACAATGGCCTCGTAGACAAAGTGAGCTTCATGCAAAGTGATTTATTTGAAGTAACAACAGAGACGATTGCATCTTGGGGCAAAGCAGAGCGCTGGTTGATGGATCCACCTCGCGAGGGCGCGATGGAGATATGTAAGTCTTTAGCCTTACTGCATCAAATTTCTGCTCAGCCAGCAAATGCGCATTTAAATGAGTTAATGCCAGAGCGCATTGTGTATGTCTCATGCAATCCCAAAACACTGGCTCGCGATGCCGAGATTTTGTGTCACCAAGCCGCTTACACTCTGAAGGGTGCGGGGATTGTCAATATGTTCCCCCATACCTCACACGTAGAATCAATTGCCATCTTTCAGAAGACCCTTATTTAAAGGCCTCTAGAGCCAATTCTGCACGTATTAGCTGTCTCGTTTATGCTCTTGTTTTACGACATTCACCCCCCATTTCAAGTTATAAAGGTATCTAAATGAGTTTGCTTTTCTCCGAATACACCCTAGGTTCACCAAGAGGACCTTTAACTTTGGCCAACCGCATTGTGGTGGCCCCAATGTGCCAATACTCAGCTGTCAATGGAGAGGCCCAAGACTGGCATCTAATGCATTGGGCCAACTTGCTCAATAGCGGTGCTGCGCTGTTCATTATTGAAGCTACCGGCGTGGTGCCAGAAGGTCGTATTACTCCAGCATGTTTGGGTTTGTGGGATGACCGCACTGAAGCGGCTTTAAAAGATAAGTTAATGCGTGCTCGCCAGCTTGCACCAGTCACTCCAGTGTTTATTCAGTTGGCCCATGCCGGACGCAAAGCCTCGAGTGCTACCCCTTGGAATGGTGGACAGTTATTGCCAGTAGAGAAGGGCGGCTGGGAAACTGTTGCCCCATCTGCTATCGCTCAGTTAGATGGCGAGCGCCTTCCTCACGAGTTATCCAAAGAAGAACTCCAAGGCTTGATTTTGGCATTCGTAGAATCGGCTGTACGCGCAGATCGCATTGGTGTGGATGGTATCGAATTACATGGTGCCCATGGTTATCTCTTGCATCAATTCTTGTCACCCATTGCCAACCAACGCACCGATGAATATGGTGGTTCATTTGAGAACCGCATTCGTTTTCCGTTGGAATTATTCAAGGCTGTAAGAGCGGCATATCAAGGTGTTCTAGGCGTTCGCATCTCAGCAAGCGATTGGATTGAAGGTGGCTGGACTCCTGAAGAGACGGCTGATTTTGCTGTGCAACTGAAAGCAGTTGGCTGTGATTTTGTGCACATCTCTTCGGCAGGTATTTCTCCAAAGCAAAAAATTGCAGTTGGTCCAAATTACCAAGTGCCGTTTGCCAAAATTGTTAAAGAAAAATCTGGCTTGCCAACCATGACTGTGGGATTAATCACAGATCCACAACAAGCGGAAGATATTTTGCAAAAAGGTGATGCTGATTTAATCGCCTTAGCGCGCGCATTCTTGTACAACCCACGTTGGGGCTGGCAAGCTGCTACTGCTCTAGGGGGTGTAGTGAACTCCAATGAGCGTTACTGGCGTTGCTTGCCACGCGAAGCCCAAGCCATATTTGGTGATGTCAAAATCGGTCAGCGTTAATAGGAATTTATGAAGCAACATTCAGTAAGAGAGGCCTGGCTAGAAGATGCTGTTCGGCATTTAGAGCCCATCTTTTCCAAAGCGGGATATGCCATCCCACCAGTGCGCGTTTCTTGTGGATTCCCGGCATCGAGTAGCCCCAGAACTACCCTGGGTCAATGCTGGCCTCGTGAGCGCTCAGGTGGTGGGGTCAATGAGATTTTTATTTCCCCAAAATTAGATGAGCCCGTGCAATTGTTAGACACTTTGGTGCATGAGTTATGTCACGCTGTAGATGATTGCTTTAGTGGCCATGGTGCTGACTTTAAAGGAATTGCACAAACTGTGGGCCTGGAAGGCCCTGCACGGATGGCGCATGCTACTGAAGAATTGACTGTGAAGTTAATGATGATTAGTCAAGAATTGGGCCCTTATCCGCATCAAGCGATTGTGTTCCCGCCACCCCGCCCAAGTAATGCCAGTCGCAATAAAGCCAAGTGCGGCCAATGTGGCTATGAAGTGACTTTATTAAAACGTTGGGCAACTTACGGTGCGCCTATATGTCCCAAGGACAATATTCGCATGCAAGAGACTGAGCCCGAAACAATTGAGAACACTACCGAGCACGATAGCGAAAGTATTAAAGACACTAAATCTACCAGGGATGAAATCCGTCGGGCTATTAGCTAATTCTTAAAAAATAAACCCAATATGAACATACAAAAAATCGTCAAGAACCCAAAAATTGCTGTTATTCCAGGTGATGGTATTGGTAAAGAGGTGATACCAGAAGGTCTGCGTGCTTTAGAGGCTGTAAATAGTCAATTTAATATCGGTATGCAGTTTGATCATTTTGATTTTGCAAGCTGTGACTATTACCTCAAGCATGGCAAGATGATGCCCGATGATTGGTTTGAGACGCTGATGCAGTACGACGCCATCTTCTTTGGTGCGGTAGGGATGCCTAGCGTTCTACCGGATCATATTTCTTTATGGGGTAGCCTCATTCAGTTCCGTCGTTGCTTTGACCAATACGTTAATTTGCGTCCGGTGCGTTTATTGCCTGGTGTGCCATGCCCACTAGCGAATCGTAAGCCGGGCGATATCGATTTCTTTGTCGTACGCGAAAACACTGAAGGTGAGTATTCTTCTCTTGGTGGAAAAATGTTCCCCGACACAGATCGTGAATTCGTGGTGCAAGAATCTGTATTTACACGACATGGCGTCGATCGTATTTTGCAGTATGCATATGATTTGGCGCAAAGTCGCCCTAAAAAGCACCTCACTTCCGCCACTAAATCCAATGGCATTGCAATCACCATGCCATATTGGGATGAGCGCGTTGAAGAAATGGCTAAGCGGTACGCTGATGTGCGCACTGACAAGTATCACATCGATATATTGGCGGCTCACTTTGTCATGAATCCCGATCGCTTTGATGTAGTCGTTGCCAGTAATTTATTTGGCGACATTCTCTCGGATTTGGGTCCTGCCTGTACGGGGACGATTGCAGTAGCGCCATCAGGCAGCATTAACCCAGAGGGTAAGTTCCCCTCTTTGTTCGAGCCAGTGCACGGTTCAGCACCTGATATCTATGGTCAGATGATTGCTAATCCGATCGGGCAGATTTGGAGTGCGTCGATGATGTTGGATCACTTGGGTTACCCGGAGGCGGGTAAGAGAATTTTCAAGGCAATTGAGTCTGTATTGGCTGAAGGTCCAGCGAATTCACCTTTAACGCCAGATTTGGGTGGAAAAGGAAAAACCGATGATCTAGGTAAGGCAATCGCAGCAGCGATTTAAGATTTGCTTTAACTAGCTAGACTTGAAGGACTCCATACGGGGTCCTTTTTGCTTGCCTTAGCAATTTCAGCGAGGATCTTTTCATGTAGCTGGCAATCTTCTGCGCTTGCGCTCATGAGCTTGAGATTGGTCGGTAGTGGTTTGGTATGACCAGAGGCATCAGTACCCACTGTGTAGTCAATCAGATCAATCGATAGGTCTTCTTGGCCACGCGTCATCGCTACATAAACTTCAGCAAGTAGCTGGGCATCTAATAAAGCGCCGTGCAAAGTGCGGTGCTGATTGCTAATAGCAAAGCGCTCACAAAGTGCATCCAAGGAATTGCGCTTGCCTGGGAACATCTGCCGGGCATCGAGCAGGGTGTCGGTAATCTTGGCGGCTAGCCCCCTAAATGCAGGGCGCTTGAGTAGGGCGAACTCATTGTCTAAAAAACCCAAGTCGAACGCTGCGTTATGAATGACGATTTCTGCCCCATCCACAAATTCAATCAGCTGTTCAACAATATTGGCAAAGACCGGCTTATCAGAAAGAAATTCTCGTGACAGACCGTGAACCGCATAGGCGCCTGCATCAATATCGCGCTCTGGATTGATGTAGTGATGAAAGGTGCGATCTGTTAGGCGTCGTCCGATCATTTCTACGCAGCCGATTTCAATAATACGATCGCCAGTGGCGGGATTCAGACCCGTGGTCTCGGTATCCAGAATAACTTGACGCATGATTGATTTGCCTAGTGGAGGGTAGAGTATTGCTTCATCGATTGGATGAATTTTCTCACAGCAGGGCTCTTGCCTATGGAAGAAATTCTTCAACACCTTTATTGGCCAGTTGGTCGGCTAATTCGTTGCCTGGGTGGCCATTGTGACCTCGTACCCAATGCCAGGAGATGGTGTGATCTGGAAGTAGGGAATCTAACTCTTGCCATAAATCCGCATTTTTAACGGGGTCTTTGCTGGCCGTTTTCCAGCCCCGTTTTTTCCAGCCCTCAAGCCATTCGGTCACGCCCTTTTGCACATACTGTGAGTCGGTCCATAGTTCTACGGAGCTGCGTTGTTTAAGGGCCCGCAGTGCATGAATCACGGCACTAATTTCCATACGGTTATTAGTAGTTAGTTCGGCCCCGCCATGAATATGCTTTTCATGTCCGCCAGAGCGCAAGACCGCACCCCAGCCTCCGGGCCCAGGATTGCCCTTGCAAGCACCGTCGGTATAAATAATGATGTGGGGGAGGGTTTTGGTATCAGTCATGTGGTGTGCGATTTATGGTGCTTACTGTACTTTGTCTGGTGGTGACTTGAGTTGATTGCGTTCGGTGGCAGGACTCAGTTGCGGCATGACCGACAAACGCTTAGGTTGGATCTGCCCAATGAGGCGCACCCCTTGGTGGCGCTTAATCGCCGAAACCAAAAACACTGCACCAAAAATAGGCCACCAGCGGTTACCCATTTTTTCTAAAAAATCCATGCGCGCCATGCTGGCCTCCCCTTTTAAGGGTAGTTTGTAACAGCCAAAATGACCACGATCTAAGGAAAAATTCAATAACTGCAACCAGTCTTTGATGCGGAGTAAATTGATAAATTGCCCATCCCTGGGGAGATAGGGTGAGCCAATTAAGCGACTGAGGTATTGGCGCCCACCCCAAAGGCTGGCGGGATTAAATCCGGAAATAATCAAACGGCCCTCGGGGCGCAATACCCGGTCAGCCTCGCGCAGAATTTGATGGGGGTCTGCGGCAAATTCTAAGACGTGCGGTAAAACCAATAAATCAATACTTTCACTGGCAAATGGAAGTTCAGTAGGGTTTCCTTCAATTAAATGCCAGTGAAAACGTTTGGCCAACTCTTGATGATCATGCTCATGAATGAGTAGGGCATGCAGGGGCATCCGATTCTCGGATAGGGCGTTGATTTGGGGTAAACCGATTTGGACGGCATAAAAACCAAAGACATCAGCGACGATTTGGTCAAAACAGCGTTGCTCCCAGGCCAGTACATACTTTCCAGGGGGGGATTGCAGCCATTTTTCCCATGAGCTCCATGGTGGTGCGGGCAACTGGGAAGGGGTTGAAGGGATTGGTATCATCGGTCTATGGTGAAGAATACTTTATTGCAAGTTTGGCCCATTCCGGCCTTTGATGACAACTACATTTGGTGCATCCATGATGGCCATTCTGCACTCGTGGTCGATCCAGGCGATGCCACCCCAGTTTTGCAGTATCTGAGCGATCAGAAGCTGACATTAAAAGGAATTTTGATTACCCATCACCATGCCGATCATACAGGCGGGATTTTGCAGCTTCTAGCCGCGCTTGACCCCAAGGTTCCAGTATACGGACCAGCAACCATTGACATTCCTGGAAGAACCCATGCTTTGATGGAGGGTGACAAGATTGAGATTGCAGCACCTCGTATTACTTTTTCCGTTAATGAAGTTCCTGGGCACACCCTGAGTCACATTGCATACTTTGCCAATATGCAGGCTAACGTAGTTGAGCCCATGCTGTTTTGTGGTGACACCTTATTCGCTTCTGGGTGTGGTCGATTGTTTGAGGGCACGCCAACGCAAATGACGCAGTCGCTTGCCAAGTTTGCGGCTTTGCCAAAAAATACCCTGGTCTATTGCACACATGAGTACACCTTATCAAACATCCGTTTTGCCTTAGCGGTAGAGCCAAACAATATCAATCTTATTACCTGGGCGGAGACTGCCGCCGCATTGCGTCAACAACACCTACCAACCTTACCGACAACCATTGGGCAGGAATTGCAAGTCAACCCCTTTATGCGCTGCGATCAAGCAGAAGTCATTGCAGTAGCAAAAAATATTTCCGGCGAGAAAGACTTGCCTACTCCTGCCCATGTGTTGGCGGTGATTCGGGCTTGGAAAGATCGCTTCTGATGCGTTTGGTCTATGCGGCAATCCTGATTGCCGCCTTTCTGTCTGGTTGTGCCAGTACGGGTGATTGGTCCTCAGATACGCCGACTAAAACCAATCCGCGTGCTTCTAAAGCGGCGCGCGTCAACCTGAAGAAGCAATCGGTTAGCACTATCTACGCACCATCCAGTAATTTATGGATTCGCATTCGGGATGGCTTTGAGATGGAGCCCTCTAATAGCCCTTGGGAGGGCGAGCAACTGCGTTTGCTTACTGCGAAACCAGAGTACGTTAATCGTTCGATGGCTCGTTCATCGCGCTATTTGTTTTACATTGTGCAAGAGGTCAATGCCCGCGGCATGCCAACGGAAATTGCGCTACTTCCTTTTGTGGAGAGCGCCTTTAATCCACAGGCAAAATCGGGCGCTAAAGCTATGGGTATCTGGCAATTTATGCCGGCAACCGGTAAAGATTTTCAGCTGACTCAAAATATCTTTCGGGATGAGCGGCGTGATGTACTGCAGTCAACTGATGCGGCGCTTGATTACTTGCAGCGCTTGCACGATCAATTTGGAACCTGGGAGCTTGCTTTAGCGGCATATAACTGGGGTGCCGGAAATATTGCTAAGGCACAGAAAAAAAACTTGGCCGCGGGGCTTCCAACTGACTATGAAAGCTTGCAGTTGCCTAAGGAAACCCGTAATTACGTACCCAAGCTGATGGCATATCGACAGATCGTGCTTGATCCAGGGGCTTATGGTGTCACCCTGCCCGATTTGGAGAATCACCCTTATTTTGTGGCGGTAGATGTTGGCAGTGATATTGATGTGGCACTTGTGATTAAGTTGGCGGAAATTCCTGCTGAAGAGTTTCATGTGCTCAATCCGTCTTTTAATAAGCCGGTGATCTTGAGTGCAGCTGGTCAACAAATTTTGTTGCCTTTTGGTCATGCCGAAATCTTTCAGGAAAATCTGAAGAATTATTCCAGGCCTTTATCGTCTTGGACAGCAGTGCAGGTGGGTAAGACCGAGAGCGCTGATCAAACAGCCAAAACCTTAGGGGTTGATCCTGATGTCTTGCGTGATGTAAATGGCATTCCGAAAGGCATGCGCATTAAAGCAGGCTCTACCGTGATCATTCCTAGAAATAGTCGGCGCTTAGGCGATATTTCAGCAAATCTGGCTGACAATGCCAGCTTGAGTCTGGAGAAGCCACCTCCACCGCCCCCTCCAACACCGAAGTGCAGCAAGCCAACCAAGGGAGCAAAAGGCTCTAAAGCGGCTAAGGATTTGAAGTGCACCCCTCCAAAGTCGTATAAAGATGCCTCTAAAGTGGTCTCTAAGGGTAATTCTTCGGTAAAAACTGCCTCCACTCAGCATAAATCCGAATCGACAGTAGTTGCAAAATCTGCGAAAAATGGTAATGCAAAGCCATCCACCAAGAAGGAGGCTAGCAAAACTCAATAAATTTTTTTCTCATTAGGTTGACTATGTCATACAAAGCAGAACACGAGCGCTCCATTAAAGACCCTGACGGCTTTTGGGGTGAGCAAGCCAAACTGATTCATTGGGAAAAACCTTTTGATCATGTTCTGAGCTACGACAAGCCACCATTTGCAAAATGGTTTGAAGGAGGCTTAACCAATCTTTGTTACAACGCAGTCGATCGTCATCTCCAAGATCGTCCTGATCAGATTGCTCTAGTTGCTGTTTCAACTGAAACCAATCAAGAAAAAACTTACACATTTAAAGAGCTCTATGAAGAAGTGAATCGGATGGCTGCGATTTATAAGGCCAACGGTATCGGCAAGGGTGATCGTGTTCTGATTTATATGCCCATGATTGCTGAGGCCAGCTTTGCCATTTTGGCTTGCGCTCGGATTGGTGCAATTCATTCAGTGGTATTTGGCGGGTTTGCTTCACACAGCCTAGCTTCTCGGATCGATGATGCTAAACCAAAATTGATTGTGACTGCTGAAGCAGGCGCACGTGGGGGCAAAGCAGTTCCTTATAAGCCTTTGCTCGATGAGGCAATTTCTCTAGCAACTTATAAGCCAGAAAAAGTCTTGATTGTGAATCGCGGTTTAACTGAGTTCGCCACTGTTGCTGGACGTGATTTAGATTACGCGACTGAACGTCAAAAGCATCTCAATGAACTTGTGCCGATAGAGTGGGTTGATGCTACGCATACCTCGTACATCTTGTATACCTCTGGTACAACAGGCAAACCCAAAGGAGTGCAGCGTGACACTGGGGGGTATGCGGTAGCGTTGGCTGCTTCCATGAAACATATCTTTTGCGGCAATCCTGGCGAAACAATGTTTACTACCTCCGATATCGGCTGGGTAGTAGGTCATAGCTACATCATCTATGGCCCTTTGCTTAACGGTATGGCAACCATCATGTATGAAGGCACGCCGTTACGTCCGGATGCGGGTATTTGGTGGGAACTTGTTGAGAAATACAAAGTGTCAGTGATGTTCTCTGCGCCAACAGCTGTACGCGTATTGAAGAAGCAAGATCCCGCTTTCTTAACCAAATATGATTTGTCCAGTCTGCGTGCCTTGTTCTTGGCTGGTGAGCCTTTGGATGAGCCAACGGCAACATGGATTCATGGTGCAATCAATAAACCCATTGTCGATAATTACTGGCAAACAGAAACTGGTTGGCCAATGCTCGCTATTCAACGCGGTGTGGAGGTCATGCCGCATAAATTTGGCTCTCCAGGCGTGCCATCGTTCGGCTACAACATGAAGTTGCT
Organism: Polynucleobacter sphagniphilus; assembly: GCF_029892205.1. NCBI lineage: Bacteria > Pseudomonadati > Pseudomonadota > Betaproteobacteria > Burkholderiales > Burkholderiaceae > Polynucleobacter > Polynucleobacter sphagniphilus. Next base: position 478,763 of record NZ_JARXVX010000001.1, read on the forward strand.
TGATGATGCGACCTCTGCTGAGTTGGGCCCAAATCAAAAGGGTGTGATTGCAATCGAAGGCCCGTTGCCACCTGGCTGTATGCAAACTGTTTGGGGTGATGACAAACGTTACATCAGTGCTTATTGGGAGACCATTCCAGGTAAGCTAATCTACTCAACCTTTGACTGGGGCATTAAGGATGAAGATGGTTACTTCTTTATCTTGGGCCGTACCGATGACGTGATTAACGTGGCCGGGCATCGCTTAGGCACTCGCGAGATTGAAGAAAGTATTTCCAGTCACCCAAATGTTTCGGAGGTGGCAGTTGTTGGTATTGAAGACAAGCTGAAAGGGCAAGCAGCAATTGCCTTTGTCATTCCAAAAGATTCATCCAATTTCAGCACCCTAGAGGCGGAGTGCATGAAAACCGTCGATGGTCAGTTGGGCGCGATTGCGCGCCCTGGTCGCGTGTATGTGGTCAATGCCTTGCCGAAGACCCGCTCAGGCAAGATCGTGCGTCGAGCCCTGCAAGCTGTTGCGGAGGGGCGTGACCCGGGCGATATTAGCACCATGGAAGATCAAGCTGTTTTGGCGCAAATTAAGGGGATTATTGAGCAAAATCCAAGTAAATCTTAAGAAAAGCCCCCCTTTAGCTTGATAGTGTAGGAGGCATATCACCCGCTAGGCCTCTAGCGTTAGGGATCGAGGGTTTTGAATGGCAAAAATGGTATCATTTGGGCATTCGAAACTTATTAATTACCCTAGCGCTTAAAGACACTCACCTCCCGCACAAACAGTCCTGGGTTGGTCTTTTTGGGGTTGTTGAGCGTCGGATGGAGCAGGGACTGGAGATGGTTTGTCACCCTTGCTTCCTTCTTTTCCCCCAGCTGTCTTGGCTTTAGCCGACGGCACTCTTTTCCCTGGTTTTAGTATTGGTGCCGCTGGTCATACCAGTGGTGAAGTGGTTTTCAATACCGCACTGACCGGCTATCAAGAAATCATTACCGATCCAAGTTATTCGCGTCAAATTGTGACCTTGACCTATCCACACATAGGAAACGTCGGTGTCAATACGCAAGATGCTGAATCCGACCAAATTCATGCGGCAGGTTTGGTGGTGAAAGACCTCTCTAGACGCGTTTCCAACTTCCGCTCAGAAAGCAGTCTAGATAACTATCTGACTAATGCTGGTGTTCTCGGTATTGCTGGCATTGATACGCGCAAGCTCACCCGCATCCTGCGTGACAAAGGCGCTCAATCAGGCGCCATCGTGGCAGGTAAGATAGGTGATGATGTACAAGCCCTTGGAAAACAGGCTCTTGAGCTAGCAAAAGCATTTCCTGGAATGGCTGGCCTTGATCTTGCTAAGGTGGTTACCACTAAAACTGCGTACCCATGGCGCGAAGCCGAATGGGAATTGCATGGCGCGGATGGCAAACCTGCCTACAAGACTGTAGATCAAAGCAAGCCGCTTAAAAAAGTGGTGGCCTATGACTTTGGTGTGAAGCGCAATATTTTGCGCATGCTTGCAGAACGTGGTTGTGAGTTAACAGTAGTGCCTGCACAAACCTCGGCAGCCGAAGTGTTGGCGATGAACCCCGATGGCGTGTTCCTCTCAAATGGTCCTGGCGATCCTGGTCCTTGTGATTACGCAATTGCTGCCGCTAAAGAAATAATTGAAAAGGGTGTTCCTACCTTTGGAATTTGCCTGGGACATCAAATCATGGGCTTGGCCGCTGGCGCTAAAACCTTGAAGATGAAGTTTGGCCATCATGGTGCCAATCACCCTGTCAAGGATTTGGATACTGGGCGCGTCGCCATTACCTCGCAAAATCATGGTTTTGCAGTGGACGCCAACACCTTGCCGAGTAATGTACGTGTGACTCACGTTTCCTTATTTGATGGATCTTTGCAAGGTCTTGCTTGGACAGACAAGCCGGCTTTGTGTTTTCAAGGGCATCCTGAAGCATCACCAGGACCGCATGATATTGCCTATTTATTTGATCGTTTTGTGGCGCTGATGAATGCTACTAAGAAGGAGGGCAAATAATGCCTAAGCGTAGCGACATTAAGAGTATTTTAATTATCGGTGCCGGTCCGATTGTGATCGGACAAGCTTGTGAATTTGACTACTCAGGTGCGCAGGCTTGCAAAGCCTTGCGTGATGAAGGTTACAAAGTCATCTTGGTTAATAGTAATCCGGCAACCATCATGACTGACCCAGAGATGGCCGATGTTACTTATATCGAGCCAATTACATGGGAAGTAGTAGAGCGCATCATTGCCGTTGAAAAACCAGATGCAATACTGCCAACGATGGGCGGTCAAACTGCGTTGAACTGTGCTCTAGATTTGCATCGTCATGGTGTACTTAAAAAATATGGTTGCGAGCTCATTGGCGCTTCACCAGAAGCAATCGATAAAGCAGAAGATCGCCAGAAATTTAAAGATGCCATGACCAAGATTGGTCTAGGTTCTGCAAAATCAGGCATTGCGCATTCGATGGACGAGGCGCACGAGGTGCAACAACGCATCCAGAAAGAGGCTGGTAGCTCCGGTTTTCCAGTAGTGATTCGTCCATCATTCACTATGGGTGGATCAGGCGGCGGCATTGCTTATAACCGCGAAGAATTTGAAGAGATCTGCAAGCGTGGTCTCGATTTATCTCCGACCCGCGAACTGTTGATTGAAGAGTCTTTGTTGGGTTGGAAAGAGTTCGAGATGGAAGTGGTGCGTGACCGCGCAGATAACTGCATTATCGTTTGCTCGATTGAAAACTTAGATCCAATGGGCGTGCACACCGGCGACTCGATTACAGTAGCCCCAGCACAAACTTTGACTGACAAAGAATATCAATTGATGCGCAATGCCTCGATTGCAGTCTTGCGTGAAATTGGTGTAGATACAGGCGGTTCGAACGTGCAGTTTTCGATTAATCCGGTGGATGGTCGCATGATCGTGATTGAGATGAACCCTCGGGTTTCACGCTCATCTGCCTTGGCATCCAAGGCTACTGGTTTTCCAATTGCAAAGATCGCAGCTAAATTAGCAGTGGGTTATACCCTGGATGAATTAAAGAACGACATTACGGGCGGAGCAACTCCGGCGTCATTTGAGCCTTCAATCGATTATGTGGTTACGAAGATTCCGCGTTTTGCTTTTGAGAAATTTCCACAAGCAGATTCACGTTTGACTACGCAAATGAAATCCGTTGGTGAAGTAATGGCGATTGGCCGTACTTTCCAAGAATCTTTCCAAAAAGCCTTACGTGGCCTGGAAGTTGGCGTGGATGGTTTGGATGAAGTTTCTACCGACCTAGATGACATCATTGCTGAAATCAATGAGCCTGGCCCAGATCGTATTTGGTATCTTGCGGATGCATTCCGTATGGGTATGGGCTTGGATGAGATTTATAGCGAAACCAAAGTAGATCCATGGTTCCTAGAACAAATCGAAGAACTCATCACCATCGAAACTGAATTAAAGCAACGCAAGATCGATAGTCTCTCAGCTCCTGAATTGCGCTTTATTAAGCAAAAGGGTTTTTCAGATCGTCGCCTGGCAAGGCTATTGGGCGTAGATGCTTCCTCGGTACGTGCTGCACGCCATCGCTTAAAAGTGGTACCAGTCTATAAACGGGTGGATACCTGCGCAGCTGAATTCTCAACGAACACCGCTTATTTGTATTCCACCTATGAAGCTGAGCATGGTGAGTGCGAATCAGAGCCAACGAATCGTGACAAGATCATGGTCCTTGGCGGTGGTCCTAACCGTATTGGTCAAGGTATTGAGTTTGACTATTGCTGCGTTCATGCTGCTTTGGCAATGCGCGATGATGGTTATGAAACCATTATGGTGAACTGCAACCCTGAAACAGTCTCAACTGATTACGATACCTCCGATCGCTTGTATTTTGAGCCATTGACCTTGGAAGATGTCTTAGAGATTGTTGCTAAAGAAAAGCCAAAAGGCGTGATCGTGCAATACGGTGGACAGACTCCATTGAAGTTGGCTTTGGATCTCGAGGCAAATGGTGTGCCAATTATTGGTACATCACCAGACATGATTGATGCAGCAGAAGATCGCGAGCGCTTTCAAAAGTTACTGCATGAATTAAATCTGCGTCAGCCGCCAAATCGAACCGCTCGCGCAGAAGATGAAGCTCTCAAGCTTGCTGATGAAATTGGCTATCCATTGGTGGTGCGTCCTTCCTATGTATTAGGTGGCCGTGCTATGGAAATCGTCCATGATGGACGCGATCTTGAGCGGTATATGCGTGAAGCTGTCAAGGTTTCTCATGACTCACCAGTGCTGCTCGATCGTTTTTTAAATGATGCAATTGAGTGTGATGTGGATTGCATTAGCGATGGTGAGGAAGTGTTCATCGGTGGGGTAATGGAGCATATTGAGCAGGCCGGGGTTCACTCTGGCGATTCAGCATGTTCATTGCCGCCATACTCACTCTCAGATGAAACGGTTGCAGAGATCAAGCGTCAAACTACCGCCATGGCCAAAGGCCTTAATGTTGTTGGCTTGATGAACGTACAGTTTGCTATTCAAAATGTTGATGGCAAAGATGTTATCTATGTACTTGAGGTGAACCCACGTGCTTCACGTACAGTGCCATTTGTTTCTAAAGCCACTGGTTTGCAATTGGCGAAGATCGCTGCACGTTGTATGGTTGGGCAAACTCTTAAGCAGCAGGGTATTCAGGCTGAAGTGAAGCCTGCTTACTTCTCAGTTAAAGAAGCCGTTTTCCCCTTCAATAAATTCCCAGGGATTGATCCGATTCTTGGGCCAGAAATGCGTTCTACTGGTGAAGTCATGGGTGTTGGGAAAACCTTTGGTGAGGCACTCTTTAAATCTCAATTGGGCGCTGGTATCAAGTTACCTGAGAGTGGTACTGTTTTATTAACAGTAAAAGATAGCGATAAGCCAAAGGCAGTTGAAGTGGCCAAGTTATTACACCAATTGGGCTTCCCTATCGTTGCGACTAAGGGTACTGCCGCGGCCATTGAGGCTGCTGGTTTGCCAGTGCGTGTTGTCAACAAGGTAAAAGATGGTCGTCCGCATATTGTTGATCTCATCAAGAATGGCGAGATCTCTTTGGTCTTTACTACCGTAGATGAAACCCGTACTGCCATTGCTGATTCTCGCTCTATTCGTACCAGCGCTCAGGCGCAGGGTGTGACTTACTACACCACGATTAGTGCAGCCAGGGCTGTAATGGATGGCTTATTGGCTTCGCAAAATGGTAACAAGCAGTTGCTGGAAGTTTATTCAATACAAAACTTACATCGGTCGCTTAATTAATCTAAAATTAACTTTTACACGCAATTTCTAAAAAGATTTGCATATTTAAGTTAGGTTAGTTGCATGAGCACAATTCCGATTACTAAGCGCGGTGCAGAACTTCTGAAAGAAGAGCTGCACCGCCTCAAGCACGTTGAGCGTCCAGCCGTCATTTTGGCTATTGCAGAAGCTCGTGCACAAGGCGATCTCTCTGAGAATGCTGAATATGATGCTGCTAAAGAAAAGCAAGGCTTTATCGAAGGTCGTATTCAGGAGTTAGAGGGTAAGTTATCTGCCGCGCAAATTATTGATCCCGCTGCTTTGGATGTGAGCGGTCGGATTGTGTTTGGCGCTACAGTGGATTTGGAAGACCTGGAAGATGGTACTAAATTGACCTACCAGATTGTTGGTGATGATGAGGCTGATATTGCTAGTAGCAAAATCTCCATTAGCTCTCCAATTGCACGCGCATTGATTAGTAAAGAAGAGGGTGACGTAGTGGTTGTTCAGGCTCCCGCCGGTAGTCGTGAAGTTGAAATCTTAGCAGTGCGTTATATCTAATTTCTGGATGAGCAAACTACTGCAAACTGACAATCTACAACGGGTTTTTACCTTGGTCTCCGGTTTATGGATTGGGGCTTTGATTGCGGTTGGGTTTTTAGTAACCCCAGTCATATTTTCAACTTTGGGTGATCGTCAGGTTGCCGGTGTTGTTGCTGGCCACATTTTCAAGGTGCTAGCTATTGGCAGCGTGAGTCTGAGTGTGATCTTAATGATTTTGGCTAATCTTCTAGTGAGTCGTGGACTAAATGCATTTCGCCTGACTCGCTGGGCATTGCTGGTGATGTTGGCTTGCGCGTTTGCGGAGGCCTACATCATTATTCCCTGGATGGATTCATTGCGCGATGAAGCGATTGGTATTGGAATGTCCGTCATAGAATCTGCATGGGCTGATCTCTTCACTCGTTTGCACAAAATCTCGAGCATCTTATTTATTGCACAAAGCATCTTAGGGCTTTTCTTGATTTGGCGTTCCACTAAACCTCAATCCCAATAAGCAGTCGAGAATAGAAAATAAAAAACGCCGATCAACGGCGTTTTTGTTTTAGAGTACATTCGTTTTATGAGCCAAGAGACTTCTTCTTGGTGCTGCTCATACGTACCTTACGTTTTTTGATTGGGGCAGGAGCGGCCACTGCTTTGCGATAGCCTGGTGAGGACCAGCCAATTTTGGATTCAGCGGCATCTGCACGCAATGTCCGCTTCTTAGGAGCAGTAGCCTTCACAGCAGCAGCTCTCTCAAAGGGGGATTTATTTGAAGCTGAGCGGCGATCTGAACGCTCTGATGAGCTAGTACGTACACCCGCTTTAGGGGCTGCACGATTTGGTTGACGCTTAGTGCGAGGCGCTTGCAAGGTCTTCTTAGATTGCTTGCTAGATCTGCCTAAATTAAGGAGGGCGGCATCAACAACATCTTTTGGTCTCCAGAGCACCAGTAATTTGCCAATATGCTGAACTGGTGCCGCATCTAGCTTGTCGCAGAGCTCTTCATAGATGGCAATGCGAGCTTCACGGTCATCGCCAAAAACGCGAACCTTGATGAGTCCATGGTGTCCAATGGCAGATTTAGCTTCTTTAATTACTGCTGGAGTGAGGCCGTCGCCACCAACCATGACAACCGGATCTAGATCATGCGCTTCGCCTTTGAGGGCTTTGCGCTGGGCAGGGGTAATAGTAAGTGCAGTCATGGTCTCGATGATAGAGCATTAAAAGCCTTAAATAAGACAGCAATCGCCAATTTAGGCTGTTTTAGGTCGATTCTTTTTGCCTAAAGGCGCAGAAACAAGGAAAATAGACCTCGAAAGTGGGTAAGTGTTGTGGCAAAGAATAAATTCAATAAAAGTTGGTTGCAGGATCATCTGCAAGATCCTTACGTCAAGATGGCTCAAAAAGAGGGCTATCGTGCGAGAGCGGTTTACAAGCTGAGCGAGATCGATGAGCAAGAGCATTTGATCAAGGCGGGCATGACGGTGGTTGACTTGGGGAGCGCTCCAGGTAGCTGGTGTCAGTACGCTCGCAATCGCCTAACTGAGCTTGGTAAAGGCAATCCCAAAATAGAATCCGGTAAACCCGATGGCATCATCATTGCAATCGATATTTTGCCGATGGAAGATATTGCAGATGTGAGCTTTATCCAAGGTGATTTCCGGGAAGATGAAGGTTTGCGGGCTCTTGAGGCTCTGTTGCCTCGGGATGCTGATGGGAAGGTAGATCTAGTCCTTTCTGATATGGCTCCAAACCTTTCCGGAGTAGGCGTAGCGGATGCTGCCCGTATGGCTTTCTTGGCAGAAATTGCGCTGGATTTTGCATTGGCCCATCTAAAGCCCGAGGGTGCTTTGTTGATCAAATGTTTCAATGGCAGCGGCTATAGCCAAATTGTGGAGTCTTTTAAGAAGGTCTTTAGGAATGTCACCTCTAAAAAGCCTAAGGCCTCTAGAGCGCGTTCATCAGAAATTTTTCTCTTGGGACGGAACTTGAAACCCCTTAAAAACACTCAATAACCCCCCAATTACAAGGGTTTATTAAATATATATGCCATTAGGCCTTGAAAAAGCCTAGTAGTAGAATCAAATACTTAGCTATAGATAAGCTTTTACTCCCGGATTAATCCGGCAAAGGTCTCGGTTTGAACAGCAATATGTTCCAAAAAATTGGTGTGTGGCTCATTGTGGGCCTGGTGCTCTTTACGGTTTTTAAGCAGTTTGATAAGCCGAAGGATCAGAATCAGGTCACGTATTCTCAATTCATGGATGATGCCAAAGCCGGCAAAGTCAAGCGAGTAGACGTGCAAGGCCGCACATTACAAGTTACACCCGCTGATGGTGCTAAGTACTCCATCATTTCTCCAGGTGATATTTGGATGGTAGGGGACTTGATGAAGTATGGAGTTCAGGTAACCGGAAAGGCAGAGGATGAGCCTAATATGTTGGTTTCTGCTCTGTACTACCTTGGACCTACTTTATTAATTATTGGTTTCTGGTTCTTCATGATGCGTCAGATGCAGGGTGGCGGCAAAGGCGGCGCATTCTCTTTTGGTAAATCTAAAGCACGTCTGATTGATGAGAACAGCAACACCGTAACATTTGCAGATGTTGCTGGTTGCGATGAGGCAAAAGAAGAAGTCTCTGAACTGGTTGACTTCTTAAAAGACCCTCAAAAGTTTCAGAAGCTTGGCGGACGCATTCCGCATGGCGTTTTACTAGTGGGTCCGCCAGGTACTGGTAAGACCTTGTTGGCGCGCGCGATTGCTGGTGAAGCTAAGGTACCTTTCTTCTCTATTTCTGGTTCAGACTTTGTCGAGATGTTCGTGGGTGTTGGTGCATCGCGTGTGCGCGATATGTTTGAGAACGCCAAGAAAAACTCCCCTTGTATTATTTTTATTGACGAGATTGATGCGGTCGGTCGTCATCGTGGCGCAGGTATGGGCGGCGGTAATGATGAGCGTGAGCAAACACTCAATCAGATGCTCGTTGAGATGGATGGTTTTGAAAGTAATAGCGGTGTGATTGTGGTTGCCGCTACCAACCGTTCAGATGTCCTGGATAAGGCTTTATTGCGCCCAGGTCGCTTTGACCGTCAAGTACATGTTGGTTTGCCAGACATTCGTGGTCGCGAGCAAATTTTGCAAGTGCACATGCGTAAGGTTCCAATCAGCCCTGACGTGGATGCGGCGGTATTGGCTCGTGGCACTCCAGGTTTCTCCGGTGCGGACTTGGCTAATCTAGTGAATGAATCTGCTTTGTTTGCTGCCCGTCGCAATAAGCGCGCGGTTGACATGAAAGATTTTGAAGACGCTAAAGACAAGATTTACATGGGTCCAGAGCGCAAATCGGCTGTGATGCGCGAAGAGGAGCGCCGCAATACGGCTTATCACGAGTCTGGTCACGCAGTGGTTGCCAAGGTTTTACCAAAGGCAGATCCAGTGCATAAAGTAACGATCATGCCTCGCGGTATGGCGCTGGGTGTTACTTGGCAATTGCCTGAGTTTGATCGTGTCAATCTGTACAAAGATCGCATGTTGGAGGAGTTAGCTATTTTGTTTGGTGGCCGAGCTGCCGAAGAGGTCTTCTTGCACTCCATGAGCACTGGTGCATCTAATGATTTTGAGCGTGCTACCAAAATGGCGCGCGATATGGTGACTCGCTACGGTATGAGTGATAGCTTAGGAACAATGGTTTATGTTGATACCGAATCGGAAAGTATCTTTGGTCGCAATAGTACCAAGACTGTTTCTGAATTGACTCAACAAAAAGTTGACGCAGAGATCCGTTCTTTGATTGATAGTCAGTATGCATTGGCTAAATCGATTCTTGAGCAAAATCGCGATAAGGTTGAGGCCATGGTTGTGGCCTTAATGGAGTGGGAAACCATTGATGCTGATCAGATCAATGACATTATGGAAGGTCGCCCACCGCGCGCACCATTACCACCAGCTGCAACGACTTTCGGTAATTCTGCGGGTGGTGCGCCAGATGCAGCACCTGGTAATGCTCCCGCTACTGCTTAAGTGCTGATGAGTAAAGATCTCTCGCCCGCGACATGGTGTTGCGGGCGTTTTCTTTTTGACTTTGAGAAACAAACCAAGCCTTTGGTGATGGGCATTCTCAATGCTACCCCTGATTCTTTCTCAGATGGTGGTCAGTTCAGAACACCACAAGATGCTATTGCTCAAGCTGCCCTGATGATAGAAAACGAGGTGGACATCATCGACATTGGTGGCGAATCTACTCGTCCTGGTGCCCAGCCCGTTTCCTTGCAAGAAGAACTCGATCGCGTACTCCCAGTAATAGAGGCTCTTAAAGATTGTGGTGTGGCTTTATCGATTGATACTTATAAAGCTGAGACGATGCGTCAAGCCTTGCTTGCAGGAGTGGATTGCGTCAATGATATTTGGGCGCTTAGGCAAGAGGGTGCATTGGAGGCTGTTTCTGAAAATCTAAATTGTGGTGTGATCCTCATGCATATGCAGCGCGACCCACTTACGATGCAATTTAATCCTGAGTATCAAGATGTGGTGTCTGAGGTTGCAGCATTTCTAAGTGAGCGTGCAGAACAATTGGTGACAACCGGGATTGATGCAAATCGTATTGCGATTGATCCAGGTTTTGGTTTTGGTAAAAGCTTGGAGCACAACTTAGCTATGCTGGCGCAGTTTGAGGCGTTCTCCAATTTGGGCTATCCCCCCTTGGCAGGTATTTCTCGAAAATCGATGTTGGGTAAAGTCACTGGTCGCCAGACCAATGAACGCATTCCTACGAGTATTGCTGCAGCTGTTTTGGCTGCAGATCGTGGGGCTAAGATAGTGCGGGTGCATGATGTTCCCCAAACCGTCGACGCCTTAAAGCTCTGGGAAGCGATCCAGTAATAGTCAGTTTTATAATCAAATCCATGAAAAAACAATACTTTGGTACTGACGGCATTCGCGGCGAAGTGGGGCAATTTCCGATTGTTCCTGAGTTCATCATGCGCCTTGGCTATGCCGCTGGAAAAGTATTGAGCAAAGATGCTAAACCCGGTCAACGTAGCAAAGTATTGATTGGTAAAGATACCCGTGTTTCGGGCTACTTGCTAGAGGCTGCACTAGAGGCCGGATTTGCTGCTGCGGGTATGGATGTGATGTTGTGCGGTCCAATGCCAACCCCTGGAGTGGCCTACCTAACTAAAGCATTACGTCTATCTGCTGGTGTAGTCATTTCGGCTTCGCATAATCCTTATCAAGATAACGGGATTAAATTTTTCTCAGCTAAAGGCGATAAATTATCTGATGCTCTTGAGCTTGCCATTGAGAAAGAGTTAAACAAACCCATGGGTTGTGTTAACTCAGAAGAATTGGGTAAGGCTTTTCGTTTGGATGATGCCGCCGGTCGTTATATTGAGTTTTGTAAATCTACCTTTCCTGGGGACTTGAATCTCAAGGGATTGAAATTGGTGGTTGATTGCGCCAATGGCGCCGCATATCACACAGCCCCACATGTATTTCATGAGCTTGGCGCTGAAGTGATCTCGATTGGTATTAGCCCAGATGGCCGCAATATTAATGATGGCTTTGGCGCTACTGCACCTGCAGCTTTGATTGCCAAGGTAAAAGAGGTAGGTGCTGATTTGGGTATTGCGTTAGATGGTGACGCCGATCGACTGCAAATGGTAGATGCCTCCGGCAGACTCTTTAATGGCGATGAATTGCTCTATGTGCTTGCGAAAGATCGTCTTGAGCGCGGTTTTGAGCTGGGTGGGGTGGTTGGAACCTTAATGACCAATTTAGCCGTTGAGAATGCAATCAAAGCCTTGGGAATCGGTTTTGAGCGCGCTAATGTGGGCGATCGCTACGTTCTTGAGTTGCTCAAGCAAAAGAACTGGCTGATTGGTGGAGAAGGATCTGGTCACTTACTTTGCTTAGATCAGCATTCCACTGGAGATGGCACGATTGCTGCCTTGCAGGTGCTGGCCGCCATGAGTCAGCAAAAGAAGACTTTAGTCGAACTCCTAGATTCAGTCAGTCTCTTCCCTCAGGTCCTCTTGAACGTCAAATTCAAGTCGGGATATGACTGGAAGGGTGACCAAGCCCTTATTCAACAGATTGCTCGAGTGGAGGCAGACCTCAAAGGTAGGGGTAGGGTCTTAATACGCGCTTCTGGAACAGAGCCTGTTTTGCGGGTTATGGTGGAGACAGCCGATGGCGATATCGCTATGAGTGCTGCCAAAAGTATTGCTCATTTAGTACCCACTTTATAAAACCTAAGTATTTGTATTTAAAGGTTTATTTTCCATAAACCAGATGTTGTCATAAAAGGGTCACACACCATACGTATCGTCTCGGTATCGCATTCTTTTGTTACACCTTTAAGGACTACACCATGAAACTTGTTTTCAAAAAAGCCCTAGTTGCGGGTGCAGTTGCAGTAGCCATGAGCACCTCTGCATTTGCTGCTGAGATGACTGGCGCAGGCTCTTCCTTCATCTATCCAGTTTTAGCCAAATGGGCTGAGGCATATAAGGCAAAAACAGGCAACAGTTTGAACTACCAATCGATTGGTTCTGGTGGTGGTATTAAACAAATCAAAGCCAAGACAGTCGACTTCGGTGCAACCGATGCCCCAATGAGTTTCGGAGAGCTTGAGGCGGGTGGCATGGTTCAGTTCCCTGCCATTATCGGCGGCGTAGTTCCTGTAGTAAATATTGAAGGTATCAAGCCAGGCCAATTGAAATTGTCTAGCGATGTTCTCTCGGATATTTTCTTGGGCACAATTACCAACTGGAACGACAAGCGTATTGCGTTGTTGAACCCAGGTTTGACAATTCCTGCTGGCGATATCACAGTGGTAAGTCGTGCGGATGGTTCAGGAACTACTGCAATCTTTACAAATTACCTCACTAAAGTAAATGCTGGCTGGAAAGAAAAAGTCGGTTTTGGTGCAGCGGTGAAATGGCCTGCAGCATCTACAGTTAGCGGCAAGGGTAATGAAGGTGTTGCGGCTAACGTTTCTCGGATTAAGAACTCAATCGGTTACGTTGAATTTGCTTATGCCAAGAAAAACAACATGAGCGTGACTCAGATGAGAAACGCCGCTGACAAGTTTGTTTCTCCAAATGCCGCATCTTTCGCTGCCGCTTCTGCCGGTACAGATTGGTCTAAGTTCCCAGGTATGGAAACTTTCATCACTAATGCCCCCGGTGCTGGTGCTTGGCCAATCACTGGCGCAACTTTTGTAGTGCTGTACAAAAAGCCAGAGAACAAAAACTCAGCAGCTGAAGTGTTGAAGTTCTTTGACTATGGATTTACCAATGGTAAGCAAATGGCTGCAGATTTGGACTATGTGCCGATGCCAGATGCAACTACCAACTTCATTCGTAAGAATGTTTGGTCACAAGTTCAGGTTAAGTAATTCTTAGATAAATCGCAGCAGGCCCCAATACACATTGGGGCCATTTTGCTTAACAGATACCTTTAAAGACATAATGGAATCTTCTTTTTCAGCGGGTTTGCCCTCGGCTAAGGCAGTCAAAATTGCCCGAATTCAACGAATCCAGGACTTCTTGTTCCATAGGACAACGCAGTTTTTTTCTTTGACTGTATTGTTTGCTTTGATGGGAATCATCATTTCCTTATTTATCAATGCATGGCCCGCTTTAAGTGAGTTTGGCATTGGATTTTTCTTTAGCGATGAGTGGGATATTATCGGCGGCCAGTTTGGCGGCTTGATTGCCATTTACGGTACATTAGTTTCATCCTTGGTTGCTTTATTGATTGCTGTGCCTCTGAGTTTTGGTATTGCAGTTTTCTTGACAGAAATCTGCCATTCCAGCCTAAAGCGTCCTTTGGGGATTGCAATTGAACTCTTGGCTGCGGTGCCATCGATCATTTATGGCATGTTCGGCTTATTTATTTTTGCGCCAATTTTTGGTGACTATATTGAGCCGGCGCTGCAAGCTACCTTAGGTAAGATTCCACTGATTGGTATTCTGTTTTCTGGCCCAACGAATGGTATTGGTATGTTGTGTGCCGGTTTGATTTTGGCAATGATGATTCTGCCTTTCATTGCCTCTGTGATGCGCGATGTATTTGAAATCGTGCCACCGGTATTAAAAGAATCCGCTTATGGCATTGGTTGCACCACTTGGGAGGTAGTCCGTAGAATCGTTCTACCCTATACCAAAGCAGGTGTGATCGGCGGTGTGATGTTGGGACTGGGCAGGGCGCTCGGGGAAACCATGGCCGTGACCTTTGTAATTGGTAATGCAAGACGAATCTCTCCCTCACTATTTGCTCCTGGCAGCTCCATTGCTTCTACCTTGGCCAACCAATTCGGAGAGGCTGAAGCGGGCTTGCATTTCTCTTCATTATTCGCCCTTGGTTTAGCTCTGTTCTTTATTACCTTCGTGGTGTTAGCGCTAGCTAAATGGATGTTGATTCGCATGGAGAAAAGCCAAGGATTGAAATCATGAGTCAAGCAATCAATATCGATAAAGCAGTATTTGCGCGTCGCAAGCGCGCCAATAAAATTGGTTTAGCTCTTTCCATGTTCGCCATGGTATTGGGCATGGTCTTTTTAATCTGGATTCTGGCAGTGCTGTTTATTAAAGGTTTTTCTGCGATTAACCTGAATTTATTTACGCAGAGTACTCCAGCGCCTGGATCTGAGGGCGGTGGCCTGGCCAATGCCATTGTTGGCAGCTTAATGCTAATTGTGAGCTGTACCCTTATTAGCACCCCCGTGGGAGTGTTGGCTGGTCTGTATTTATCGGAGTACGGTGATCGCAGTAAGGTTGCATCGGTTACTCGTTTCGTAACTGACATTATGTTATCGGCCCCATCTATTGTGATTGGCTTGTTTGTTTACGCTTTAGTGGTCGCTCAAGTAAAACACTTCTCGGGCTGGGCTGGCACGATTGCCTTGGCCTTAATTGCAGTCCCAGTGGTAGTTCGCACCACTGAAAATATGTTGCGACTAGTGCCGGGCAGTTTGCGCGAAGCTGCTTATGCTCTCGGTGCACCTAAGTGGAAAGTGGCCTTCATGATCACCTTGCGCGCTGCACAAAGCGGCATCATGACCGGTATATTGCTGGCTTTGGCACGCGTTAGTGGCGAAACTGCACCATTACTCTTTACTGCTTTAAGCAATCAATTCTTCTCTACGAATATGAATGCACCGATGGCTAATTTGCCGGTGGTGATATTCCAATTTGCAATGAGCCCCTACGATAACTGGGTCAGTCTTGCATGGGGTGGCTCACTCCTAATTACTTTTGCTGTTTTAGGGCTCAACATCTTGGCGCGAGTGGTCTTTCGTGAGAAGGTGCAGGGATGAGTAATATGAAAACTAATTTTGATTTAAATCAGATCGACCGTCTTGGGGGTAGTGTGAACGTGGAAAATAATCAGCAACCACAATCAGAAATTCGTAATGCATTAGAAGTGCGTGATTTGAATTTCTTTTATGGCTCCTTTCAGGGTCTAAAGAACATTAATTTAAATATTGAGGAAGGCAAGGTAACTGCCTTTATTGGACCCTCGGGTTGCGGTAAATCTACTTTGCTCAGAACACTCAATCGTATGTATGACCTGTATCCAGGTCAGCGCGCTGAAGGCGAAATCAACTTCTATGGTCAAAATATCCTAGAGCAGGGTCAAGACCTCAATTTATTGCGCTCCCGAATTGGGATGGTTTTCCAGAAGCCAACTCCATTCCCAATGTCTATTTATGAAAACATTGCATTTGGTGTGCGCTTATATGAAAAGCTTTCTCGCTCAGAGATGGATGAGCGCGTAGAGTGGGCCTTGAATAAAGCGGCTCTTTGGACTGAGGCCAAAGACAAGTTGAACCAAAGTGGTTTATCGCTCTCAGGTGGCCAGCAACAGCGTCTTTGTATTGCTCGTGGTGTAGCGGTCAAGCCATCAGTGATTTTGCTCGATGAGCCGACTTCTGCATTGGATCCAATTTCAACTGGAAAAATCGAAGAGCTTATTAATGAGCTCAAGCATGAGTACACGATTGCCATCGTTACTCATAATATGCAGCAGGCTGCGCGCGTATCCGATTACACTGCCTATATGTACTTGGGCAGCTTGATTGAGTACGGCAAAACAGATGAAATTTTCATCAAGCCTCAGCGCAAAGAAACAGAAGACTATATTACCGGCCGCTTCGGTTAATTGGAGACAGTAATGCCAGATAAACACCTATCATCCCAATTTGACGCTGACTTAAACGCCTTGTCTAGCCGCTTGTTAGAAATGGGCGGCTTGGTAGAGTCGCAAATAGCAACCGCTATGCGTGCCTTTACGCAGATGGATATAGATACTTGCAACATCGTGATTGAGAACGAGAAGCTAGTAAACGATATGGAAATCCAAATCGACATGCTCTGCACTGAAGTGATTGCACGTCGCCAACCTGTTTCTCGTGATTTACGTTTAGTAATGGCGGTATCCAAAGCCATTACCAATCTTGAGCGCGCAGGCGATGAGGCTGAGCGCGTTGCTAAACGCACTAAGCGCTTGATTGAAGCTGGTGCAATTAATAACATCAACGTTGCAGAGATTCGTTTATCGGGTCAAATGGCCATTTCTTTATTGCGCAGAAGCTTGGATGCTTTTGCACGCCTAGATACCATTGCAGCAGCAGAAGTGGTTGAAGAAGACCGCCAAATTGATGAAGAATTCCGCGGTTTTGTACGCAAACTGATTACTTATATGTCAGAAGATCCGCATTTGATTTCTATTGGCTTAGACATGTTGACAATAGCAAAGGCAATTGAGCGTATTGGTGACCATGCTAAAAATATTGCTGAGTTCGTGATCTATATTGTTAAGGGTTCTGATGTGCGTCATATTCCGCATGCGGATTTGGTGCGCGAAGCCAATAAGATTTAACTGATTACTTAATTGAGCCAACCGATGACTCATCGCATATTAATTGTTGAAGATGAGCCCTCCATTGCGGAGCTAATCGCCATCAACTTATCTCATGCTGGATTTGAGGTGGAAAAGGCCATGCAAACTGAGATTGCATTGGTTAGTATGCGCGAGCAATTGCCCAGCCTGGTGATTTTGGATTGGATGCTGCCTGGTAAATCAGGTGTTCAGTTTGCCAAGGAGTTGCGTGCTAATGAGCGCACCCGTTCTTTGCCAATTTTGATGCTCACGGCCAAGAGTGAAGAGGCAGATAAGGTGCTTGGCCTTGATTCTGGTGCAGATGATTACGTAACCAAACCTTTCTCTCCCAAAGAGTTGGTGGCTCGTGTAAACGCTTTATTGCGCCGTCAAACCCCATCTCAGGAGTCAGGCCCGCTGGCTGTAGGCCCGATACGCTTAGATC
Organism: Polynucleobacter sphagniphilus; assembly: GCF_029892205.1. Classification (NCBI taxonomy): domain Bacteria; kingdom Pseudomonadati; phylum Pseudomonadota; class Betaproteobacteria; order Burkholderiales; family Burkholderiaceae; genus Polynucleobacter; species Polynucleobacter sphagniphilus. The sequence goes on from NZ_JARXVX010000001.1 coordinate 495,911, forward strand.
CAGTTTCCCACCGTGCCACTGCCGTATGGCCAAACGAACAGCCCAAGATTATTCCATTAGGGCCGACTGAATATCGCCTATTGCAGTTTTTGATGTCCAATCCAGAGCGTGTGCACTCTAGAACCAATTTATTGGATCAAGTATGGGGTAGTGAGGTTTATATTGAGGAGCGTACTGTAGACGTCCATATCAAGCGTTTAAGAGCTGCTTTGGCACCCGTCGATTGCGATCGATTTATTGAAACGGTCCGGGGCAGTGGCTATCGCATTACCAAAACCCCAACTCACACCTAATCTGGCCCTTCATACCGGTTTTTTCTACTGTTTTACACAGATGCTCTAAGATTGCTGCATGCTCTCTGCCTTAACCCGTTTTTTTCTAATTATTTGTCTGGCCCTTGTAGTTGCCTCTGTCACCCTTCCTAATTTTGGTGCTAGTTGGGCAATTTGCTCAAGTCTGGCTATTTTGGCGGTGCCACTGGTCTATTCCTACGTCAATTTGGCGCGCCTGAGAGCCTACGCATTGGATAACAACATTGAAAATATGCCTCTACCCAGCGGGTTTTGGGAGGAGGTTTTTTTTCGTCTCCAACGTTTGGTCTCAAACTTAAAGCAGCAAATTCGGACAATTGAAAAACAGCACGAGCGCTTTATCGAAGCTTTTCAGGCTTCACCGAACGGCATTGTGATGCTTGATGATCAAGATCAAATTGAGTGGTGTAACTCCATTTCTGAGCGGTTCTTTGGTTTGATTTTTAAGCGGGATGTGATGCAACGAATTAACTTCTTAATTCGTAGGCCAGAGTTTGTCCAATATTTGGCCAAGCGTGAATTTGACGAGCCCCTATTGCTGGAGCGTATGGGCGTGAATAGCAGTCTGAGTTTGATGCTACAGGCCTTTCCCTTTGGTGAAAAAAGACATTTACTGTTGATTCAAGACGTCACAGACTTACAAAAAGCGGATGCGATGCGCCGCGACTTTGTGGCTAATGTATCCCATGAAATGAGAACTCCAATTACGGTATTAATGGGTTTTCTTGAAACAGTGCAATCTCTCAATTTGGAGAAAGCACAGCAAGATCAATATTTTGAAATGATGATGGCTCAAGCTAAGCGTATGAAGAGCTTGGTTGAAGACCTATTGACTTTGGCCAACTTAGAGGCAAATACCTTGCCAGCGCCGATGAATGTCGTTCAAGCTCAAACCCTCATGGCCCTGCTGAAGAATGATGCTGAGGCGCTATCGCAAGGCAGGCATGCATTTCATTTTGAAACTAAATCATCTATGAATTTGGTTGGAGATGAACGTGAGTTGTTATCAGCGTTTAGCAACTTAGTCTCAAACGCTATTCGCTATACCCCAGATGTGGGCTCGATCAACGTCAAATGGCAGGTGGATGCTCAAGGGCAAGGGGAGTTCTCGGTTACGGATTCAGGCCCTGGGATTGCCTCAGAACATCTGTCACGTCTTACAGAACGTTTCTATAGGGTGGATCGGAGTAGGTCAAGAGATACCGGGGGGACTGGCTTAGGCTTGGCGATTGTGAAGCACATTGCCAGTCGCCATCAAGCCCAACTTCATATTGAAAGCACGCCTGGGAAAGGTAGTTCTTTTGCGATTCGCTTCCCAAAAGAACGGGTTACTGAATAGCTAAATTAGCTCAGTAATTAATCCTTTTTCTTTTTCTTTTTCTTCTTTTTGGATTCTTTAGGCAGCTTATCTGCTGCGCCATTAGCATACAAGCACCAGACTTTGATCTCTTCAAGCAGCTCATTGAGATCATCGTAGGCTAATTTTTTGAAGTCCTCTAGACTGATAGACCCAGATTCTTGTAGTTGCTTTACAGCGTCTTCGTAATCGTATTTGCTCATGACTTAGCTTGTAAAAGTATCAATACCGCGAATCCTACCAAACTAATATGACAAAACCCCTTTTTTGAGGTTTTGATACTTAGCTATCCTGATTGGTGGGTGGGATTTCTGATCCCTGATGGATGCCTGAAAGCCTGGTTGCTAAACGTTCTAGTGGCCCACCGATCAGAAGGGTGATCAAAATAGCGCCCACCGAAAGGCCCCCTAAAATGTATTCACCAGCCCCAAAGGCCGCCCCAATCAAAGCGCAGGCCCACAGGCTTGCCGCCGTTGTTAAACCATGAATCCGTTGTGAATTTCGCTCCCGGATAATAACGCCTGCACCCAAGAAGCCTAATCCAGTAATGAGGCCTTGTAGAACGCGGCTAACAGATTGCGCATCATCATGCGCCAATTGGGCAATCAACAATACTGCAGTGGCTGATCCTATGGAGACCAGGGAGTGGGTGCGTATCCCTGCGGACTTATGATGCAGCCAGCGATTTACCCCGAGAATAATCCCGGCAATCAGGGCACAGCCTAGCCTAAGCCCAATAGTCGAATAAATGTCCCAGTCTTGCATCTTAGATCCCGGTGAGAATAATTCCTGATGGATGCTCTCAGTGTATTCCAGGTGGATATCGTTACAAGCGGATAGGCACTTGAATGCGTTTAATCTGCCTGAATATTCTCTTTAATCAGCAGTGGATGGAATCCATAGGGATTTGCCTCCTTGGGATTTATCTCAATTTCTACAGCTTGAACTTGATCTGATCCCATCACCTCGAGGCGATATACATTCTCCAGGGTTCGTTTTTGATTATTAAGCAGTGGCTGGTCAATTTTCAAGCGATGACTATCGCCATGAATGAGCAGGATGGGCAAGTTAGTGCTACCCGCTAGACTACTGAAGAGCTCAAGAGTGTCACGGTAACCGCTACTTCGACTAGTTGCTTGATCTGGGGAATAAAACATATCCGCCTGAAATGCAAAAATAATGCCTACATATTTTTTCTGTTGCGCTTGGTCGAAGGCGTATTCGATCCAGGCAAGATTCGCAGCATTACGTTTTTTATATTCCTCATCGGAGCTTGCATTGCGACCGAAATTATTGTTGGAGCCTGGTAAATGTATGCTAACAAACAAAAAATCGTTTTTCACCCAAAGGGAGTTTTCAACAAAAGTAGTAAATGCAGGCATCACATCACCTTGACGTGTTAAGACCAACTTTTGTTTGCCAAAACTCAGCTTATTAGAAAATTGATGAGAGCGAATGTAATCTAAGCGCTCTATGGGGTCATAAGAGCCCGCTTGAGGTCGGTGACAGTCGGTCCACTCATTGTCACCAATGCTATATATCAATGGTTTTTGAAAGGTATTGAAGTAATTTGAGATCTTCTGGACATATTCGTCAGAGCAGGGGGTGGAACCTGATTTTGTATCGCCAACAAAAATACTAAATGATGGATTTTCAGAATTAATTTTTCCAATTAAACGCTCGTATCGCACAAAATCACCAGGCAATGTATAGGGCATGTCTCCTAGTGCGACAAAGCGAAACGATTGCGCATGAACTGAGTTGAAAAAAATACAGCAAAGGAGAAGGATCCCTCCCGCAGTACGTTGAAAGAATGGTGTATTCATCTAAAACCTCCATGTAACGCCAACTTCTGTTCGAGTGGTATTGGCTCCTGATCCAGAAGTCACAATGCCAAAATTAGCTGCACTACGCATATAGGATAAGCCAATATCAATCGCTTCTATTGGAGAAAAAATGGCCGCTACTAGACCGTAATTACTTAAGTATTGTTCTGTAGTGGGTGGATTAGTAGTAAGACCCATGTCCAGTGCTAGACGGATTCCTGGACTTACAGTCCAGACTGGTGCAATTGAAAAAAACAGTATGTTGGTTCTGTTGGGGTCTGTATTCTGACCGGTAGGGTAATTCGTGTTGTAGCTTGCTTTTGCATAGGCTACATTAGCGTGAATTTCCACTGCATTCCAATAGACTGACCCAATAAGGGTGGCACCATAATTGAGGGCGCTATAGCCTAGGCCAGCCACTTGCTGTGATGGTGCGCTTGGCAAACGAACACTTGGTTTAATTGCTAGTGCCCAGTCGCCATCCTCACTTTCTGCGAAGCGCCATTTCATTGCTAAAGCCGTATTGGAGACTGGGGAGAATGCCCCCTTTGGCTGAGCATATACCGCGCTACCGATTGAAGCCTCTATGTTATCGCCAATACCCCTTGTGTAGGTTGCTGGATAAGCATGTGCATATTGCGTGTCCACATAATCTTGACCGGGGATGGGTAAATCAACCGCGTTTAATGCGTTACTGTCATGCTGGTTAGTGGTAAATGAATAGATCTCAACTTGATTCCCATCCTTTTTTACTGTTCCCGCATCATCGGTGTTCAAGGGTTCAAAGGCCAGACTATAGCCGGGGATGATTGCCAGGGAGATTAGGGCGTAGTGAAGTCTGACATGCATATCTAGGATTATCTTCATTTACCAAAATAGCACCTACAAATGACGTATTAAAGAATTCGAGTATGGGACAAGTAATTAAATTGTCATGTTTGATGACTATATTGGGTTCATCAGTCATGCACTGATCACGATAAAGCGCTCTTCCTTTTTAAGCCCACTTTGCTGGGCTTTTTTCTTTTTTTATTCGTTATTAATCAAACTGAAATAAACGCCCAGTAGCATCTAACTATCCGACTAACTGATGAGTTCAAGGAGAGATGGATGAATACCCCTCTAAAAAAAGACTGGGTTGATCTTTTGGAGAAGGCAGCCCTCAAGTTAAGATCACCTGCGCCAGATTTAAAAGAGCAATTTGTTCAATCAAAAGGGTGGACCACAAATCGCCAAGAAAAATCTTTTTTGGTTGATACTAAATTTGCTTTAAAGTTAGATGAAATCATTTAACGTTTTACCCATTTTATTGAATGAGCCCTACCTACAATATTCTCTTTTTGTGCACCGGAAATTCAGCAAGATCTATTCTTGCTGAAGCGCTTGCAACCACCCTAAGTCATGGTCGATTTATTGGATTTTCCGCAGGCTCAAAGCCGACGGGCGTTGTCAATCCGATTGCGCTCAAATTAATTGAGCAAATGGGCTATCCGCTTGAATTGGTGCGTAGTAAAAGTTGGGATGAGCTAGGTAGAGAGGGGGCTCCTCATATGGACTTTATTATTACTCTTTGTGATTCAGCTGCTGGAGAAGAGTGTCCATACTGGCTTGGCCATCCTGCAACAGCGCATTGGGGTCTACCTGATCCGGCAGCAGTTCAAGGTAGCGAGGAAGATCGGTTAGCTGCTTTTAAGGCCGTAGAAATGGGTCTGCGCAATCGAATTGAATTATTACTCGATTTGCCGGTCGATAAGCTTGATCATCTAGAGCTGAAGACGCATCTTCATCATATCCACGAGGGATTTAAGTTTAACTAAGCTTACCCGTTGTAGTATAGGGAAAAAGATTTCCCTCTGGAGTGGTAATGCCTCAAAAAAAGAATGCAACTCTTGCTGCTGTAAAGCCTCATTTAAAAGATAAAAAATTTGCCGTTCTGCACTCCGTAGAGTCTTTTAAAGATCCCCGCCCCAGTATCAAAAAACGGATGCAAGATGGTAGGGCACTGCGCAAAGTAGTAAGCTTGGATGCCCAAGGATTGTATACACCCCCAAAACATCGCATCGATCCCATTACCATTTTGGAACGTCAAGCTCAATCTCGGATTACCGCTTTAATGCCAATCCGTTACGAGCGCATGCTGCAATCACCATATACCTTTTATCGTGGTGGCGCTGCAATCATGGCTCAGGATTTAGCCAATCAACCAACTACTAATATCACTGTACAACTTTGTGGGGATATGCACGTTTCCAACTTTGGTTTTTTTGGAACCGCCGAGCATCGTCTCGTTTTTGGAATTAATGATTTTGATGAAACATTGCCAGGAAGCTGGGAGTGGGATATCAAGCGTTTGGTTGCCAGCGCGATTATTGCCTGTAGAAGCATTGGTGGTGACGAGAAGACTTGCAAGCTTCTAGTCCAGCAGATTAGCGGGGAATATCAAGCTCAGATGGCGCGATATGCGCAAATGCCCTACCTCGATCTAGCGCAGCAATTTATTGGTGAAAAGGATGTGCGCAAGTACTTTAGTAAGTCGCATCAAAAAAAGCTCAATGCCTATCTGAAGTTAACCAAGGCGCAGAGTAATGTACAGATTTTAGAAAAACTCACCACATTAGTGGGTAAGGATCGAAAGTTAATTAATAATCCACCGCTGATTGAGCACTTTGATAAAAAGACGCATGGCATACCTTTAATTAATCTAATTGATAGGGCACTCTTAAATTACTCGAGTAGTCTGCTGGCTGATAGAAAGATTTTATTTCAGCGCTACTCATTAAAAGATTTTGCTCGCAAGGTGGTGGGTGTTGGTAGTGTTGGGACTAATTGTATGGTGATGTATTTTGAAGGCGATAGTGAAAATGACGCCTTATTTTTGCAATATAAAGAAGCCCAAAAATCAGTTCTTACTCCTTACTTGGGCGAGTCTATTTACGCTGATATGGGTAGGCGGGTAGTAGCCGGACAACGCTTATTACAAGGCGCCCCCGATATCTTTTTGAATTACGGGGCAGTGGCATTTGACATTGACAAGATGCAGGGCTTTTATATGCGCCAGCTGCGTGATATGAAGGGCGGTATTGTGATTGGCGGTCCTAATGGTGTGTCGCTGAAGAATTTTCCTGACTATGCCAAATTATTTGGTTGGGCTTTGGCTTTGGGGCATGCACGTTCAGGTGATGCAGCAATGATTTCCGGGTATTGCGGTAAATCTAAGCAGTTTGGCGAGGCGATGTATTCCTTTGCGAAGGCATATGCTAAGCAAAATGATGCTGACTATGCGCTATTCTGCAAGGCAGTCAAAAGTGGTCGCCTGCAGGTGGCCAAGAAAAATACAATTTAGGTGGGAAGCTTTTCATGGAAGCGTTGAACAATATCAACTTAGCCTCTTTAATTGATACCTCGATTAGCTTGAGCGCTGCCTTTGTGTTGGGCGGCCTCATTGGTTTAGAGCGTCAATTTCGGCAGCGTACAGCTGGCCTTCGGACAAATATTCTTGTGGCATTAGGGGCTGCCATCTTTGTGGATGCTGCTAATCGCTTAACAGGTCATGAGGGTGCTGTGCATGTCATGGCATATGTTGTTTCTGGGATTGGATTTCTGGGTGCCGGGGTCATCATGCGTGAAGAGGGTAATGTGCGCGGTATCAATACTGCAGCTACCTTATGGGGTTCTGGGGCAGTTGGGGCTTGCGCGGGTGCTGACTTGCTCTTGGAGGCGTGCTTAGGAACAATTTTTGTGCTTGCTGCCAATACCTTATTGCGTCCAGTGGTTACCTTGATTAATAAACAGCCATTGGATATGGAGTCCGTAGAGGTAACGAATTCCATTTACATCATTGCGCCCAAGCATGCCCAGAAGATCGCACTTAAGCAATTTATTGAAAAGCTCGAGTCAGCTGGCTATCAGACACAAGATGTCGAGGTGCATCAATTTGGCGCAGATGACGTGGAGATACAAGCGGTCTTAACGGACAGCGCAGTCGAAGGCGCACAAATGGACGCTTTGATTGAAGAAATAAGTAATATGGATTATGTGACCCAGGCCTATTGGAGTCCAAGTACCACTGATTAAATCCTGACTTATTTTTGCCATATTGACAGTGCAAAATGCCAGTGTGAAAAACCATATTGAAAATCAGCACTCAACTATTACGTGCCCCCATTGCCAAGCACAAGAGACCTTAGAAATTGCAGGCAATTCCTCGCATTATTTGCATCGCTGCAAGGCTTGTAGCGGCATTCTGAAGACCAAGTCAGGAGATTGCTGCATTTTTTGCAGTTTTGGCAATGTAGATTGTTCTCGTTCCGAGCAAAATTTAGCGGCTTAAGTATTTCCCAGTAGACTAGCTTCTTTTTAACGAATATGTCATCGTTCTTACATAAAATAGACATATTCATTTAAGCGCTTGTTTTAACGGGAAACACCTTGGCAATCAATCACCCAGATTTATATTCCCAATCCGCTGATTTGGTAGCGGCAGTGGATTTAGGCTCGAATAGCTTTCGGATGCTGGTAGCCCAGGCTGTCAATACGCCATCTGGCACTCAATTAAGACCCATTGATACCTTGCGTGAGTCAGTCCGCTTAGCTGCTGGTTTAACTGATAACAAGCTACTCGGTAACGATGCCTATCAGCGTGGTTTAACCGCCATTCGTCGTTTTGGCGAGCGTATTCGGGGCTTTGATCCATCCAAGGTGCGTGCCGTTGCTACTAACACGCTGCGCGTGGCTAAAAATGCCCAGCAATTTGTGAAGGACGCTGAAGAGGCGCTTGGGTTTCCGATTGAGGTGATTGCTGGGGTCGAAGAGGCGCGCCTGATTTATATTGGCGCAGCGCATGAGGTATCGGCGGTGCAGGGTAACCGTCTGGTGGTAGATATCGGTGGCGGCTCGACTGAGCTCATTATTGGTAGAGGCTACGAGCCTAAATTAATGGAGAGTTTGTACATTGGCTGCGTATCTCACAGTATGCGTTTTTTCCCCAATGGCAATATTGATGCGCATGCCTTCAAGGAGGCTGAACTTGCAGCCCGTAGGGAGATTCAGGTTATCGCAGGCTCTTACTTAAAGAGCGGCTGGAAACAGGTGATCGGGTCCTCAGGCACGGCTCGTGCATTGGCAGAATTGATTACGAACAACTTTAGTGATGAGCCTGAGCCGCTCACCATGGGGCGCGTGAATGGATCGAGTGGATTAATTACGCGCGATGGCCTAAAGGCCATGAAAAAGCATCTCCTCAAGTACGAGCATATTAGCCAAGTTGAGTTGGACGGCTTAAAAGAAGACCGCAGAGGTGTTTGGCCGGGCGGCCTAGCCATTATGTTGGCGGTATTTGATGAGCTAGGCATTGAAAGCATGGAAGTCACTGATGCCGCCTTGCGGGTTGGCGTACTGTATGACCTCTTGGGCCGCTCCCAACATCACGATATGCGTTATGTCACTGTCGAGCAGTTCATGCAACGCTATTCAGTGGATCGAGAGCAGGCTGATCGGGTTGGTAAATTGGCTGGAGAATTTTTAGCGCAATTGCCAAAGCCTGATGTCGAGGATCGGGCTGACAATATTGCCTTATTACAGTGGGCCGCCAATCTTCATGAGATTGGTTTATCCATTTCTCATAATGGATATCACAAGCACTCAGCTTATATTGCCGGTCATGCGGATATGCCTGGATTTTCTAAGAACGACCAGGCACGGCTCTCGGCCTTATTGATTGGGCATGCTGGTAAATTAGGTAAGCTAGCCAATAACAGCAGTTTTAATGACTGGCGTATGCTCTTTTGCCTGCGCTTGGCACAGGTCTTATGTCGCGGCAGGAGTGATACAAGTCTGCCTAGGGTAAAAGTTTCTGAGCACGGCGGCTCTTACTTGGTGACGCTCTCAGAAGACTGGATTAAAGAGCATCCTTTGACTGAATTTAGCCTGCAAAAAGAAGCGGCCGAATGGGAACGCATCGGCCGAACTTATCGCTTGGGTCTGAAGTAATCATTTGATTACTTCGAGGATGTATAGGCGCTTAGAGCCCTAAAAAATGCTTAGCGTAGCGTGGATTAATATCCGAGAGACGCAGCATCGTTAGTAAATCAGCAGTATTAAAGTCAGGATCCCAGGCTGGAGCGCTACAGATCTTTGCGCCTAATTTGAGATAGCCCTTAATCAATGGCGGCGGCTCCACCTCAAGACCGCCATTCAGGCGATCTAATGGCAAAGGTAAGCGTGGAAAGGCATGGTTTTCAATGGGAGCCATTTGATCATTGCCTAGCGAGTTATATAGGCTAGCAGCAAAGTGGCCGCCATCAGCCATTGGAATGCTTGCGCAACCAAGCATGATTTCATAGTCATGCTTTTGCATGTACTGCGCCAAACCACTCCACAAAGACATAATGACTGCGCCAGAGCGGTAATCTGCATGAACACAGGATCTGCCCAGCTCAACCATCTTAGGACGTAAGTGATTAAGGCGAACCAAGTCAAACTCCGCATCCGAGTAAAGGCGACCAATTTCTTGGGCTTTATGCGGTGGCAGCACGCGATAAGTTCCTACCACTTTGAGAGTTTCTTGATCGCGAATCAATAAATGGTCGCAATAGGCATCGAATTCGTCGACATCTAAATTCTCTGGGTGGGCAGGAAGGTGGGCACCCATTTCTTCGGCAAATACCTTATAGCGCAAACGTTGCGCTTCTTTAATTTCATCAGCGTTACTGGCCCAAGTAATCAGGAAGCCAGCTTTTTTGACTTTTTTAACTTGTTGATCGATTGGCGCGACTTCATGGGACGTCAATTCAGCGCGAGTCTTCAAGGCAAACTTTTTGCCAAATAGTTTTTTGGCAACTTTTTTAGAAAATAATTTCTTGAGTGGATTTGCTTTTGCTTTCTTTTGTTTTTTCTCATCTACTCGAGCAGAGAAAATATCAAAAGCAGCTAATGGGTTAGGAATATCTGACATAGAGAGCCTTACAAATTAAATAAAAGGGGAATACACACAATTGCCCAAAACAGCATTGCGATTACAAGGGCGAGCATGACTGCGGCAGAACCATAATCTTTGGCGCGTTTAGAAAGGTCGTGATGTTCAAAAGAAATGCGATCGATTGCAGCCTCCACGCTAGAGTTGAGAAGCTCAACCACCAAAACTAACACCAAGGAGGCAATCAATACCATTTTTTCCAAAGGGCGCACTGGAAGAGCTAGTGCAATGGGGCTAAAGATGCATAACAAGAGGAGCTCTTGTCGAAAAGCACTCTCTTCTTTAAATGCGTACACCATCCCAGACCATGAGTTCTTAGCCGCGTGCCATGCGCGGGTCAGGCCCCGATTGCCCTTATGCGGATTTTGATCGATGTGATATTTGGTATTCAAAATCAGGTCGATTTACGCTAATGCTGTGAGGTGCACATCTGGAGAGGGCACCGGTCTGAGATGATTGGCAAATTGCTCAGAAGCTGCTCTCCAAGAAAACTTCTCTGCATGTGCGCGGGCAACTTCACGAGGGATTTTGAGTGCCTGTAAGCAAGCTTCCCGTAAGTCTTCATTCATTGCCCCGGCAGGGGAGTTGCCAAGGACATCAATTGGACCGGTTACCGGATAGGCTGCTACTGGTGTACCACATGCCATCGCTTCAAGTAGCACTAAGCCAAAGGTATCGGTTTTGCTTGGAAAAACAAATACATCGGCTGCTGCATATACCTTAGCCAATTCTTCTTGCTGAAGAACGCCAAGGTAGTTCACCTCAGGATATTTTTCTTTAATACCAGCCATGGCTGGCCCATCACCCACAACCCATTTTGATCCGGGTAAATCAATTTCTAAGAACGCATTGATATTCTTTTCAACCGCAACCCGACCTACATACAAGAAAATCGGGTGTGCCGTACTGAGGGCTTTGGATTCTTGTACTTTGAAAATCTTGAGATCGACTCCACGTGACCATAGGACAACATTAGTAAAGCCGTATTTTTCAAGATCTTGTTTTACAACAATCGTTGGTGCCATCACAGCCATTGAAGGACCGTGGAACCAGCGCAAGAAAGCATAAGTGAGGCCAAGTGGAATGCCTGTGCGAGCCTTAACGTACTCTGGGAAACGGGTGTGATATGCGGTGGAGAAGGGCAGTTTATTTCTGACTGCATAGGCGCGGGCTGAAAGGCCCAACGGGCCTTCTGTAGCAATATGCATGGCATCAGGCGCGAACTCTTTAATCTTTTTCGCAACCAGCTTGCCTGGAAATAATGAAAGTGAAATATCTGGATACGTAGGACATGGAATAGTTTTGAACTCTTGCGGCGTAATCATCTGCACTTCGTGACCCATCCCAATGAGCTCGGCACGCGTTTGCTTCAGGGTTCTGACAACACCATTGACTTGAGGTTCCCAAGCGTCGGTAATGATCATGATCTTCATAATGTGGCCTCTTTAATGAATAGTTCAGCAGCAGGTAGGTTGCGAGTCTCTAATGCTTCTAAGGGCTCGCCTTTAATATGGGGCCAGTGAATAATTTTGAGTTCGCCGGTTTGCGTTTCTACTAAGGCGGTCAGACTCTCGACCCAATCGCCGTCATTGCAGTACAGCAAGCCATCGATTTCGCGAATCTCTGCTTTATGGATGTGTCCACAGACCACGCCATCACAACCACGCAGCCTGGCTTCACGCGCCATGATGTGCTCAAAGTCCGCGATGTAACTTACCGCATTCTTCACTTGGTGCTTGAGGTATTGGGATAGAGACCAATACTGCAAACCCATCCGAATGCGAATCATATTGAAGTAACGATTGATGTACAGAATGAAGGAATACAGCGTATCGCCCACATAGGCGAGCCATTTGGCATATTGCATCACGCCATCAAATAAGTCGCCATGAGTAACCCAGAGCTTCTTGCCATCAAGAGTGGTGTGGATTACCTCTTCAACCACCTTGACATCGCCAAAGGACATTCCAAAGAACTGGCGAGCACTTTCGTCATGGTTGCCGGGAACGTAGATGACCTCTGTGCCTTTACGGGCTTTGCGTAATAGCTTTTGGACAACATCGTTGTGTGCCTGAGGCCAGTAAAATGATTTCTTCAGCCTCCAGCCATCGATAATGTCGCCAACTAGGTAAAATCGATCGGCATCGTTATGCCGCAAGAAATCGAGGAGGTAGTTTGCCTGACACCCTGATGTTCCTAGGTGTACGTCTGAAATCCAGATAGCTCTGTAATGCATCATGAGTTGTTATTAGGCCTGTGGCTTGTGTAAAGATCATGACAATTTAATGTCAGTTTTGTGACTCAATTTATGTTTATCATCTTTAAATGAATGAGCAAAAACCACTTCAAGCAGAGCAGATCTCATTTTTTCGCTTGCTGGGGTCATGGAGCCGAATTGGAGTCCATGTATTGGCGGGCATTTTTACGCTGTGTTTTGTATTCCCATGGATTGATGCCCAGTCAAAAAAAAGACATATACAAAAGTGGTCGGCTCACTTATTGGCTATTTTTGAGATTGAGCTTAAGGTATATGGTGGGCAATTACTCCCCAAAAGCCCTTATTTATTGGTAGCAAATCATATTTCCTGGTTAGACATTCATGCGATCAATTCATATCACCCCCTCCGATTTGTTGCAAAGTCAGAGGTAGCAGGCTGGCCTATTTTTGGTTGGATGGCAAAGCAATTAGGTACTGTCTTTGTTCGGCGCGAAAGTGCGCGTCATGCTAGAGCGGTAGTGGGGGAGATTGCACAGGTTTTGCAGAAAGATTCTATTTGCATCTTTCCGGAAGGAACATCTAGTCTCGGAAATATGGTGTTGCCATTTAGGCCTAATTTATTTGAGGCTGCTCTAGTTGCTCAGGTGCCGTTATATCCTCTGGCGATACGCTATGTATCGAGAGTAACGGGAGAAAAAACGACCATACCGGCATTTGTAGGTGATATGGGGCTCTTGGAGTCGATGGTTCAGGTTCTTAAAAATCCCCGATTGGGTGTGGAATTACATTTTTTACCACCCATTAGCCCCACCGATGAAGATGCATTGGATCGAAAGCAATTAGCGCTCTATAGCCAGGAGTGCATCTCCCGACAGATCTAATAGCGCCTTAATTGGTAACAAAATTGACATATGCCTACGATACAAATGAAAATAGGTAATTCGTATTAAGGACTGCAATGACCTCAAAGCATACAGAGATGGCCGAATGGTATCGGCGTGCTCAAGAAGAAATTTTAGATAGCATGGATGAAGAGCTCGAAATGGAGCTCGATGATGATCGTCTTGCCATTGATGGCGAGTCTGGATCAAGCATGCCTCGCCAAGAGTACTTTAAAGAGCTTTTCCGCTTGCAAGGCGAGTTAGTTAAGCTCCAAGACTGGGTGGTGGCAAATAAGGTCAAGGTAGCCGTTTTGTTTGAGGGTCGAGATTCAGCGGGTAAGGGCGGCGCAATCAAGCGCATTACCCAAAGACTGAATCCCCGGGTTTGTAAGGTAGTCGCCTTACCAGCACCCAATGAGCGTGAAAAAACCCAGTGGTATTTTCAGCGTTATATTTCACATTTACCGGCAGGCGGAGAAATTGTTCTTTTTGACCGCAGTTGGTACAACCGTGCAGGTGTTGAAAAGGTAATGGGTTTTTGTACCGATGAAGAGTACGAAGAATTCCTGAAAACCGTGCCTGATTTAGAGCGCATGATGATTAATTCAGGGATTATCCTCATTAAGTATTGGTTCTCCATTTCGGATGAAGAGCAGTACAACCGCTTTATGATGCGTATTCATGATCCATTAAAGCAATGGAAATTGAGTCCAATGGATTTGGAAGCGCGTCGCTTATGGGAGGCCTACACCAAGGCTAAAGAGACGATGCTTGAGCGCACCCATATTCCTGAGGCGCCATGGTGGGTTGTGGCCGCCAATGACAAGAAAAAGGCACGTTTAAATTGCATCACTCATTTGCTCAGTCAGATTCCCTATCAAGAGATTGAGCACCCGGTCATTACCTTGCCTGCCCGCGTCCACAATCCGGACTACCTTCGTGGCCCCGTACCCCCCGAGATGTATGTGCCGGAGGTTTATTAGTGGTAATCTCTTTGTAATACAGAGAGAACGCCATGAAATTACACCCCTCAATTACTAACCGGGAATTTAAGTTGCTGATCAAGCCCCAGGGCTTGGATCGGCGTTCGCAAATTGAGAAACTAAGTCAACAAATTCTCAACTTTTGCCATAAAAACAAGGTTGAGTTTTTCCACCTCGATAATGCGACTACAGGTCTTCGCAATATCTATTTTTGGGATACACCGGGGGAGCATTTTCGGCAAAATAATATTATTTTGCGCGTAAGAGAATCACGTCAAAATGTATGGGTTGATGACTTTTGCGAAGTCACTTTGAAGTGTAGAACGCATGACCTTGAAGACTCCTTCAAATTTGATCCAAAGCCTAAGAAAAAAATTAAAGCTCGCCTGAGGCTAAAAGAAGAGATATTACGAGGCGATGGGCTTGGCACAAAGCGACTTATCTATTCAAATAACGCCATTCTTGATGCAGTACCCCTGGATAATATTTTTGAGCGGACGCATGCCAGCCTGACAGAATTTTTCCCTACGCTCAAAAAAATATTGATTGATAAAAAAACGCCCATTCGTATTGTGGGTGGTAGTACTAACAAAATTCTGGAAGCCTGCTTACCCTTGGGTAACTTGCAATTCGGCGCTGGTGTGCAAGCGCATTGCGATATTGCCATTTGGATGAAAAGCGTTGGAGAGCCAATTGTTGGCGAGTTAGCCTTTTCATATCGTGTCAATGATGAAAATCGCGAGGCCATTAAGGCGCACAAAAGGGCTGATAAATTTTTTAAGAATCTACAAATTGAGCTTAAAGATTGGCTAGAAATTGGCAGCACGAAGACTGCGCTGGTATACGGTAAGCCAGAGTAGGCTTTCTTATGGCAGATAAAAAAAGCGGTGCAAACCTTTGGGATATCTTTCTGCAATTTCTGATCATTGGCGCCATTAGTTTTGGTGGCGGTATTATTGCCTATGAACGTATTCTTTTAGTTGAAAAGCGCAAATGGTTAAACGCTGATGAATTCATGGCCTACTTGGCGATTAGTCAAACCATGCCAGGCTTAAATTCAGTGAATCTAGCAGTGCTTACAGGGGATTTCCTGCGAGGTGTTACGGGCTCAGTGTGCGCAGTCCTGGGCTTACTTCTCCCTGGATCGGCATTTATTCTCGGTATTGGTATTTTATATTCCAGTAATTCGAATCATCCTATGGCCAATATCATTTTGGCGGGAATAGCGGCGGCTGCGACTGGTTTATTGGCAGCCATCACCTACCGCATAGGTGGCGATCACTGGCGGCACATGAAGTCTTTGGCGATTGTGCTGGCAACCTTTGTATTGATGAGTCTATTTAAGCTTTCCCTTCTGGCGGTGCTTGCAATCATGGCTCCGATTGCGCTGTATGTGTATCGTCCTGGTAAATCAATATGAATATATTGCTTCAGCTGGGGCTGAACTTTGTCTTGCTTTCACTTTTGGCGGTGGGTGGCGGAACGGCAGTTTTACCTGAGATGCAAAGTATTTTGTATGCGCATTTTGGCCTAGACCATACCCAGTTTGTTCATATGTACAGTATCGGTCAGCTGGCTCCTGGCCCCAATATGTTGATGGTGCTGATCATTGGCTATCAAATCGCTGGCTTGGCCGGAGCAGGCATAGTTTTGCTGGCATTCTTTCTGCCATCGAGTATTTTGTGTTTTTATGTTGGCCGTTTGTGGGTGCGAATAGGGGAGAGTCCTTGGCGCCGTGCAGTACAAAATGCTTTAGAGCCCATCTCAGTCGGACTCATGGCATCGGGTGTTTATGCCGTTGGCAAGGCTTCGATTGTTAGCTCGCTAACTGCTGGACTGGCGCTGATTACCCTCTATCTTATTTTGCGTACCAAAATTAACCCTGTCATTGTGATTCTGGGCTCGGGTTTGGTGGCAACCCTCATCACCAAGTTCCTTTAAAAAGCAGCTCGAACCCCAATCATGGCGCTGCGACCCGGTTGGGGTGCGTATAAGCGTACCGTCTCTGGCGTTGTGGCATAACGAATATCTTGATTCAATAAGTTTGTCAGACGCAGATAGCCTGTCCAAGAGATGCTGTTAATTCTTTCAGTGTATGACACGCCTGCATTGAGTAGGTTGTAGCTCGGCGTGGGGCCAATCTCAAAGCTAGCTAAGCGCGTCTGCTCAAAAGCATGGATGTAAGTAGCATTCATTTTCCATTGATTTACTTGTTGGGCAATTTCAGCCCCTAAGCGTGGGGCTGGTTGCAGGGGTAAATTACCGCCACTATTAAAAGTCCCTTGAGAGGCGTCACCAAATAGGCGAGTGCCAACGCCATTTTGCTGCCAGTTGTAGGTTAATTCTCCTTCAACCCCTTTAATGGTGGCATTTGCTTGTTGGGAGACTACTACTGGATAGTTGGTATATCCATCACCAGAGGCTGTATTTCCAGTGTAGAAGCCATAAATGTAGTTACTGAACTGATTTTGATAGATGTTGGCTTTACCTTGGATGAGTCCACTTGTTTTTTGTATACCCAATTCAATGTTGTGCGAAGTCTCTATTTGTAAATTGGAATTACCCACTATGTATGTGGCGGTAGCATCGTGTGGACCGAAGGCGTAAAGCTCTGGTGCACTTGGTGCCCTTTGTGAAACGGTGTAGGCTGCAGCTAGTCCATAGCCTTTAGTCACTTCGTAAATAGTTCC
The DNA here is from genome assembly GCF_029892205.1 of Polynucleobacter sphagniphilus. Classification (NCBI taxonomy): domain Bacteria; kingdom Pseudomonadati; phylum Pseudomonadota; class Betaproteobacteria; order Burkholderiales; family Burkholderiaceae; genus Polynucleobacter; species Polynucleobacter sphagniphilus. Next base: position 513,150 of record NZ_JARXVX010000001.1, read on the forward strand.
CAAAGAGTAGGAACCCAAATTAAACTGACGGTTAATTAATGAAGGTGGGCTATAAGTAGAAATGGAGTCGGCGTAAACGCTGGCCTGATTGGGGTTCTGGGTAACATAGTTGTAGCGCAAACCAAGACTATTTTTAAAGTCACCAAAATTACCTTGCTCCACCCAAAATAGCGCATTGGAATTGGTGACTGTTTGCGGAACGATATCTGCATTGCCACTAGCGATATCGGTTGCCGTTAGTTTGGCGGTAGAGGATTGCAAGCCAACACTACCTTTCCAGCCCATCCAGGATTGATGATCTAGTACCGCGCGTAATTCTGTTGCATCATTTACCCAATTAGTTTGCGGCACGCCGTTGTTATCAAATTCATTGTGCATGTAATGGCTATTAGAGATGCTGAATTTGAAAGCGCTAAAACCATCCATAGGATCGCGGGTTTCATGCTGCAAATCATAGCGATTTTGCGATTGGTTAATAAATCCGCCATCAGCAGTAGGAACGCCATAGTCATGATTAAGGCGCAATAGTGAGACCCCGGTATAACCATGATCACCAATATAAGAAGCGCCCAGCCCTAAGTTATTCTCATTATTAAAGGAGAAGGGTAGCTTGCTAGAGTAGGGCACATTTTGCGGAACGCCGGGGCTGATTGCCCAGTTAGCATTCGGCCCACCTTGCTCTGCGTAGCCAGGGATTTGATAGTTATTGGCATTGCTAATGGCGGTATCAATATGAAAGGCAATTGGTCCGGTGGATGTATCGACTACTGCGCTGGCGGTCTTGTCTTGATTGACGGTTTCATAGCTCGTATTTACTGACCCCGTTGGCTCCCCTGGGAGGGAGGTGGCAATGCGATCATTAATCACATTGACCAAGCCGCCGCTCGAGCCAGACCCATACATCAATGCAGATGCGCCGCGTAGGATTTCAATTTGACGCGTACTTTGTAAGGGGTTGGCGGTAGCATGATCTGCCGAAATACTCGATACGTCACTCACCGATAGGCCATTTTCTAAAATCTGTACCCGCGCACCTTCGAGCCCACGAATGACTGGTCTGGAAGCGCCCGCTCCAAATCCGGTTGCAGAAACCCCCAGTTCATTGGAGAGGGTGGCGCCCAGGTTGTTACCCAGCTTATTTTGCAACTCATCGCCTGACAAAACTTTGCTCGGGCTCATAAGATTATTTTCGGAGATGGCGTTCGATTCAATCACTAAGCCGCCATTCGGATCTTCCGCTCTTGCGGAGTAAGGAAGGCTTACGCCCAAAGCGCTTAATAAAGCCAATTGATAGGGGATTCTAAATTTCATACTTCACTCTTAAAACTATTGAACTATTTCAACAGGTAAATGCACATAAATTCGCTAATAAGGCGAGGGCAATGTAATTAAAGAGTGATGCTGGGGGGAGCTCGAGATTGATAGGGTGAGGCAAGAGCCTGGAAAACCGTTACCACTAAGAGCGGGGTAAAAGTGCCTGAATAAGAAAGCACCCCGATAGAAGATTGAACATCTGGCGCAATAAAACTGGCGAGGGTTAAGGCATCAAATAAATGGCAATCGGCTGCAGCATGAGATATGCCAAAGGAAGTGCGATCGCCAGTGTTGAACTCTAAATTAACGCCCTGGAAGCCGGCATGCGAAACGCTATGTGCAAAGCCTAAATACTGGGTGCCCAAGAGGCTAAATAGCAAAAAGCCAAGAGCGATTAACGCTCGCGTTTGCTTGCTAACTTTGCCGTTAAAAAGGGTGCTCATGGGCCTGAATATTACAGGATTTGGCCCTCAGCAACATGTCGGTGTACAATATCGATTCCGTCGGAGTGTAGCGCAGCCTGGTAGCGCACCTGCTTTGGGAGCAGGGGGTCCAAGGTTCGAATCCTTGTACTCCGACCACTTTCTCAAGTTTCACCATTTAGTCCCAGTACACACATACTGCCTATAGCTCAGCTGGATAGAGCAACGCCCTTCTAAGGCGTAGGTCGCACGTTCGAATCGTGCTGGGCAGGCCAGATATTAAATCCTCAGATAAGTAAAGCAGATGCTTGTTCAGGCTTGTTTGATTGTGCTCAATTGACCTAATCCTGGGTCAAGCTTGGCTAGCGTATAGCTCACCTTGGTCTAGCGTGGTGAATCCTGGTGGACTATCAGCGACTCAGACGAACTTTTGACCCTGACGATCGAGTGTCGGTTCGGCCCGATTCGGAGGTGTCCGGTTACGTGACGGTCAGGTGGCTCTTATAGGGTGGCTTGCTGACGCTCGAGGCAGGGTGATTAGAGGTATTTGGGTGGCGGAGAACGGCCGAGGCTGTGTAAAAACCCCCAATAATCTCCCTGTTTTTGTAAACACCTAAGCACCCTCAAACGTTAATTAAGTATCACTAATTAACGGATGTTCATGAAGATGAAACGATTCATTACTGGCCAAGATCGAACCCAAAGTACTTTATTACCTGAGCTGCTTGATGAGTACATCACCGAAGAAAATCCCGTGCGCGTCATTGATCTGTTTGTCGATCAATTAGATTTAAAGAGTTTGGGTTTTGAAGGAGTAGTTCCTGCTGATACTGGTAGGCCGTCCTATCATCCTGCAGTGCTGTTGAAATTGTATGTCTATGGATACCTTAACCGTATTGCATCGACTCGTCGCCTTGAAACTGAAGCGCTACGTAATGTTGAACTCATGTGGCTCATTACCCGCTTAGCTCCTGACTTTAAAACCATTGCGAACTTCCGTAAAGAAAACGGCAAAGCCATCCGTAAAGTCTGCGCCCAGTTTATTGAGTTGTGCCGTCAGATGAATCTCTTTACCGACGCCATGGTGGCAGTCGATGGCAGTAAATTTAAAGCCGTGAACAGCTCCGATCAGAACTTCACCCAGGCCAAGATCAAACGTCGTATCCAAGAAGCTGAAGCTAGTATTGCGCAGTACTTAAAAGACTTAGAGGCAGCTGATCTGAGCTCTCCAGCCCAATCAACCGCACACCAAGCCAGACTTAAAGAGCGCATCGCGCTCTTTACAGAGCAGATGGCACAGCTACAAGCTATTGAAGAAAAAGTACAAGCAGCACCAGATAAACAGATCTCCATGAGTGATCCCGATGCCCGGTCGATGCAACACCGTGGAGGCGGTATCGTGGGCTATAACGTACAGGCAGCCGTGGACACAAAGAACCATCTCATCGTAGCCCATGAGTTAACTAATGTCGGTCATGATCGCAGTAGCCTAGCTAAGATAGCAAACCAAGTCAAAGAAGCGCTGCAAGTAACGCAGCTGACCGTAGTGGCGGACAAGGGTTATTACAGTGGTGAACAAATCAAAGACTGTATGGACTTGGGTGTCACTCCCATCATGCCTAAATGTAAAACGTCTAGCAATCGATCTCACGGCCTGTTTGATAAGAATGCGTTTATCTACCACCCTGATAAAAATGAATACGAGTGCCCTGCAGGGCAAGTATTAATAGAGCGGTTTAGAACCGTGGAGCATGGTAAGAATCTGATTGCATACTGGAGCTCGAGCTGCAAAACCTGCGCCTTAAAGCCTCAGTGCACTACCGGAATAAATAGACGAGTCAAGCGCTGGGAGCATGAAGTAGTACTAGATCAGATGCAAGCCAATCTAGAAGCCATGCCTGATGCGATGAAGATCCGAAGATGCACCATTGAGCATACCTTTGGAACCTTAAAGAGTTGGATGGGGGCCACTCACTTCCTCACCAAAACCAAAGAGCATGTGAGTACAGAAATGAGTCTGCATATCCTGGCTTACAACCTCAAACGGGTGATGAAGATCATGGGCAGTAGCAATCTGATGAAGGCGATGGCGACATAAGGCGAAAGCCTTACTCAATCCGTAATAAACAGGCCTGAGTAACGCCTCTACGAGGCGTTACTAAAAAATCACAAATTACCAAAACAGAATTGTTGGCTCAACCAGAAGCGTTTGATTTAAGGCCAAAACCCGTGTACACGCTTTAAATCTAAATCAATGGAAGTATTTTGGGTTTTTACACAGCCTCGGCCAATAACAGCCGTTAGAGCAGAGGATTAAAAACACCAAAACTACCTTTAGGTATTAATGAAATTAAACAGAATTTTCTGAGAATGTTTTCTTATAGGGATGATCATGTATATACATTCCTGCAAGCATTGCAACAACAAAAATGATTGCCTTCTGATTTCCAGATCCAAGGGCAACAAGAGCGGGTCCAGGGCATAACCCTGCTATTGCCCAACCAGCTCCAAACAAGACGCTTCCAACAATTAGATCTTTATTGATGTGTGTTTTGCCAGAAAGGTGAAGAGGCTCTTCAAAGTAAGTCGTTTTCTTTTTTTCAATAAACCTAAATCCAAAAAAGGTGACGAAAATTGCCCCCATCATGACAAACATGAGGCTAGGATCCCATTGCCCAAATAAGTCCAGAAACCCAATGACTTTGGCAGGATTAGTCATTCCGGAAATAATAAGTCCGATACCAAAACCTAGACCGGCAAGAAAGGTGAGTAGGTTTTTCATGATTAATTGATCCAATGTAGTAATAGATAGCAAACAATAAATCCTGAAGTCATAAAGCTGAGGGTTGCAACAAGCGAGCGTGTCGATAATCTACCGAGTCCACAAACCCCATGACCACTCGTGCATCCCGAACCCATTCTTGTTCCAAAACCGACTAATAATCCTGCTATAACAAGCTCAATTGAGTTCGTATTGATTTCGATGGTCGGTGCTCCAAAAATTATTGAATAAATTTGATATGAGCCAATCAGCCCCAAAAGAAAAAGGATTCTCCACAAGTAATGATCCTTAGGTGTATTTTGAAATTGCATTAGAGCACCGATAATTCCACTAATTCCTGCGATTCTTCCTTTGAAGATGATCAGAAAAACAGCGCCAAGCCCTAAGATAGCCCCACCAATAAGCGATGCAATAGGGGTGAATTCTTGCCAATTAATTATCATGTTCTTAAATACCTATATATCTAGAAAAGATTTGTAAAGCATGTATATGCCAACCAAAAATGTGAAGGATGCAAATATCTGTTGAATGCGTAAGGGATTTAACTTTTGTGAGAACTGCCTGCTGATGAGTAAGCCAATAATGGCACCTGCTGAGAATAGGATAGCAATAGGCAGATTTAAAGTTCCTGCAAATGCTGAGATTCCTGCGCTGCCAATGGCAATAATTGCCATCACCCCTAATGATGAGCTGATAATTGAATTTGTTGATAGATTGGTGTATCTACGAAGCGCTGGAACAATCACAAATCCTCCCCCAACACCAAGAAGTCCTGATAAAAAACCAGAGACTGCGCCAACACTTAACAAAGTCAAAAAACAGGGCTTTGTCCAAAATAGTTTTCCTGTTGTATTGTTTAATTGGCAGATCGCATTGTCATTTGGCTTTGATTTAGGGCCATCTTTATCGAATATTTCTTTCAAGAAAAAATGCATTGATACGCCTATCAATATCAACCCGAATAGCGCAGCTAGGGGTCGATTAGGCACTTGATGCGCTAGCCACAAACCAAAGGGAGCGGTAGTTAAACCAGCAAGCCCAATTAATGGAGCTGCTTTGTATCTTAAGGTTTTTTCTCTGTGGGCTAAAAGAGCTCCAATGCCAGCCGAAGAAGCAATGGCCATCAGTGCGATTGGACCGGCTTCTGCAATGCTTAAGTGTAAAAAATAGATAAGCGCTGGAACTGAGACTATGCCTCCACCTGCGCCAGTGAGACCCATTAATAGGCCAATAAATAGGCCCAAACTTGAGGTGGTGATTATTTCCATGTTTACATTATAAGGAAATATAATATATAATTCAATATATTGAATAGGTGGAGATTTGCATGAAAGCACAAATCAAGAGTTTTTTCGACAAGGCCACTTGGACCTTTACCTATGTTGTCTCAGACCCTGAGGCAAGGGTTTGCATTGTGATTGATCCTGTTTTAAATTATGACCCCAAATCAGGCAGGACTCTAACGCAATCAGCCGATCAGGTTCTTGAATACATTACAAGTAACCAGCTGCAATTGGAATGGATTTTAGAGACGCACGCTCATGCTGATCATTTAACCGCTGCTAAGTACTTGCAGGATATGCTTGGTGGAAAAATTGCGATTGGCGAAAAAGTGCAAAAGATTCAGGGGGTATTTAAAGGAATCTTTAATTTAGGTGATGAATTTAAGGCTGACGGCTCCCAGTTCGACCATTTGATTAAGGATGGTGAGAATATCTCCTTCGGAAATCTCAATATCGAATCAATAGCTGTTCCAGGGCATACTCCAGCTTGCTTGGCCTATAAGATCGATGATGCTATTTTTGTTGGTGATACATTATTTCCGTCTGATGTAGGCACGGCACGTTGTGACTTTCCGGGCGGAGATGCCAATACCTTGTATAAATCAATTAAAAAGATCCTGAGTTATCCGGAGTCCACAAATTTATACATGTGTCATGACTACCCACCAACTAATAGGCAAGTTATTGGTAGAACTACGGTCGGAGAGCAGCGGGAAAATAATATTCATATCCGTGACGGTGTGACAGAGGATGCTTTTGTTCAAATGAGAAAAGCTAGGGATGCTACTTTAGAGGTACCAGTTTTATTGTTACCCTCTATACAAGTTAATATCCGAGCTGGAGCTATGCCTCCTAAAGAGGATAACGGCACTTCGTACATGAAGATTCCAATCAATTTGCTCTAAACGATATGAAAATAATCAATCTTAAAAAGATGCAATCATCAGCTGATGATGCTTGTCGCTTAATGAAAGTCCTTTCCAATAGAGATCGGATGATGCTGCTATGCCAAATAAGTCAGGGTGAAATGTGCGTTGGGGAGCTAGAGGAATGCCTTGATATTCATCAGCCCACCTTGTCCCAGCAGCTGACCGTTCTCAGAAATGAAGAATTAGTTGAGACCAGACGAGAGGGAAAGCAAATTTATTATTCGCTTTCCAATCATGTTGCATTAGAAGTCATGAATGTGCTGTATAAAAATTACTGCAGTAAATAACCAAAAGGAGTCTTTATATGAAAAGCAATATTGGCGATATTGATCGTATTCTCCGCATGGTGGTTGGTCTAGCTTTAATTGGCTTAGCTGCGACTGGAGCAGTTGGTACTTGGGGTTGGGTTGGTGTTGTGCCGCTCGCAACAGGCTTATTTAGATTCTGTCCAGCTTATACAGTCTTAGGTGTTAATACCTGCGGTAAATAGTTCTCTTTAGTCAGCAGAAGTCACTCTTAATTGTATATATACGCATACACGTATATGAGTGTATGCGTATATATACATCTATTACGTAAGATGATGGTGGCGGAGTGCTCCGCCAAAGTCTCTTATGGGTCGAGGCTGTGTAAAAACCCCCAATAATCTCCCTGTTTTTGTAAACACCTAAGCACCCTCAAACGTTAATTAAGTATCACTAATTAACGGATGTTCATGAAGATGAAACGATTCATTACTGGCCAAGATCGAACCCAAAGTACTTTATTACCTGAGCTGCTTGATGAGTACATCACCGAAGAAAATCCCGTGCGCGTCATTGATCTGTTTGTCGATCAATTAGATTTAAAGAGTTTGGGTTTTGAAGGAGTAGTTCCTGCTGATACTGGTAGGCCGTCCTATCATCCTGCAGTGCTGTTGAAATTGTATGTCTATGGATACCTTAACCGTATTGCATCGACTCGTCGCCTTGAAACTGAAGCGCTACGTAATGTTGAACTCATGTGGCTCATTACCCGCTTAGCTCCTGACTTTAAAACCATTGCGAACTTCCGTAAAGAAAACGGCAAAGCCATCCGTAAAGTCTGCGCCCAGTTTATTGAGTTGTGCCGTCAGATGAATCTCTTTACCGACGCCATGGTGGCAGTCGATGGCAGTAAATTTAAAGCCGTGAACAGCTCCGATCAGAACTTCACCCAGGCCAAGATCAAACGTCGTATCCAAGAAGCTGAAGCTAGTATTGCGCAGTACTTAAAAGACTTAGAGGCAGCTGATCTGAGCTCTCCAGCCCAATCAACCGCACACCAAGCCAGACTTAAAGAGCGCATCGCGCTCTTTACAGAGCAGATGGCACAGCTACAAGCTATTGAAGAAAAAGTACAAGCAGCACCAGATAAACAGATCTCCATGAGTGATCCCGATGCCCGGTCGATGCAACACCGTGGAGGCGGTATCGTGGGCTATAACGTACAGGCAGCCGTGGACACAAAGAACCATCTCATCGTAGCCCATGAGTTAACTAATGTCGGTCATGATCGCAGTAGCCTAGCTAAGATAGCAAACCAAGTCAAAGAAGCGCTGCAAGTAACGCAGCTGACCGTAGTGGCGGACAAGGGTTATTACAGTGGTGAACAAATCAAAGACTGTATGGACTTGGGTGTCACTCCCATCATGCCTAAATGTAAAACGTCTAGCAATCGATCTCACGGCCTGTTTGATAAGAATGCGTTTATCTACCACCCTGATAAAAATGAATACGAGTGCCCTGCAGGGCAAGTATTAATAGAGCGGTTTAGAACCGTGGAGCATGGTAAGAATCTGATTGCATACTGGAGCTCGAGCTGCAAAACCTGCGCCTTAAAGCCTCAGTGCACTACCGGAATAAATAGACGAGTCAAGCGCTGGGAGCATGAAGTAGTACTAGATCAGATGCAAGCCAATCTAGAAGCCATGCCTGATGCGATGAAGATCCGAAGATGCACCATTGAGCATACCTTTGGAACCTTAAAGAGTTGGATGGGGGCCACTCACTTCCTCACCAAAACCAAAGAGCATGTGAGTACAGAAATGAGTCTGCATATCCTGGCTTACAACCTCAAACGGGTGATGAAGATCATGGGCAGTAGCAATCTGATGAAGGCGATGGCGACATAAGGCGAAAGCCTTACTCAATCCGTAATAAACAGGCCTGAGTAACGCCTCTACGAGGCGTTACTAAAAAATCACAAATTACCAAAACAGAATTGTTGGCTCAACCAGAAGCGTTTGATTTAAGGCCAAAACCCGTGTACACGCTTTAAATCTAAATCAATGGAAGTATTTTGGGTTTTTACACAGCCTCGGTCGATTTGAGCCTACCATCGGTAAGTAAGGCGAAGGTCTGCTTTATGTTCAGCAGCAGCCCAACGTGGCCTTGACGCTGTAGTGTCGGTTTAACCGACTCTAAATAATTCAGGTCGCCCAAACCCTAATCTGAAATTAAGCTAACAAGTGTCGTGTTTCGAGACACTTGTTATGAATAATTTATCGCTGCTATTTTCTACCGTTATCACTGATGATGAGCCCATCAAACTCCTTGACGGTCTTCTCACTCTCTATAAGAGACCCACGAGTCACCAATGGCAATGCCGTTTTAAGCTGTCTACTGGCTCTTGGCATTCCGCAAGTACTGGATCTGATCAAGTAGCTGAAGCCACCACCCAAGCAATTGCCATATATGAAACCGTTAAGGTCAAGCTAGCCAGCGATCTAGCCATTAAGACACGAACCTTTCGCCAGCTAGCCGCGCAAGAACTAGCTGCTGCTGCGCGAGTGGTCCAAGCCAATCCTAATAAACGTACTCATGCGGACTATATTCACATCTATACCAAGTACTTGATCCCATTCTTTGGTAATTATCAGATCAATGACATAACCCAAGAGCTAGTAGATGACTATGTGGCCTGGCGCACATCCAAGATGGGTAAGAATCCCAAGACCTATACCCAAAGGCGCCATGCGGGGCTTTATAAGCGAGTAATTGAAAGGGCAAGGGAGCAAGGTCTAATCCATCGACATCGAACCATTCCCTTGTTGGAGGTCGCTGCCGATAGGGCAGAAATTAGGCCAGCTTTTAATCAACAAGAGGTCAATTACTTGCTGGAATACATGCAGGACTGGGAACGCTTTGGCCGTAATCAACGCAGTAACCATATGCGCAGACTTTGTAGAGTCTATGTGGAGTTCTTACTGGGTACAGGGATACGGCAGGGTACTGAAAGTATGCCAATCCGCTGGAAGTCTCTGCAGTGGCATTGGATAGGTGAAAAGCGCTATTTACGGATTTGGGTATCAGGCAAAACGGGGCCTAGATACCTAATAGCAAGGCATTTTGTGATTGAGGCTTTAGAGCGCTTAATTGCTTGGCAAAAGCTACCTTATAAGAACCTAGAGGCTGTGATTGAGGCCAAATTGGATAAGAAAGTATTTGTATTTCCAGAAGGGGATGCTCCGCATAGTCTAGATGATGTCTTTGAGCGGCTAATGATTGAATCAAATTTATTAAAGGATGCTACTGGTAAAAACAGAACCCTGTATAGCCTACGCCATACTTATGCAACCTTTGCTCTAGCTGAAGGTATTGACATACATACCTTAGCCAGGCAAATGGGTACTTCGACACTGATGATTGAAAAACATTACTCAAAGCTCACTCCTATGATGGCGGCCGCCAAGTTAGCTTAAGCTGCCATGAGCGGGTTAATTGGCTCAGGCGTTGGTACTTCTACAATTACTCCACCAGGATTGCTTGGAGGATTGCGTACCGATCTAACAAAGTCTTCAAGACGCTCTAATAATTTACGATTGCTAGAGCTTATTTGCAATTGCGCTGATAGGACTTTGAGTAGCTGATCATCGGGTAGGGCGATACCTTCTTGCTGCAAGATCCACTGCGCCCGAGATAACCAGTCTTTAGCCGAAACTGGAGGCACTACCAGGCAGCTACTACGATCTCGCAAAGCAATGTCCACTTGATCAATGTAGTTCGTTGTAAAGATGAACTGGGTATGACTGATCATGTCATCAACAATATCCCTAAAGGCAATGGCTGCTTTTTGGGTGAAGTTGATTTCATTAGAAACAATGTAACTACGCTTTTGATCATTGGTGGTGAAGAGTTTGTAAAACATCGGCGGACCACCAAAGACCTCGGTGACATCGCTAAAGGATCCAAATTCCACTGCCTTTAGGCGGGTGATTTCAGCAGGCCTTCCTTCAATGGCATCGGGTAATAAATTAGCGATTGTGGTTTTGCCAGTACCAACCCCGCCATAAAGTATTAAAGGCTTTAAGTCTCGCCCATTAATGTATTCAGCTAGCTTGTTTTTGAGAGTAATGCTACCTAGAACAACTTCATCGAGAGTCTTAGGTGCATATTTGAGTGCGAAGCTCATAGTATTTCCTTTCTAATTGGGTAAAAGCAGAGGCGGGTGATCAGTCCTAAACCCCTGTCAAATAATGAACAATGACTTATGCCATCTCTTTGAAGTAGGCTTGGTTAGCCGCTTCGGTAATCGCCGCTTGCGCTGCGAGCTCTGCTTGGGCTTTGATATGCTCATCAACCTTATTGAGCAGTTCCTGGGCGATCTTGCGGATGGCTTGCTCGATCATGGCAGTAGTAGAGCCTGGCACTACGCTTAAAACCTGCGTTTGACCACTCGCTAGCATCTTGCCAATTAAGAGCGTGTATTCAGCGGAATCAGCTGGATGAGCCAAGGCAGTTTTTGGCACCAAACTCAACGGGTGTTGCAGTTGGTTAACTAATAATTGCTTAACCTCGGCAACCTTATTATCAAGCTGGCTACGCTTTTTAATGGTCTCATCGGTAATGCCCTTAGTACTGGCAACTTCCTCAATGCCACCAACCTTGGTTACCCATTCAGCGAAATTTCCCACTGAAATAGCTTCTTTAGCTGCTACCCGTAATGCACGTGAATATGCAGAAGCACGGCGGCGCTCGGCATTAAATACGTACTTTACGATTAGGGTTAGCACTGGAGTGCTGGTTTGTACCTTAATGCCACGTCCTTCTAGATTGGCTTTAATACCCTCTAAAACGACTTTCTCAGCAGAGCTGCCTTTGATCTCGTAATACATGCCAAGGCATTCCGAGAGCAAGGCATAAAGACCCTTGTTGGATTTATCGAAAAAGTCCCGTTGCCAGACTTGACGACGATTTGCTAATGCATCGAGTTTTACCAACGTTGCGCTAGCGATTTCTTGCTTCTGATTTGCTGTGATTCTCATGGTGCTGCTCCTTCATTTTTAAGAAAAATCAACACGTTTTGGCGAGATTGCCGGTGATGCGTTTTGTGTTGATAGAAGCAGTCTAATTTTTTTCGTATTTTTCGCGCAAATCAGGGCGTTGTTTTATTTCCTTGACACAAAATTGTGAAAAATCAAAGCCACGTAGATATTGGCTTGTAGGGTGATTTTTATTTTAAGAAAAAATACCCAAAAAACTCTATTTGAAAAATTTCATCCAAAATTAAATGTGAAATTATTGTGAAAATTTTCAGTGAAGTGTTTTCAATTTACTATTAATCTTAGGCGAAAACTTCGCTCTAAAAATAAAAAACCAGCCGGGTGATAGGCTGGTTGATCAGAGTCTAATTGCTGATTAGCTGCTTAGTTGATTACTTTTTTCCGTATGCAGCATCGTGGTCTGGCTCAATTAATAACACTCTAAGAAAGTGATCCTCTCTAAAGCCGATTCCCCGAATTGATTTGCTAATCCGAAAGGAGTAGAGCGCATCGATACCCTTTGGGGCGGGGACACTATGAATCTTTTCCCATTTAAGACCTTTGTCACGATAAACCTGGTTCCAGGTCAGTTGCGTGATTTTCTCAAAAGTAGCAAAGGCCTTTTCTTGTTCGACTAACTCCAATGTCTCCCAAGCAGATTGAAAGACCGGGCTATTGAGATCAAGCTCAACTAATGGCTCAGGCTTTACGTTTCGTGCCATGCGCTTTAGCCATTTTTAATTTAGAAAGATCAGTCGCTTTTGCCGGGGTTTTTTGTGCCCAAGCTAGAGCGGCTGATAAGTCCTTTTTAACGACAGGCGTATGTATCCAACGTTCATTATCAGGAATAACCGTGGCTGTACGAATTACCCAAACCCCTGGCTCAGGCGTTTCTACCAGTACTTGACGTCCTGCATGCTCTTTACCAAGCGAAATTTGTCCGCTTGATCCAATCGACTTAATAACCTGGTGATCTATGACTGCGCCCATGGCATTCTCCTATATTCATGCTGCATGATTGCATTATAGCATGATTTTATACAATCTGACTGATGTTTCACCATGACACAACCCTGGGCAAAGCCCTTGAGCCCGAACTCACTTAGATCAGTTCTACGGCCTGTCTCTTTTGCTCATCGTTGACGTCGATATATCTTTGCGTTACCGCAATGGACCGATGGCCGGCTAAAGAGGCTAAGATTCGAACGCCAATGCCTTTATTAGCCAAGGTCGTAATAAAAAATTTTCTGCCCGAGTGGCTACTACCACCGCTAATACCCACATTCTTATATAGCTGATGAAACCACACACATAAGCCATTGGGACTAAAACGTAAGCGGTGATCAGTATGAAAAAAGGGAATATCAGCGCCTTTGGCATGTCTTGTTGTGAGGTAGTTGGCTAATTCCACCTGTAAACGCTGAGAAACAAATACAGTTCTGGGGTATTTGCCTTTAGTCTGCGCTGCACTGAGGCGAATTTCATTTTTAATCGTGCCATCGGGGTTCACTACATCACCCATAGTTAAAGACGCAATTTCGGCGACGCGAAGGCCTCCAAGAAAGCTGGTAAGAATGATGGCTCTATCACGTAGGGCGTATTTTTTGGTGCTGACGTACTCTAGAACTTGATCAAGTTCTGCTTGGGATAAGGTTTTTGCTTGTGCCATTTGGTTTTCCTGTCATAAATAAAAAGTGCGTTTTAAGTATGTTTCCTTAAGGAAAAAAGGTCGACCTCAGTTTGTTTGCGAAGTGTCACGTAACAGGACAAATTGACAGTACAAATAGCTTCCAATAATCAATGACTTACAAATCGGGCTAAGAATATAGTTATTTTCTTAACCCGTATTTGCTTATAAGTATTTAGTAATATTTACTAAGATCTGTCGTCTTTAGACGACGACCTTAGCCAATGCTTCAAATCACTGGGTAGCGTACTTTTGTAAGTTCTCAAGTGCTTGCTTATGTCCGCCGACAAATACGCCGTTTGTAGACGGTTTTTGAGGGGAATTTAGCTCGGATTGCGTTGTAGCTATCAGTGCTGGGGTCGGTTTCCCAGGAACTCTAGCAATACAGCTACGTATAGGCAGTTCCCAGTAATCATCGATTCCGCGCTCTGAATCTTTAATTTCAATATAAATTCTGCTGTAGTTCATATCCAAAGACGCATAGCCTTCAACTGCGCTTTTGATCCCAGCTTCATAGCGATAGATCCAGCTCATTAAAACCCCATCTTCATTTACAGGTATGGTTTTTAACTTACTTACAAACTCTACATGTACTGGACTCTTCGGAAAGTGAAACCAAGTTTCAACTTCCTCAAAATCAACTAAATACTTGGCATAAGGACTTGGGATCTCCAATGTGCCGTTGTAGATGGCTTTGCGATATTGACCTTTGCCAAAGGTTGTTCCGTACATTTTGTTTTCCCATAAGCGGGCTGTGATTTCTTTCATTTTTAATCTCCTTGAATGTTGAAAGGAGTTGCGGTGTTGCTTGAGATGCTCTGAGAGGCGAAGACAAAAGATAGTTGCTGTTGCGTGAGTTGCTGTTCAGAGCTACTCATTTGTCCCAAATACAGCAACTAACTGCATCTCTTACTGCAACTGCAACTTATTTCTTATTCGCATCTCAATGCAACTCATTACGCGACTCGTAAATATTTAGTCCTTGTTAATAAAAACCATATTTTTTCTACCCAAAATGAGCCAATTCGGCAATGATCTAAAAAGAGGTCGACCTTATAAAGCTCTGAAATTAACTTGTATATAGGCAATCACGCCATTAACCACAAGGAGACGTAAATGAGTCAATTAAGTAGCCTCAACCTAGTAGCAGTCAAAAAGCCCATGCACCAACCAGCCATTGTTATTCGTAGGAATAAGTTATCTAGTCATTTGTGGGAGCAGATTCAATTAGCAAAAGGGCAGTTATCGGGAACCCCATTTGTATTAATGAAGTTCCGTAGCATTAAGGATGCTCACACAGGGGTGCGTAAGCAAGTAGAGGCTCCTAAGAGGATCAAGCCCTGGTGGTTTCAGACCGAGGAGGGCAAAGTCTGTGTTTCTATTAGGTATGGGAGCTGGACGATTGAGCTAGCAAAGGGAAAGCCCAGTATTCAAGTTGATAGTGCCGAGGACTTAATTAAGGCACTAGAAACAGTTAAGGTTGCTGTGGAAGCAGGGGATTTAGATCCCCAGATTGAGTTAGCGAGCTCTAGTCTTGGCAGTGGCTTTAAGAGGCAGCTATAAGGGGTCTTTAGAGCAATAGCAGTATTGCTCTAAAGAAAAGATGCTAATTTTTGGTCTAGCAGTATAAAATCTACCCATGCTTTAACAAGCCAAATTATGATGCGAAAGGAGATTCAAATGGCTAATTTAATCACTGTTGATCCGGTTATTTGCCATGGCAAGCCCTGTATTCGCGGCTTGCGTTACCCCGTAGAAAATGTTTTAGAGTGGCTGGCTAGCGGCATGAGTACCGAAGAGATTTTGGCTGACTATCCAGACCTTAACAAAGAAGATATTTTGGCGTCTCTTGCCTATGCTGCAAGATTAAGTCATGTTAAACGATTTGAGCGTTTGGTGGCATGAAGTTTTTAGTAGACGCCCAACTGCCAAAGCGATTTGTTGGTTGGTTGGAGGCTCAAGGACATGATGCTATTCATACCTCTGATCTACCTCTCAAAAATGCAACTCCAGATAAAGATGTCATTGCTTGCGCTATTAAAGAAGCTCGAGTTGTAGTCACCAAAGACGATGACTTTGTACAGGCTTTTTTGTTAAACGGCGAACCTGCTTTACTGTTAATTTCTACTGGCAATATATCCAATCGCAATTTAGAGAATCTGTTGCAAGCGAACTTATCTGCTGTTGCGAAAGCATTTGAGGACCATCGTTTTATAGAGATTACTAGTGATGGTTTGATTACGCATGAGTAGCTCAATTACTGATACCCATTTCACTCTAAAGGCGCATTAGGCGCCTTTAGTTTTAGTCAGTCAAAATAAGACTGGCTAAATACTTGCATGAATAAATATCAAGCCTATGTCAGGATCAAGGGTCAGTTAGTAAATACGGCTGTTTTTGCCACAAATCCAATTCACGCTAGATTAATCTTGCAATATCAATTTGGGATGGATAGTCTAGCTAGCACCCCATCCATTGTTACCCGTGAAAGCAGGGGGTATCAAATGATTGATGAGGTTATCTCTGCTATTAAAGCAAAGCCCCCACAAACACCCGATCAGGCTAGAGTCGACAATTTACAAAAACAGAAAGACGCTGCTAGTAAAGCATTAAAGATGGAGCGTAATCGACAGAAGATTAAACGAGCTCAACAGCAGATTTCATTAGCTAACTCAAATATATAGCTGCGCAGTTTTTAGCTCCATCTAAGATCTCGACCCCCACCAGTCTTAATCTAACTCCCATGACCATAATGATTGTCATAAATCACGCCAAAATACGGTGGTTTTGACGAATTACTGGCTAATTAATATCGATGCTCATGGGGAGGAGAGGTATAGCAAAAATGGTTTGCCATCTCTCAAAATAAGGTCACATCATTTAGTATTGGCATTGATCAATACCCTATTTGTTAAGGATGCTTGCAAAACCATTTCTTAATGTTCCAGCAGGAAGAGGTAGGGAGATCTTTCTTTTTAAACATAGCGAGCCAATCAGAGTATGGATTATGGGATGGGAGAAGGTTATTCTGCTCCGCCCGCGTCCAGTCAATTTTTGTAATGGTAGGTGCGCCATCTCCCCACAGCCTTTGAAATTTTTCCGATAGTGACATTCCATGCTCATGCAACTCAACGCAAAGTAAGTGACTAAAGAAAATTGCATCATCCGTTTGCGCGACAATTGCGGCTAAGGTGGTCGGGTAATCTTCATTAACTAGACTTCCAGAAGCCAGTCCAAAATACTCGGCAGCAGTTAGACTGCCATGCGGTCGACTTTTATATAGAGTTATTAATCGATTTCTGTTGTCTACGGACATTTGTAGGCCATCTGCTGAAAGACTGAGTATTGAGAAAACGCTTAGCAAAGCAGAAGTCATTGAGGTATTTTCAAAAATACTTTTTTGCAATGATTCAACTGGTATTTTTGGTAATGGGAAGGTTTGAAGATTCGCTGTAAAGTTGTGTTGAGAACCCAGTGGTATGGTGCCTAAGGCAAGGCTCTGATTAAAGTTTTGTAAAAGAACTTTTTCTCTCTCGTAGTCATCATGTAGCGGCTTGATAAATTGTTTCTTCGATGTGAGTAGGGCGTTGCAGATGTTGTAAGAGAGGGTGATTGCTATGTTCGTTGAGCTAATGGCTTTGAGTAACTCTTCTCGACCTCTGCCATCTTCAATAATTTTTTGTGCAGCTTTTGCTCCGTAATATGCACCTGCTGCCGAGCCAAATGCAGCAATAACGAATTCGGCGGCATGGTCTTTAAAAAACAAAGGATATTTTCGAGTTCCATTGGCAGTTGGTTTGCTTGGGGTTGATATGCTTACATACTAATACGCTCAGTGTCACGTAACGCGACACTATTTAGTGTCGGTTCGACCGACTCCACACCTGCGGATGCCACACACCACACGGTCAGTTCCACATGATTCCAATGATCTCGGTGCCGATCGAACACCTGATCTTGTAAGGCTTAAACCATTGTCTAAGCTATTGATTTTGCTCATTTTTTAAGCTTCTAATGCGCCTGGAGGTCCTTCAGGTTGGGGTGCACGTGCAACAATCACACTGGTAATTCTTAAATAATTTCAATTCCGAGGAAAAATAATGAATGCAAGAATGATGAAAAAAATAGTGGCAGGCTCTTTATCGCTTGCCTTGGTATTCACACCATTGCTTGGCAATGCCTGTACTAGCTTCATGCTCAAAGCCAATGATGGCGGCTTTGTTTATGGCCGCACAATGGAATTTGGCTTAGCCCTCAAATCCCAATTAATGGTGATTCCACGTAACTTGCATATGCTTGGCGTAGGCGTTGATGGCAAACCCGGAACGGGTCTGAATTGGGATGCAAAGTATGCCGTTGCTGGTATGAATGGCTTGCATTTGCCAGTCTTGCTTGATGGTATGAATGAGAAGGGTCTTGTTGGGGGCTTACTCAATGCTCCTAATACAGCCCAGTTCCAAGCCGTAGCTCCAGCTGATTCAGCAAATAGCATTAGTTCTGCTCAAATCCTTACATACGCTTTAACGAGCTTTGCAACAGTTGAGGAAGCAAGGGCTGGCTTCGAGAAGATCAAGGTGAATCGCTCAACGATTCCACAGTTTCACAATGAGACCGCTCCGGTACGCATGACTTTGCATGATGCCAATGGTAAGAGTCTTGTGATTGAGTACATCAAAGGCCAATTGGTGATGACTGACAATCCAACTACGGTCATGACAAATGACCCAGTCTTTCGTGACCAGTTAAACAATATCGGTAACTATGCTAACTTATCTAGCATGGAGCGTCCGGCCTTAGTTATTAACGGTGCTAGCTATGGCCCACCCAGCTCAGGTAGCGGTTTGCATGGCTTGCCCGGCGACTATGAGAGTCCAAGTCGCTTTATTCGTGCGCTGTTTCTATCTAGCTCTGCTCCCACAAACTATTCCACCACTCAGCAGCTCAATACTGCATGGCATATCTTAGGTAGCTTTGACATTCCGCCAGGTGCCATTACATTGCCAGCAACCAATGCCTACGGTGGTGGTGCAGGTGGAGTTGAAACTACCGAATGGACTATTGTTGGCGATATGAAAAATAGGGTCTATTACATTAAGATGTTTGGTAATACGAATGTACAGGCGTTTGATCTGAAAAAGATTGATGTCAATGCCAAGGATATTAAGTACTACGAAGTAAATATTCCACAGACCTATATTCAGATTAACTAAGGCAGTTGATATTGAAGCGCTTCATTTTTAATGGCATTTAGTTTGTTCGCCTATAACGATGCAGCGCTTTAATTTCACACAAATAAACCACCTCCAGGTGGTTTTTTGTTATCAGTAAAGGGGTTCAAATGACTACTCATTTTCAAAATCCAATTTTAAAGAATGTAAATAGCATGACTGCAAGTGATTCTCCATTACAGACTGATCTTCGGGATTCTTTGCGCTCTTTAACCAAGGCTGCCGATTCCTTAAAAACACTATCTGATATGCTCGATCAACAACCGCAGTCATTGCTGTTTGGTAAACCATCCCAAGGAGCGAAATAATGCGTTTACTTTTAATAGCGGCTTTTCTGACTCTTGCACTCAGTGCCTGTAGTACATCACCTTCAAGCAAATATTATTTTTTTGAGTGCTGAGCCTATTGCTGCAGCACCAGCAAAGGCGAATGATGTGCGTATAGTTGTTGGTCCTATTACTGAGCCCGCCTTAAATGATCGACCTCAACTAATCAGCCAAACTGGTAAAAATGAGGTGCAAATAAATGAGTACCATCGTTGGGCTGGCTCCCTCAATAGCAATATTAGCCGCATCATTACTGCAAATATCGCGCAAGACTTGGGCGCTCCAAATGTCTGGAGTTTTTCACAAAGCACGCCAACAAAATACGATTATCAGGTTTTTATAGACGTTCAAACGCTAGAGAGTAAGCCTGGGGATGAGGTAATCGTTGATGCATTGTGGACAATTAAATCAACAAAAGCAGGTCATAATGAACCCACAGTCGGTCGAACCTTGGTGCATGAATCTGTAGCTGGCGAGGGATTTAATGCTTTGGTTGCCGCTCAAAGCCGGGCGTTTGCTAAGGTCAGTAAAGATATTGCTCTCTCAGGTGCCCTTCGTTAATGCAGCTTACTCTGATTTAATCTGGGAAGTTTGGATAGCTGCATTTTGGCAAGAGTGGGATAGAGTGGTCTACTGATCATTCTGGAAATTGCGCCTGCAATTAAGGCGCTCGCCATTAGGCTTAAGACCAGGCCGTGACCATCAATCATTTCCATCACAATGATGAATGAGGTGAGGGGGGCCTGAGTCACTGCAGCTAAAAATCCCGCCATACCGATCGCAATAAAGATTTGCGCATGAGGTAGAGAAAGAGTGGTTGAGATCGCGTTACCAATTCCGCCGCCAATGGCGAGTGATGGCGCGAATATCCCTGCAGGAACGCCCGACCAGGTGCTGAGCCATGTCGCAATCATTTTGAAGGGTACAAATAAATAGCTCGTGGACTCAGAGCCAGCAATAATTGCTTGGGTGTGGGTATAACCCGTTCCGTAAGTATCGCCATTACTGAGAAGTCCGATTGCGGCAACGATCAGCCCGCAAGCTCCCGCAAATAGCAGTGGGGATTTGATGCGAAAGTAGCCTAGAAGACCCTTGTTAAAACGCAAGGAGGCAATGATGATTTTTGAGAATAGCCCACCCAGGATCCCGCTAACTAGAATCACTAAAGTAGCTGGCCAAATCAGTAGTAGATTGAAGTCGCTCACATGGATTACCCCAAAGTAAGTGTAATTACCATCAATTGAGATACCCATGAGCCCGGCCAATACGATGGATGCAATCATGAGGCCATTACTGCGTTGCTCCAAGGACTTGGAGAGTTCTTCGATACAAAACATCACGCCTCCAAGTGGCGTATTGAAGGCTGCTGCTATACCTGCTGCACCCCCAGCCATGATAAGTGAGGCTTCTGATATCTGGGCGGTAGAAGGTAGCCAGCGTCGCGCATTACGCATGATGCCTGCTGCAATTTGCACCGAAGGCCCTTCTCTGCCAAGTGATAGGCCTGCCAGCAAGCCTCCTGCAGTCAAAATGACTTTAAAAAAACTCAGCCTTAAGGAGACAAACTGATTTCTCTGTGAAACGGGGCATTTTGGATCAAGTGCTGCGATCACTTGTGGGATGCCCGAGCCTGCCGAACCAGGCGCAAATTTACGAGTTAGATAAACAATCGCAACAGTGCAAAGCGGAGTCCAGATTAATGGCAGCCAAAAAGATTGAGATTGAAAATGTAAGAAGTAAGCAAAGGCAAGCTCTGCAAGTTTTGTAAAGCCCACAATCGTTAAGCCAGCTAATGCTGCGTAAGCTAGAACCATTGTTCTGCCTGCCCATAAACCCCAATTAAGAAATTCTTTTTTTAGGGTGATTAGAAAGCGAGCGTAGATCAATTTTTTCTCAAGAACGACATTATTTAATTGCGCTCTCAAGCTCCATGATGCGTTTGTGCAGCGCACGTTCCTCTGTGAAGCGAGCTGTGTCATCCCTAATAATGGCTGCTACTGCAGAAGCTTTACTATGCTCATCAAAGATCATGGAAACCGTAAAAGCAATGGATAGGGGGCTACCTGATTTATGTAAGGCAGGAACGGTTAATAATTTATCACCATAGCGAGTGGTACCTGTTTCCATGGAGTGGTCGTAACCTTCGTTGTGACGGGCTCTTAAGCGTTCAGGAATAATTAGATCCAAGGTTTTCCCTAGCGCCTCGGATTCGGTAAAGCCAAATATCCTCTCGGCAGCTGGATTCCAGTAAATAATTACACCTTTAGCGTCTGAGATGACAACGCCATCGCCAATTGAGCGAACTAGTACTTCAAAATTAATATTTGTATTCATTAAAAGCCAAAATCACTTAAGTTAGGATGATCGTCTGGTCTACGCCCAAGGGGCCAAAAGAATTTGCGGTCAGATTCTTTGATAGGGAGATCATTGATGCTTGCAAACCGCCTCATCATGAAGCCATCCTGGTTAAATTCCCAGTTTTCATTCCCAAAGCTGCGCATCCAGTTGCCAGAGTTATCGTGGCACTCATAAGCAAAGCGAACAGCTATACGATTATCCGCAAATGCCCATAGCTCCTTAATAAGTCTGTAATCAAGCTCTTTGGACCACTTGCGCATTAAAAATTCTTTTACTTGTTGGCGACCACGGGGAAATTCTGAGCGGTTGCGCCAAATCGTATCTTCTGTGTAAACCAGTGATACCTTTTCGGGATCGCGGGTGTTCCAGGCATCTTCAGCCATTCTGACCTTTTGAATGGCAGATTCATGGGTGAACGGGGGGAGAGGTGGTTTTTGCTCCATAGTCTCTTTTCTTGCATCCAGGGCTGAAATAATTTTTTATAAGTATGTAGATAGCTTTGGCAGTGCTTATGAATTGATTAATGACGTTTGAGTTTATCTCGTGTGCGTCAATCTAGAAGGGTTTTTGTCAAACCAATGCTGCCGCATGCAAATCAGACTAGGGTTAACCCTATTTTGGTGCGCATCCATTTTTTTTTGGCTTGGTTTGGTGCATATGTCTACAGCAATCTAGGTCTAGGAGAGTAAAAATGACCTATCTATTCGGTTGTACGAATCTACCCATCTGCAGGAGTTGCAAATGAATCCTTATCGCCCCTTTGATCCAGATAGGCCGCTATTCTCAAGTTGTTGCAGCTGTGGTCGCCACGCCTCGGATGTAGAGCATCAAAAAGACCAATTTGCATTGGCGGTGGATGAGGAGCAGGCCAGCGCCGACTTTATTGAAGCCAGTCTCGTTAAGGCCTTATTTCCCGAGGAAAGTCGCAGGCGCGCTTTTCTAAAGTCAGTTGGCGTGGGTGGAGCAATGAGTGTGTTGTCGAGCTTTTTGCCAATCGATTCTTTGCAGGCGATGGCTCAAGAAAAAGCACCACTTGAAAAGCCGGATTTAAAAATTGGATTTATTGCCATTACTTGCGCAACTCCATTAATCATGGCCGACCCTTTGGGGTTTTATAAAAAGCAGGGCCTCAACGTTACTTTGAGCAAGACTGCTGGCTGGGCTTTGATTCGTGACAAGATGATTAATAAAGAGCACGATGCTTCGCACTTCTTGTCACCAATGCCGATCTCCATGTCAATGGGTTTGGGTTCTGATCCTGCGCAGATGCGTGTTGCCACGATTCAAAACGTCAATGGCCAAGCTATTACCTTAGCTAACAAGCATAAAGATAATCGTGACCCTAAAAAATGGAAGGGCATGAAATTTGCCGTTCCATTTGAGTATTCCATGCACAACTTTTTATTGCGCTACTACGTATCTCAGGCTGGCCTCGATCCAGATAAAGATATTCAAATTCGTGTTACACCGCCGCCAGAAATGGTTGCTAACTTACGCGCTGGGAATATTGATGGATTTCTTGGGCCCGATCCATTTAATCAGAGGGCGGTGTATGACGAGGTAGGCTTTATTCATTTGCTGACCAAAGATATTTGGGACGGACATCCTTGCTGCGCCTTTGGCACTTCAGATGAGTTCATCAAGAAAAATCCCCATACATTTGCTGCGCTCTATCGCGCAGTATTGAATGCCTCCACCATGGCTCGTGATCCAGCTAATCGACCTTTGATTGCAAAAGTGATTTCTACTCCTAATTACCTCAATCAACCTGAAACAGTGGTAATGCAGGTTCTCACTGGTAAGTTTGCAGATGGTCTTGGCAACGTTCAAAATGTTCCCGATCGAATCGACTTTAACCCAATCCCTTGGTACTCCATGGCTACATGGATGTTGACTCAAATGCAGCGTTGGGGATACATCAAAGGCGATGTGAACTACAAAGATATTTCCGAAAAAATATTCTTGTTAACAGATGCCAGAAAATACATGACTGAGACAGGTATTGCTATACCAGAGCAGGCTAAAGCGGGTTATAAGAAGTCCAAGATTATGGGTAAAGAATTTGATCCAAGCCAGCCAGCTGCATACCTTAAATCTTTCCCGATCGCCAAGAAATAAGCAGAATATTGAATGAAAAAGTTATCTGTAAAGGTAAGGGGCGCCATTCTTTCAATTGGTATTCTATTTACCTGTTTGTTTATTTGGCATCTGGCCACCACTCAAAAAGCTGCATCAGTGGAAACTTCTGCTGCTGCTAATGAATATAGCAGCTTGATGGGGCAGGGTGATGGCGGATCGACTCCAAAGTCGGGGTTCCCAACCCTCACTCAGGTTGGTGAGACGATATACACCCAGCTCTCACATCCTTTTTATGACAATGGACCAAACGACAAAGGCATTGGCATACAGTTGGGCTACTCTTTGCTGAGAGTGGGGCTCGGGTTCTTCTTGGCAATGCTTATTGCAATCCCGTTTGGTTTTTTAATTGGCATGTCTCCATTGGCATATCAAGCTTTTAATCCTTTCATCCAGATACTAAAACCAATCTCACCTTTAGCTTGGATGCCGATTGCGCTTTATACGATCAAGGATTCTTCTGCTTCCGGAA
Source organism: Polynucleobacter sphagniphilus (assembly GCF_029892205.1). NCBI lineage: Bacteria > Pseudomonadati > Pseudomonadota > Betaproteobacteria > Burkholderiales > Burkholderiaceae > Polynucleobacter > Polynucleobacter sphagniphilus. Next base: position 537,368 of record NZ_JARXVX010000001.1, read on the forward strand.
TCTTCGTAATCTTTATCTGTTCTATTTGGCCAATGTTGCTCAATACAGCATTTGGAGTTGCCAATGTTCGTAAAGAATTGTTAAACGTGACCAAGACGCTAGAGGTTTCCCCTTTGCGTAAGGCATTTTTAGTTATTCTGCCTGCAGCCGCACCAACTATTTTGACGGGAATGCGTATTTCTATGGGTATTGCATGGCTGGTGATAGTTGCTGCCGAAATGCTCGTAGGTGGTACAGGAATCGGATATTTTTTATGGAATGAGTGGAATAACTTATCACTCTCCAGCGTTATTTTTGCAATTCTCATGATTGGTATTGTGGGAATGTTGCTTGACATGGCATTCGCCAAGCTACAAAAGGCGGTTTCCTATGTCGATTGAAAACACTTTCCTAAAGGTTCAGGGCCTTTCAAAATCCTATAAGACCGATGCGCCCCCAGTTTTTGAGGGGATTAATTTTGAAATTGAGCGTGGTGAGTTCGTTTGCATCATCGGCCACTCAGGCTGTGGCAAGACTACCATTTTGAATGTACTGGCTGGTCTGGAAGAGGCCAGTAGTGGTACTGCAATTATGTTGGGCAAACATATTGAAGGGCCTAGCCTCGAGCGTGGGGTTGTCTTTCAGGGTCACGCTTTGATGCCTTGGATGAGCGTGCTACAAAACGTTTGCTTTGCCGTTAAATCCAAGTATCCCAATTGGTCAAAACCCCAGATTATTGAGCATGCTAAAAAATATTTAGCATTGGTTGGTTTGGTTAATGCAGAAAACAAAAAGCCATCAGAGTTATCTGGTGGCATGAAGCAGCGAGTTGGTATTGCCAGAGCATTTGCAATTGAGCCCAAAATGCTCTTGCTTGATGAGCCATTTGGTGCCTTGGATGCATTAACGCGTGGCGTGATTCAAGACGAGTTATTGAAAATATGTAAGCAAACTCATCAGACGGTATTCATGATTACACATGATGTTGATGAGGCTATTTTGCTTTCAGACAAAACACTCTTAATGAGTAATGGCCCAAATGCTCGGATTGCTGAGATTGTTATCAATACCTTACCAAAAGGACGCAAAAGAGCGAGCATGCATCATGATTCAATGTATTACCCGATGCGCAATCACTTGGTTGACTTTTTAGTAAATCGTTCCAAAGATTTGCAGATGAAGGGTGCTAAGGGAGAATTGGATGGCTACAGCCCTGTCATAGTATTGCCTGGTATTGATGCCCCAGAAATGTAATAAACGCAGATTTCAATTAAGGAGAAAAAGATGGATCGTTCAGTCGTAACCCAGAAGATCATAGAGGCAAAAGTTCGCAAAGGAATGAAGTGGAGCGAGATCGCTAAATCAATCGGCGAATCAAAAGAGTGGGTAACGGCAGCATGTTTGGGTCAAATGACCTTTACCAAGCCCCAAGCAGAGGTTGCTGGCAGCTTATTTGATTTAACTGATGAAGAAATGGCTTGGCTACAGATTGTTCCTTATAAAGGCTCGTTACCAACCAGCGTACCAACAGATCCATTGATTTATCGCTGGTATGAGATTGTGAATGTGTACGGTACCACTATCAAGGAGCTCATTCATGAAGAGTTTGGTGATGGCATCATGAGTGCAATTGATTTCTCCATGGATATTCAGCGTGAGCCAGATCCAAAGGGTGATCGTGTGCAAGTGGTGTTGTCAGGAAAATACCTCTCCTACAAGACATACTAATTCCAGTAAACGAAAATAAGCCACCTCCGGGTGGTTTTTTCTTTCCGGCGCCTAACTTGGGCATTGAGTATCATCATCTAGTAATGAAGCCCATTTTGTATTCTTATCGCCGTTGTCCATATGCAATGCGTGCCCGTATGGCCCTGCACTACGCTGGCATTGAGGTGGAGCATCGTGAGATTACATTACGAAATAAACCCCGATCAATGTTGCTTGCGTCTCCCAAGGGCACGGTTCCAGTATTGTGTGTTGACGGGGCAGTGTTGGATCAAAGCATGGATATCATGCGATGGGCGTTGCAGCATTCAGATCGAGATGCTTGGGGCTTGGTTGATCCGAACAGCGCAAATGCCTGGATTGAGAAAAACGACGGACCATTTAAAAAGCTGTTAGACCAATATAAATATCCCAATAGATACCCCGAACTCAATCAAGCAGAAGTGTTGGGGGAGGCTATGGATTTGATGCTTCTACCCATGGAAATGGTGCTGCAATCTCATTCTTATTTAATGGGGGAAGGGCTTACTTATGTAGATGTAGCCATTTTTCCATTTATTAGACAGTTTTCCATGGTTAATCCACAGGAGTTTGAGCGATTGCCAATTCCTTTTGTTAAGAGATGGTTAAATTCGTTGATTGAATCTGAGTTATTTAGAGCGGTGATGCAAAAACATCCAACCTACTTAGACTAATGCCATATGAGGAATGTATATGTCTCGGGGACGTAAACCAATATTGCTTGTAACAGGCGGTGCCAGAGGCATTGGTGCAGCCATTGTTCGGCTTGCAGCTAAAGCAGGCTATGCGGTTGCAATTAATTATCTGCATGCTGCAAATGAAGCTCATGCTCTGGCTCAATCCATTCAACAGCAAGGTGGTCTAGCATTCGCGATCCAAGCAGATGTGAGCAATGAGGAAGATGTAGTGAAGATGTTTAAGGAGGTAGATCAACATTTAGGCACTATTACAGCCCTTGTAAATAACGCTGGCATTGTGGATCAAAAAGCGCGCGTTTCAGAAATGCATTTAGATCGACTGCAAAAGATGTTTGCCACCAATGTATTTGGTAGCTTCTTGTGTTCACGTGAAGCCGTCTTGCGGATGTCAACTCAATCAGGTGGTCATGGCGGCGTTATTGTGAATATTTCTTCGATTGCATCTCGTTTGGGTTCTCCGGGGCAGTATGTTGACTATGCTGCATCTAAGGCAGCTATTGATACTTTGACAACAGGATTGGCAAAAGAAGTTGCCAGTGAGGGTATTCGAGTCAATGCAATATCACCTGGAATAATCGATACTGAGATTCATGCGAGTGGTGGCGAGCCAGATCGCGTTAAAGAAGCTGGCCCAATGATTCCGATTGGACGAGTTGGTACTGCAGAGGAAGTTGCAAATGCAGTACTCTGGGTTCTGTCTGATAAAGCTTCTTACGTTACGGGTGCCTGTATAGACGTTAGCGGCGGCAGATAGATCATTGAGTAATATCTGTAATTAAAAATGCCATCCCGGGGGTTGGCATTTTGCTTTAGAGGGACTTACCCTCAAAGTCGCTTGAATCATGTCGCTCAAGTAATTGCTCTGATGACTCACCCCAGGTTCGATTCACAATTCGACCGCGCTTGACAGCTGGGCGCTCAAGAATGGCATCAGCCCAACGTAAGACGTTTTTGTAATCATGTACGCTTAAAAATTCTGCGGCTCCATATAAGAAGCCCTTCACCAAGGCTCCATACCAGGGGAATACTGCAATATCAGCGATGGTGTAATCTGGGCCAGCAAGATAGGTGCTTTGTGCAAGGCGTTGGTCTAGTACATCCAGTTGTCGTTTGGCTTCCATTGCAAAACGATCGATGGGGTATTCCATTTTGTATGGCGCATACGCATAAAAATGACCAAAGCCTCCACCCAAATAAGGGGCACTTCCCATTTGCCAGAAAAGCCAATTCATGGTTTCGGTTCTTCCAGCAAGATCTTTGGGAAGAAAAGCATCAAATTTTTCGGCGAGATAAAGCAAGATAGAGCCAGATTCAAATACACGGAGTGGGGGAGAGACGCTGTGATCTAGTAGTGCAGGTATTTTTGAGTTTGGATTAATGTTCACAAAATCCGAGCCAAATTGGTCGCCGTCACTAATCTTAATTAACCAGGCATCGTATTCTGCGCCAGAGTGACCTAGAGCAAGTAATTCTTCGAGCATGATGGTGACTTTGACGCCATTTGGTGTGCCCATAGAATAGAGTTGTAATGGGTGACGACCCACTGGCAGTAATTTTTGCTCCCGCGAGCCAGCAGTCGGGCGATTGATATTTGCAAACTTGCCGCCATTAGGCTGCTCCCAAGTCCAAACTTGAGGTGGTACGTATTCAGCTTGATTGGTCATGTTTTCACCTTATTAATGTATTAGTGATTTTAATCTAGCTAGCCTTCAATCCATTGATCAGAAGTGCTGCTGCATTGCCACATAAATGCCTTATTTAGGACTAAAGTCTATGCAATCACCCCTAGTAGGTGTAGATTGATATTAGGGTGAGATCTAGATAGGGTGACTTAAATGAAAACATATCCAATAGCGATAGAGCTGACTGCATGGGTTGAGTTGGGTCTTAATCAGTACGAGGTCACGATTGACGAAATTTCAAAAATCACTGTCAAGCGAACGGATGATGTATTGCACGCCAAAGAACTTACAGACGATCAGGCGCAGCAGTTGATTGAGGCAATTGAGTTGATTGCGGCGCCAGTCATGTTAAATCCAGCCGATAAAACACTCAATAAAGCTGATTCTAGCTATGAATTAATTATTGAGTCAGCTCATTTTTCTATGGAGTTTAATTGGGAGGATGTGGAAGTGAGTCATTCGCAAGCATTTCAAACACTAGTCAAACTCGCTGACTTGATTCAGAGTTTGGGTCAATTTCATTAATTTTTTGCATGGACAATGATGGAAGATAGTTCAAAACAGGATCAACCCCAATATTCAGGAAAAAATCTATCTGAGGAAGATTTGGCTGTGCTCGAGCGCGCACTAGAATTAGAGCAGTTAGAAGAGCGAGAATATCAAGGCACTTACCGCAATGACCAAGCATAACTAAGGCCAGTGAATTGGAGGCGGAAACCTAGAATCGAACCAGGGTATTAAGATTTGCAATCTTATGCATAGCCATTCCGCCATAGGCTATTTTAATGCTTACAAATGTCGTTATTCTGACAAAAGTATGCCTAAATGTGACTAACTGTCACATTCTTTTTGTAAGGTGACTGAATAATCACAGGAAAATTATGACTCGTTACTTTGTTTGGCAATTATCGATTGCCATGAGCCTCTATTTTGGAGTTCTCCTTGTTTTGGAGGGAGCTTCTAAAAATACTTTGATTCCTTTATGTATTTTCTTTGCCCTCAGTGTAGTGGGGGTAATAGATCAATTACAAAAAAAGCATGCAATTTTGCGAAACTATCCAATCATTGGGCACTTGCGTTTTTGGCTTGAGTTCATTCGTCCAGAAATACGCCAATATTTTCTCGAGTCGGATAGTGAAAAATTACCTTTTTCTCGAAACCAGCGCGCCTTGGTTTATCAACGCTCCAAAAATTTATCCGATCAAAGACCATTCGGAACCATTGAAAATGTGTATCGCAATGGTTATGAATGGTTGAGTTATTCGAATTCCCCATCACAGGTGGTGATTAAGCCGAATGACTTGCGTGTCAGCATCGGTAGCGAGACCTGTTCTCAACCTTATTCAATTTCGGTATTTAATATCTCAGCCATGAGCTTTGGTTCTTTGTCGGCCAATGCCATTCTGGCATTAAATAAAGGTGCAAAGTTGGGTGGGTTTGCTCAGGATACTGGTGAGGGATCAGTATCCGAATATCACAAAGTGCATGATGGTGATCTCATTTGGGAGATTGGTTCTGGCTATTTTGGCTGTAGAACCGAAGACGGGCACTTTGATATGAATAAGTTTATCCACGTGGCTTCTGATCCGCAAATCAAAATGATCGAGATTAAGTTATCTCAAGGTGCAAAACCTGGGCATGGTGGTATTTTACCGGCCGCTAAGATTACTCCAGAAATTGCGCAAACACGCGGAGTGCCAATGGGGGTCGATTGCATTTCTCCCAGTCGCCATACAGCATTCAATAGCCCAGTCGAAATGCTTCAATTCATAGCTACATTAAGAGAGAAGTCTAATGGTAAGCCAGTGGGCTTCAAGATGTGCGTGGGAAAACCAGAGGATTGGTTCGCCATATTAAAGGCGATGATCGAAACCAAATTGACTCCAGATTTTATTGTGGTGGATGGTAGTGAGGGGGGTACTGGAGCAGCTCCAGTGGAGTTCATAGATCATATTGGTATGCCCATGCGGGATAGCTTAAGATTAATCCACGCCACTTTACTTGGCGCCAACCTGCGGGACATTATTCGAATTGGCGCTGCTGGAAAAATTATTTCCGCGTTTGATATTGTGAGGGTGTGTTCGATCGGCGCCGATTGGTGTAACTCAGCACGTGGCTTCATGTTTGCGATTGGCTGCATTCAATCGCGTACCTGCAATACAGACATGTGCCCTACTGGGGTAGCAACACAAAACCAGTTAAGGCAAAAAGCCCTTGATCCAATTGATAAGGGTCAGCGTGTTTATCACTACCATCAAAATACACTCCATGCCCTTTCTGAAATTCTGATGGCTGCGGGCTTGAGTCACACTTCTGAATTAAACCCAGATTACATCATGAAGCGCGATGAAAATAGCGTTGCTCAACCATTTTCCAAAAATCTGATGCATATGGAAGCTGGGGCTCTAATTGATCAATCTCCAGAGTTGGCATTTAAAGCGGATTATCAATATCTGGCGCGCGCTTGGAGGCGCGCCAATCCAAGTCAATGGTAGTTGAGTCTGTTGGCCAGTGACTAGGTAATGATGGGGCTGGGTATTGGCTGTCGTCCAGAGGCAATTAAGTCCTCAAGCATTTCAAGACGATCCTGCCCCCAAAAAGGCTCGCCTTCATAAATGAAGAAGGGTGTGCCGAAGACCTGTTTTTCAAGACCCTCTTGCGTAAGGGCATTCAGCTTTTCTGTAATGGACTCTGCCTTATTTTGCTCATATAGTGCTGGCCCATCCAATCCGGAGCGATTTGCTACTGCAATCATGACATCGGGATCTGCGAGATTGAGATCATCAACCCAGAGTACTTTTAATGCATTACCAACAAAATCTTTGATATCTTGTTGATTGGCTATTGCAGCCAATAGCATGCGATGTCCAATCTCAGCGCTACAAGGATGATATTTTGGTTTTAATACCAGGGGAATATTTCTGATCAATGCCCAGCGCTGCATTTCAACCAAGCGATAGGATTGTCTTTGCGGCGGTCTTTTGCTAACGGGCAGTCCCCCGCTGGCTGTAAAGATCGCATGCAGATCAATCGGTTTGTAATTTACCTCTAAATCTAGGCGTTGTGCTAGATCTTGAAATGCTTCATAACCAATATAGGTATAGAGGGATACAAAGCTGAAATAGAAATCCACAACCTTTTTCTTACTCATCGTTACCTTTTCACTATTTATTCGGTTTGTTGGTGACGCCTTGGGTCGTAAAATCGATTGCATGTGGAAGATTTTGACTTGCAAAATTAATCATTTCAGTAGGCTCAATTCTTAATCTTCCCTGGAAGGGGTGTCCAAAGATCACAATAAGAAATAGAGTTGCTGCCAGGGATGCAGAGATGAATCCAGTTGATACCAGATGCATTGCAAAACTCTCTGCAGTGTAAAGGTAGCTTACAGCAATCGTTAAAAATCCAGACAGGAACATGACTGCCCAAATAACAGGTGGTACGTGATTTTTAGTTGCGAGGGTGCGATCACGCCGAGCATCAAAGAGCTCACTAATTCTGTCTAGTAGCTTTGATTCTGTGTTGGCTATTACAAGATCATTCGTTTTATAGTGGAGCAAACGCTCTCTACTGCGGATAATAATCAATCTAGCTTTATCTGGAATGGCTTCATTTGCAACCATTGCCGGCCATTCCTCTTTAGTAACAACCTCGATATACTCACTAATATCACTAGCTAATTGAGATTTAATCGGCTCGGGCATGCCTTGTGATAGGTGATAAAAATCCTCTACCTTGCGCGCCTCGGCATTGACGATCGTGTCGGTGTCATTATAAGAGTTCCACGTGTTAATAACGATTAAGGAAATTAACACCGAACTAAATAATCCTACCGTTCCTAAAGAAAGACTGATGCAATCATTATTTGCTTTATTAAATGAATGTGTCAGCAATTTTTTAAAGACAAATAATCCTATGAGGCAAAACGATACTGATATGCATACTGCGATGAGGCACATGACCCATGCGGGGATATTCGTATTGTTGACGTAGAGCAGATTAATCAAGTACATGTGCTGACACCTTTTTATTTGATCTTAGTTATTGTCTTTGGCGCAGGTAATTTTGCCCGTCTTGATTGCATGCAAAAAGGTGTCGTAATCGGCAGCATTTTGTTTGCTATATGCAATTGAAAAAGCAACAAGCGCATCATCTAAGGCTTCACCTCGGCCACAATATCCAGCTAGCACGGCAGGATCTCCTGAACGAGCATGTGCATTGGCTAAAGCCCAGCCGAATAGTTTCGCAAAGGGGGGGAATTCATCGACACCAATATCATCTGCGCTAATGGAAATACCACCCTTCATATCCCGTAACTGTCGAATGTAAAAATCCATTTCCCTTGTTTGGCCAAACCCCAAGAAAGCATCAGGCGCACCCTGGATTAGTCGTTGACCGAGTACCACTCTTTCACCTTGAGAGGAGTAGGTGTGCTCTGGAAAAAAGGGCGCAAGAACCGATGGTTGCGCTTGCTTGCTTTGCAGAAAAAGAGGGTCATTTTCAGAAGTCCCCTCCATATATAAAACCCAGCAGGCTGTGCCAACGCTGCCAACCCCAACAACCTTGCGAGCCCAATCAACTAATTTGTAGCGCATCAAAAGCTGTTTGCGGTCTGCTGAGAGAGACTGCGCATAGGAATTAAACCCCGCATCATTTAGCTCTGTGATCTTATGGCCATGGATGGAAATTTTAGGATGCTCAATTAACGGCGGCTGATTAATTAAGCGAACACCCAAGGGTGTTTTTTCGGTTAATTTGCCAACGACCCCCCAATTAGTATTACTTTTTGCCTTGTTGACTAATTTGGAGAGCATCTTTTGAACGGCAGGTATGGTGTAAGCAGCATGCTTTGATAGCCTGCCTTCATCAAGATAGGCGCGCGCCAAATCGATGAAAGGGGTATGGGCATACTCATTCATATAGCGTCGGTAAGTGCTGGAGATATTGCGAACAATCATTTCTCCGTATGCCTGGTCTTGGCCAAGCATTTGTGATGCAATCATTGCACTGGCTATCAGACGTTTTAAATCCCAATCAAAGTGACCGGGTAGGGTTTCATCAAAGTCGTTAATGCCAAATACCAGTTGGCGCTCTGTTGTGGAAAAGAATCCAAAATTACTAACATGCATATCGCCACACAGTTGCACGGTAATAGGGGGGCTTGGAGTCGTTGCCAAATCCGTAGCCATAATGCCGGCACCTCCACGAAAAAACGCAAATGGATTTGCCGCCATCCGAGCATGGCGTATTGGGACATATTCAGGAATGCGGGTTTTTGCCTGTTCAAGCAGAATATCTATGGGAGTTTGGCGCTTGGCTTTGATGGTAAATTCGGCCAGCGAAGATCGATTTGCTAGCTTACGTATCGATTTTCCGTGATCGAGCCTTTCTCGAATGCTAGGGCGCTTGCTAGTGAGGGACTTGTAGAGCTCGCTGGTCATACGCTTATGATGCCACAGGGGCTTGGCTCATAGGGCTCAATAGGAGCACCCCAGAAAGGATGCGGGATGGATTCGCCTGTTTATCCATTCATGGTATCGTGAATGTAAGTACTGAAAAAAGCCGTTCATAGCCCAAAAGTAATGCAGAATGTGTCATATCAATCATCGGAAAACTGTCGTCTATTTATGAAGCAATTGTTTCAGCCTTTAAAGCTCATATTGGTTGGAATGGGCTCCACTTTGTTTGCGACATCATGCATGATGGTTGGCCCCGATTTTGCTCGTCCTGCAAGTAAGGTTGAAACTACTTATAACAAGCCTACCAGTTCTGAATTTACAGCGGCTATCCCTGAATCACAGAATGCCTATTTAAATCCCGCACAATGGTGGGCTAGTTTTGATGACCCCACTTTGACCAAATTGCTTGAAAAGGCATCCGGTCAAAATTTGACCCTGCAACAAGCTGCATTGCGTGTTTTCCAAATGCAAGCGCAGTTAGGCGTGAGTGATGCATCGGTCTTGCCAACAGTGGAACTCAGCGCTTCATCTGCTCAATACCGAAATAGTGTTTTTCAAGAGATCACCAATAACTCTAACAACCTAATTACCAAAAACGTAGTAGTACAGGCTAATTGGGAAATTGATTTCTGGGGTAAATTGCGTCGTGGTGTAGAGAGTAATCTGTCGAGCTATTTATCGGCTGTGGCTGCTTACTATGCCTCTGATGTATCCATCAGCGCAGATGTTGCAAATGCCTATATCAACGTGCGTAATAACGAGGCACTCATTGAGGTAGCCAAGACCAATCTGGCGCTCCAGGCTGAGAGCTTGCGGATTGCCAATGCGCGTTTTAATTATGGCGCCACCTCCATGCTGGACTTGAGTCAGGCCACCTCTCAATATGAACAGACTAAGTCTGAGATTCCACCCCTGATTGCCTCCCTTAGAAAGTCGGAATATGCATTAAGTGTTTTATTGGGTGAGCCGCCTGATTACTATGCCAAACACTTTGGCGCCACCAAGGGCGCTTTAAAACCGCCCCCTGAGCTTGGCGTGGGCATCCCGAGAGACCTTTTGCGCCGCCGTCCAGACGTCTTGCAGGCAGAATATGCTGCTGCTGCCCAGTCTGCTCTCATTGGTGTCAATAAGGCGGCACTCTTTCCTAGTTTTACTTTGGGCGGCATATTTGGTTTTGCAACTTCAAACTACGGCAGTGTTAATCAGGGTCCGATGTTTTCTTGGGGCAACACCTCTTCTGGGCTAACTGGAGGCTTAGTCTTTCCACTCTTTTATCGTGGCGCGATCATTGATCAAATAAGAGTGCAGGATGCCGTTTTCCAGCAAAGCGTATTGGCATATCAAAATCAAGTATTGATGGCGCAAAAAGAGGTTGAAGAATCGCTCATTACGATTTCAACTTCAAAGAGTTCCGTTGAGGATTTGAAAAAATCAGTGGTAGCGGCCAAAAGTGCTGCTGAGTTAGCGCTCGAGCGCTACAAAGCAGGTCAAAATGACTACAGCACTGTCATTAGTGCACAGCAATCTCTATTGCGCGTCCAAAACTCCAGCGTTCAGATGCAAACCAACCAGCTGTTGGGCTATGTAGGTGCCTTTAAATCCCTGGGCGGTGGATGGGCTGCCGATATGAAGGTGCCGCAATTGCCCAAACAAATGGTCAGCGAGATGGAGGAGAGGACGGATTGGGGAAGCGTGCTCACTCAAACCGGCGATCCTACGAATGTGAGGATTGGAAAAGTGCTTACTGGCACCCCAGATTCATCGGCAACATCAGGTAAATGAAATGACTAATCTCAATTTAAAAAATACGCAACACACTCTTCAAGTTCTCTTAGTCTGCACTGCGCTAATGCTGATGACTGCGTGCGGGAAAAAGACCGTGGAGACAGGTGTTGCGGTGACGGTAGCTAAGCCCTTAAGCCAAGCCGTGTATGCCTATCAGCTATTTGATGGCACGGTTTCTCCTTTGCTGACCGTGAATTTAGATGCGCGCGTCCCAGGCTACCTCACTAAGATCTTGTTCCAAGATGGGGGTATGGTTAAAAAAGATGATTTGCTTTTTGTCATCGAACAGGACCAATACCAGCAGCAAGTCAAGTTGAATCAAGCGGTTTATGAGGAGGCCAAGATTGAGCATGCCCGTCAAAAGCATTTGCTAAAAGAAAATGCTACCTCTCAAGCTTCAGTTGATAAGGCTCTATCTTCTCTGCTGCAGGCTGAGGCCAACTTAAAGCTCGCGAAGATTAATTTAGGTTATACGGAGGTGAGGGCGCCGTTTGACGGCTTGATGGGGCGTCATTTAATTGATGTGGGTAGTTATCTTGGTAGTGACCCACAGGGCGTGAAGTTAGCCACCATTCAAAAAATTAGACCTATTTATGTTTACTTCTCAATAAACGAGCGTGATTTATTAACATTTAAATCAACCCATCCCGTTGATCTTGAGCATAAAACTTTGGTGAATACATTGCCAGTCTATGCTCAGTTACAGGGCGAAAAGGGCTATCCCCATAAAGGTATTTTGGACTACAGCGCCAATTTAGTCTCGACAGATACAGGCTCCCTACAATTGCGAGCTGAAATGCCAAATGAGGATTTGAGTTTGATTCCTGGCTTGTATGCGCGGGTTCTAGTGCAGTCCGGTGATTCACATCCAGCCATTCTGATTCCTTATTTGGCGGTGTTGTCCGATCAGCAGGGCAATTATGTGTATGTTTTGGATGCTCAGAAAAAAGCTACTCGCCAAAATATCACTTTGGGTCAAAAATTTAATCAATTGGTCGAAGTCACTAAGGGGTTGGATCCCAATCAAGTTATAGTCATCAATGGGTTTATTAACTTAAGTGAAGGCCAAGTAGCCGATCCAAAAGAAATTACCCTAGAACCATTGGCCGGTCAGTAAGTCATGCTATCTAAGTTTTTTATCGAAAGACCTGTATTGGCGAATGTGATCGCTTTGATCACCATGCTCATCGGCGCAGTATCTATTCTGGGCTTGCCGATTTCTCAATACCCAGCCATGACGCCGCCCACCATTCAGGTAACTACTTCTTATCCAGGTGCCAGTGCAGCGCTGGTGCAGCAGTTGGTAGCTAGCAATATTGAAAATCAAGTCAATGGTGTACCCGGCATGCTGTATATGCAGTCCGACTCGACCAATGACGGTCGCTACACTTTGACGGTGACATTTGAGGTGGGTACTGACCCTGACCTCGCTCAGGTAAACGTGCAAAACCGAGTCGCCATTGCGGTGCCTTCACTCCCTTCAGCCGTGCAAAAGCAGGGGGTCACTACTAAAACTCAATCGACTGCCATTTTGCAGTTTGTGACATTAACCTCAAGCAATCCCGAACATGATGCATTGTTCTTAAGTAACTTTGCTAATTTGCAAATGCAAAATCGTTTAGCACGCCTTCCCGGTGTTGCTGCTGCAAATGTCTTTGGAGTTGGTAATTACAGCATGCGTATCTGGTTAGATCCAGCGCAAATGCAAATGCGCGGTCTTACCCCTAGTGATGTCATGACTGCCATCAATCGCCAGAACGTTTTACTATCTGCCGGTCAGGTTGGCGCTCCCCCGGTTCCAAAAGGTCAGGACTTTCAGCTCACTCTGAATGTCACCAGCGCATTAGATAACCCAGAAGAATTTGGCCGCATTATTTTGAAGGCAAATTCTCAGGGAGAAATTACGCGTCTAAGTGATGTTGCGCGCATTGAAATGGGTAGTCAAAATTACAGCCAGTTCTTTAAGATTGATGATAAGCCTGCTGGTGGTATAGCGATATACCAAACACCCGGTGCTAATGCGATTCAAACTGCGAATGCTGTTCGTGCCGAGATGGAGAAGATCTCCAAAACTTTCCCTAAAGAGCTTCATTGGGATATTCCATTTGACACCACTTTATTTGTCAGTGCCTCTATCCATGAGGTCTATCGCACTCTGTTTGAAGCTGGCATTTTAGTTTTGCTTGTCATCATGGTTTTCCTGCAAAATTGGCGCGCTACTCTGGTTCCCGCAACTACCGTACCAGTTACTATTATTGGCGCTTTTGCTGCTATGGCTGCAATGGGTTTCTCGATTAATTTATTAACCCTGTTTGCGATTGTGCTGTGTATTGGTATTGTGGTGGACGATGCAATTGTGGTTGTTGAAGCGGTCTCGAAGAAGGTTGAGCATGGCGAGGACCCAAGGGAGGGTGCTATCGATGCCATGACTGAATTGATGGGCCCAATCATTGGTATCACTCTGGTCTTAATGGCGGTGTTTTTGCCTGCATCGTTTATTGCAGGTATTACCGGTCAAATGTATCGTCAATTTGCTTTGGTCATAGCAGCTACAGCTCTGATTAGTGGTATTAATGCGATCACACTAAAGCCAACGCAGGCCGCATCGTATCTAAAGCCGCTTGATCCTCATGCCAAGAAAAATGCCCTGTATCTCAAGTTTGATTTTTATTTTGAGAAGTTGTCATCCTGGTACGGTCACATGATGGAGTACTTAATGGCCCATCGTTTTATTGCGGCCAGTTGTGGTGCGGTATTGATTTTGGTATCGATCATCGGTTTAGCTTTGGTGCCAACCGGCTTTATTCCCAACGAAGATCAAGGGTATTTAGTCGTAGCCACCCAATTGCCTGATGCCTCCTCTTTAGAGCGCACTGAGGTCGGCATGAAAAAAGTGGTGGATGTGATCAAGGCTGTGCCTGGTGTCGATCAAGTGGTCTCAATTGGCGGGGTAAATGCCTTAAATAACAATAGCTCACAGTCGAACTCTGGAACGCTTTACGTCATTATGAAAAGTTGGGATAAGCGTGGCAAGGGTGAGGACTTGAAGAATATTTATCTGAATATGAATCAAGCCCTGAAGCAGGTTCAAGAGGTTAAATCACTCGTTATTTTGCCACCAGCCATTCCGGGTCTTGGCTTGTCGGGCGGCTTTCAGATGCAATTGATTTTGACTGATGGTAGCAATGACTTCAAAAAACTTAGCGCTGCCACCCAAAATTTCTTAAAGAAAGCCCGAGAACTGCCTGAGATTGAACAAATCTTTACTCCGTTTCGGGATGACGTTCCGCAACTGCAGTTGACTTTTAATACTGCACGCGCAGAAACACTTGGAGTGGCTATTGGGGATGCATATGATGTGCTTCAATCCTACTTGGGATCTTCATATGTAAATCAATTCTTTAAATATGGTCAGACCTATCAAGTCTATGTCCAGGCAGATGGTCAGTTCCGCAATAGTGCTGACAAGATTGCGCGCCTCTATGTAAAAAATAAAGTGGGGGATATGGTTCCACTAGGATCATTCATTGATATTGAGGAAACTACTGGACCTCAAATTGCCTCTCAGTATCAGCTTTATCCTACTGCAGCAATTTTAGGTGGATCGAAAAGTGGCTATAGCTCCGGTCAAGTTATTGCCGCCTTGGAGGGTTTAGTAAAGACTGCATTACCAGCGGGCATGAGCTATCAGTGGACAGCAATGTCTTATCAAGAGAAGTTAGTTGGTAATACAGTGGTTTTGGTATTCGCTTTATCTATCTTGCTGGTGTACTTGGTGCTGGCTGCACAGTACGAATCATGGGTCTCGCCCCTTGCTGTCATTACTGCAGTACCACTCTCTTTATCAGGGATTGTGATTGCCTTATTTTTGACTGGAATGGCCAATAATATTTACGTTCAAATTGGTTTGGTCTTAATGATTGCGCTGTCATCCAAGAATGCCATTCTGATTGTGGAGGTTGCACTTGAGTCTAAGAGGGCTGGCATGAGTCTGGTTGACTCTGCTCTGAAAGCTTCACATGAGCGGTTCAGGCCGATTGTGATGACCTCTATTGCCTTCATCCTGGGGGTAGTTCCACTATTGACCTCTACTGGTGCAGGCGCTGCAGCTCGTGTATCGATCGGTATTACGGTTTTTAGTGGAATGATTGCATCTACTTGCTTAGCAGTTGCTTTGGTGCCGGTATTCTTTGTGCAGATTGAAGGTTGGTTTGAGAAAATGGCTCAGAAAAAAACACTGCCCAAAAAGTGAGTGAGTCCGATGGGCCTAAATCGCTTGCTTTGATTGAGTGTCGCTTGAGTTGTACATCATCAAAAGCAATATCACCACCATTGGAGGTAGCACAAAGCACCACATTTGTAGGAAGTTAAAAATGGCTGCTCCGCTGGCGCATCCAATTGCAAAGGTGATGATGACTGGAATCATATTTTTCAGCCGGCCATAAATCAAGGTTTTTTGCTCCCCATCAACCCCATGCAGAAGATCGGTAATGTCGAGCATGACTTGGGTAACCGTCATGGTCATTACTGTGGAGGGTGGCGCAGTAGATAGATGGACTCTATGCACAGCGTTTTGCAATGCCATGGCAGCTACAAAAATCAAGCCAGTAAATACCGCAATGAGTGCATTGCCATCTACAAATGGACCATAATGAATTGCTAGTGTCGCGCCGAGCGATAAGAGCATGAATTTGACTAAAAGCATCCTGCTAAATACGTCGATATTGTTGCGTACGAGTAGGTGGCGAAAAAGCCGACAGAGCACGATGGCTAAGCAAAAGACAGGTAGGGCCAGGGCTTTATCGATTGTGCCAGTTGACCCGCTTACCAGAGCGGCCCCCAGGGTGGCAAAGTTGCCTGTCACATGGCCGGTAAAGAGGCCATTTAAAGCCAAAAAACCGGCAGTATCAACATAGCCGCCATTAAAGCCCAGAACCGCTGGAATCCATTTTTTATTCCACATGGCCTATTTCCTAATGAAAATTGTATTAGGGGGTGAGGCGAAAGTTTAATGCTCCGCTAGGAGAGGCTAGGGCGGGATCAAGCGGCGTGATGAATCTAGGTGGTTGAATTATTTTGAGTAAATTGCGCTGAACATTGATCTGCTCTTTCAAGTAGGTTCCAACGTTCGGTGGTCGTAAACGCAAGTTTGCTTCAGAATCGCCCATCATATTGCGAGGCTTTAATCCATGTTTTTCACATAGGATCTTGATGGGACGGTTCCAACTGATGCAATGCATGTATAAATCTGTATAAAAGCGATTGCGAGACCAGGTGATTGCCTGATCCATCATGGCGCTTGCAATGCCTTTTTGGCGATATTGCTGCCCAACGATCACGCCAAATTCAACTTCTTGGTCATGCGTGGCGATATGAATAGTGCCGGCCCAGTTGCCATCAATCTTGGCAACCAGAATCCGGTTATTTTTTGGATCTGCTGAGAATTTCTCCACCAGAGTGTCGATTGCCTGAGTTCCAATGGCACATCCAAAGTAAAGGTGAATGGTTTCAGGGTCCTGGCTATTAAGCCAAGCCCCGTATTCAGGGAATTGATTCCGCGAGAGAAACTCAGTAGTTAGCACGTCTTAATCCCAATGCAGACCAAAGTCAGCATGCTTTTCTTGCCAAGCTTTTGCTTCGATCCAAGCATCTTTTAAGTCGCGGATGACGGTAATGATTGTTTTCATGCTTATAGACCCCTATAAGCTAGATAGTGCGCGAGGTAGTCGCTTGAATCAACTTCTTTATTAGTAGAAGCTTGATTGGTATTGATGAATTGCTGAAAACCATTGTTTTTGCTCTGGTTAGCAAACACTTGGCTGAAAAGGTTCAATAATTGTGTCATTTGAAGACTCCTTAATAATTACTAGGGTTAGTACCTAGGTATTATCACTTAATTTTGAAAATGTTGCAAGGCACCATTTAAGTTACCTATTGAGTAAAACCACCTTTAACGATTGAAAAATCAGGTTTTTGACCTCTATAGGTCTTTTCAAACAAATTGCTTGGATATTTTTTATAAATCATGGCTAATAGTCCTCATTTTTGGGAAAAATGACCTATGCGCTTTCCTTGAGGGTGTTTTCTAGTGTATTTTCGCTACCTGCAACTACAATCCAAACTCATTTTTAACTGAGGTAATTTATTTATGACGACTC
Organism: Polynucleobacter sphagniphilus; assembly: GCF_029892205.1. Classification (NCBI taxonomy): domain Bacteria; kingdom Pseudomonadati; phylum Pseudomonadota; class Betaproteobacteria; order Burkholderiales; family Burkholderiaceae; genus Polynucleobacter; species Polynucleobacter sphagniphilus. The sequence goes on from NZ_JARXVX010000001.1 coordinate 554,875, forward strand.
CAAAGAGTGGTGGCTGGCATCCAATCTGGCTAATCCTTTTGCTTCCTTATATAGCCTTGTTATGGCTACCTTTCTACAACCAAGCAATGCCAAATGTTTTGGGATTCCCTTTCTTCTATTGGTATCAATTTATTTGGGTTCCGCTGACATCTCTCTTAATCTACGTTGTTTATAAGGTTGCCAAATGAATATTGACGCTATTAATCCAATTGCAATGGCGGTATTTCTGGCCTTTTTTGCATTCGTAACCATTCTTGGTTTTGTGGCATCTCGCTGGAAGCGGGGCGATTTGACCCAGCTACATGAGTGGGGTTTGGGTGGCCGCCAGTTTGGCGGTGTGATCACTTGGTTCTTGGTAGGCGGCGATTTTTATACCGCCTACACTGTAATTGCTGTGCCCGCTTTGGTTTATTCGGTAGGCGCTTACGGTTTCTTCGCCTTGCCTTACACAATCATTGTGTATCCCGTGGTCTTTGCGATCATGCCAAAGCTCTGGGAAGTCTGCCATCGCAAAAATCATATTACTGCTGCCGACTTTGTGCAGGGTGAGCATGGTGGAAAGTGGTTCCCAGCTGCGATTGCTATTACCGGCATTATTGCAACTATGCCTTATATTGCCTTGCAATTAATCGGTATGCAGGTAGTGATCAAAGGGCTGGGTGTTTCTGGTGAACTTCCTTTGATTATTGCTTTCTTGGTGTTGGCTTTCTATACATACTCAAGTGGCTTGCGCGCACCTGCCATGATTGCCTTTGTAAAAGACATCATGATTTATATCGTAGTGATCGCGGCGGTTTGGATTATTCCTGAGAAGTTGGGTGGATACGGTTCTGTATTTGATGCGGCTGATAGCTATTTCACAGCTAAAGGCGGTGTTACTGGTATCTTGTTAAAGCCAACGCAATTTACCGCTTTTGCTTCTTTAGCACTGGGCTCTGCTTTGGCTGCCTTTATGTATCCGCATACATTAACTGGCATCCTCTCATCTAAATCTGCTAAGACAATAAAGATGAATGCCGTTTTCTTGCCAGCTTATACAGTTTTGCTTGGTTTGATTGCGTTGTTGGGTTATATGGCAATTGCAGCAGGAGTGCAAGCTAGTCCTGCTTCAGATGTGGTGCCAACCTTATTCAATAAGATTTTCCCGGCCTGGTTTGTTGGATTTGCTGCCGCTGCGATTGCTATTAGTGCATTAGTTCCTGCAGCGATTATGTCGATCGGTGCAGCAAACTTATTTACTCGCAATTTATGGCGTCCTCTAGTTAATCCAAATATTACTGATGAGCAAGAGTCCAAGAATGCTAAGGTCGTTTCCTTGTTTGTAAAGTTGGGCGCATTAAGTTTCATCATCTTCTTGCCAACCCAATTTGCAATTGATCTCCAGCTTCTTGGCGGCGTATGGATTTTGCAGATTTTCCCTGCTGTAGTGTTCTCGCTGTATACAAAGAGACTGTCCACCGTGCCACTGTTCTTCGGCTGGGTGACAGGTATTGTTTTGGGTACTACATTAGCCTTTATGCAGAATCTAAAGCCGGTTTATACATTGCACTTTGGCGATTTTGCTTTGCCTTTGTACATTGGTTTAATCGCATTTGCTGCCAACATTGTTGTAACAGCGATCTTTACTGTGATTCTGCCTAAGAAGAAATAAGCTGCTTAGTAGTGAGCAATGTAAAACCCCACCCAATCAGGTGGGGTTTTTGTTTTGGGGTCAGCCTACTTGGCACTTAATCCCACCGTTCTTCCTGGATACCCCGCAACATCAAAGTACATTTGCTCGCCCATTCGTTGGCGAATCAAAATGGTGGCGTGACCCTCTTGATCAGTTGTCGAGCGAACTTCTTCTTTAATAGCCTTGCCGATGAATCCGCCGGGTAGGGCTTCTGATAAAAAACGTCCTTTTAAATTACCCTTGGAGGCAATGGGAAGTTTTAAGAGCTCTGCGATCGTAATGCCAAGATCTGCATTGCTAGCAGGGAGTGGATCAATGTAATGTTTTTTGAAGCTTGGGCCAATGGCGCCCATCGTGTTCCGAGTGTCAGCTCGAGAAAAGCTACCATGCATTCCCTGACCTTGTTGCAGCAGGGTATCGGAAACCGTCACAGCGCATGTTGTTGGATCGAGACAGGTTTGCTCAAAGCTAGCAAAGTTCACAACAATATCTGGGGTCGGGGTAACCGCGCTGCCGAGCATGCCAATACTCGACATTGGTAATGTGCCAGCAAATCTACCAAGACGATCATTCACGAATATGCCGCTCACATAATCTTGTGAGGAGAGTGTATGGATGATTTTTTCAGCAACAGCTTTGTTGACTGTGGGTAAGTAAATTAAATCTGAGCCACCATTGGCTGCAACAATCGCCAGGGGGTTTGCGGGGTCTGCTCCAATCAGTCCATTGCCCTTTGACAGGCTAGCTCCTGGGCCTACTAAACCATTTTGATTATCAGGATCAAACAAAGGCATACCCAAGCTATGAGCAATATCCATTGCAAGAAAGCCGGGGGGTAGTTGGCCTGTGATCACATTTTTATATTGGCCCTTTGCTGATGGGCTAGTTTTGCTCTGCTTGGAGATAGTAGAAAAACCATGATCAGATACCAAAATAATATCGGTAGTGCTGTCCAGCTCAAGGTCTTGAACCGTTTTTTGAATCGCTGCTAAATCAGTATCTGCATTTTTAATCGCAGCCATACTGGTAGGGCCATTAATGCCTGGCATCAATTGGTTGAGACTATCGCCTTGATTGTGTTGTGAGCCATCTGGATCGCGTGACCAAAATACCAAAACGAAAGACTTCCCTTTTTCTTTGAAGGAGGGCAGGATTGCTCTGGTAGTGACATTGACAAAATAGTTTTGTTGTTCAGTATTGGCAACAGTAGTTCCGGGAGTGCTGCTGTTACCAGAATTTCCATTGAGACCTCGAGTCGGAGCAGTGTCCGGGAGGCCAAGAGCCTGTAATTGAGATTTCAATTCCGTTGACAGAGGAATGCCTGCACGACCAGTTGAATCATCAATGATGATGGACTCATCCCCACTGCGCGCCAAATGATCAAACATCAAAGTGGGCCCAAGCTTGCCAATAGCCGCCGTCATTAAACCTTTTTTACGTGCTGCCGCCAGAATTGTCTCTTCATTCAGATAATCCCCGGCAAAATGAGAGTCTAGTTCTCCTAGCACCGAGTCATTTTCAATAAATGGCGTCACAGAATTAGCAGCACTCTTGGTTGGGAAGTTTACAAAAATAGTATTGCTAAAAATGCCGTTGTCACCCAACAGGTGGCCTGAACTCATGCTGGCCGCATTGGCCATCGTAAAAGTTGGGAAGATGGAGTGGGAGTTTTCAAAGCGAACCCCATTTTTAAGTAGTGTCGCCATTGCAGGGGCATTTTTCTCATTAATGAGTCCTGGGCGCAGACCATCTGCAACAAATAGGATGACGTTGTGTGGTTTTTCATCTGCAATGGCCCAATTACAACTAAAAATGCACATTCCAAGGGTAAAGTAGATGTATGTTGCTAGCTTCATATCAGCCTCAATGTAATGAATAATCTCTAAGATAATGTATTACATATCTGTGACATATTCATTGCATTTTCTAGGAAGTTTGGTTGGTAGCCTGAACATCTTCAAATCCAATCAGTTAACGCACTATGATGAGCTTTCATTCTGCAAATGGAGTATTTTGAAATTGAAGTCTAGATTCTGTGCTTTGCTCGTGCTTTCAACCTGCGCTATGGTGAGTCAGGCGCAATCTATTAATCCGCTGCCGATTGTCGATGACGAGGTGCGTTACTCTGTTGGCGTATCTGCTTGGTCACCTGCCTCAAAAACCAGTTCCTTTTTGGCAAATAATGTATACGCTGGATCCACTCAAGCAAGCGTTCCAGACAACATACAGAGGACTGGTGGTTTTGCAATGATCAATGCAGAGGCCCATCAAGATAACTGGGGTGTGATGGCTGATTTGGTTTATTGGCAAGTCAATAACGGCAGCACCAATACAACATCGTATATCAATAAGAAAACATCGGTATATGAGTCTCAAGGTGCAAATACCGATCAAACTATCTTAAGCGGAGCATTGACCTATACCGTTTTTAATGACGATGCTCTGTATGCCGACGCCTTGTTCGGAGTGCGCTATATCTCCTCTACGACTTCAGCAAACGTTAATTCAGTTATCACTACTACCCAAGGCAAGCGGGTAATAAAACAAGCAGCCACAGGCTATTATTCAGCTACACAGTCGGAGGCGAGCCCAATTATTGGATTGAAGGGGCGCTATCGTATAAATGAATCAGAGTGGTTTTTACCTTTCTATGTGGATGTGGGACAAGGATTTGATGCTGACAACCTAACTTGGCAAGCATTAGGTGGAGTAGGTTATGCATTTTCATGGGGCGATGTAGCCTTAACATACCGCGCTATGTATTTTGAATTAGGCGGCTCTCAAGGGTTAACAAAATATTCAAATTACGGTCCTCAGCTTGGCATCACCATCAACTTCTAATTTCGCTACAAATAATTCTGACTGATCCGCTGAACTGACTTAGAATGAATCGGCAAATAATCGCGCCGCAATGTTTTGCATTTAAGTAGCGCTTAATCAGGATTTCAAATGAAAAAACTCAGTACGTATTTATTCCTTATCTCGTTTCTTGGAGTTTTAGGGGCATGCAGTAATACGCCAAAATTGGCTAGTGAGCCAATGCCAAAATCAGGTTTCTTGCCGAACTACTCGGTTCTCCAGTCAATGTCGGTAAGCGAGTCTGATGCCAGAGTATGGCGCTACCGTAAGGCAAGCGTGAACCCTGGGTCTTACACAGCAGTGATTTTGGATCCGATTTACTTAAATCAGAATGCCACTCAAAATATTGGCGCAGATGTGATTGGCCAAACTAAGCTCGCTTTGCAGCAATCGATGATCGAGGCAATTAATAATAGAGGCAATGTGCGCATTGTGTCTCAGCCTGGCCCTGGCGTTGTGCGACTTTCTGTAGGTATTACGGGTGGTGAATTATCAAACGATAGCCTACAACCTTGGAATTTCACACCGGTTGGCTTGGCATTAAAAGCTGCGGCTTATGCAGGTGGTGTAAATTCTAAAACCCCAGCGTTGTTGGTCGAAAGCAAAATTACTGATAGCCAATCAAACGACCTGCTAGGGGAGGGCTTGGTTACCTTGCAGGGCGAGTCATTCAGAACGGGTTCTGGCTCAGTCGAATCTTTTGTAGCTATGGCAAAAAAAGTCGTTCGCCTTGCTATGGAGACATCAGCTAATCCAACACCAACATCGAGCAAATAAGAGGATGGGGCTTTCAATGCAACTCAACTTAAAACGGATTGTTTTTATAGGTGCTTGCACTATCCTTTGCATGCCATCTTTTTCTTATGCTGATAATACTTCACGCAATCGCGAGATCGAAGAACGTTTTGCGGCAGCTGATAAAAACCATGATGGCAAATTAACGCTTGCAGAGGCTCAGGTAGGGATGCCTCGGGTGGCAGCCCATTTCAATGAAATTGATGTTGACCATAAAGGCTATGTGACCGTTGCTGAAATCGAGGCAATGGCCGATCGCTAAAATAGCGCGCTATGACTTTTCTGATTCCGGGATTTGAAAATAAATCGGTTTGTATCGAAACTAATGATGGGCCGATCGACATCGCCTATCAAATTGGCGGTTCTGGGCCGCCGATGCTTTTGCTGCATGGTTTTCCACAAACCAAGGCAATTTGGCATCGCACAGCACCAGAGCTTGCAAAGCACTATACGGTAATAGCTTCGGATTTAAGAGGGTACGGCCAATCTTCGCGGCCGCACGGCAAACCGGATCATTCTACTTATTCAAAGCGGGCAATGGCAGCCGATCAACATGCTTTGATGAGTGCACTAGGTTACTCACAATTTTTTCTAGTTGGTCATGACCGTGGTGGAAGGGTATCTCACCGTCTAGCAATGGATTTTCCTGAAAGCGTCCTGCGATTAATGGTCTTGGATATTTCTCCTACCTTGAACATGTATGAAAGCACCACGCAGCAGTTTGCAACTGGGTACTGGCATTGGTTCTTTTTGATTCAACCAGAGCCCATTCCTGAGGCAATGATTGGGAGTAATCCGGAATTTTGGATTCAGAACCATATGGGTCGTTATGCTGGTACTGGCGTATTTGAAAAGGCCTGTTGGTCTGAATATGTAGATCAAATCAGCGACCCAAAGAGCGTGCATGCGATGTGTGAAGATTACCGCGCAGCTGCGTCTATCGATCTAGAACATGATCGTGCTGATCGACAGATGGAAAAGATGCTGCAAATGCCTGTGCACGTATTGTGGGGTGAGCATGGCTTGGTGAATGCATGCTTTTCGCCAATCCATGATTGGCAGGCTGTTGCCAAGGAGGTGAGTGGTAAATCTTTGCCGTGTGGGCACTACATACCCGAAGAGCTTCCCAATGACTTGCTGAGTGAAATAAAAGCTTTCTTCCCTCTGGGCCTAGGGGAATAACTTAGGCAATTTTTTCGATTGTGGGATTACTGTCTGCAAGATCTTAGGATCGACTTTGAATATTTTTTTCGCCTTAAGAGGGTAGTTCACCCGAGATAATAGGTTGGCAATTAGGTTGAGGTGGGTAAGCTTTTTATCATTGGCGTCAATCACAGTCCAAGGCGCATCCAGAGTGCTGGTATTTAATAGCATTTGATCGCGCGCAATGCTATAGGCTTTCCACTTTCGTTGCGCCTGCTCATCAATTGGACTAATTTTCCACTGCTTCAGTGGATCAGTAGCGCGACTCTTGAGGCGAAGTGCTTGCTCTTGTTTGCTGATATCGAGGTAATACTTAATAATTTGTATGCCAGAGCCCACCAGTAAAGATTCGAATTCATTGACCGTAGCCATAAATTGCTGGTATTGAAGAGGGGTGCAAAATCCCATGACTTTTTCAACGCCTGCTCTGTTGTACCAACTGCGGTTAAAGATGGTGAACTCGCCAGCGGCTGGCAGCTCAGCGACATAACGTTGGAAATACCATTCACCTTCTTCACGCTCGGATGGTTTTCCCAAGGCAACTATGCGTGTATCTCTTGGACTTAAATGTTCGGTAATGCGTTTGATGGTGCCATCTTTGCCGGCAGTATCGCGACCTTCAAGAATGACCAGTAAACGGGTGCCTTTTGCAATGATTTGACGTTGTAGCTTGACTAGCTCAATTTGCAAAAGTCTTAACTCTGCATCGTAAGAAGTGTCATGCTTGGATGACTTTGCAGCTTTGCTCACGAGGCAGAGTTAATAGCGACTAGATTAAGAGGCGCTAGTTGGGGTTGCTGTAGCTGCCACTTTTTTAGCAGCTGCTTTTTTAGCTGGCGCTTTTTTAGCCGCTACTTTTTTGACGGCTGCCTTTTTCGCTGGTGCCTTTTTAGCAGCAACCTTTTTTACGGCTGTTTTTTTAGAAGGAGCTTTCTTAACAGGGGTCTTTTTAGGGGTCTCCTTTTTGTCCATCTTATCTAAGGCTTTAGCAAGCTTGTCGATTAACTTCTCTCTATCGGCTTCTAGTTTGTCTAATTTTTTTAGTAATTGTTTTACTAGTTTCTTCTGGCTCATGAAATTCCTATCTTTATAAAATGAGAGCGCGATCAAAGCATCTGCTCCCATATGCTTGATCCTACGATTTATTGCTCTTTCTTACAAGCATTTATGACATCAAGCGCCTACTTTGTGTGCGTTCTAAATGTAGATTGACTCATCAATAAATGGATGAGAAAGATAGCTCGAAAAGCTTTTCCCTCAAGCTGGGACGTATGTCCGGTAAGGAAAAAACCCTAAATAAATGAATATTTAGGGTTTTGAAGAACTTTTACTCTGGGTGAAAGTTATTGCTTGCCATGAAGCTAATGGTGCGCTCAAAACCAAGAATTCGGATGTAGCGCCATGCGATATCTCGGTATTTGCTGTCTAAATAGCCAATTGCTACTTCAGGGTCGGTCTTTTTTGACAGATCGATCTCTTGAATTGCGCGGGCCCAACGTTTCAGTCTTGTTGACATATTTGCTACCTCCATGGGCATACAACGCATTGGAAAGCAGTCGAGATGACAGAAAAACAAAAAATTACCGATCATTTGAAGAAATTCTGAGAAATGGCTGTTTAACGCCCCAAAACCCTAGTTTTCTTGTGCGGCGAGCTCTTTTGCCAAAGTTTTGGCTCTGGTTTTGATTGGCTTGAGGTAAATGAGCAAGCAAATAAAGGCTAAAGTTGCCAAAATCACCTCTACAAGCGCCATCCAAAAGTTCAGGCCAGTTTCTAGAATACGAACCAAGCCTTCTGTAATGTAAAGGAGGATCAACATAGATGCCCACTGCATTGTGTATACCTTGCCCCTCCAGAGCCCTGGTATGGCAAAAAGGAGTGGTACCCCCTTCAAAACCAACCAAGAGCCGCCAGGACGCAGGGGTGAGATAAACCATTCCCAGGACACGCAAAGAATGAATAAATCAATAAATGCTGCAGTTGCTAAGAGTTGATAGGGATTCTTTGAGAGGATGCTTTGAAGAAAGTGGTTCTGGCGCATGCTTAGACCTCGATTAACTTCAAGGCTGTTTGGGCCAGGCGCTTGCCCTGAGCAATGGCTAGGCGCTGCTCCTCTGGGCTAATCGGGGCATTTCCAGCGGCGTGGGCAAGATGCGTGACGCCGTAAGGGCTGCCGCCCGTGCTTGAGCTCATCAGGTCGGGCTCGCTGTAAGGTAGTCCCAGCACCAACATCCCATGGTGCAGTAAGGGAATCATCATGGTGAGTAGGGTGCTTTCTTGGCCGCCATGCATGCTGCCGGTGCTAGTAAAGACACACGCTGGCTTACCAATCAAGGCTCCGCCGAGCCATTGGGAGGAGCTCCCATCCCAAAAGTACTTCATGGGAGCGGCCATATTCCCAAAGCGAGTAGGGGAGCCTAGGGCAAGGCCGATGCATTCTTGTAGGTCAGTGTATTCAGCATAAGGGGCACCATCGCTGGGTACAGCCGCTTGTGTCGCCTCGCAAACCGTGGAGATTGCAGGAACTGTGCGCAGGCGGGCATTAGCTCCTGGTACGCTTTCGATACCTTCAGCAATCAGGCGCGCCAAATCTCTGGTGGCGCCGTAGCGGGAGTAGTACAAAACTAAAATATCGTGATGACTCATATTGATCTCTTATGATACGGCGATGCGCCTATTTCGTAACCCCCAATTATGGCTTGCTCTTGCGAAAGAGATATGGGAGCGTAATCGCGGCCAAAATCTACAGCAAGTTGCGGCCAGCCTAGCATTCACCACAACCTTGTCGCTGGTTCCGATGGTTACGGTTGCCTCGATTTTGCTCAGTTACCTACCCAGGGTGATTCAGATCAAAAATGCGGTGCAAAACTGGCTGCTCGATACCTATATGCCGGGTGGTTTAAATACCCAGGTTTTCTTGTACATCAATCAATTTTCATCAAAGGCAAAAGGTCTCACCCTGGTAGGTTCCTTGGGGCTGGTGATCACTACCATGATGACCATGATGGTGATTGAGAGGGCATTCAATCAGTTATTTCGGGTTCAGAAAAGGCGCCCATTCATCAATAAAATAGCGATTTATTTGACTGCCACGATCCTTGGTCCAATCCTCCTGGGTTGTGGAATTTATCTAAGCGGTCTCTTGTTAAGTGCTGCAGAGGGGTGGACTCCAGCGCTCACCTTTGGCTTAGGCTTGTTTGCTACGGTTGCTCCGGTGTTTTTGGCAGTTGCTGTTTATGCCGTCGCTTACAAGTATTTGCCCTATGCCAAAATACTATGGAAGGATGCCCTGAGCGGTGCGCTGTTTGCTGCGCTGGCATTTGAAATCATGAAATTTGGTTTCGGCTTCTTCTTGACCAATGCCGTGTTTTATAAGACGGTCTACGGGGCCTTTGCCATCTTCCCTTTGGCGCTGACATGGATTTATCTAACCTGGTGGATCACCTTGGCTGGGGCCGTATTAGTGGCTAATCTACCGAAGATTCGTAGCGGTCTTATTAGGGTTATTCGCTACTGAATCAAACTATCCTGTTCTTGATTCTATTTAGGCTTGGGAATATATTGAAGCTATCAATCTAATGCTGGAGACCAAATGAAAGTTCGTGACATCTTGCGCGTGAAGGGTAGCACCCTGTTTACCGTAGCTCCAGAGACAGCATTACAAACTGCTGTGCTTGTCATGAGTGAGCATGATATTGGTTCATTGGTGGTGATGGAGTACGACAAGTTAGTAGGAATTCTCACCTTCCGTGAGGTGATATCTGCGCTTGCCAAGCATCATGGCAAGTTGGATGGATTGCAAGTCAATTCGGTAATGAATGCGACGCCACTGACCTGCAATATGGAAACTGAGATTGAGGAAGTGCGCAGAATGATGCTGGTGGAGCATGCTCGCTACTTACCGGTTATTGATCAAAAAATGTTGATGGGTGTCATTTCTTTCTACGACGTGGCTAAGTCGGTTGTAGAGGCTCAGGACTTTGAGAATACGATGCTCAAGGGTTACATTCGCGATTGGCCGGAAGATACAACAAAGGCAACTACTTAAAATTCAATCAGGCGGGGCCTCGATACACGCTCTACCCACTCCCGTCCGACAGATGACATAATGTCGATATGTCAGGAAATACATTAGGCCTTCTCTTTACGGTCACCACATTTGGTGAGTCCCATGGTCCCGCTATTGGTGCGGTAGTTGATGGTTGCCCTCCTGGAATGGCGCTGTGCGAAGCTGATCTACAGATCGATTTAGATCGCCGTAAGCCAGGAACCTCCCGTCATGTTACCCAGCGCAAAGAAGAGGATAAGGTTGAAATTTTGTCAGGCGTATACGAAGGCAAAACGACTGGTGCCCCTATTGGTTTGTTGATTCGCAATACCGATCAGCGCAGCCAAGATTATGGCAATATTTTGCAAACCTTTAGACCTGGTCATGCAGACTATGCCTATCACTATAAATATGGTTTACGTGACCCGCGTGGCGGTGGTCGTTCTTCCGCACGCTTAACTGCGCCAGTTGTCGCAGCCGCCGCGATTGCAAAAAAATGGTTGTATGAAAAATATGGCACGCAGTTTTATGGTTACATGAGTCAATTGGGTGAAGTTGAAATTCCTTTTGAAGACGCTGCGCAGATTGAGAAAAATCCCTTTTTTGCCGCTAATAGCGCAATCATTCCAAAGTTAGAAGCCTACATGGATGATTTGCGTAAATCAGGCGATTCATGTGGAGCAAAAATTGAGGTGCGGGCGCGCAATGTGCCAATTGGTTTGGGTGAGCCGCTCTTCGATAAATTAGATGCCGATATTGCACATGCCATGATGGGAATCAATGCCGTGAAAGGTGTTGAGATTGGCTCTGGATTTAAGTCTGTTGCGCAGCGTGGTAGTGAGCATGGAGATGAATTGCATCCCGATGGTTTTGCTAGTAATCATGCTGGTGGCACCCTTGGAGGAATTAGCAGCGGTCAAGATTTGCGCGTATCGATTGCAATAAAGCCTACCTCTAGTATTTTGAGCCCCAAACAATCTATTGATTGGGAGGGTAAGCCAATTACGGTTCAGACTAAGGGCCGTCATGACCCTTGCGTGGGCATTCGTGCTACACCCATTGCCGAAGCCATGTTGGCCTTGGTATTGATGGATCATGTTTTGCGCCATCGAGCTCAATGTGGCGATGTTTCTTTACCAATTCCGCCTATTCCAGCTGCTCGCCCTGGCTCAGTGAGCGATTAAATGATTCAAAAAGAAAAATGACGCCTTCTGTGCGCTGGGCCTTCGGGTCCTTTTTCTTTTTATATTTTGCTTATGTTGGCTTGGTTTCTCCATACGCCAGCCTCTTTTTCTTAGGTCGCGACTTTTCTGTCATGGAGATCGCGGTCTTAATGTCGATGCTCCAAATTACTCGCATCATTGGACCATTTTCTTGGGGTTGGTTATCTGATTACCTCTCCAACCGAATTGGCATTATTCGATTTTGTGCTTGCTTAGCTGCATTGGTTTTTTTGGCCATTTTTTTCTTGCACACCTACCTCGCTTTTTTTCTGTGGATGTTTATTCTCCACACGATTCTCAGTAGTTTGATGCCTTTGGGGGAGTCAGCAACCGTGCATGCTTTATTCAGAGATAACTCTTTTGATAAGCGTTATGGCCGCCTGCGTCTCTGGGGTTCCATTGGGTTTATAGCGATGGTGCTATTTGCTGGAGATCTTTTTCAGCGAATGGGAATTGAGTACTACCCACTCGTTGGTGCAATTGTGCTGATTTTTCTGGCGCTCGTAACATTTCGCTTACATGAGCCTAAACGCGAGCGTCATAAAATGGTGAAGGGCGAACTATTGGTGGTACTCTTGAATCCAGATGTGCGTTGGTTTTTGGTATCTGGATTTTTTATGGTTTTTGCCCATGCCGCTTTATATGTTTTCTATTCTTTGTACTTGGCAAATTTGGGTTATGACAAGTTTCAAATTGGATTATTTTGGGCGCTCGGGGTTTTTGCCGAAGTCATCTTCTTTTTTTATCAAAGTAAGGTACTGAGTCGCCTTGACTCAGAGGTGGTCTTGCAGGGCGCCTTTGGGATTGGCGTGATTCGATTTGTATTAATTGCTTTCTTTCCTGTAAGTTGGGTATTAATCTTGGCTCAAGTTATGCACGCGGGGACCTTTGCAGCGCACCACAGTGCTGCAACCAAGTTATTGCAACGCTGGTTTACTGGACCATTGCAGGCTCGGGGTCAAGCGCTGATGGCTACCGTCTCCTATGGATTGGGGGGAACACTTGGTGGTTTGTGTGCTGGCTGGATCTGGGATCAATTCCAGCCGCGAGATGTATTCGTTATGTCTGCACTGGCATGCGCTCTGGCGGGCATGGCAATTCAAAAACTAAGGCCGCGCCGCTACCCTTTGCGCAAAGAGTAGGGACGCCTTGTTGTAGGTTCCCTACATCGAGGCGTAATTAGGGCCGCCACCACCTTCAGGCGTTACCCAAATAATATTTTGGGTAGGATCTTTAATGTCACAAGTTTTGCAATGTACGCAATTTTGCGAATTAATTTGCAAGCGCGCTTTGCCATCAGTCTCGATGTATTCATAAACGCCAGCAGGGCAGTAACGCTGCTCTGGGCCTGCATAGTTTTTGAGATTGATATCAACCGGAACAGAGGCATTTTTGAGGGTTAAATGAATGGGTTGATTTTCAGCGTGATTGGTATTAGAAATAAATACAGATGAAAGGCGATCAAATGTAAGCTTGCCATCAGGCTTTGGATAATTAATTGGTTTATGCAGGGCAGCTGGTTCGAGGCACTCATGGTCTGTATGTTTTAAATGGATTGTCCATGGCATATTGCCACCGAGAATCTTTTGTTCAAGGCCAACCATGATGGTGCCCATATACAAGCCTTTAGACATCCAAGGTTTAAAGTTGCGGGCTTGGTTCAGTTCCGTATGTAGCCAGCTATGCTCGAATGACTGTGGGTAGGTGGTTAGTAAGTCAGCAGAGCGATTTTCATTGATGGCTGCTACAGCAGCTTGCGCTGCCAACATGCCGGTTTTAATGGCCGCGTGACTGCCCTTGATGCGGGAGGCGTTTAAGAAGCCTGCATCGTCACCAATTAAGGCGCCACCTGGGAAGATTGTTTTGGGCAGGCTATTAAGACCCCCTGCAGTGAGGGCACGAGCACCATAGGCAATGCGTTTACCACCCTCAAAAGTTTCGCGAATTTTTGGATGTAATTTATAGCGTTGAAACTCTTCAAAAGGGGAGAGGTAGGGGTTCTTATATGAAAGACCAACCACCAGGCCTACTGCAACCTGGTTATCGCCCAGGTGGTAGAGGAAGGAGCCGCCGTACGTATCGCTGTCTAAGGGCCAGCCTGCTGTGTGAACAACTAATCCAGGCTTGCTCTTAGAGGGCTCAATCTCCCAAAGCTCCTTAATACCAATACCGTAACTTTGTGGATCGGCATCCTTATCCAGGGCATATTTAGAGATCAATTGCTTGCCTAGATGTCCGCGTGAGCCTTCAGCAAATAAGGTGTATTTGGCCCGCAGTTCCATGCCCAGTTGAAATTGGTCGGTGGGCTGCCCCTCTTTATCCAGACCCATAGAGCCAGTAATAACGCCACACACCGCACCTTGCTCATCGTACAAAATTTGTGCCGCCGGAAACCCAGGGAAAATTTCCACGCCGAGGGCTTCTGCCTGCTCGCCAAGCCAGCGAGTAATGTTAGCCAAGCTAACAATGTAATTTCCTTCGTTTTTAAAACAATGCGGCAAAAGCCAGTTAGGGACTTGATAAGATTGATTTGCGGTAAGAAATAAAAATTGGTCTGCTCTTACTTCGGTATTGAGTGGTGCGCCAAGCTCTTTCCAGTTCGGGAATAGTTCCGTAAGTGCTTTAGGATCCATCACTGCACCAGACAAAATATGCGCGCCGATTTCAGAGCCTTTTTCTAGGACGCAAACGCTGATTTCTTTACCGGATTCATTGGCAAGCTGCTTTGCTTTGATAGCTGCGGATAGACCTGCTGGCCCACCCCCAACAATTACCAGGTCGTAGTCCATTGAGTCTCTTGGACCAAACTGTTCGAGTAATTCCTGGGCGTTCATGCAAATTCTCCGAGATATCTTAAAAATTGGGTATTACAGCCATCATAGTTTATTTCTGAGCCAAAAAACCCAGCTTGGTGCCTGCTAGGGTTGCCCCGAAGGGCTAAAGCGTTATGATTGGTTTTTTACTCTTATTGGCAATATTAGGAAAAGCTATGAATAAAACCTACCCATCGGCCGTAGAAGCCTTGCGGGATATTTTGAAGGATGGTCAAAAACTGGCTGTTGGCGGTTTTGGCTTGTGTGGAATCCCAGAGGCTTTGATTTTGGCGGTCAAAGATTTGGGTGCTCAAAATTTGACGGCTGTTTCTAATAATGCTGGGGTAGATGGTTTTGGTTTAGGTATTTTGCTGAACTCCCGCCAAGTTAAAAAAATGATCGCTTCATACGTTGGAGAAAATAAAGAGTTTGAGCGCCAATACTTAGCAGGTGAACTCGAGTTGGAATTTACGCCACAAGGAACCTTGGCTGAAAAGTTGCGCGCAGGAGGTTGCGGTATTCCGGCTTTTTACACGAAGACTGGTGTTGGTACTTTGGTTGCTGAGGGTAAAGAAGAAAAAGAATTTGATGGTGAGAAATACATCATGGAGCGTTCGATTGTTTCCGATATCTCGTTAGTGAAGGCATGGAAAGCTGATCGTTCGGGTAATCTGGTGTATCGACACACTGCTCGCAATTTCAATCCAGTCGTAGCAATGGCTGGCAAGATCACCGTTGCTGAGGTCGAAGAGATTGTTGAGAACGGTCATTTGGATCCAGCGGAAATTCATACTCCAGGAATTTATGTGCATCGCTTGGTGGTGAACAAAAATCCTGAGAAGCGCATTGAACAAAGAACCTTGGCCCCTTAATTGCGGCCCATTCATACAGTACTGATAGATATTAAGGAAGATCGATATGCCTTGGAATAGAGATGAGATGGCAGCACGCGCTGCTAAAGAGTTAAAAGATGGCTATTACGTAAACCTCGGAATTGGTATACCAACCCTTGTGGCCAATCATGTGCCGCCCGGAATGGAAGTTTGGCTTCAATCTGAAAATGGTCTGTTGGGAATCGGCCCCTTTCCAACGGAAGATCAGATAGATGCTGATTTGATTAATGCCGGCAAGCAAACTATTACAACCCTGCCAGGTTCCTCCATTTTTTCATCTGCCGATGCATTTGGAATGATTCGTGGCGGCAAAATCAATATTGCTTTCTTGGGTGCAATGCAGGTCAGTGAACACGGTGATATTGCCAACTGGATGATTCCAGGAAAAATGGTGAAGGGCATGGGTGGGGCCATGGATTTGGTTGCTGGAGTCAAGCACGTGGTCGTGCTGATGGAGCACGTTGCTAAGAAAAAAGACGGCACTGAAGAAATCAAGATTCTGCCCAAATGCACATTGCCCTTAACTGGCCTGCGCGTGATTAGTCGCATCATTACTGATTTGTGCGTATTGGATATCACTCCAAAGGGTTTAAAACTAGTTGAATTGGCGCCTGGCGTCAGCAAGGAAGAAGTGATTGCCAAAACAGGCGCCCCTGTTGACACTACTGGTTTCTAACTGCTGCATCCAATTGATGGAATAATGGAAGCACCATGTCTGGCTTCCATCATCATTCCCACGGAAAAAAACACCATCACTCTCATCGGGCTGTAGAGAGTGACCCCGCTTTGCATGCCCATAAAAAAGGGGATGCAAAGCATTGCCATACAAAAGAAGCTTCAAATCAAAACCTGCTTCTCATCGCACTCGTTTTAACATTAGGGTTTTCTGTAGTTGAGGGTGCAGCAGCCTATTTCGCTGGTTCCCTTGCGCTGATTTCAGATGCCGGTCACATGGTGACTGATGCCGCTGCTTTAGGTTTGGCGCTCTTTGCACAAATTATTTCTCGGCGACCACCATCATCTAAACATTCATTTGGATTTGGTCGTGCAGAGGCCTTGGCAGCCTTTGTTAATAGTATTGCCATGCTTGTATTGGTAGCGTGGATTGTGATTGAGGCTATTAGTCGTTTCTATACACCACACGTCGTTGATGGTTATACCGTTTCCGTGGTCGCAGCGATTGGTTTACTCATGAATATCGTAGTGGCCTTGGTGCTTTCTCGGGATCAGCGCAGTGTCAATACACGCGCAGCCTTGGTCCATGTGATGGGCGATCTTCTTGGATCAGTAGCTGCTTTGGCTGCAGGCTTAATCATTCAATTTACTGGTTGGATGCCAATTGATGCCATTCTCTCGATATTGGTCTCGCTGCTCATTCTGAGGTCGACCATTTCGATTCTGCATGAGTCCTTCCATTTTTTGATGGAAGGGGTTCCACTGCATATTGATTACCTTGAGGTAGGGGGTGAGTTAAAAAAAATTGCGGGGGTATCAGCCGTGCATGATTTGCATGTATGGGAAATGACGCCAAATTTTCCAGCCCTGATTGGCCATATTGAAATTGAAGATATGCATCAATGGCCCGAAATTATGTCGCGCATTCGTGTGATGCTGCTTGAAAAATACGGCATTGACCACGTCACCTTGCAACCAGAACAAATTGGCCCAGATGATGTTCATGAGCATGATCATGCCCATGAACATGTTGAACATTGCGGCGATACCCTTTATGTGCTGTGTGGTGAGGGTGAGGGCGTGCATCGCATGGCATACCACGCCTGGGGTAATCCTGAGAATCCCAGGGTATTGATTTGTGTTCATGGCCTGACAAGGCGTGGTAGCGATTTCAATACGCTTGCGCAAGCAATGTGCAAAGACTATTACGTGGTGTGTCCTGATATCGTTGGTCGTGGAAATTCGGATCGCTTAAGTAATCCAATGCTGTACGCGGTGCCCCAATATGTTGCCGACATGATGAGCCTTGTGAAGCATTTAGGCGTATCTCATGTTGATTGGTTTGGTACCTCAATGGGTGGCTTGATTGGGATAGTTTATGCATCCATGCCAAATTCGCCTATTCGTCGCATGCTCATTAATGATGTGGGTCCGCGAATTGAGCCCGAGTCACTCAAGCGCTTAGGTTCCTATGTTGGCCAGCCTTTTGCATTTGCTAATCGGGCAGACGCATTGGAACGCCTTAATCAAATTTGCACCACCTTTGGCGAGCATACCCCCCAAGAGTGGGAAATCTATAACGGTCCAATGTTGGTTGAGCGAGATGGAATGTGGGTAATGCATTACGACCCAGCGATTTCGGTTCCATTTGCCTCTATTAACCCAGTCATGGCAAAAGCGGGTGAAGTTGCTATGTGGCACGCCTTCAAGCAAATTCACTGTCCTATGTTGATTGTGCGGGGTGGGAATTCGGATTTACTCTCATCGGCTACGGCTGCAGAAATGTGCAAAGTCAATCCACATGCAAGAGTGATTGAAATACCCGGTGTTGGTCATGCTCCCGCCTTTGTCAAGACGGAGCAGATTGCTTTAGCAAAAGAATTCTTTAGCTAATCTTTTACTCTTTCTTAGATTCATTTCGGGAGAGATTCATGATTGAGGAATAGCGGAAGCGGTAATGGCAATTTCAACTCAAAAAATTCAAATAGTCGACGGCTGGTATGGTGAGCCTGCTGAGCAGCATGCTGCTGGAGTAGTGACGCTTTTGGAAATGTTGAATTTGGATTCGGCCACACTATTGGCGGCGAAAAATATTGCCCGTACACATGGTAAAGAATCCTTAGTTAAATTAATTGGTGAAGAGCCCGCCAAGTTGCTAATTGGTTATCGCGGCCTACGTCAGGCGCAAGCTAAGTTAGTTCGGGAAGATGGTGGGCTAAGCGTTTCCGGCCAGGAAGAAATGCTGCGCAAAATGCTTTTGGCTTTTGGTGATGATTTGCGGGTCGTCTTAATTTACTTGGCATCTCGCTTGCAAACTCTACGCTGGATTACCCAAGAGAAGATCCCTATGCCTGCACCATGGGCACAAGAGATTCTTGATATTGATGCTTCATTGGCCAATAGACTGGGTATCTGGCAAATGAAGTGGGAGATGGAAGATTTAGCATTCCGGACTTTATCCCCCCAGATTTATCGTGATATCGCCAAAATGCTCGATGCCAAAAGAATTGAGCGAGAAGCTTTTATTGAGCAGATTGTTGCTCGCCTCAAAGAGGAATTAAGTGCAGTCAATATCGCAGGGGAAGTGCTTGGTCGCCCTAAGCACATCTACAGCATTTGGAAAAAGATGCAAGGAAAGTCCTTAGACTTTGCTAACTTATACGATGTGCGCGCGTTTCGAGTAATGGTAGACGATGTCAAATCGTGTTACGCCATTTTGGGAATTGTGCACAATGTCTGGCAACCTGTGCCACGCGAGTTTGATGATTACATTGCAAGGCCCAAGCCTAATGGCTATCAATCCCTGCACACCGTTGTAATGGATGAGGATGGCACTGCATTTGAAATTCAGATTCGTACTCATGAGATGCATCAACAAGCGGAGTATGGCCTGGCTGCGCACTGGCGCTATAAAGAGGGTGCTTATGTTGGCATGGCAACGCCAGCAAAATCAAGTAATACCGCCAATCCTCATCATGCAACCGGAACACATAGTGCCCAAGTAGCTTATGAGCGACAAATTGCCTGGGCTAGGCAATTAATTTCTTGGAAAGAGGATGCTTGGGAGCAACTCAAGCATCACGAGATCGACGATCATATTTATGTCCTTACGCCATTGGGAAAAGTAATCTCACTCGAAAAGGGTTCGTCACCTATCGACTTTGCCTATGCAGTACATACCGATTTGGGTCATCGCTGTCGTGGGGCTAGAGTAGATGGCGCCATGGTTCCTTTGGATACGCCTTTACAAAATGGACAAACCATTGAAATCATTGCGGTTAAGCACGGTGGCCCATCGCGGGATTGGATTAGCCCCGATCGTAATTACTTGCGCTCCCATAGGGCTCGAACTCGTGTGCGAGCTTGGTTTAATGCGCTTGACGATGAAGAGGCAGGGCAGGGCAGCAAAGCGTCTGAGGTCAAGGTAGATTTAAAGTCTGATGCTAAGCCAAGCACACCAGCAATCGTATTGCGCCATAGTAGTCATAAGCAGGTCAAGGGTGGTGATGTCTTGGTGGTTGGCGTGGATTCCTTGTTAACTCAATTGGCGCGCTGCTGCCGTCCTGTCCCACCCGATTCGATTGCTGGGTTTGTTACCCAGGGTAGAGGTGTATCGATTCACCGCCGTGCTTGCAAAACGTTTAAGGGCTTATTAGAAAGGGCGCCTGAGCGGGTGATTCAAACGGCATGGAGCCAATCAGCTGCTAGCGATAGTAAAAATGATCAAAAGCGAGTCTTTCCGGCCGACCTGGCTGTCACGGGGCTGGACCGCCCGGAGTTAATGCGCGAGTTATTTGAAATCCTTACGCGGCAAGGCATTCACGTGATTGACCTGCGTAAATCCGCCCGAAAAGGCTTGGCACAGATCCTGTTGACGGTGGAGGTAAAGGATTCTGAAGTGCTGCGGATAGTCCAAAACAGCCTTGAAGAAGTCAAAGGGGTGACCCAAGTGCGCCGCCGGTGATAAACTCTTGGTCTGATATATAGGCTCGTAGCTCAGCTGGTTAGAGCACCACCTTGACATGGTGGGGGTCGTTGGTTCGAGTCCAATCGAGCCTACCAACGAATAAAGACCCAAAAGGGAATACCCAAACCGGGAAAGCCCAAGAGGCGCGGATGCCCCAAAGCTACCGCGCTTTCTTTTTGGGAAAGATGTCTGTTATGAAGTTCAGTAAATAAGCAAATAAGATAGGGTCATCATGCTTGTAGTTACTCTGCCCGATGGATCAAAACGTGAGTTTGAGGCACCAGTTCGCGTAGCGGATGTGGCCCAAAGCATTGGTAGTGGTCTTGCAAAAGCTGCTTTAGGCGGTATCGTTGATGGCAAGATGGTGGATACCAGCTTTGTCATTGATAAAGATAGTCAATTAGCCATCATCACTGATAAAAGTCCGGAAGCGCTTGAGATTGTGCGCCACTCTACAGCGCACTTATTGGCATACGCTGTTAAAGAACTATTCCCAGAAGCGCAAGTCACGATTGGTCCAGTGATCGAGAATGGTTTTTACTATGACTTCTCATATCACCGCCCATTTACGCCAGATGACTTAGTTGCTTTAGAAAAGAAAATGACTGAGCTCGCGAAAAAAGATGAGCCAGTAACACGCACCGTAATGCCACGCGATGACGCGGTAGAGTTTTTCAAGAAGCAGGGTGAAAACTACAAAGCAGAACTGATTGCCAGCATCCCACAGGGCGAAGATGTTTCTTTGTATGCTGAAGGCAGGTTCACTGATTTATGCCGTGGCCCACACGTGCCATCTACTGGCAAACTGAAGGTCTTTAAGCTGCAAAGCGTTGCAGGCGCTTATTGGCGTGGTGACAGTAAGAATGAGATGCTGCAGCGTATTTACGGTACTGCATGGTTGCGCAAAGAAGACCAGGATGCTTATTTACTCATGCTTGAAGAATCCGAAAAGCGTGATCACCGACGTCTCGGCAAATTGCTTGATCTCTTTCATTTTCAATCGGAAGCGCCAGGCTTAATTTTCTGGCACCCAAAAGGTTGGTCCATTTGGCAAGAAGTTGAGCAATACATGCGTCGCGTGTATCAGCAAGAGGGTTACCAAGAAGTCAAAGCGCCGCAGATTTTGGATCGAGGGCTCTGGGAAAAATCAGGCCACTGGGAAAACTACAAAGAAAATATGTTCACGACGGAGTCGGAGAATCGTGCTTATGCATTAAAGCCAATGAACTGTCCTGGCCACGTACAAATTTATAACTCAGGTTTGCATAGTTATCGTGAGCTGCCATTACGTTTTGGTGAGTTCGGTCAATGTCACCGCAATGAACCGTCAGGTGCATTACATGGTCTGATGCGCGTGCGTGGCTTCACGCAAGATGACGGTCATATTTTCTGTACGGAAGACCAAATTCAATCTGAAGTTGCTGCTTTTGATAAAGCAGTTCGTGCTGTTTACCAAGACTTTGGTTTCACCGAGGTTGCTGTAAAGCTAGCCTTACGTCCTGCTAAGCGCGTTGGTGACGATGCCATTTGGGATAAAGCTGAAGAAGCCCTTCGCGGCGCTTTAAAGGCATCTGGCCAGGAATGGGAAGAATTACCAGGTGAGGGTGCTTTTTATGGTCCAAAAATCGAATATCACCTAAAAGACTCCATTGGGCGTACGTGGCAGTGTGGCACGATTCAGGTGGATTTCTCCATGCCAGCCCGTTTAGGTGCTGAATATGTCGCCGAAGACAACAGCCGCAAGACCCCAGTGATGCTCCATAGGGCAATTGTGGGCTCTTTAGAGCGTTTTATTGGTATTTTGATCGAAAATCACGCTGGAAACATGCCGGTTTGGCTTGCTCCAACCCAGGCTGTAGTTCTTAATATTTCAGGAAATTCTGCTGCATACGCACAACAAGTTCAGCAATCTCTGAAAAAACAAGGGTTTAGAGTCGAATCTGATTTGCGGAATGAGAAAATTACGTATAAAATACGCGAGCACGCATTACAGAAGATTCCATTTTTGCTAGTTGTTGGCGATAAAGAGTGTGAAAGTAATACGGTGGCCGTTCGTGCCCGTGGCGGAGTTGATCTAGGTGTAATGCCTCTTGATGCCTTCGTTGCCCGACTCCAGCAGGATATATCCCAGAAAGTCGGACCCGAGCCTAGCTAGGGGTGGAACGGTTTTTATTGTTTTTTTAAAGGAATTAAGAAGATCGCTACTGATAAATCGCAGCGCATTAACCGGGAAATTACTGCTCCTGAAGTGCGTCTGATTGGAATGGATGGTGAGCCCATCGGTGTAGTTAAGTTGAGTGAAGCCTTGGCTTTGGCAGAAGAGAAAGAGACCGATTTGGTTGAGATTGCTCCAACTGCTGTGCCACCTGTAGTCCGCATCATGGACTTCGGCAAATTCAAGTACCAAGAAGCTAAGCGGATGCATGAAGCGAAGCTTAAGCAGAAGGTGATTCAGGTGAAGGAGGTTAAATTCCGTCCCGGCACTGACGATGGTGACTACGGTGTGAAGCTGCGCAACCTAATCCGTTTTTTGGAAGATGGCGACAAAACAAAGATTACGCTTCGTTTTCGGGGTCGAGAAATGGCCCACCAAGAAATCGGAGTCAGAATGTTGGAACGTTTGAAGTTGGACCTGCAAGAGTATGGTCAAGTTGAACAGTTTCCGAAGATGGAGGGTCGTCAGATGGTGATGGTATTGGCCCCAATTCGTAAGGCTAAGTAACAAGTAGTAATGCTTGTTGTTTAAGTAGGGAGGTGTCGCAAGACACTGGTTGTTGGAAGTGTTTCTAGGTACAGGAAGAGTAACCGTCGGTTACCACCTATGTTGCACATGCAGATGAAGGGGTGCTTTATGCCCAAGATGAAGAGCAAGAGTAGCGCTAAAAAGCGCTTCACGGTTCGCGCAGGCGGATCGATTAAACGAGGACAGGCTTTCAAACGCCACATCCTCACGAAAAAAACCACAAAGAACAAGCGTCACTTGCGTGGTTCAACTGAAGTTGCGAAGTCAGACGTTAAGTCAATTCGCTCTATGCTTCCTTACGCTTAACCTCAGACTAGATAGGAGAACTAAATGCCAAGAGTCAAACGTGGGGTTACAGCAAGAGCCCGTCATAAGAAAATCACCGATGCCGCAACGGGTTATCGTGGACGTCGTAAAAACGTATTCCGTATTGCTAAGCAAGCGGTTATGCGTGCTGGTCAATATGCATACCGTGACCGTCGTAATAAGAAACGTGTATTTCGCGCTTTGTGGATTGCCCGTATCAACGCGGCAGTTCGTCAGCACGACCTAACCTATAGCGTATTCATGAATGGTATGAAGAAAGCATCGATCGAACTCGATCGTAAGGTGCTCTCCGATATGGCCATCAGAGACAAAGAGGCTTTTGCCGCTTTGGTTACTCGGATCAAATCCGTAGTAAGCGCTGCAGCTTAACTAATTAATAAGCTGCAATGGTTTCTCTCGACCAAATTGTCGAGGATGCTAAACGTGATTTCCTCGGGGCTGCCGATGCGGCAGCTCTTGAGGACGCGAAAGCCAAGTATCTCGGTAAATCAGGTGTTCTCACTGAGCGTCTAAAAGCGCTTGGTGGAATGTCGCCTGAAGAACGTAAGAGTGCTGGCGCCCAAATTAATCAAATTAAGAGTGCAGTAGAGACCGCTCTTAATGAGCGTCGCCAAGCTTTGGCTGATGCAGTTCTGCAGCAGCGCCTTGCTGCTGAATCAATCGATGTGTCATTGCCTGGTCGTGGACAAGCGGTAGGTAGCTTGCATCCGGTGATGCGTACCTGGGAGCGTGTAGAAGAAATCTTTCGCTCGATTGGTTTTGATGTTGCCGATGGCCCTGAAATTGAAACTGATTGGTTTAATTTCACAGCTTTAAATAGCCCCGAGAATCATCCTGCACGTTCTATGCAGGACACTTTTTATATCGATGGCAAGGATTCCAATGGGAAGCCTTTGCTATTACGAACACATACCAGCCCAATTCAGGTTCGTTATGCCAGTGAACATGTTAAAAAATATGCTCACGCCGACGTCATGCCACCAATTAAAGTGATTGCTCCAGGCAGAACATATCGCGTCGATAGCGATGCCACGCACTCCCCGATGTTCCATCAGGTTGAGGGTTTATGGATTGCTCAGAGTGTTTCATTTGCAGACCTCAAGGGTGTTTATACCGACTTCTTGAGAACATTCTTTGAAACCAATGAATTACAAGTGCGCTTCCGTCCATCGTACTTCCCATTTACTGAGCCTTCCGCTGAGATTGATATGGCCTTTGGTAGCGGTAAGTTGGCTGGACGTTGGTTAGAGATTTCTGGGGCAGGGCAAGTGCATCCGAATGTATTGCGCAATATGGGTATCGATCCTGAGCGATACACTGGTTTTGCTTTTGGTTCAGGTTTAGAGCGCCTCACTATGTTGCGTTATGGCGTTGATGATCTGCGCCTTTTCTTTGAAAACGATTTACGTTTCTTAGCGCAATTTCCTGCCTAAGTTGACCTTCACTTAGATAAGCTATGCAATTTTCTGAATCTTGGCTACGTCAATACGTTAACCCTGCTATCGATAGCGATGCCTTAGGTCATGCGATGACGATGGCTGGGCTTGAGGTAGAAGAGCAGCATTCAGTTGCACCGGCTTTTACGAATATCGTAGTGGCAGAAATTTTGTCTGCCGAACAACATCCAGATGCCGATCGCTTACGCGTATGCAAAGTGAATGCAGGTACTGGTCAGGAACTACAAATTGTATGTGGTGCACCGAATGCGCGCGCTGGCATCAAGATTCCCTGTGCCTTGGTTGGTGCTGTATTGCCTCCTGCAGAGGCCGGTGGCAAACCCTTTGTTATTAAGGTCGGAAAACTCCGTGGTGTAGAGAGTCAGGGTATGTTGTGCTCAGGTCGCGAGCTTGGTTTGGGTGATGACCATGAGGGCATATTGGAATTACCCTCGGTTGCCCCAGTTGGGCAAGATATTCGTCAGTATCTTGATCTAGATGACCAAATTTTTGTTATTAAATTAACACCCAATAAAGCCGATTGCCTTTCTTTAATGGGTATGGCTCGCGAGGTATCTGCGATTACTGGCGCTGCTTTATGCGCGCCTACTTGGACCGCTCCAGTGCCGTCCGTCACAGATAAGCTCAAAGTTTCTATTGAAGATAATCAGCTGTGCGGTCGTTTTGCTGGGCGAATTATTCGTGGCGTCAATCCGAAAGCGAAAACGCCAGAGGCAATCGTGCAGCGTTTAGCGCGCGCTGGCCAGAGAAGCATTTCTCCCTTGGTTGATTTATCCAATTACGTCATGCTGGAGATGGGGCAGCCTACCCATGTATTTGACATTAAGAAACTGTCCGGTGATCTTGTAGTGCGTTGGGCTAAAGTTGGCGAATCCCTTGAATTGTTAAATGGCCAGACTATTGCTTTGCAGGGTCCAGACTCTTCAGGAAAGATCCAAGATGCAGGCGTAGTCGCAGACCAGACTGGCCCTGTTGCCTTGGCTGGAATTATGGGTGGCAATCACTGTGCAGTAACAGACGATACCCAAGATATTTATGTGGAAGCGGCTTACTGGTTGCCATCAGCAATTCAAGGTCGTGCACGTCGTTTTAATTTCAGCACAGATGCAGCACATCGCTTTGAGCGCGGTGTTGATCCCCAAAATACAGCGAACTGTTTGGAATACCTTAGTGCATTGATTCTCCAGGTATGTGGTGGTCAAGCCGGCCCCGTGGATGATCAAGTGGTTAATGTGCCAGAGCGCAAGCCGGTAGCCATGCGTTTGGCTCGTGCCGTCAAAGTGATTGGGATTGCTCTGACAAACGAGATTGTTGCTGATGTATTTAAACGCCTAGGCTTTGAGTTCAAGCAAGAGGCGAACGACGTTTTTGTTGTCACACCACCAAGCTATCGTTTTGATATTGAGATCGAAGAAGATCTCATCGAAGAGGTGGCGCGCATGTATGGCTTTGAAAATATCCCTGATACGCCGCCGATCTCCTCTTTGAAAATGAGCGCTAAGCCAGAAGCAAGGCGTGGCATCCATTTATTACGTCAACGTTTGGCTTTACAAGGCTATCAAGAGGCAGTCAATTTTGGCTTTACCGATCTTGAGAGTGAGCAGCGCTTGACTGGTGCAACTGACAATGATTTGATTGCTGTTGTCAATCCGATTGCTAGTCAGTACGGTGTCATGCGCAGTAATCTTTGGGGTGGCCTGCTTAGCAATCTAAAAGCTAACTTGAATCGTGGCGCAGCACGCGTGCGTTTATTTGAAGCGGGGCGCGTATTTAAGCGCGATATCCATGTTCAAGAGGAGGCTGGAAAGGTAGCTGGTTTCTATCAGCCACAGCATATTGGCGGACTTGCATATGGATCATTTGTTCCCGAACAATGGGCAAGCGAAAACCGTTTGGTTGATTTCTTTGATGTCAAGGGTGATCTTGAGCGCGTTTTAGATCCCCTGCATTTCACTACTGAAGCTGCATTGCATGTGGCCTTGCATCCTGGTCGTAGCGCCCAAGTCCAATTAAAAACTGCTCAAGGCTTGGTGAGTATTGGTTGGATTGGAGAGCTGCATCCTGGATTACAGCAAGCTTATGAATTGCCCCAGGCCCCCGTTTTATTTGAGTTGGATCTAGAAGCGATTAGTCAATTGGGTTTGCCTCAACCAGAAGAATTGAGTAAGTTTCCTGCTGTTCAGCGTGATTTGGCGGTGGTTGTTAAGCAATCTGTTTCTGCTCAGTCCTTGCTCGATGCCATGAATGCAAGTAAACAAGCCCTTATTCGTAAGATTGAGCTATTTGATGAGTTCAAACCAAAGGCTGGTTCGAGCTCTATGGCTGATGATGAGAAGAGCTTAGCATTTAGGGTTACATTATTAAATCCGCAAGAGACATTGCAGGATGCACAAATTGAACCGGTGATGAGCGCTTTATTGGCTGCGCTAGAAAAAAAATGTGCGGCTCGCCTGCGCTAGGTATAGTATTAATAAATATTTGAATTAATCGTTTTTCAAGAGACATTAAAAAGAGTGCGGCAATGACCCAATTAAACACAAACGATACGGTTACTAAAAACGAATTGTCTGAAGCCCTTTTCGATCAAGTTGGCTTAAATAAACGCGAAGCCAAGGATATGATTGATGCATTCTTTGATCGAATTGGACAGTCTTTGGAGTCTGGTGTAGAGGTCAAGATTTCTGGGTTTGGTAATTTTCAGTTGCGTAATAAATCAGCACGTCCTGGCCGCAATCCAAAGACGGGCGAGATGATTCCAATAGCTGCCCGTCGCGTTGTTACTTTTCATGCCAGCCAAAAGCTGAAGGATGTAGTGGAGTCCAATGCTAGAGAAAACGGAATTTGATGCTGGGTCGGGACTGTTAAGTTCACAGTTGCCGCCGATACCCGCAAAGCGCTACTTCACCATTGGCGAGGTAGCAGATTTATGCGGCGTACGTTCCCATGTTTTACGCTATTGGGAGCAAGAGTTTTCACAGCTCAGCCCACAAAAGCGCCGTGGTAACCGCCGCTACTATCAGCATCATGAGGTTGTTTTGATTCGCAAGATTCGCTCACTTCTTTATGAAGAGGGTTTTACGATCAGTGGCGCACGCAATCGATTGGATGAAGCGCGGGGCGAATTACGTTTGCGCGATGAGCTCCAAGCAGTTTTGCAGATTCTGTCTAAATAGTTACTGATACAATTTCGTCTTTCGTCGGGGCGTAGCGCAGCCTGGTAGCGTACTTGCATGGGGTGCAAGTGGTCGGAGGTTCAAATCCTCTCGCCCCGACCATTCTTCTTCATAATTTTGATAGCTTGCGGGTCTCCCATGTCAAATACCCATACTCCTACGGATTTCTTTGGTTTAAACATTCCCTTTCTGGATCACTTGGGCGTTATTCCTGAGCATGCCAAAGACGGTAAGTCGCGAATTAGCCTGGAGATTCGTCCCGAGTATGAGAATAGCTTTCATATTGCCCATGGTGGCGTCATCATGACACTCCTCGATTTTGCGATGGGTGCAGCTGCTCGTAGCACCACTTCTGAGGGATTTGGGGCTATGACAATCGATATGACTGTCAGTTTTATGCGTCCAAGCACTGGAAAAATTATTGTTGAGGGAAGTGTCCTCAAGGCCGGTAAAACTGTTAATTACTGTGAGGCAGTGGTATTAAATACCGCTGGCGAAATTACCGCTAAGGCAAGTGGTACCTTTATGCTGCGGAAATAATATTAATTAATTAAATAAATATAATATTTATAATTATTATTAATAATGCTTCGATAGCATATTAAAATCTTATTATTTAAAAGGCTTATATTTAAATATAATATTGCCTATTTGTATATTATCTATATAATTCTTACTAGAATCAGATTATTCGATCTGGTTTAAAACATATTATTTGGAGAAATAAACCATGTCTTCTTATAAAGAGCTTTTGGCTCAACGTGAGCAATTAGATAAGCAAATCAAAGAAGCAGTGCTTCGCGAAAAAGCAGAGGGTATTGCAAAAGCAAAATTAATTATTGAAGAATACGACTTAACTGCGGCTGATCTGTTCAGTCGCAAGGCGGGTGGTGCACGTAGTCCTAGCGGTAAAGTGGCGCCAAAGTATCGCAACCCATCCACTGGTGAAACTTGGACTGGTCGCGGTAAGGCTCCCAAGTGGATTGAAGGCAGAGATCGCAACAGCTTTCTCATCTAACCCTCTGAATTAAAAGACTATAAGGCCGCCTCAATAGCTGAGGCGGTTTTTTTATTTCCTTAATGGCACTTTTTAGCCAGGGCCTGTATAAAAATCGGCTCTAAGAGCTCATGTCTGTTTTGTAGGTTCAAACTTGCATCCGCCTCAGAATCAGTCGCTGGATAGCCAATAATCAGTGGATTTTGGCTGATTAAACCGTTTTCGAGATCTTCCTTGATCTGTGCCGGTCGTTCTAGAGGAATTCCATAGGAGTTTTGATCTGCCAAGCTGATCACACCAGGGTGTAGTTTGATAAAACCTTCATCTACCAAAATAGGAATGCGCTGTGTATCCTTGTTTTTGCTCAAATAATGTATCAGATGGACTTGTTCTACCGGTGGAATCAATGCATCTAAAAAGATAAGATCTGGGGCTATAGAAACAGCTGTCATTAATCCCTCCAGGCTATCTACCGCGATTTCCATTTCAACCTTCAATTGCCAGAATTGAATTGACTCCATTAATTCATGACTATTTTCAATCCGCCTAAATATCCCCATTGCAATACATTTTTGAGTGGTCTTTTGGCGCATCGCACGTTTTCTTCTCTGCAGTTGTTGTTCTAGCGAGCTGACTAGAATCCGGCGGTGGCCGCCCCTGGTTTTCCAGGCGATTAATTCACCTAATTCAACCATTTTTTGGACTGTTCCTAGGGAAACTTGAAGTACTTTGGCACTTTGACGCGTACTGAGATATTCCAAGTCCGGGGTAATTGCTTTCATATGTTCTTAATCCCATTTATTTGTTTGAAGATTTAGAGAATAAAAACCATATTCATTTGAATCTGTCAGGAGGCGATTAAAAGGAAGTAGGAAAGCTCTTATTAATTGTTTTCCTTGGTACTTTCCCCGATTTGGTAAAAAATCAGGGAAAGCCCTTTAGGGTAGGGTGGTTACTCGTGTTAAATTACTGCTGTAGTACCAGTAATTGCACAGAGCAATCCGCCAAACGGTAGAGCCGCATAACGGATGGTTATAACCACAGTTTTTATTCGGGAAACCCGATGAAAGGTGAGCATCATGATGCAGGACCAAAGAGATAACTCCTATCTCTTCGGCGGAAACGCCCCTTACGTAGAAGAACTCTACGAATCCTATTTGCTTGATCCAACTTCCGTAGAGGATCATTGGCGAGCCTATTTTGATAATGTGAAACAAGTTCCGGCGGCAGATGGTTCTTCTAGAACAGATATTGCCCATGGACCCATTGTTGCCTCTTTCGCTGAGCGCGCTAAGCAGGGTCCTATCCGAACTGTTTCAGATTCAGCTGACTCTGAAATGGGGCGCAAGCGCGTTGCCGTTCAGCAGCTGATTGCTGCATACCGAAATGTTGGAAACCGCTGGGCTGATATTGATCCGTTAAAACGCACTGAGCGTCCGGACATCCCTGAATTGAATCCTGCTTTTTATGGCTTTACTGATGGCGATATGGATATCGTCTTCAACACTAGCAATACCTTTTTTGGCAAAACGCAAATGCCCTTACGCGAATTATTGCAGGCGTTGCGAGAGACCTATTGCGGCACCATTGGTGTTGAGTACATGTTTATTGCTGACCAGAAAATTAAAAAATGGTGGCAAGAAAAATTAGAGTCGATTCGCTCAACTCCTAAATTTAATGTCGAAGAAAAGCGTCAGATTTTAGATCGCGTAACTGCGGCAGAAGGTCTTGAGCGCTATCTTCAAGCGAAATACGTTGGTCAAAAGCGTTTCTCACTTGAGGGTGGCGAAAGCTTTATTGCCTGTATGGATGAATTGATCCGTGAGGCTGGCTCTAAAGGTGTTCAAGAAATTGTGATTGGCATGGCCCATCGTGGTCGTCTGAATGTTCTGGTAAATACCTTGGGCAAAATGCCGACCGACTTATTTGCTGAGTTTGAACATAAAGGCCCTGAAACATTACCTGCCGGTGACGTTAAATATCACCAAGGTTTCTCGAGCGACATTTCAACTCCCGCTGGCCCAGTGCATTTATCCTTGGCGTTTAACCCCTCCCATCTAGAAATCGTGAACCCAGTAGTGGAAGGTTCAGCACGTGCCCGTATGGAGCGCCGTGGCGATATGTTGGGTGAGCAAGTTCTGCCTGTATTGGTCCATGGAGATGCGGCTATTGCTGGTCAAGGTGTAATGCAAGAAACACTAGCAATGTCTGAGGTTCGTGGTTACTCCACTGGCGGTACGGTGCACATCGTCATTAATAACCAGATTGGCTTTACAACTTCTGATCCTCGCGATTTGCGTTCAAGCTTGTATTGCACTGACATCATGAAAGTAGTTGATGCGCCCGTGCTACACGTCAATGGAGATGATCCAGAGGCAGTTGTTTTGGCAACTAAATTGGCAGTTGAGTTCCGTACTCAATTCCATAAAGACGTTGCGATCGATATTGTTTGTTTCCGTAAATTGGGTCACAACGAGCAAGATACGCCTGCGATGACGCAGCCCTTGATGTATAAAATTATTGCTGCTCATCCTGGTACGCGTAAGGTCTATGCGGATAAATTAGAGGCGCAAGGTGTGTTGCCTGTTGGTACTGGTGACCTCATGGTCAAAGAGTATCGCGCTGCAATGGATGCCGGTAAACAAACCTCTGATCCTGTGCTGAGTAATTTCAAGGGTAAGTTTGCAGTCGATTGGAGTCCCTTCCTCAATAAGAAGTGGACCGACGAAGCTGATACTGCTATTCCTTTGGCGGAGTGGAAGCGTTTAGCCGAGAAGATTTCTACCATTCCTGAAGACTTCAAGGTACACCCGCTAGTTGAGAAGGTCTACAAAGATCGCGCAGCGATGGGTCGCGGTGAGATCAATATTGATTGGGGTATGGGCGAGCACATGGCTTTTGCCTCTTTGGTAGCCAGCGGTTATCCGGTGCGCTTGTCTGGAGAGGATAGTGGACGCGGCACCTTTACCCACCGTCACGCTGTTTTGCACAATCAGAACCGTGAGAAATGGGATTCTGGTACTTACATGCCATTGCGTCATGTAGCTAAAGATCAAGCCCCATTCCTTGTGATTGATTCCATCCTCTCAGAAGAGGCGGTATTGGGCTTTGAATACGGTTATGCGGCAGCAGAACCAAACACTTTGACTATTTGGGAAGCGCAGTTTGGCGACTTTGCTAACGGCGCTCAAGTGGTGATCGACCAATTTATCGCATCTGGTGAGGTGAAGTGGGGTCGCGCTAACGGTTTGGTGATGATGTTGCCACACGGCTATGAAGGTCAGGGTCCTGAGCACTCATCAGCACGCCTAGAGCGTTTCATGCAGCTCTGTGCTGACACCAATATGCAGGTGATTCAGCCTACAACCGCAGCGCAGATCTTTCACGTATTGCGTCGTCAAATGATTCGTCAGTTCCGCAAACCGCTGATCTTGATGACACCAAAATCTCTATTGCGCAATAAAGAAGCCGCTTCACCATTATCTGAATTTACCAAAGGCGGCTTCCAAACGATTCTGCCTGAACGTGATGAATCGATTGATGGCAAGCAAGTGACTCGTTTAATTATGTGCTCTGGTAAGGTTTACTACGATTTGGTCAAGGCACGCACCGATAAGAAGATTGCCGATGTTGCGATTATTCGCTTAGAACAGTTGTATCCATTCCCGCATAAGGCATTGGCTGCTGAGTTGAAAAAATATCCTAAATTGGAAGAGGTGATTTGGTGTCAGGATGAGCCACAAAACCAAGGGGCGTGGTTCTTTGTCCAGCATAATATTTTGGAGAATATGGCCGACGGTATGAAGTTAGCTTATGCCGGCCGTCCTGCTTCTGCATCTCCTGCTTGCGGATATGCACATCTTCACCAAGAACAACAAAAATCATTACTCAATGCAGCATTTGCCAAACTGAAAGGTTATGTGATCACGAAATAATCGTCGACATAACCAATATAAATACATAGATAGGATTAATCATGGCCATATTCGAAGTTAAAGTACCCCAACTCTCTGAGTCTGTAGCGGAAGCTACCTTGTTACAGTGGAAAAAAAAGGTGGGTGATGCCGTTGCTCAGGACGAAATCTTGGTGGAAATCGAAACCGACAAAGTAGTGCTTGAAGTGCCTGCGCCATCCGCCGGTGTAATTACAGAACTGGTAGTTGCTGATGGTGGCACGGTAGTAGCAGATGAGCTGATTGCAAAAATTGATAGTACCGCCGTTGCAGCCGCAGCTCCTGCGGCGGCACCAGCGCCTGCCAAGTCAGCTGCTCCTGCAGCTCAATCTAGTGCGGCCGCAGCTCCATCTGCTGCTAAGTTGATGGCGGAGAATAATTTAAGCGCAAACCAGGTTGCTGGTTCTGGTCGAGATGGCCGCATTACAAAAGGCGATGCCTTGAATGCGGTTGCTGGAGCTTCTAAATCAGCACCTGTAGCAACTGCACCAATTCCAATGAGCGATCGTCCAGAAGAGCGCGTACCCATGAGTCGTTTACGCGCTCGTATTGCAGAGCGCTTGCTTGAGTCACAAGCAAACAATGCGATTTTGACAACTTTTAATGAAGTCAATATGGCGCCGGTGATTGCAATGCGCAATAAATACAAAGATCAATTTGAGAAGGTCCATGGTGTTAAATTGGGCTTCATGTCTTTCTTTGTCAAAGCGGCTACACATGCTTTGAAAAAATTCCCGCTTCTCAATGCTTCTGTTGATGGCAATGACATCATCTACCACGGTTACTTTGATATTGGCATTGCCGTGAGTTCACCACGTGGTTTAGTGGTGCCCATCTTGCGTGATGTAGACCAAATGAATTTAGCTGATATTGAGAAAAAGATTGCTGAGTTTGGCGTCAAAGCTCGTGAAGGTAAGTTGACGATTGAAGAGTTGACTGGCGGTACATTCTCTATCTCCAATGGAGGGGTATTTGGCTCAATGCTTTCTACTCCAATCATTAATCCACCCCAATCAGCAATCTTGGGCATTCATGCCACTAAAGAGCGTGCAGTTGTCGAAAATGGTCAGATTGTGATTCGTCCAATTAATTACTTGGCGCTTTCTTATGATCATCGAATCATCGATGGTCGCGAGGCAGTTTTAGGTTTGGTAGCCATGAAGGATGCCTTAGAAGATCCTTCACGTCTTCTCCTTGATTTGTAAGAAGGGAAGATCATGAGCCAAGCTTTTGATGTACTCGTTATTGGTGGCGGCCCTGGCGGCTATATCGCTGCAATTCGTGCAGCGCAACTCGGATTTAAAGTTGCCTGTGCAGAATCTAATGCCTATGATGATCCAAAAGGGGAGCCGCGCCTAGGTGGCACCTGCTTGAATGTCGGCTGCATTCCTTCTAAGGCTTTATTAGCATCTTCGGAAGAGTTTGAAAAGATTGCACACCATGCCGCTGACCACGGAATTAAAGTGGGTGCTGTGAGTATCGATTCGAAGAAAATGATTTCTCGAAAAGATGACATCGTGACTAAGATGACCGGCGGTATTCAGTTTTTATTCCGCAAGAATAAAATTACGTTATTAAAAGGCCACGCTTCTTTCGAGGGCAAAACGGCTGATGGCTATCAAGTGAAGATTGATGGCAAGGATAAAGAAACTGTCACTACAAAAAATGTGATTATTGCTACTGGCTCTAAAGCACGTCATTTGCCAGGTATTGCTGTTGATAATGTATTGATCTGCGATAACGAGGGTGCCCTCAAGTTTGATTCGGTACCTAAGAAGTTGGGTGTGATTGGTGCCGGCGTCATCGGCTTGGAATTAGGTTCTGTGTGGCGTCGCGTGGGCTCTGATGTGACTATTTTGGAAGCAATGCCATCTTTCTTGGGTGCTTGTGATCAAGGCATTGCTAAAGAAGCGCAAAAGTTACTGAGCAAACAAGGCCTCAACATCAGCACTGGCGTCAAGATTGGTGAAGTAAAAGCTGACAAGAAGGGTGTAGTAGTGAACTACACCGATGCTACTGGAAAGGCCAGTAAGTTGGAATGTGATCGTTTGATCGTTTCCGTTGGACGGGTGCCAAATACCGAAAATCTTGGACTAGACAAGATTGGTTTGAAAGTCGATGAGCGTGGCTTTATTCCTATTGATGATCATACTTGTGCTACAGCTGCGCCGGGTGTGTATGCAGTTGGTGATGTTGTGCGCGGACCCATGTTGGCACACAAAGCTGAAGATGAAGGTGTCTTAGTTGCTGAAGTGATCGCTGGTCAAAAACCCCATATCGATTACAACTGTATTCCATGGGTGATCTACACCGATCCAGAAATTGCTTGGGTTGGTAAAACTGAAGAACAACTCAAGGCTGAAGGCCGCGCTTATAAGCCAGGCCAGTTCCCATTTGCTGCCAATGGCCGTGCATTGGGCATGGGTCGTGCCGATGGTTTTGTTAAGGTCTTGGCTGATGCGAATACCGATGAAATCTTGGGTGTTCATATTATTGGTGCTAATGCATCCGATTTGATTGCTGAAGCTGCGGTTGCAATGGAATTTAAAGCGGCTGCTGAAGATATTGCACGTATCTGTCATCCGCATCCAAGTCTGTCTGAAGTAGTTCGTGAGGCAGCTTTGGCGACAGATAAACGCGCATTAAACATGTAATTGAAGGCTTTAGAGTATTACCATCAAGAGTTAAAGGCGCGCGGGTATCACACAGATCCCGCGCAGCTTGCTGCTATCGAACGTTTGCAAGTCTGTGAAGACGAGTGGATTGCTTATAAAGAAATCCGCAGCAATAGGCTAAAAAAGAAACTCTTTAAACCTAAACTTCCTCGCGGTTTATATTTATGGGGCGGGGTAGGGCGCGGCAAATCTTTTTTAATGGATTGCTTTTTTGCTGCATCCCCATTAGAAAAAAAGATACGCATTCATTTTCATGAGTTCATGCGTGAAGTTCATCGTGAGCTACATGAGTTATCTGGTTTGGCCGACCCCTTAAACGAGCTTGCCTTACGCATTTCAAAACGCTATCGTTTGATTTGTTTTGATGAATTTCATATCAACGATATTGCGGATGCCATGATTTTGTATCGCTTGCTTAGCGCCTTGTTTGCTGATCGAGTGCAGTTTGTCATGACATCTAACTATCGCCCCGATCAACTCTATCCAAATGGCTTGCATCGTGATCGCCTTTTGCCTGCCATCAAGCTGCTAGAAGAACAGCTTGATATTTTGAATGTAGATGCTGGCAATGACTATCGTCGTGTACAGATGGCGCAAGTGGAGGCCTACCTAGCTCCTTTAAATGCGCAATCCGATGCCCGTTTATTGGAGATGTTTCACGCCTTAATTGGTAACCAGCAAGAGCCTTCTAATCCCAGTTTAAATATTGAATCGCGCGAATTAAAGCCTTTGCACATGGGTGATGGGGTAGTGTGGTTTGACTTTAATACGCTGTGTTGTGGTCCGCGCTCTCAAAACGACTACCTCGAGATTGCAAAGCGCTTTCATACAGTTATTTTGTCTGGGGTGCCCTATATGCCTCCCAGGATGACCAATGAGGCACGGCGCTTTATCTGGCTGATTGACGTTTTATATGACCATAAGGTCAAATTAATCATTTCCGCCGAAGTCGATGCCCCCGAGCTATATACAGAGGGTCAAATTACGGCTGAATTCTCCAGAACTGTCTCCCGCTTGATAGAAATGCAGTCTCGAGACTACTTGGATGCTCCGCGTCGGGTAATTGACACCAGCTTGACCTAAAATAGGCCAATGATCAGTAATTTAAGCCTCAATGCCGATTTGCATTGCCACTCGGTCGTTTCTGACGGGACTTTAACTCCCGAAGAATTGGCTCAGCGCGCCTATGCCAATGGTGTGCGCTTGTGGGCTTTAACTGATCATGATGAGCTAGGCGGACAAAAGCGTGCCTCAGATGCCGCCAAAGCCCTTGGAATGAAGTATCTGGGTGGCGTTGAAATTTCAGTGACTTGGATGGGGCAAACGATCCATATCGTTGGGCTTGGAATTGATCCAGACAATACCGGCTTAGTGGAAGGCCTGCGTCAAACGAGAAATGGTCGCGGAAATCGCGCCAAGCTCATGGCTGAGCAATTGCTCAAGGCCGGAATACCAGACGCCTATGAGGGCGCACTCCATTTTGCCGGTAACCATGATTTGATTTCGAGAACCCACTTTGCGCGTTTTTTGGTGGAGCAGGGTATCTGCAAAAATACTGAACAGGTATTTAAAAATTATTTAGTCGAAGATAAGCCCGGTTATGTGCCGCATATGTGGGCCAAGCTTGAAGATGCTCTTGCTTGGATCAAGGCGGCAGGCGGAGTAGCGGTGATTGCCCACCCCGGTAGATATTCCTTTAATGCAATGCAGATGGAGCAGTTATTCATCCGCTTTAAGGAGCTGGGTGGACTGGGTATAGAGGTGATTACTGGTAGTCATAGCCCCGATCAATATAAAACATACGGCAAAATAGCCCAGCAATATGGCTTCCTAGCCTCGCGTGGGTCTGATTTTCATGATCCAA
This sequence comes from Polynucleobacter sphagniphilus, assembly GCF_029892205.1. Lineage (NCBI taxonomy): Bacteria > Pseudomonadati > Pseudomonadota > Betaproteobacteria > Burkholderiales > Burkholderiaceae > Polynucleobacter > Polynucleobacter sphagniphilus. Next base: position 592,212 of record NZ_JARXVX010000001.1, read on the forward strand.
ATGAAAGCCATATTGATTTGGGTGTATTGCCTTTGCTCCCAGATAACCTGACCCCGATTTGGTCTGTATTGCATTAACCTATTTCCCCATTACAACAAAGAATAAAGATAAAGATGTTTGCTGAACGTGTACTCTCAGGCATGCGACCAACTGGTAGCCTGCACCTTGGTCATTACCATGGTGTTTTGAAGAATTGGGTCAAGCTACAAAATGAATATCCTTGCTTCTTTTTTGTCGCTGATTGGCATGCATTAACCACCCATTACGAAACACCCGATGTGATAGAGCAGTCGGTATGGGATATGGTGGTTGATTGGTTGGCTGCCGGAGTTGATCCCAATCAGGCCACTTTATTTATTCAAAGTAAGGTGCCTGAGCATGCAGAACTATTTCTCTTGCTTTCGATGGGTACACCACTGGGTTGGTTAGAGCGCGTACCTACTTACAAAGATCAGATTGAGAAGCTCAAAGAAAAAGATTTGCAGACTTATGGTTTCCTGGGGTACCCATTACTGCAAGCTGCCGATATCTTGATTTATCGAGCGCAATTTGTCCCTGTGGGCGAAGACCAGGTGCCTCATGTTGAAATGACACGTGAAGTCGCGCGCCGCTTTAACTATCTATACGGTCGTGAGCCTGGTTTTGAAGAAAAGGCCTTGGAGGCTGTGAAGAAGCTGGGTAGTAAGCGCGCCAAAATGTACGCTGAATTAAGAGTAGCCTTCCAAGAGCGGGGCGATGATGAGGCCTTAGAGCAAGCAAAAGCCTTGCTGCAAGAGGCGCAAAGTTTGTCGATGGCTGATCGTGAACGCTTATTTGGCTTCTTAGAAGGTGCTCGCAAAATTATTCTGCCTGAGCCACAAGCATTGCTGACTACAGCATCGCGCATGCCTGGAATAGACGGGCAAAAAATGTCCAAGTCCTATGGCAACACCATTAGTATTCGCCAGAAGCCGGAGGATGTCATCAAGTCTATCCGCACGATGCCAACTGATCCGGCGCGTGTTCGTAGAACTGATCCAGGTGATCCTGCTCGTTGCCCAGTGTGGCAGCTACATACGGTGTATTCGAATGATGAGACTAAGCAATGGGTTCAGAAAGAATGTCAATCAGCAGGTATTGGTTGTCTAGAGTGTAAGCAGCCCGTGATTGATGCCATCTTGCTCGAGCAGCAACCGATGTTTGAGCGTGCACAAAAGTATTTGGATGACCCTAGCTTGCTCCGCTCCATCATTGCTGATGGTTGCGACAAGGCGCGAAAAGTGGCGCAAGAAACCATGCGCGAAGTTCGCGAGGCAATGGGCCTGGCGTACGACTAAGAGCTTGCCAGTCTTGAGTCATCCGCATGATTCATTAAGCCTCCCATCTAATTGGGTAAGGCGTTATGCGCCGTTCATCCCTAAAAATGGTTTGGTTTTAGATCTTGCCTGTGGATCGGGCCGGCATACTACTTTTTTAGCTCAGTTGGGTTATCAAGTAATGGCGGTTGATCAAGATATCAACACAATCTCACAAAATCACTTGCCTACAGTGACTGCTAGGGCGATGAACTTAGAGGGTGAAGATTGGCCGCTCGATGGTGAGCGTTTTTCTGGGATTGTGGTGACTAACTACCTGTACCGCCCTTATTTGGATCGCTTGCCAGAAATGCTCGAGGGGGGAGGGGTTTTGATTTATGAAACCTTTGCTCAGGGAAATGCCCAATTTGGTAAACCCTCAAACCCGAATTTTTTGCTTAAACCCGGTGAATTATTGGCTTTTGCGCTCAATCAAGGCCTAAAAGTGCTCGCTTATGAGGATATTTATGAAGAAGTGCCTAAACCCGCCATGGTTCAACGGATTTGCACCGTAAAAGGCGAGCAAAAAGGGCGCATTCCGTTACAATTTCATGGTTAATACAGGTACGGATTCGGTATAAGTTCAGTGACAAATACAGCACACTCTAAAGGTAGTAAAAATCCCATAGCTGGGAGTATGCCAGCCATTGTTACTCCCATGTTTGAGGACGGCAGTCTTGATTTCGATGGCCTGCGCGGTCTCTTGGACTGGCACGTAGCCGAAGGCACTGATGGCATTGTGATTGTTGGCACAAGCGGTGAATCACCGACTGTCTCCGTTCAAGAGCACTGTGAACTGATTCGTGTAACGGTTGAACATATTGCTGGACGCATTCCGGTAATTGCCGGCACTGGTGGAAACTCTACCCAAGAAGCGATTGAGTTAACGAAGTTTGCTAAAAATGTTGGCGCTGACGCCAGTCTTCAAGTGGTGCCTTACTACAACAAGCCTACACAAGAGGGTATGTACGCCCACTTCAAAAAAATTGCTGAGGCTGTCGATCTACCTGTGATTTTATATAACGTACCAGGGCGAACTGTTGCTGATTTAGCCGGCGATACAGTGGTTCGATTGGCCGATGTGCCTGGAATCATTGGTATTAAAGATGCTACTGGAAGTCTTGAGCGTGGCACACTCTTAATTGCCGATCTGAAGCGTGCAGGGCACAGCGATTTTTCTGTATTTTCAGGTGATGATTTAACTGCAGCAATGCTGATGTTGATGGGTGGTAAGGGAAATATTTCTGTCACTGCCAATATTGCCCCACGCTTAATGCATGAGCTTTGTGTTGCCGCCATGTCTGACGATGTTGTCAAAACTCGCGCTATTCAATATCAACTATTGGCGGTGCATAAAGCCATGTTTACCGAAGCCAATCCAATTCCAGTGAAGTGGGCCCTACATGAAATGGGCAAAATCACTGCTGGTATTCGTTTGCCATTAACCCCTTTGAGCGTCTCTTTGCGAGAGCCTCTGAAAACCGCAATGAAACAGGCCGGCTTACTATGAACCAAATGATGCAATTTTTTCGTCGACACTCTATATCTCTTTGCGCAATTGCGATTACTTCTGCAAGTGTAGTTGGCTGCAAATCAGTCACAACGAATGACACGGTTGATTACAAAAATACAGGCGCTGTGCGCGGACCGAATTTATCTTATCCACCTGATTTAATTACAGCACAAGCAGATCGTCGCTATATTGTTCAGGATGGTAGTGCGACCATGTCTGAATACTCTGCTGCTGTTAAGAAGACTGCGCAAATGAAAACCAATGTCTTAACCGGTATTCCGGGTATGCACATTGAGCGTGATGGAGAAAGACGTTGGTTGGTAGTTGAAAGGCCCGCGACTGAGCTCTATCCGCAAGTAAAGGATTTTTGGCAAGAGAATGGTTTCCTACTGGTGGTGGATTCACCTTCAACTGGCATCATGGAAACCGATTGGGCTGAAAACCGCGCAAAGATTGCTCAAGACTGGATTCGCTCGACTGTTGGTGGAGCTTTAGATTCAATATTTGATACTGGTGAGCGTGATAAATATAAAACCCGTTTGGAAGTGGTTAAGCCAAATGAAACAGAGATTTATATCACCCAAAAAGGCGCAATTGAAAAGTGCGTTACCGATACAACCGGTGCCTGTATCTCAACTATCTGGACAGCTCGCCCCAATGATCCTGAGCTAGAAGCAGCGTTCCTGGCTCGCTTGATGGAGCGCTTGGGTATGACGCAAGAACAAGCGAAGGCAATGGCCTCTAAACCGCTTCCAGCAAAGCTTGCTAAGGCAAAGTTGGTTCAAGAGGGTGCGAATACTGCACATATTGATTTGAGCTCTGGCTTTGATCGCGCTTGGAGAGATGTGGGTCTCGCACTTGATCGATCTAGCTTTACTGTTGAAGATCGTGATCGCTCGACTGGAACATATTATGTACGTTATGTAAATTCAAAAGATCTTGGTGAATCCAAGGGAGGCTTCTTCTCGAACCTCTTTAGTAGCAAAGACGACTCTAATTTAAAAGCCAAGAAATATCGTGTTGTAGTTAAAGCAAATGGCGATGCTGCTTCAACCATCATTGTTCAGGATGCAGATGGTGGTCCTGAAAATACCCCGGCTGGCCTGCAGTTGTTGACGCTGTTAACGGAGCAACTTTCTCGATAGGGGAAGTTGTTTTTTCTGCCTAATACTTATAGATAAGAAACGGCAGGCAATAAAAAAGCCGCTTTGCAGCGGCTTTTTCTCTTCAAGAAGAAGATTACTTGCCAGCAGCAGGCATAGCAGCAGGAGCAGCAGCAGCTGGAGCTTCAGCAGCAGGAGCAGCAGCAGGTGCAGCAGGAGCAGCGGCTTCAGCAGGTTTAGCTTCTTCTTTTTTACCGCAAGCGGCCAAAGCAATAGCGAACAATGCTACGAGTACGAGTGACTTCTTCATTTGTAATTTCCTCTTAAAAAAAATTAACACCAATTACCGGTAATTGTTGTTGGAATTAACACGGGGAAACTCCCTAGGTGTTTTCCAGTATTTATTATAGCCATGTCTTTGCTTGATCTTCAAAAATGAGCCAGCCTGCCATATAGGCCTCAAAAAGACTACCCCCATCTTTCGGCTTTAGTATTTTGCTCAAGGTTTTACTGGGGTCGAGCGCTTTATCCTTCGATAGTGCGCGCCATGCGGCTTGGATTTCCACCGCCTGATCTTGGGTGACCACGTCCCCATTGCAATAAACCTGAGTTCCTATCGAAAGAATTCGGGTTTGAGGGTGTATCTTGAGCACCTTTTTTTCTAGATTGCGTGCAAATTGACTAGCAGTCAGGCAATGGGTGGGTCCATCAAAAAAGGCCCGAGGCTTGGGTTCGCTTAAATATGAGGCAATTCCAGGTAAAAACGTCTCGATTTGGTCTAATTTGAGACTGGCCAAACTACCCTGAAGCTGCTTGATCATCTGCTCTGGAACTTGCTCTGGATGCAGGCAAGCCTCTTGCTTGGGATCGCTATAGAGGCTAGCAAGCTCAGGAACGTCATCAAAGGATTCGGCAAGACGCCACAAGCCTTCGCGTAGCAATTCTCGATAAGTGGGGGCTCTAAAGCCTATCGACCAAGTTTGACAACCGCTATCGAGTGCAATGCCATCATGGGCAATGTGAGGGGGTAGGTAAAGCATGTCACCTGGCTCTAGAACCCACTCTTGATCATGCTTAAATTTCTGCAAAATCTTGAGCGGTAGATTGGGGTTTAGAGATAAATCTTCTTGGGCGGAAATGCGCCACTGGCGGCGTCCAGCCATCTGAATGAGAAAGACGTCATAAGAGTCAAAATGTGGGCCCACACCACCTCCAAGGCCTGCAATACTAATCATCAGATCATCTAAGCGAGCGTCTGGAATAAAGCGGAACCAAGAGAGGATATTGGCTGCCGCAGGGTGATGGGCTTCCATACCCTGAAGTAAGAGCGTCCAATTTTGATCTTTCAGACTTGGAATAGCCCTTTTTTTCAGTGGGCCCTCGGTCAAGCTCCAGGGTTTTGACTTAATTAATCTGGTTTCTGCCATTTCTTGACCGGCAAGCGCAAAGAGTGTATCGGCTGAAATGGGGCTCGATAAGGCAATCTTCTCTTCTTTAGCCATTGCAAATGCAGGAATAGCCTGTCGAACCAGTAATGGCTTTTTATGCCAATAGGTTTTCATGAACTGCTGTGGACTGATTTTTCCCAATAAGGCCCATGGCTCATCCAGGGGAAGGTCTTTGGGGGCATGCGGGGGTTCGTATGGCTTGCTCAAGTAAAATGAGGTCATAAAGTAAAAGCAATATTAAGATTGATTAAAAACGAATGTCTGAAGAATTCCGCATGAAGATTGAAAAAAATACCATCGTATCCTTACGTTATAAGTTAACCGATGCACAAAATAATGTCATCGAAGAACCTGATACCCCGATGGTATACCTGCACGGTGGTTACGAAGGTACTTTTCCTAAAATTGAATCCTTGTTGGATGGTCAGGATGTTGGCTATGAAGCGAGTATTCAGCTTGAACCTAGTGAAGCCTTTGGTGAGTATGATCCCGAGTTATTAAAAATCGAACCGCGTGTGCGCTTCCCCGAGCCTTTAGAAGTGGGCATGCAATTTGAGGGCGTTCCAGAAGCTGATGAGGAAGATGTTGAGCATGCGGCCGTTGATAGCGATGAGGACGAAGAGCCCTTAATTTATACCGTTACGGATGTAGCTGATAACCAGGTGGTGCTGGATGGCAATCATCCGCTAGCAGGCATGGCACTGCGTTTTTGGGTTCAGGTGGAGGATGTGCGCGCCGCAACGGATGATGAGATTGAAAATCGCCATCCTGAGGGCGGCGATAGTTTTAGCTTTGGCATGCCCATTGAGGGTGACGATGGTGATGAGGATGACTTCTTAGGTGACGAACCTGAGAATCCCAGTTCACACACCTTGCATTAAAAACCTCAAGCGTGTATTGGTACGCTTTTTTATTTCCGACTTACTCTTTGAGCCATTCCTTGAGGGCGCCCAGATCACGCTTGGCATCGCTAGATTCGCCGCTGGGCTGGGCTGGACTATCACTCAATTTGGCAAGTGCTTGCTCTAAAGCATGTATTTTTGCCTCTTGTTCCAGGCTAATATCAATTAAGCCCTTGAGCGCCATTGAAACAGGATCATCAATGTTTGGGGTGATGCCATAGGCTGAAAAATATTCCTTTGCTTTGCTATCGACGCTTTGAGGCAAATCAGGATGAAGAATGCGTGCTGGAATGCCAACAGCGGTTGCGCCCGCCGGAATTTCTTTCAGGACAACTGCGTTGGAGCCAACACGTGCTCCATCACCTACCGTAAAGCCGCCCAAAACTTTAGCGCCCGCACTGACAACCACGCCTTTACCAAGTGTAGGGTGACGTTTGATGCCTTTATAAAGCGAGGTGCCACCCAGCGTGACGCCTTGGTAAATGGTGCAATCATCACCAATTTCTGTAGTCTCACCAATCACAATCCCAAGTCCGTGATCCAAAAAAACTCGACGCCCGATTTTTGCTCCCGGATGAATTTCAATACCAGTCAGAAAACGTGCCAACAAAGAGAGTAGGCGCGCCAACCACTTGAGCCCTAGATTCCATAAGCCATGGGAAACACGATGAATCCACACTGCATGTAAACCGGGGTAGCACGTGATCACCTCAAGGCGATTTCTGGCTGCTGGGTCGCGAACAATGATGGAGTCGACTTGATCGAAAAGGGAATTAAACATGGGTTAATTTTAACGGGAGTAGGCTATTTTCTCAGAAGCATCTGTTTTGCAATACCGCGTAGGAGGTCGATTTCTTCTTTATGAAGACGGCTGCGTGCAAAAAGGGCTTGAAGGCGGGGCATGAGTTTTTTGGGGTTTGCGGGGTCTAAGTACCCAATTGCCTCTAGACCTTGCTGCCAATGGTTCAGCATCGCCTCAATAGCTACTGGATCTGCAAGTTCTGCCTTTTCCTCCCTCTGGGGTAATAGGCCAGCCTTCTGGCTGCTGGACGCGGCATTGAATGCTTCTCTGAGGCTAAAGGCGCAAACCATGATGGCTTGAGCCAGATTTAAGGAGGGGTAGACGGGATTGGCGTCGAGCCACACGCGATGCGTGCAGAGTGCAAGGTGCTGGTTATCCAAGCCAGTCCTTTCTGGGCCAAACAAGAGAGCTACCTTTTGATTTTGATCTACCGCTTGCGCAATCAAAGCCCTAGCCTCCACCCAATCAATCGAAGGTGGACCAAATTCACGATCGCGGCTAGTAAGACCCAAAACTAGGGTGCAGCTTTGTACAGCCTCGCTAATAGAGGTAAATTCTTGGCTTGATTCAAGTAAATCATTGGCCCCACTTGCCAAGGCTATTGCCTCAGGTTCTTTGGCAATCATGACGCTTTTTGGCTTAACCAAGCGCAAATCCTCAAAACCCATGGTCTTGAGGGCGCGTGCTGCTGATCCTACATTGCCAGGATGGCTGGTTTCTACTAGCACCCAGCGTAATTGTTTGGCTTGGGATGGGTTCATTGAGGCTGGTAATTGGACGGGGATTTGGGCAACATCTTTGGGTAATGGGGGCAATCGTTTAGAATCAAGCTGTTGACTCCATATTGTGCTGCAGATTTGCTTGTGCCGCTCAATCTGAGGAGTTTGTTCTTATTTAATTTGTCCATCAATACTATGCATCCCATGTTAAACGTGGCCATTAAGGCTGCCCGTCGTGCCGGAACGGTTATTAACCGTGCATCCCTCAATTTAGAGCGCTTGCAAGTAGATCGCAAACAGCATAATGACTTTGTGACCGAGGTGGACAAACAGGCAGAAGCCGCCATCATTGAAACTCTGAGTGAAGCCTATCCTACCCATGGATTTTTGGCTGAAGAAACGGGCGCGCAAAATACCGATGCAGAAAATGTGTGGATTATCGATCCACTTGATGGCACAACCAATTTCATCCACGGCTTTCCACAGTACGCTGTTTCTATCGCCTTGGCTGTGAATGGGGTGACTCAACAAGCCGTTGTGTACGATCCGACTCGCGATGAATTATTTACAGCCACTCGCGGTGCGGGGGCATACTTAGATCGTCGGCGCTTGCGTGTTGCTACTCAAGATCGCTTAGCCAATGCCTTATTGGGCACCGGCTTTCCTTATCGGGAAGACCAAGATCTAGAAAAATATCTCAAGATCTTTGCAGAGATGACGCGTCAGTGCGCTGGCTTGCGTCGCCCAGGCGCCGCCTCTTTAGATCTAGCCTATGTTGCTGCGGGACGCTACGATGGTTTCTTTGAAAGTGATCTCAAGCCATGGGATATGGCTGCGGGTGCCTTGCTTGTTACAGAGGCTGGTGGACTCATTGGTAACTATCGTGGTGAAGAGGGTTACTTGCAAAGCGGTGAAGTCATGTGTGCCAATCCACGCATCTTTGCGCAAATGGTTCAATCACTTTCTAAGTATTCGAATAGCAAGTAAACAACTGCTGAAACAAGAAGCGAGAGTTCATACTCTCGCTTTTTTATTTATGCTTTGATGAGATCTAAATAGCGGACACCCTGTTCATCTATGAGTAGTGCGCTCGCTTTTGGCATCTCACTTTCTGGGTGATCTAAATCCCAGTCAGATAAAACCCAGCGTTGCCATTCTTGTTCATTGAAATGCTCAACATGGTGAGTGGGTAAGTGGGTATGGCCATGAATCAGTTTATTGCTATTTTGAGCTGCCAATAGCGCAGCGCATGCAGTTTGGGTGACATTGCTGCGAAGCAAATTCTTTTCTGGTGCTGCGCTAGCGTAACGTTGGTATTGCACCGTGCTATTGCTACGTAAATGATTAGCGATTGCCCGACGCCATTTCAGCGGCATTCTTAAGAATAGTTTTTGTATCCAGGGTTTGCGTACCCAGCTACGAAATATTTGGTAACCCACATCGGCAGTGCATAAACCATCACCATGGCTCAGTACATATTCAGCGCCGCCAATGCTGACCTTGCAGGGATCTGAAAGCAAAGTCATACCAGTTTTTGAGAGGTAGTCATTGCCGACCAAAAAGTCCCGATTGCCATGCATGTAATAGGTCTTGACTTTGGTAGAAAGCGTTGCAATGGCACGCTTGACCTCTTGCTGGAAAGGCGAGAGCAAGCCCGCATCGTCGCCCACCCAATATTCAAATAAATCACCCAAGATGAAAACAGCCTCCACCTTAGGAGCTTCTTTTTCACAAAAGTCAAAGAAGCGTTGCGCCGTCAAGGGCATTGACGGCGTCAGATGAATATCTGAAATGAGCAGGGCGCTCGAATAGTGCGGAATCATTCTTCTAGAACGCTGGCCTTTTCAATCACAACATCTTCTGTTGGTACATCTTGATGAAAACCAGCGCTACCTGTTTTTACTTTGCGGATCGTGTCAACTACATCCAAGCCATCAGTTACCTTGCCAAAGACTGCATAACCCCAGCCTTGTGCATTTGGTGCAGTGTGATTTAAGAAATCATTGTCATTGACGTTGATAAAGAATTGAGCAGTAGCAGAATGTGGGTCACTAGTGCGAGCCATGGCAACTGTGCCACGCTCATTCTTAAGGCCGTTATTGGCTTCATTTTCAATTTCTGCGCCAGTGGGCTTTTGCTTCATACCTGAGGTCATGCCACCACCCTGGATCATGAAGTTATCAATGACGCGATGGAAAATGGTGCCGTCATAGTGACCATTTTTTACGTACTGCAAAAAGTTTGCAACACTCTTAGGCGCCTTAACAGCGTCCAGTGTTAGGGTGATATCACCTTTGTTGGTCTTCAAGAGAACTTTAGCCATGATTAAATCAACTTTCTTATGGTTTATTAGTGGTTGGAATGGGATTTTGAGGGGGAGTTTGGGCTGCCGCAGGTTTTTTACTTGGTGGCTTGAGTAATTCAAGTAGTGCCTTGGCGCGATTGCCGTACTGTCGTTGATATTGAGTGCCTTTGGCAGCCTCTTCATAGGCCTGTGCACCGAGACGAATATAGACTTCGCCTAAATTGGCTGAGGCAATGGTATAGCTTGGTCGTAGCTTGAGTGCCAGTTCTAAATAATCACGTGCCTCAATCCATTGTCCTTGATCAGCTGCGAGCGCGGCCAGATTGTTATAGGGCTCGGGTAATTCTGGAAATTGCTGGGTGATTTCAATGAGGGTCTTCTTGGCCGCATCAAATTGACGCAACTCTAGCTGAATACGGGCTTTTACAAAACGTAGTTGTACATTCCTGGGTGTCTTCTTAAGATGGGTATTAATGAGCTCAATAGCCTGTGGGTATTGATGGGCTTTAACTAGTTTTTCAACGTCCGATGGAACAGCATTTTTGGTCACGGGATCCGGCTCGATAATCAAAAATGACATCAGCGGTACAGCAACCGAATCAGATAGTTCTGAATTGACTATGCCGCTATTGGTAGTCAATTTAGGCGGGTCGTTAGGTCGATCGCCCCCGAGATAGGGCTGCTGGGCACAAGGGCAAGCCATTTCCTGTTTGTCCACAGCCAGGATTTTGGCTTCAGCCAGTTGTTGGCCTGTGCTGCTACAGCCTGCCAATACAAAGAGGGCCAGGCTCAAGGCCAATGCTTGAAAAGGCTTAAAACGGCGTGTTAAGACTGAAAATGACATAAGTGGTGGGGTGTAAAACGGACTCATTCGATATACTCAGCGCTCAGTCTAACAAATTGGCGCTACTTGCCTCCTCTTTATAGCTCTATGTTGCAAATCTATAACACCCTAAGCCGCTCAAAACAGGTATTTAAGCCCATCGTGCCAGGCAAAGTCAAAATCTACGTCTGTGGCATGACGGTATATGACTTTTGTCATATTGGTCATGCGCGGGTCATGATCGTGTTTGATATGGTAGTGCGCTGGTTGCGCGCGAGCGGCTATGAGGTTTTGTATGTGCGCAATATTACTGATATTGACGACAAAATTATTCACCGTGCGATTGAAAATGGCGAGTCAATTTCTACGTTAACTAACCGTTTTATCGAAGCGATGCATGCCGATTCTGATGAACTAGGTTTGATGCATCCTGACGTGGAGCCCCGCGCTACCCATTACATCGCGCAAATGCAGGGAATGATTGGCCGTTTAATAGAGAATGAGTTGGCCTACCAAGCGGATGATGGCGATGTGAATTTTGCGGTGCGCTTATTTCCAGGTTATGGCAAGCTCTCTGGAAAAACCCTAGATGAATTAAATGCAGGTGAGCGGGTTGCTGTTGGTAGTGGAAAGCGTGATCCATTAGATTTTGTCTTATGGAAAAGCGCAAAACCAGAGGAGCCTACAGATACGCGTTGGAGCTCACCATGGGGAGAGGGTAGACCAGGTTGGCACATTGAGTGTTCAGCTATGTCTTGCGATTTACTGGGTGATCATTTTGATATTCATGGCGGTGGAGCTGATTTGCAGTTTCCGCACCATGAAAATGAAATTGCCCAAAGCGAAGGTGCCCTGTATGGTATAGACCGCAAACCAGAAGACCAGCCCTTGGTGGATTACTGGATGCATAACGGCCATATCCGCGTCAATGAAGAGAAGATGTCTAAATCTTTGGGTAATTTCTTTTTGATTCGAGATGTTCTAAAGCAATTTGATCCCGAGGTGCTGCGTTTCTTTATGCTGCGCGCTCACTATCGCAGCCCCATTAACTACAGCGATGCTCAGCTTGAAGAGGCGCGTGCTGGTCTGGTTCGTTTATACACGGCTTTATCTCATGTGAACACGGCCAATCAGGCAATTGATCCACACTCCCCTTGGGTAGTGCGCTTTACTGAAGCCATGAATGATGATTTCAATACGCCTGAAGCAATTGCAGTCTTGTTTGATTTAGCTACTGAAATTAATCGTGCAAGCGGCACTGATAAGCAGGAGTTGGCCAGTCTCTTAAAGTGGTTGGCAGCAAGCCTACATTTTCTCCAACGTGATCCGACCGATTTTTTGCAAGCTGGAAGCAAGCAGGAGGGCGGTTTAAGTACAGCTGAAATTGATGAACAAATATTAGCGAGGGCAGCTGCTAAGCAAGCTAAGGATTTTGCAAAATCAGATGCGATTCGTAAAACACTGCTTGAGCAAGGAATTATTCTGGAAGATAAGCCCGGCGGCATTACGGAATGGCGTAGGGCATAGTGACTTCTTCTAAAAAAACGGATATTGCTGTGGAAAGTATTCTGGAATCAATTGCTCCAGATTATTGGGAGCAAGCTTGCAATGAGCTCATGAAGCAAGATCGCATTATGAAAAAAATCATTCCCAAATATGGGTCTGGGTTTTTGATGACACGCGGCGATCCTTTTACAACTCTCTCGAGAGCAATTGTTGGGCAGCAGATTTCTGTGGCAGCGGCTCAATCGGTTTGGAATAAAGTGGTCTTGGCTGCGAAAAAAATTACCCCCAAAAATATCCTCAAACTCACTGTTGAGGAATTGCGTGCCGCTGGCTTATCGGGTCGCAAGGTGGAATATATCCGTGATTTAGCAGACCATTTTGATAATGGCCGTTTGCATGCCAATCAGTGGAAAAATATGGATGACGAGAGTGTCATCAAGGCATTGTGCTCAATTCGGGGAATTGGTCGCTGGACGGCCGAAATGTTCCTGATTTTTAATATGGTTCGCCCTGATATTCTGCCTTTAGATGATGTAGGGTTAATCCGGGCGATTTCCCTCAATTACTTCAGTGGCGAGCCGGTCAGCCGCCATGAAGCTCGTGAGGTGGCAGCCAACTGGGCCCCATGGCGTACGGTTGCAACCTGGTATTTGTGGAGAAGTATCGACCCGGCCCCGGTTGAATATTAAAATCTAGCTATGAAAACGACTTTCCTGGATTTTGAGCAGTCAATTGCTGAACTAGAGTCAAAGATTGAAGAGCTTCAATTTGTGCAAGATGAATCATCGGTAGATATTTCCGATGAGATTAAAACCTTGTCCGAAAAGAGTCAGCAATTAACTAAAGACGTTTATGCCAATTTAACGCCATGGCAAGTGTGTCAGGTTGCACGCCATCCGCAGCGTCCTTACACCCTAGACTACGTGAACGCGTTATTCACAGATTTTCACGAGTTGCATGGCGATCGTACATTTGCAGATGATCAATCCATTGTTGGTGGTTTAGCCCGCTTTGAAGGTATGCCATGCATGGTGATTGGTCATCAAAAAGGGCGTGATACTAAAGAGCGGGCTCTGCGTAATTTTGGTATGAGTCGTCCAGAGGGTTATCGCAAAGCAATGCGCCTGATGCGCCTAGCCGAAAAATTTGGCTTGCCTGTATTTACGTTCGTTGATACCCCGGGCGCTTTCCCGGGAATTGATGCGGAAGAGCACAATCAATCAGAGGCAATTGGTCGAAACTTATATGTACAAGCAGAATTAAAAGTACCCATCATCGCCACCATTATCGGTGAGGGTGGGTCAGGTGGCGCTTTAGCGATTGCGATGGGTGATGTAGTACTCATGTTGCAAAACTCTACGTACTCTGTCATTTCACCAGAAGGCTGCGCCTCTATTTTATGGAAGACAGCCGAAAAGGCATCAGAAGCTGCGGAGCAGTTGGGTTTAACTGCCCAACGTATTAAAGCCATTGGCTTGATCGATAAGATTGTTCCTGAGCCCATTGGTGGTGCGCACCGGGATTACGACACCATGATGACTCATATGCGCAAAGCATTAGCAGAGTCACTCAAGGTATTTGAAGGCATGAAAGAGAGCGCACTTCTCGAGCGTCGCCATGAACGGTTAATGAGTTATGGCAAGTTCAAGGAAATCGAAAAAAAATCCTAAAACAATCAATCGAATCGCTGTTGCCTTAAGTGGTGGCTTAGATTCGGTTGTATTGCTCGATTCAGTTTGCAAGGCGAGTGATCCTGACCACACCGAGATTTGGGTATTCCATATCCATCACGGTTTACAAAAGGCTGCTGATGAGTGGATTCTATTTTGCGAGCAGCTTGCAAAAAAATACAAAGTTCATTTTGATTTCCGCCTTCTACATCTAAAAAATAATCAAGCTCAAGGTAATATTGAGGCGCGGGCGCGAGCAGGCCGTTATGAGGCGCTTGAAGATCTGTGTGTTGAACACAACATCCATGATTTACTTTTAGCCCACCATCAAAACGATCAAGCTGAGACCATCCTATTGCAATTACTCAGGGGGTCCGGTATTGCTGGCATGGCGGGAATGCCGCAGCAGCGTGAGCTAGTCAAGGGTAAAAGCATCACCTTATGGCGCCCATTGCTTGATCAAAGCAGGGCGCAGCTTGAGTCTTATGCAAAAGAACATAAGCTCAAATGGATTGAGGATCCCAGCAATGTCGATACGAGCTATCGGCGCAATGCAGTTCGTAAATATATTCTCCCAAAGCTTGTTCAAATTCAGCCAGAGGCAGTGGCTAATTTGGCGCGTAGTGCGCAGCTCATGGCCCAAGCGCAAGGACTGCTGGATCGACTGGCCGAGCAAGATGGTCAGGCAATCTTCACCCAGCATGAATTAAAAGTCGCCCCCCTCAAAGCGCTTGCAAAGAGCGACTTGCCCGCGGCAAATAATGTGTTGCGCTATTGGTTAAAGAGTCATAACCTAGGCATGCCTTCACAAGAGCGTTTGCAGTCTTGGTGGAGCGATCTTCATTCTGTAAAGCCTTCAGCCCAACTGAAATGGCAACATGATGGGGTCAGTATTTGCCTGTGGCGCAGCAAGCTACAGGTCACCAGCCCAAACCGCCAAGAGAACACGGGGGAGTGGGTTTTTAAGCCAATATCAGTGCGCAGTAAATTACCAGGTATTTCTCTGGATTGGATAGAGGAAGCTCAAAGCAGTGGATCCATTGAGTTGAGGAAGCGTAGCGGTGCTGAGAAATTGCAAATTAAGCCCAGCAGCCCCCGAAAGACTCTCAAAAATCTATTTCAAGAGCTCCAGGTGCCCCCATGGGAGCGCCAAGCGCCCTTGCTTTACATCAACGGCGAGTTAATCGCGGTGGCAGGTGTGGGAGTGAGTTACCCCCATTTAGCTCTGGTTGGACCCCGTGTGTGGCCTCAGTGGTTGCCTGCAACCTGAATGGTCGCAGACGGTGGCTCAAAACCCTGTAAAATAAGCCCTTTTTAGATCCTTAGGAATTCATTTCCTGATTACTGACGGTTTTTATGGCTCTTATTGTTCATAAGTATGGCGGCACCTCAATGGGCTCGGTAGAGCGCATTCAGAATGTTGCGAAACGCGTAGCTAAATGGATGCGTGCGGGTCACCAGGTGGTGATCGTTCCTTCCGCTATGTCGGGTGAAACAAATCGCTTACTGGGTTTGGCAAAGGATATTAATCCCGATGCAAACCCGCGTGAGCTCGATCAAATTGCCTCAACCGGCGAGCAGGTCAGCTCTGGCTTGTTGGCCCTGGCCTTAATGCGCGAAGGAGTGGATGCGGTGAGTTATGCCGGTTGGCAGGTAACAGTGCATACCGATTCTGCTTTTACAAAGGCGCGCATTAAATCGATTGACGATAAAAAGATCCTTGCAGATTTAAATGCAGGCCGTGCAGTAGTGGTAACCGGATTTCAGGGTGTAGATCCCAATGGCAATATCACTACCTTGGGTCGAGGCGGTTCTGACACATCTGCTGTAGCGATGGCAGCCGCCCTGAAGGCCGATGAGTGTTTGATCTACACCGATGTCGATGGTGTTTATACAACCGATCCTCGTGTTTGCGAAGATGCCCGCCGCTTAGATCGCATTACTTTTGAAGAAATGCTGGAAATGGCCAGCCTTGGTTCAAAGGTCTTGCAAATTCGTTCAGTGGAGTTTGCTGGTAAGTACAAAGTTAAAACCCGGGTTCTGTCTTCCTTGACAGATCCTTTGATGCCCTTGGCTGAAGAGATGAAGTCAGGCACCTTGATTACATTTGAAGAGGACAGCACTATGGAAGCCGCCGTTATTTCCGGCATTGCCTTTGCGCGTGATGAAGCAAAGATTACCGTTTTAGGAGTTCCTGATCGACCAGGCATTGCATACCAAATCCTAGGGCCGATTGCGAATGCCAATATTGATGTCGACATCATTATTCAAAATCAGTCTTTTGAGGGTAAAACAGATTTCACTTTCACTGTTCCACGTGCTGATTATCAAAAAGCTTTGGACTTGCTCAAAAACAATGTTCAGGCGCATATTGAAGCTAAAGAAATCACTGGCGATCCAAAAGTCTCCAAGGTTTCCGTAGTTGGCGTTGGGATGCGCTCCCATGTAGGAATCGCGAGCAAAATGTTCCGTACCTTATCGGAAGAGGGTATCAATATCTTGATGATCTCCACCAGCGAAATTAAGATTTCTGTCGTAATCGATGAGAAATATATGGAATTAGCAGTACGTGCCTTGCATAAGGCATTTGAGCTGGATCAGAAGTAAAAGGGCAATAAGGAGCAGTAATTCCCCTCAGTCAACGGAATCCGTTAAACTGTGGGGCGTTGTAAATGTATCGAAGTAAGGAGACGTGGCCGAGCTGGTCGAAGGCACTCCCCTGCTAAGGGAGCATCGGGGCTAAAACTCTGATCGGAGGTTCGAATCCTCTCGTCTCCGCCAAGATGTCAATAGTTAAAAGGGCTTTTTAGCCCTTTTTTCTTTTTCACCACAATTTTCCCCACGTTGGCCTTTAAATCAGTTGGGCCATAGGTTGCACCAGTAAGGTTCGGCAATCCATCCATCATCGCAGCTTACGAGGGCGATCCAATGTTCCTAACCTTACCACTAGTTTTTTTGAAAAGTTAGTGTGTAGTTATCAAAAACATGACTTAATAGTCCTAAGCGCCATTCCCGATGAATGCTACTGGCAATTAAAGCCCCCGTAACCATTAGGCCTACATTGAACTGGCATTGGATTTACTTGCTGCGGTCTATTGGGATCAGGTAGGCCCTGAAGTTGAATCTGTCTACCCTGGGTAACTCCATTCCCCTGTTGTTGAATTGGGGCGGGGGTTTGCTGCCATGCTGGCACACCCTGCATACATTGCTGAGGGTTTTGCTGATATTGGCATTCATTCCAATTTGGATTTTGAGCTATTGCATTCATGCTCATTAACAAAACATAAGCGAAAAGAATTTTCTTCATCATGAACCCATATAAATGTTATTGACATACATAACCGCCATATCCATTGGGAGTGCACACTTTGGACATAGGGTTTATTTGTTGAGGGCGATTAGGATCAGGCATACCATTTAATTTATAGGGCCTTTATTCCACCAGGAATCTTTCCAAGCCTGTCGATTGTTAGCCTCTCTTGCAGCCTGAGCTTGAGCCTGTTGGGCAGCCACTCCTCGTTGTTTTAGATCTAAATCAACTTCTTTTTCACGCATTGCCATTACATCATTGTAAATTTTTCGCTTTGCTTCATTTAGGTTTACATTTGTTTCTTGAAGGATGGTCATCCATTGTTGATTTGCTTCACCAATCGTGATTTTTTTATTCAATAACTGCGCTCCCAAATCATCAGATTTTTTGTAGAAATCAAGCCAAACAGATGGTAGATAGGGAGTCTTATCAAGAGCATTCAGGCGAATGCTTCGACAGCTTTTTTGTTCAATCATAAATTTCTGTAGGGCGGCAGACTGTTTAGAATTCAAACGCTGCTTTGAGAGCATTAAGTCTTTTGCATTAGGGTCTTTTTGACCGGCGAATAAGACTTCTTTATGCACCAACTTTGCCTCATCAGTGGCCTGAATTGAGTCGCTACATTGCTTAGTTTTTTGATTTGCGACCTTAACGGCTTCGACGTATGTGTCTGCTAGCTTTTCTGCGGGTGTTAATTTAGGTGCCGTACTTACTTGTTGATAGTTCCCGCCACCACAGCTAGCTAATGTCATTAGGCACAGCATTGAAATAAAGTATTTTTTCATCTTTTCTCGCTTTGGACCCTTTAAGCCATCTGCCAACTTTAAAGTTGTCAGAATTTAATACCTTTGGTGGCCTCACAATTGCCTGTTTCATGCTCCTGTAATTCTGGTCGCCATCTAGAGTCTGAAATCTTTCCATCTTTATCTAAAGTCCGATACGACGTATAGGCGTCAAATTTCCCCGTAATTCGATCAAAAGAATAGTAGGCAATGATGTGTACCTTTTCATAGGGCTTATAAGTATGGGTACTAGATGCGTTATTACCTAAAGATCCACTGAAGCTAATTTCAGATGATTCTGATTTGAAGCCATCAATCTTGTTCCAGCCCGCTGCAATTGAACCCTCTAAAACTGCACCAGTTTTAGCATCTATCAAAATACCCTTTTCTCCCTTAGATACATCTTCACCTTTTAAATTTAGATTTTTGAATTCCAATGTAGTTTTGCAAGATAAATAGATCTTTTCTGTTTGCCCAAATACAGACGTGCAAATTAAAAAAAGAAGTAAGACGGGTGATGCTTTGATGCATTTATTCATCTAGGAGCTCGGGGAGGGCAATTCTGTAATTTAATTTAAATCAAAAATACTAGTTAAATTTAACGTGGTTATTAGTCTCCAACCTTGCGATTCTTTTGTCAATGGAAAAGAACCGCAAAATCAGTCCTGGGCGCCCAAAGGGTTCTGTATCCTATGACGCAAAGCCTGCTATTGCTTTCGGCAAAGTGGTCAGGGCGAGAAGACTGGAAATGGACATATCCCAAGAAGCATTGAGCTCCTTAGCATCAGTTGAGCGATCCCATATGGGGAAGATTGAAAGAGGGGAACACCTACCCAATCTGGTGCTGATCTTGCGCCTCGCCCAAGCCCTTGAAATTAAACCCGGTAAGTTGATTGATGCCACCGAAGATTTAATGGGGAATTAAGACAAGCTCTAATCATGTATTAGCTTTAGTTAAACTGTTCCAGACCTATAACTAATAGTTAGTATTTACATGCTGGAGCATCAATTGTTCAATGAAAACCATCCTGATTGGGAGCGATTCCATCGTCTTGCCCAATATGGGCATAGTGGTTTTCAATACTTCCTAGCAGCACAGATCATAGGATCGGATGATTATCCCAATCGTCGAGTTGAAGCCTACAGGTGGGCTAGTCTTGCGGTCCTTTTGGGAGAATCTTTTGCACAAGAGATTCCAGACTTTCTTCGCCAGTCGATGTCTGAACAAGAGATTGATATGGCAAATCAGCTAATTGAAGATTGGTTTAGTAATGCTACTGTGTCAATCGGAGCAGGAGAAGGTCAGGCTGAGGGCTGGTCAGTGTCAATTCTGAAAATGTGCGAAGACATTTCTGATGCTGATATCTTTAATGGCCGTGGTAGAGAGAACCCTTATTCAGCGTGACAATAGTAGTTTAACTACTAAGGGTAAACCCTATGATAATCAGATTACTAATGGTAAACCCTATGGTAATCTGATTAGTATGGGGTGAAATTTAATCATCAGTTAATGTATTGATGATCCCATTTCTTTGAAATTCTTCATTGTCGATCTGAAGCATTTCATTGCAGCCAGCTACATTTTCTTTGGCTACAAAGAATTTCCCAGCCTTTTTTCCAAGTCTTTTATCTGCGTACTTCTGCAGATCGCTAAAAAAGTTAGGGCTATCTGTTGGGGGATGGCTCGGATTGGCACATTCTCCGCTCTTAGTGTTTCTACCTTTATGCATTCCAAAAACAGTGTGCTTAGAGGCAATTCTCTGTTCGCCTGAAATGAAAAGGTACACACATCCAGATTTGCATCGATTGAGAGCAATCGTGGTCATCTTTCTCATTTTGATGATGTTCCCAAGATCAAGTGCAACGGCTAGGTTCCCGCCGCCCGAATTAAGCTGCAATTCATAGGAGCTGCATCCCGAGTGGTCTGCTTTTTTCATGACCTCATCAAAAGCGTTTATTAAGGAGTCATTGATCTTGCCATCAATTTTTAGCTCACATTCTCCAGACCTATGAAGACTATAGTAAAGGGTGCCTTTGTCATATCTAGTGGAATGTAAATAACCATGATTAATAAAAATATAGTAGGAACCCACGCTTGCTAATACAAAAATACCTACTAGTATTTTTGTGCGAAGTCGGATTTTAGGTGGGGATGGTAACTTCAAGTTAGATCTCTTCTTGGCGTTTTCTTTTCAATTCAGCAATCAGATCAAAGAATACCTGAGCTCTCTCATTTGCTTCTTCCGAGTCAATGGCTTCCTCAATAATTTCAGTCCGAGCTAATTTAGGAATGGTGTATTCAACTGCCGACATAAACATATCAAAAGCTTTAGCAGGGTTGGGACGCACCAGATATTCGTGCGTTTGCTTCCCCGTCTCAATATCAACTTTACGGACGCCAGAAGCGACTGTATCAAGCCATTCAGACAGCTTATCTATGTTCCCCTCTATCAATGCTGAAATAGCCCTTCTTGAGTCATTTGAAGCCTTATTTGGAGTGCCTGCTTGTCTACCCCCAGTTTTATGTCCAATCGTCATCTCGTTTCTTCCATTTCTCTCTACTTTAGATAAAAGCATCAAGGATTCTTCTTGCTACTACTAGTCCCACTAGTAGCGGGTTTACCCTTAATAATCTGATTAGTAGTCGTATGAGATGTGTAGTGGAACTACAGATCTGACTATCAATCATTTCATTTTTAGCCATAGGTCTAACCAAGCCATGGCAGCTTTTACTGAGCCCTTTTTCCAGCAATCAGTCCGACTCCTGTACTCTTTCATTTGCCTAATCTACATGCTTTATGGGCAACGAAAGACTCTTATTGTGTGCTGCTAAGGCAATACTCCCAAAGGACTTCAAAATCCTTCTCTTTCGTTATGTAATCCGTCCAACCATTATCGATCCAGGGCTTTACAACAATATTTCCAAAGCTATGAACTTTTCTAGTCGAGCTGTTTATTTTTTTTAGGAATAGAGTTTCGGTCATCTCTCCCGGAGATCTAATTGCTAAATGTAGATGCATACGTTTATTACGCCCCATGCCTTCGACAATAGTGATCACTCCGATATGTCTGCCATCTTTTCTGTGGGCTTTACCAAAACAACGATCACTAAGTACGTGTAAAAACCATGAAAAAGCACTTGATGCAAATAACAATTTCTCCTCTTTGCTATTGGGTAGCTTTTCAGATCTAAAGGTGATGGTGACTGCATGACTGGGGTTACTCAGAATCTCATTGAGCTTTGACCTTATTGCCCCTACAGCAACCAAATTCATTGGTCCTCGACCTTCTGAAGCCATTTATTAATATGAGACTGTCGCCATACCTTTACGGTATTAGATAAGGTGATTGGTCTTGGAAACTTTTCTTGAGCTACCCATAGATTGATGCAACTCTTAGATAGAGTTGTTTGTTCAGAGACTGCTTTAATCCTCAGTAACTGGTCGCCAATAGTATGTTGTGTTGTACTTTCGTTCATCTTCTTTCCTTGATACAAGAGATGAATGTATTGTTTCGAATAGGTGTTTATTAATCACCAGAATCAAACACTTATTGCCTATAAATTGTTATTTATGGCTTTTGATAGATTGGGATTTCCAGTTTCGTAAGGTTCTTTCGCTCACTCTGTGACCTAACTCCTCAAGTCTTCTTAAAATAGTTTTTTCACGAGGTCGTGACCTTGGACCATTTTCAGCTACATGCTGATGCATTATTTTAAAAAAAGCCTCCTTGGCTGCTTGTTTTATCGGCCTATGGCTATATATTGGCAAGCCATTACTAGAATTTACAAAAACAGCCTCTTTTGTAGTGGCAACTGAAAACATAAAACAACGAATATCTAAGATGATTTCTTTAAGAGTTGTGATTGCATTGATACGGTTATCAAGCTTATTTTTGTTCAAACCTTCAATTTCAGCAGCTAGGCTTTGTTGAGCGGCATACATTTTTTTTGCGCAAACCAAAATTGTTTTCTGTTGAATCACATCCTCTTGGAGGGCATCTAAAAAATATCCCCCCATTACTAAAGAGTATTTTTTAATGATTTCAAACTCATGATCTGACAGTAGGTTATTTTCATTTAGGTAAACTAATTCATCCATCCTCTTATGAAAATCTTCTTTAAATTGATACCAAAATGCTTTTACTAAGTCACGTGGGGTAACTTTCTTTTTAATTTGTCTTGAGGATTTATAGACTCTTCTTGATGGGTACTTACGATGAGCAACTAGATCATCACCGATTAGGCCAATTATTTGCAAATATTGGTTATCTGAATTTCGTCGCATCTTAAGCAGCCCTTTTCTCTGCAATATTAACTACATTACCCCACCCACCAGTGAGGCAATAATCCTCCCAGTCTTTCATTAATCGCTTCCGATGCTCTAATAAATCACCACGTCTATAAGCGGCCTCTACTTGATTTACAACTTTATGGGCTAAAGCTTTTTCAGCAACCTCTGGACTATGCATTGTTTCTTCTGAAACCCAATCCCGAAAGCTTGATCTAAATCCATGGATGGTAACTTTAGGGTTAATTTTTCTAAGCATCATCAACATAGCCATACTAGAAAGTTGTTTGCCATCTCGTGAAAATAAATATTTACTATCTGGATCAAAGGATTTAGCGATTGCCAGCAACTCCATAGATCTTTTTCCTAAAGGTATCCTATGTTCCTTTTTTGCCTTCATACGGTGTGCCGGAATAATCCAAAGTCCCTCCTGTGTTATTTCACTACGTAATCCATTAAGAACCTCACCGGAGCGATTGGCATTCAGAATTAGAAATTCCAATGCTAATGCGGTAGTGCCTTCCTTTTCTCTTAATATTCGTAAGAAACTAGTAATCTCTGCATACGGTAAAGCGGGGTGATGCTTAACCGGTGCAATTTTGGATGGTTTTGGCAGAATTGTCTCTAAATGACCACGCCATGCTGCTGGATTAATTCCATATCTAAGCTTTCTTGTATTGGCTGATGCCAAAATCCACTCGATACGACCCCGCAGACGTGAGGCCGTTTCAGTTTTGGTGAACCAAATTGGAGTGAGAATATCCAAGATATCTTGAGTATCAATTTCGTCTAATGCCTTTTTTCCAATAAATGGATTGGCGTATTGATCAATTGTGTTGAACCATTGATCTTTATGTTTTGGATTTTGCCATTCCGCTTTTTTTGAATCTATGCATTGTTTGGCATAGTCGCTAAATAGAGGCTTATCAATTTGTTCTGGTGTTATTTGAGCTTTCCAGTAAGTTGCTGGTTTTTTTCCTTGCATTAACTCATTTCTGGATGCCAAAGCTCTTTTTCGAGCCTCTTTTAAGGTAATGGCGGGGTAGGACCCAAGGGATAAGTCCAATCTTTTTCCCGCATATGAGTACCTAAATACCCAATAACCGCCACCACTCGGTTTGATATTGAGGTTTAATCCCGCAATTGCTGCATCTGTATAGCGCCCTGGAGTTTTAAGATTCTTGATAAAGGTATCGGTAAACGCTTGTTTCATATAAATCCCCCTAATTTAAGGTTCCCCACATTCACCACGCAATTGCTGTGATTGGGGAAGTAACCTATAAGTCTCAAAGGTAACTTTTCGGATTTATTGAGTACATGTTTCGTAATACTTATTGCCTATTTTCCCCAGAAGGCAGGAGGGGGCAAGAAGCACAAGGACTATCTAGAACACTCAATAACTCCCAAGAAGTCATCAAGCCTCTATTGGATCTCGTCTCCGCCAGCACTTTTGGCATTTTTTCTCTTTTTTACCATACGCATCAATGACTTAGCCCCCTAACCGGGGCTTTTTCTTTACTACTCCCGCTTACCAGTACGCTTACCACCCAAGCAATGCTTGTTTTGGGATGCTCTAGAGTTTAGTTGCCAAATCTAGCTCTAAAACCTAATGGTTTAAATTGCTCAAAATTTAGGCAATATGGATATCTCAGGTGCTTTCGACATGTTGCGCCTGGTAGGTGGCATATTAAGAAAACTGCATTTTCAAGGTGAATTCAGGCCCTCGATGCCACTAGTAAAAAATCATTTAAATAGCTATTTAGTAGGAAAAAGTGAGGATATGTTTAAAAATGTAGGAATCTATTAAAAAATGTAATAAAAAGTATGTAAATATGTCTAATCGTAAGAAAAAGTGTGTATATGTAAGAAAAAGTATGGGAAAATAACCATTCGAACGAAAAAGCGGAGCTTGAGGGAAATATGAGTGAAATAGGCTACTCACGAGTAAAAAGTCAGTTAGATCTCAGTGCTTTTGATCCTCTGGTACCCGCACGCCTTGCCTCGGTAACCAGTGTAACGCCCACTCAGGGCGCATTGTTGATACCGGCAAAGGTAGCCCCTAAAGATGATCGCCCACTAAGCCACCTTTTGTTTGCGCTAAAGCATGAAGGGGTTAATCTTCAGCTGCTATCGCAGGCCTTAAGAAAAATCCCGGCCCAAGAGATGCTGGCTGCCATTAGTGAATCGCCAACAGGCGTTTATATACGCACAGCATGTTTTTTGTGGGAAGCTTTTAATAGGCAAGAGTTAAAGGGCGCGCCAGTAATTACAGGGCCGATGGTCAATTTATTTGACCCAAAAAAATACATTACCGGTCCAAGCATACGCAATGCTAAATGGCGGGTTCATTTCAATGGATTGGGTTCTTTGGATTACTGCGTAACTGTTGAGCGAACCGCACGTATTAATAGCTTGCTTGAATCCAACATCCTCCAGAAGGCAAATGAATTTCTATCGCAGCTTGGTGGAGCCGCGTCCGATAGGGCAATGTCATGGGCTTATTTAAGCGAGACCAAAAGTTCTTTTGAGATTGAGCATGAAACACCAAGCGCAACTAAAGCAGAAGCATTTGTAGAGCTGCTTAAAAAAGCACATCTGACTCCTCAATTGAATGAAGAATACTTGGTTGGATTGCAAAACACTGCCATTACAAACCCATTAGATAGGGCCGTTCATTATCGGCATGAGCAGAATTGGTTAAGTAGTCCGTTACGTGGTGCTGCTGGCGTAACGTATATTCCACCACCACCTGAAATTGTTAATGACTTGATGAAGGGTTTGGTAGATTTTGCTAATGCCTCGCCAAAGCAGATAGACCCCTTGGTTGCAGCTGCGATTATTTCATTCGGGTTTGTTTTCATTCACCCATTTATGGATGGAAATGGACGTTTGTCCAGATTTTTATTTCATCATGCAATATGCCAGTCTGGCGCTTTAAAGAATGGCCTGCTATTGCCAGTATCCATTGCGATGAAGCGGAATGAAGATTTATATCTAACCGCTCTAAAGAGCTTTTCTGAACCTGCTCGCAAGCGCTGGGAAGTTATTTGGATTGATGGTGATGAATATCAAATGACATTCAAATCAAATGATTCCTTATATCGCTATTGGAATGCCACTGCCTGTGTTGATTTTGGATTGGAGATGGCCAAGCAAGCATTGGAAAAGGACTTAAGAGAAGAGACCGAGTTCTTGGCAAAGTATGACCTTATTTACCGTGCTATTGATAGTCAGTTTGATATACGCGGCAAGGATCTCAACGCCTTAATTTTGACCTGCATGGAACAAAATGGAAAGCTATCAGCTAACCGTCGTAAGAAATTTTCTGCAACGGTGCCGGAAGAAATATTTAATGCAATTGAAGCTGAATATATGAAGATAGCGGACTGATTCAAAAAGCCTTGCTAATTCTATCAAGGTCAACCCAAGGGCTGGCGCAATGATAAATTGGGTAATTCAGTTGCCTGAAGTTTAATCTTCCCAGACCTTTTGGCTTGCATCCTAACTATGTAAGGCCATCATTTGCTTACCATCCCGCTTACCAGCAAAACATGGATTTTAGTAAGTTTGAATGGATTGCTCGGGAGTAGGGTCTACCTTCTAAGCCATATATATAAAAGATTTAATGGACATTGGTGCACATGACAGGAGGGTCAAAACCTAGATCTCGTCTCCGCCATCACTTTTGGCATTTTTTCTGCCTTTTGCTATACGCAGCATAGACTTAGCCCCCTAACCGGGGCTTTTTCTTAATTTCTCCCGCTTACCACTACGCTTACCAGTCAAGCAATATTTGATTTCAGATGTGTGGCTAATGCTAATGAAGCTAACAATCGCTAATTGCATTTTGGTGGCATGGTTAATGTATTGAATACACTAGCTCTCCACATAAAAGTTACGATCATGTCTTATCCAATTTATGAAACTTCATGTACTGAGTGATTTACATCTAGAGTTTGCTGACTTTACCCCCGCATCAAATACGGCAGATGTTGTTGTTCTGGCGGGTGATATCGGCCTTCGCGCGGAAGGTGTAACTTGGGCTAGGAAATCGTTTCCTCAGCAAGCAATTATTTATGTGGCTGGCAATCATGAGTTCTATGGTTCGCAGCGTTGCCATGCGCTTGAAGATATCCGAAATGCATGCGCAGAAAATGCTATTCATTTTCTAGATGATGATGTACTTCAATTGCAGGACTCTAAAACAAAGACTTCCATCCGCTTCTTGGGAGCTACGTTATGGACTGACTTTTTATTATTTGGCGAAGAGCTAAAATCTAAATGCCTAACGTATGGTGAGCTTTACTTAAATGACTTCAGAAGAATCCGTGACGGAGGCAGAAATTTTTCCCCAAAAAAATCGATTCAATTGCATGAAAAGTCACTAGCCTGGCTACAAAAAGAGTTAGAGAGTCCATTTAATGGCAAGACTGTGGTGGTTACCCATCATTTACCTTCAATGAGTTCAGTAGCAGAGCGATACAAGCCGGATTTACTATCCGCCTGTTTTTCCTCCGAGTTAGTCCATCTCTTTGGAAAGATGTCACTATGGATTCATGGGCATACGCATGATTCCTGCGATTATGAATTAAATGGCACTAGGGTAGTTTGCAACCCTCGCGGTTATGTTCGATCTAGCCACGCCGAGAATCCAGAATTTAATCCATCTTTAATTATTGACATCTAGTTACTCAACAAGATCGCTGAGATGTGGAGTTAGCTTTTAGCTAAAGCCTTGATTAATTCAGGACTGCAAATGTCATCAATATGCCTAAAGGCTAGAGAGATCTCCTGGATTTGCTCTGAGGTAATTCCAAGATTTTCAAAGTGTGTTTTCCATTGTCTGGTTACTCGCCATATGCGATCGATAATGGCGCTTGCTTGCTGCGCCGATAGACCAAAGCGCTCTTTGGCGCCATAAGCATTATCTAGTGTGGCTAATTTACCTTGAGGACCAACGCCCAAATGTTGATAGCGCTCACTTGCGATGACTGCATGTGGCATCACGTCATAGAGTGGGCTTAGACTCCAGCCTTTCAGCTTATGATCCCATAAGAATGCATGATTGCGTAGATGATCATCATCGTTACTCACAAAAAGATTAAAGATCATGCGCGCAAATAGCTCTTCAATATCCGATTTGACTGTTGGAATCACGCAATATCTACGGATGGCATCAGCAATATCCATATAGCTTTTTGTATTGGATTCTGATTCGTGGCAAGCGAGGAGGGTGAGGGCACTAACGACGTGATGACGAATTTCGACTGAACGAGCTGAAGTAGTCCAAGAGCGATCAAAGCGTTTGACCATCAATACTTTTTTTTTGCCGACTTGTTCTAATTGAGTTTGCGCAACCTTTAGACCAGCTAGCTGTGCAAGTTTAAGGGTAGCGTGCTCAATGCTCGGTACATCTAAGGCTCCATCGTTGTTGCCTGGGAACTTGGCCATCCATAAAATATTTTCATCGTCGCGCACACTTGCCTTTGGGCGCATACCCCCAAGACCGCTACCCACAATCAAAATTCTAGATAGCGACTCTGATACTGGCAAACCTGCTTCAATCTTCTCCGCCCCTTCGAGTACGTAAGATAGATTGTGAATACTCTCATGAGCAGGGCGCTCTTCTTGGTCAAGCGCTAATCGAATATCTAAAGCCCCAACACGATCACTACCTGCTTCGAGGAGATAAGTTGATTCTGCAAGGCTATTGGCTGGAACCTTGAGCCTAGCTTCAATCACTCTTCTTCCCCACGAATCAGGAGCAGCATCCCGAATTCCACCAAAAGCTTTTAAGCTATTTGGTGGAATGAGGCGTTTACCTTTGATCTCATTTTTATTCTTCAGGCTCAGGGCCACTGGATCCACTTCTTGTGCGTTGCTCCTATCTAAGTAGCGCAGGCCATAAGCAAAGGAAGATGCAATGAGTCTTGAGCCTTCTTCATCCACTTGCAGTTGTCCTGCTGGTACAAATTGCCCATCAAGATTGGCAAAGACAAAAAGATCTTTAGTGGTATTGGCCATCAGAAATCAAGCGCTTTCATTTCCGCTGCATTTAAAGCACGCACGCGTTGTGGACGTGAGCGACGCTCTAAAGCAATGATCGCAGGATCATCTCCGCTTAAGAGTTGCAACAAGGTCATGCCTGGAGCGATTGCATCTAAGTAACGCAAAAGCGCGCCAATCGCCACACCAGGATCACCTTTTTCAATGCGTTGTGCAGTAGCGCGAGATAGGCCGGCACGAACTGCAGCTTCTCCCTGGCGAACACGACGCGCAAGACGCAAAGAAACAAGGCAATGCGCTATTTCAGCGGATTGGCCAAGTTGCTTTGATGCTAGGGTCAGTTCTTGATCTATGCGCATAGTTGCCTCATGCATTTTGTTAAGTATGAGGCTTTAATATACCTGTTTATATGCTATAGGTCAATAAATATAACTCATAAATAAGTCTTTAAGTGTTTTAATGACTCATTTATAAGTCTTTTAATGATTTTAAGTAGAAAATTTAGGCTTGTAATTCCGTCAAAGGGACACCTCTTTACCGGACAGATTCTCCATACGTTTTTCTATAGAGCCCTCCCAGTCGCTCATCAAGCAAGCCCTTTTTTCTAGCTGATCTTGCCTTCTATAGGCCGTTTCTACCCATTGATCTTTGTGTTTTGAGTTCGACCATTCAGCTTTGTACCCATAGTTTCTAACCATCTCGCTTACCAATGAAACTTAGATTTTAGTAAGTTTGAATGGATTACTCGGGAGTAGGGTCTACCTTGTAAGCTATATAAGCAAAGGGTTTAATGGACATTGATAGACTTTGGAGGAGGGCTAAAATCTAGTTCTCGTCTCCGCCAGGTATTTAGGCGGAATAAAGCTTTGTAAAGATGCAATTGCTTTGTTACCAAAAAACCACCTCCGGGTGGTTTTTTATTGCTGCTCGGCTTTATACCAAACCTGTGTTCTTCCTAAGAGTGGTATTCCGATGTAGCCGCGTACATCCATCCTTTTACCATCTTCGGTTGCTAGTTTGACGTTGTAATATTCGCCTTCCTTAGGATCAAGAATTTTCCCTCCTGACCATATTCCTATCTGGTCTTGATGAAGGTTGCTCATAATCTTCATGCCAATGAGGGGCTTATCTTTGAGCTCACCCTTGCAAAGATTGCAATACACCAGTGGGGTAACTCCGGGACTGGGGAATGTCTTAATAATCGTTCCCTCTAGAGCGCCATTGACTTCTTCAATCTTGATTAAGGAAGCTGGTTGGTTGGTTTTGTCATCAATCGTTTTCCAAATACCAATTGCTAGATCAGTTGATTGTGCAATGGCAATGTTGCTCGCCATTCCAGCGAGAGCAATCCAACACCATAAAGTATTTTTGATCATTCCGGACTCCTTGATAAATTTAGCAGCGCTCAAAAATACCGGCGGCACCCATACCTGTTCCAACACACATTGTGACCATGGCATGTTTGATCTTGCGTCTTTGTAGTGCATGGATTGCTGTCGCCGCTCTAATGGCGCCAGTAGCCCCCAATGGATGGCCAAGTGCAATCGCGCTACCCAGTGGATTGACTTTAGACGGATCTAGCTTGAGATCTCGCATCACAGCCAATGATTGCGCAGCAAAAGCTTCATTGAGCTCATACCAGTCAATATCATCTTGAGTTAGACCCGCGAGTCGAAGGGCTGCTGGAATCGCCTCTTTAGGTCCAATGCCCATAATCTCTGGCGGGACACCCTTGACTGCAAAGCTGAGAAAGCGGGCAAGAGGGGTCAAGCCAAAAGTTTTGATTGCCTTTTCACTGGCCAAAATGAGTACGCCAGCACCATCAGATGTCTGTGAGCTATTGCCAGCAGTCACACTTCCTCTTGCAGCAAAAGGGGATTTCAATTTAGCCAAGCTCTCTAATGAGGTATCGCTTCTAGGCCCCTCATCTCTCGAGAACTCATGCCAATGAATATCTACTTGGCCTTGCTCTAGATTCATACTGCGATTAGCAACTTGAACTGGGAAGATCTCGGCATTAAATTCCCCGGCCGCTTGGGCAGCGATCGCTTTTTGATGAGAGGCTAATGCAAAAGCATCTTGATCTTCGCGGCTAATTTTCCACTGCTGAGCCACTTTTTCCGCAGTCAAGCCCATGCCATAAGCAATGCCGATATTCTCATCGCTCATGAAGATTTCAGGGGAGAGGGAGGGTGTATTGCCACCCATGGGCACCATACTCATGGATTCCACGCCACCAGCAATCATGACATCTGCCTCGCCAACTCGGATGCGATCGGCGGCCATTGCTATCGCATTTAATCCTGATGAGCAAAAACGATTTACGGTAATGCCCCCAACCGTATTGGGAAGCCCTCCAAGTAAAAGCCCAACACGCGCAATATTGAGACCTTGTTGGGCCTCTGGCATGGCGCAGCCAATGATGGCATCTTCCACTGCTGCTGGATCTAGTGTAGGGACCTGAGTTAAGGCGTGTTGCAAGGCCTTGCCCAGTAAATCATCAGGCCGAGTATTTTTTAAGGAACCACGACCCGCTTTACTAACGGCACTTCTTGTGGCGGCAACAATATAAGCATCTTGAATATTTTTCATGATTAATGTTTTCTGAGGTATTAGTTGCGCACAGGTTTGCCGGTTTGTAGCAAGCCCATAATGCGTTCCATTGTTTTGGGGTGACCAATTAATTCAACAAAGGCCTGCCGCTCTAGCTTCAGCAACCATTCTTCAGTTACTAAGGTGCCAGCTTCTACATCGCCGCCAGTGATAATGCTGATAATTTTCTGGGCAATATGGGCATCATGCTCAGAAATAAATCCCCCATCACGCATATTGACCACTTGTCCCATCACGGTGGCTGCAACTGAACGTCCGCCGACTGGAATCAGAGTTGGAATCGGTGGTCTATAGCCTGAATAACGCATGGCTTTCACTTGGCTTTGCGCAAGCGCCAATAGCTCATAGACATTAGCAACAATAATGTCACCTTTTTGGAGATAAGACATCTTCATTGCTTCTTGTGCAGAGGATGATACCTTTGCCATTGCGGCATTCTCAAAAGAGCCTTTGGTGAAATCTAGGAAGTTCGAATTACCAGCAAGAGTCACGCCTTGTGCTGCCCGAATGGCTGCTTCTTTTAGTCCGCCACCAGCAGGAAGCAAGCCAACGCCAATCTCAACCAGGCCGATATAACTCTCAATCGCCGCGACCCTACGTGCAGATTGCATAACGAGTTCACAGCCGCCACCTAAGGCGATACCAGAGACTGCCGCAACTATTGGCACTTGAGCGTATTTAACCCGCATCATGGTGTCTTGGAAGAGTTTGACAAACGGCTCTACTCCAGCAGGACCATTTTTCATGACCATAGGCAGTGCAGCCTCTAGATTAGCGCCTGCCGAGAATGGGCCGCCTGGTGTTCCCAACTTGAGGGAGGTGGGTTGCCAAATCACAAGGCCAGCGTAATGAGCCTCTGCAATTTCTATTGCTTTTACGATCCCATTCAAGACCTCTGGGCTAAAGGTATTCATTTTTGATTTAAATGAGGCAATCAATACTTCGGACTGATGTTCGTCTACCCAAGCGCGCAGATCTGGATTCTCATAAATGGTCGTGCCAGCCGTTTTTGGATCTGGTGAGCCATCACCCAGTAAGGCAGCCCTGAATATTTGTTTTTCATAAACGGGCAGGGAGGAGCGGGGGATATATATATTTTCAGATGCAGACCACGAACCCTCGGGCGTATGAAATGCTTGCTTCTCTGCGACAGGCCCACTAAATAGCCATGCGGGTAAAGCTTCCTTGCTCAGCGTTTTACCTTGCTCAATATCTTCTTTAATCCAGTTGGCGACCTGCGTTACGCCGGCAGCCTGCCAATCCTCAAATGGGCCTTTGTCCCAGCCATAACCCCAACGCATTGCAAAGTCAATTTCACGAGCAGACTCGGCAATGCTGCCAAGGTGAATGGCGCAATAGTGAAAGATATCTCGATAAATAGCCCACAAAAATTGGGCTTGTGGATCTTCCGTATTTCTAAGTAATTCCAGGCGCTCACCAATGGGTTTCTTAAGAATGCGTTCAATCAGTGGATCAATCACGGCCGTTGATGGTTTGTATTCCCCTGAGGCAACATCTAAAACCATGACAGTCTTGCCATCTTTGCGATAAAAGCCTGCCTTCGTCTTTTGTCCTAAAGCCCCTTTAGCAATTAATTGCTTAACTACTTCTGGAATCTTAAAAATTCCAGAGAAGGAGTCACCTTGCAGTGAATCTTCCATAGTTTTGATTACATGCGCCATGGTATCAAGGCCAACTACATCGCTGGTGCGAAAGGTTGCTGATTTGGCGCGACCTAATTTGCTGCCGGTAACCGCATCAACGGCATCAAAGCCGAGCCCAAATTTTTCTGCCTGCGCAAATACTGCCAGGATCGAGAAAACCCCCACACGATTACCAATAAAGTTTGGCGTATCTTTGGCTCTGACAACTCCTTTACCCATGGTAGAGGTCATGAAGGTTTCTAGGGCATCCAATACTGTTGGATCAGTATCGCTAGCTGGAATTAGCTCTAGTAAATGCATATACCTTGGTGGATTAAAGAAGTGCACACCGCAAAAGCGTTTCTTTAGCTCACCTGAAAAACCTTTTGCTAGTTCTCCAATGGGCAGTCCAGAAGTATTGGTAGCAAATAGGGCATGCGCAGGAATATGAGGCGCAACTTTTTCATACAGAGCATGCTTCCAGTCGAGGCGTTCAGCAATTGCTTCAATAATCAAGTCACAGCTTGCCAGCAGCCCCAAATCATCATCGTAGTTTGCTGCCACAATAAGGTTGGCATCAGCAGCAAGACCCAGAGGAGCCGGCTTGAGTTTTTTAAGATTCTCAATGGCCTTTAAAGCAATTGCGTTTTTATTTTCTGCTTTGCCATCTTCGGATTTACTAGCCAAGTCAAACAAGACTACAGGCAAGCCAACATTGATGCACTGAGCGGCAATCTGGGCACCCATCACACCTGCTCCCAAAATAGCCACTTTTTTAATCACTTTGTTTTCAGTCATATTCAATCTTTCAGAAGAGATCGGCTGGCATTGCCATCAAGGATTTGGAGCCAGCGCGAGCTTGACGTATGAGCATTGCAGTTTCAGGAAGGAGTTTCTCAAAGTAGAAGCGGGCAGTTGCTAGTTTGGCTTCATAAAACGAATCACCGCTAACTTTATTATTTAACGCAATCTTTGCCATGCGTGCAAATAAATATGCGTAGACTAAGTGACCAACAGTTCGAAGGTAAGGTACGGCTGCGGCACCCACTTCTTCATGGTTCATCATCGCCTTCATGCCAATTTCTTTAGTGAGCTTTTCTACTTTGGTGGCAATGTCGGCTAAAGGATCGACAAACTCCTGCATCTCTTTGCGTACGCCTTCTTCGTCTATAAAGGCTTCAACCAGTTTGCCAAATTTACGCAGTTTTGCGCCCATATCACCTAATACCTTACGTCCCAATAGATCAAGTGATTGGATGGTGTTAGTACCTTCATAAATCATATTAATGCGTGCATCTCTTACATATTGCTCCATGCCCCATTCGGCAATATAGCCATGACCACCAAATACTTGCATTCCTTCATTGGTAGCTGCAAAGGCGTTATCGGTTAAAAAGGCTTTAACTATTGGGGTGAGTAGGGTAACCATGTCAGCCGTGTCCTTACGCACATCCCCATTGGGGTGATTGAGCTCAGTATCGATCATTAATGCTACCCAGTAGGCAAATGCTCGGGCACCTTCTGCATAGGCTCTTTGAGTCAACAACATTCTGCGCACGTCGGGGTGAACGATGATGGGATCAGCCGCTTTTTCAGGTTCCTTGGCGCCAGTAAGGCTGCGCATTTGTAAACGCTCCTTAGCGTAGGCAGCCGAGTTTTGGTAGGCCACCTCAGTCAATCCAAGGCTTTGCATGCCTACGCCCAGGCGAGCAGCATTCATCATGACAAACATGGCGTTTAAGCCCTTGTGAGGTTCGCCCACTAAGGTGCCGATTGCGCTATCAAAGTTCATCACGCATGTGGCATTGCCATGAATACCCATCTTATGCTCCAGGGAGCCGCAGGTAACCTGATTTCGAGCTCCTAGTGTGCCATCACTATTAATCAAATATTTAGGAACGGCAAACAATGAAATGCCTTTAGTGCCCTTGGGTGCATCTGGAAGTCGAGCTAACACCAGGTGAACAATATTTTCAGCTAAGTCATGTTCACCGCTGGAAATAAAAATCTTAGTCCCGGTAATCGAATAAGTACCGTCGGCCAATGGATCTGCTTTTGTCTTCAGAATCCCCAAGTCAGTTCCACACTGAGGTTCGGTCAGGCACATGGTGCCGGTCCAATGACCTGATACCAACTTCTCTAAATAGACCTTCTTCTGCTCATCAGTGCCATGAGCATGGAGGCATTCATAAGCACCGTGAGATAAACCCGGATACATCGTCCAGGATTGGTTGGCAGAATTCAGGGTCTCATAGAGAACGGTATTCAATAATTGGGGCAAACCTTGGCCGCCATATTGGGGATCGCAAGAAAGGGAAGGCCAGCCACCATCAACATATTGTTGGTAAGCCTCTTTGAAT
The DNA here is from genome assembly GCF_029892205.1 of Polynucleobacter sphagniphilus. Taxonomy (NCBI): domain Bacteria; kingdom Pseudomonadati; phylum Pseudomonadota; class Betaproteobacteria; order Burkholderiales; family Burkholderiaceae; genus Polynucleobacter; species Polynucleobacter sphagniphilus. Next base: position 627,340 of record NZ_JARXVX010000001.1, read on the forward strand.
CCTTTGGGAGTGATGACTGAGCCATCCTCATTCCGAGTGCAACCCTCTTTATCCCCAATTTGGTTTAAGGGGAAGGCAACCTCGCTAGCAAATTTACCAGCCTCTTCAATGATTTGATTGATTGTCTCTTTGTCGATGTCTTGATAGTTTGGTAAAGCGGCAAGGGTTTTATTTGCATCTAGTAGTTCATGGATAACAAATTGAATATCACGTAAAGGCGGGTTGTATTGAGGCATCGTTTTTCCTAGCAGTTCAGTGAATTTATTGACTAGCTTGATTAATTGCAAAGATATCTTTAATGAGCTTATTGGCAAGCGCTAGACTCTTTGGGTTTTGTAGAAAGCGAGAGTCATGGTGGACTCCCAAGACAATGCTGTAAAGCTGAAATAAAAGATCATCAGGATTGACCGTCTTTTTTAAATGACCAGCTGCAATCGATTCTTTAATAGCCCTACGAATTGCCGATCTCCAATCTTCAACGCTCTGGACTAAAGCGTCGCGCACAATACCGGTGCGGTCATCGAATTCAGCAGCACCGGAAATAAAGAAACAGCTTGAGGTGTCATCGCCAATACTCATCTTGAGCCAGGCAGAGATCATTTGTTTTAAACGTGGCAGACCCTTAGGTTTTAAAAGGGCGGGGCCAAACACTAAATCTTCAAAACGCTGGTAATAGGCTTTAACAACTTCAACTTGTAACTCTTCACGAGAGCCAAAGTGAGCAAAAACTCCGCTTTTACTCATGTTGACGGTTTCAGCAATATTTCCAATTGTCAATCCTTCAAGGCCTGACTTGCTAGCAATTTCGAGTGCGGCTTGCAAAATTGCTGCTTTAGTGACTGAACCCTTTTTGGATTCAGCCGTTCCTTTTGCGCTAATCCTTTGCTCAAGCATGGATATTCTCGTTATGAATTGTTGTAAAAATAATACGATCGTTCGTTTATATTACAACACTTCTTTTTCGGTGGGATGACATTTAAATGAGGGCTATAGCCCATCAACCCATGTGCCACATAGCCAATTAATCTTTCATGAAAAATGCATCTCTTTGAAATTGATGCAGCACAACATTAATTTGGGGAAAACCCGAACTATAAAAGTTTAGGAATGTAGGTACAGTAGCCAAAGTAGTATTCAAACAAATAACTATTAAATTGAACGAGGAAGACAAATGAAGAAAATCAAAATGAGCGCACTTGTTTTGGCGGCAGCCAGCATTGCATCAACTGGAGCTATGGCGCAATCATCCAAGACAAATGCTTGGGAGGGCGCCTATGGTCAGGTTGGAGTTGGTTTTGGTATCTTCACCCCGAAGATTGGTAGCGGAGCTGGCGTTTCCCCGACTGGAAATACACCTGCTGGCATACCATTACTACCCGCTAATGTTCCATGGACATCGTATGGCTATCCAGCAACTGTTTCGCAGAGTGCATCTGCTAGTAACGTAAATAACGTCAATACTGGAATCGCCAATATTGCGGCTGGTTATAACTTTGGAATTAATGAAAGTTACATCCTCGGCGTTGGTGCTACTTACTATCCTGGTGCCAGTTCCTCAGCAACTGGGCAGCTCAGTCTTGCGCCTACCACCATGAATGGTAATGCTGGCGTGATTCCTATACCGGGGGCCTCAACAACAGCTACATACAACGTTAAAAACCTGTATAGCGTTGTATTTACACCAGGATATGTAATTGATAAAGACCGTTTGGCTTATGCGAAGCTTGGTTACACCGGTACAACAATAGGATTGTCGGGCCCAACTCTGGCCTATACATCTGTTAACTTATCTGGGTATACATTAGGTCTTGGTTACAAACAAATGGTTTCGCAGTCTCTGTATGCTTTTGGAGAGGTTAATTACGGATCTTACGGCAATAAATCTTTGTCACCGACCCTTACGAATGGAACAGCGCTTAGCGGTATGACCGTTAGTGGTAATGGTCTCGACTTCTTGGTTGGTATCGGTTACCGCTTCTAATGTTGTAATTGCCTGATTAAAAGCCCTCTGCTTGAGGGCTTTTTCTTTCCTTGTTTTTGCTTTTCTTACAAACACAAATATGACGAATCCCAGTAAGCCATGGCTTCAGAGTTACCCAGAGGGTGTACCACATGATGTCAACATTTCTGCCTATTCATCTTTGGTGGAAATGTTTGAAGAATCATTTTCTCGCTACCCTAATCGCAATGCTTGTGAATATATGGGTAAGTTTTTTACTTATCGCGAAATTGATTTCTACTCTAAAAATTTTGCCGCTTACTTGCAAACTTTAGGCTTAGAACCAGGGTCTCGCGTAGCCGTGATGTTGCCAAATATCGTGCAATTTCAGATTGCAATGCTCGGTATTTTGCGAGCTGGCTTCGTGGTGGTGAATGTCAATCCACTCTATACATCCAGAGAGCTCGAGTATCAACTCAAAGATAGTGGCGCTACTGCCATGATCATTCTAGAAAATTTTGCCCATGTGTATCAGCAGATAGCAGGCATCGTCCCTTTGAAGAAGTTAATCGTTACAAGCCTCGGAGAAATGATTGGCTTGAAGGGCAAGGTGGTCGATTTTGTAGTGCGCAAAGTAAAGAAAGCAGTACCAGCATGGGATGTGCCTCACGACACTTTTAAAGGGGTCTTAAGTAAAGGATCGCGCTCCCACTTATTAAAACCAAATTCATCTTTGGACGACATTGCCTTTTTGCAATACACCGGTGGTACTACTGGTGTGGCGAAGGGTGCGATTCTGTTACACCGGAATATTCTCGCAAACGTTTTTCAAACGGAGCTCTGGTTAGAGCCTGGTCTACGTAATCGATCCGTCGATCAATTGGTTTTTTTGTGCGCTTTACCCATGTATCACATCTTCGCTTTAACAGCCTGCGCACTTTTTGGTATGCGAAAAGGGGGCTTACTTATTTTCGTTCCCAATCCGCGTGATATGGATGGATTTATCAAATTACTAGATACGCATCCCAATATTAATATTTTCCCAGGAGTAAATACTCTATTTAATGCGCTAGTTCATCGCCCAGCATTTTTAAAGGTGAAGTTACCTAATTTATTGGTAACCATTGGTGGCGGTATGGCGGTACAGAAGGTGGTAGCAGATCAATGGCAAAAGATAACGGGTGTACCGATTGCAGAGGGATACGGCCTTTCTGAAACCTCTCCAGTGGCTTGTGTCAACACTCCTCTGATATCGAGTTTTACCGGAACCATTGGACTGCCTGTGCCCGGAACCGAGGTTCTTATTTTGGATGATGCGGGAGTCGAGGTGCCCTTTGGTGCTCCAGGTGAAATTGCTATTCGTGGCCCGCAAGTAATGGCGGGTTATTGGAATAAACCAGACGACACTAAACATGTGATGACGAGTGATGGCTTTTTTAAATCCGGCGATATAGGGGTGATGAACGAGCAAGGGTATACAAAAATTGTTGACCGTAAAAAGGACATGATCGTAGTCTCAGGCTTTAAAGTATTTCCAAATGAGCTTGAAGAGGTGATCTCTAAAATGCCTGGTGTTTTGGAATGTGCTGCGATTGGCGTACCAAATGATGAGTCTGGCGAGGCGGTGAAAATATTTATTGTTAAATCAAATCCAAATATCACCGAAGAGGATGTTGCTGAGTATTGTAAAAAAGAATTTACAAACTATAAACGCCCTCGATTCATTGAATTTAGGGCTGATTTACCAAAAACAAACGTTGGAAAAATCCTACGCAGAGAATTGAGAAATAAATGAGCGCCTCAAGAATACCTAAAGCATTGCAAGGACTAAGATTACCCATCATTGCTGCGCCAATGTTTACAGTCAGCTATCCAGAATTGGTTCTCGCCCAATGTAAAGCGGGGATCATAGGTTCATTTCCGGCTCTCAATGCCCGACCACCAGAGCTTCTAGATGAGTGGTTGAGTAATATTAAAGAGGAGCTCGCAAGACATTCTGCCGCACATCCGGGCAGGGCCGTTGGTCCTCTGGCAGTCAATCAAATCGTTCATATTTCTAATACACGCCTTGAGCATGATGTACGTGTCTGTGTACAACATCAGGTTCCCATCTACATTACTAGCCTGCGTGCACCGGTTAAAGAAATTATTGATGCCGTTCATGGTTATGGTGGAATTGTTTTGCACGATGTGATTAGTATTCGTCATGCTGAGAAAGCACTTGAAGCTGGTGTGGATGGGTTAATACTGGTAGCTGCTGGAGCGGGAGGTCATGCCGGCAATCTATCGCCTTTTGCTTTAGTGGGCGAAGTACGTGCCATGTACCCAGGTCCAATTATTTTATCTGGGGCGATATCAACCGGTGATGCAGTACTAGGCGCTTTGGCGATGGGGGCTGATTTCGCCTATATGGGCACTCGCTTCATCGCAAGTAAAGAAGCTCATGCAAGCGAGCCATATAAAGAGGCCATTGTGAAGGCGCAAGCTGCTGACATTATTTATACGGATCATTTCACTGGCATTCATGGGAACTATATTAAGCAGAGCATCATTAATGCTGGCTTAGATCCCAGTAATTTAGAGCCTGGAGATTCTCAAGCTTTTGCAAAGCTATCCCAGGCCGGTAAAGATGGCTCGGGTGCGAAGGCTTGGAAAGATATTTGGGGTGCGGGCCAAGGAGTCGGGCTGATTGAGGATGCTCCTAGTGTTGCACAGATTGTTGACACAATTGAGCGCGAGTTTAATGCGGCCAAGCAAAGGTTGCTAGGCTAAAATCTTCAGCAAGTTCCCATTTCTGGTTGGCTGATGACTATTCTGATTCTCTGGCTTCGTTCGCTCCTTTTTTACCTCTTTCTTTTTGCCTATGTAACGCTGTGCGCAAGCATCGTAGTCATCATGATTCCCTTTTCTAGTACCAGTGCTCGCTACCAGATAGGTGTCTTTTGGAGTAAAACCACTTTATGGGTGCTAGCAAAGCTCTGCGGTATTGAATATCGAGTTCAGGGCTTAGAAAATATTCCCAAAGATGAAAAGACCCCCCTGATCATTCTGGGTAAGCATCAATCTGCATGGGAAACCATTGCTTATCCCTCAATCTTTCCAAAACCCTTGTGTTTTGTCTTTAAAAGAGAATTACTTTATTTGCCATTCTTTGGTTGGGCATTGGCTTCCTTAAAGATGATTCATATCAATCGCGGCGATGCAGAAAAGGCGCGAGTTTTGGTGGCTAGTCAAGGCAAGCTGCAACTGGCAGAGGGTAAGTGGATTGCGATTTACCCCGAAGGAACTCGTACCCGCGCTGGGAGTTTTAGCCCCTATCGTAAGGGTGGCGTGCGCCTAGCATTAGCTACACAAACCAATATATTGCCGGTCGCTCAAAATTCAGGGCGATTTTGGCCTAGGAACTCAATCTTAAAACGCCCTGGAGTGATTACAGTATCGATAGGTTCGGTTATTGAGGTTGCGGGCAAGAACGAGGTAGAGCTCCAGCAAGAACTCGAGACTGTCATTGAGTCTGAAATGCATCGACTAGATCCCCATTCCTATCATCAGTAATGAACAATAGCTATATTCGTATTCGTCACATACTATGCTTGGTTTCTATGCTAATTGGCCTAAATACATACGCTCAAACTGATAGCGATCACAGCAAGAAATTCAATGCAGCGCAAACTCCCTATCAATTTCAATGGGATATGGATGTAGTCTCAGACTACCGATCGCGTGGCCTGACCCAAACTTTTGGAATGCCGGCAGTGCAGGGCGGAGTGGGGTTGATGCTCCCCAACCACTTTTATGTCGGCAATTGGAACTCTACCGTCTCTTCGGGGGCCGGTTATCCCGGAGCGCTTTTAGAAACAGATCTCTTTGGAGGTTGGGCTCAGCAGGTTGATGAGTACCATATCAATACTGGAATTTATGGGATCATTTATCCAGGTAGCAATGTATCCAACTACGTATTTAGTCCTTTTAAAACTGGAATGTCTTCTGGGATGGTGCATAACGGGGCTGTATTTTTTGCTGTTCAGCGCGGCCCGTTTTCCGTCCAACAAAATATTGCATTTACCAATTTTGAAAGTATGCTCAGTCCCACAGGCGCCTCCACTGCAGGCTCTGCTTATACGAATCTGACTGGTAATTTCCCTATGTCTTCATGGACTTGGGCTGACGGAGGGTGGAGTTTAATAGCCCACGCTGGATACCAGTACGTTGCCAATTATTCTGTTGCTAGCTATGTCGACTGGAAGCTTGGTATTGAAAAAAAATTTGCCAGTATGTGGTCTGCTAACTTGGCATATACACAGACCAACGCCAATGGTAACTGCAGCGCTGCAGCCATTAGCGCTCAACCATACTGCGTTAACAAGTACACTAACAGTAGTGGCATCGGGTCGGGTCCAACGATGAATTCTGGCGGTGCGGCTTTGTTTCTCACAATCAAGGTTGCAAATTATTAATATCAGAGATATTGATGAACATAAAAGAATCCATTGCAAGCTGTTATTTCAAGTATGCAAGCTTTAAGGGTAGAGCCTCTCGCAGTGAATACTGGTACTTCTTTTTGTATGCTGTTATTTTGGGCGAGATCATTCAGTTTGCGGTATCAATGGCGATGCAGCAGCCTTATATGATGATTGATCCTGTTAATGGTTCCGTTGTTTACACCAACGCTTTTTGGATTACACAGGCTATTAGCTTGTTTCTCATTACGATACCTTCCGCATCAGTCATGATTCGCCGCTTGCACGATTCTGATAAATCGGGTTGGTGGTGGTTGGTTAATTTCACAATCATCGGCGTCTTTTACTTTATTTATTTGTTAATTCGAAAGGGCACAGATGGCCCTAATCAGTTTGGTAGCAATTAATTCCTTGTCGAGAAATTCAATGAAGAAAATGATTCCTATTTTTCTAACCCTCAGTGTATTTGCCATCACTGTCTACGCTGATCAGCAAAAACCGATTGTTTAGATTCAAACAGGCACCCTGCAAGGCGCTTTTGAAAACTCCATGATTAGTTTTGGATCCCAGCGCCTTCTATAAGGGCGAATTTGGTAGCTCATTTGTGGATTGTCAAATCATTCCTGGAGATCCGCCGCAACTATTCGCCGCGCATAAACAGGCTCAAGTTCCATTTATTATTGGCACCAATTCTTGGGATTCTAGTTTTTTAGTCCCCGGCCAACCTCCCGTCGATGTTCTCCTGAAAAAGCTGCATGAAGACCCAAAAACTATTGCCAAGCTGTATGCAAAAGTAAAGGATCGCTGTATTTTGTCCTCTGATATCCAAGGGGATATGATTTATCGCGCTAGTACCAAGATGTTGACTGGCAGCATGAAAGGCATTGCCCCTGCTTATGCCTATTATTTTGATTACCTGAGCAAAAACATTCGGGTCTCTCATCCGGGAGCGCATTCCTTTGAAATTCCTTATGTCTTCGGCAGCCTGGCTCTCATGCCGCAAACCCCTTCTCAGCCTGAATCTGGGGCAGATCAATGCGGTTTAATTGCGCATGCCACTGCTGATCTAAAGAAGGGTATTTGGTCTACATATTGGTATCCAAGCATGGGTAAAAATAGTCCGCAAGATCAAGCAATGTCTGAAAAATTACTCAAAGCTGGGCGGCATTTGCAAAAACTGGTAATCCCAGTGTGGATGGACAAGCTCATTGGCCAATCTACGATATGAAGCAAGATGTGATGAGGGATTTCACGTACGACAGGGGGATCGTAAAAAATCTTCTGAAAGATAGGGGGTTGGTTATCAAATCACACATCTCAAAGAAATCTTTGGACTTGAGTTTTTCAAGGATATTTTTTGATAATCAGCCAACTTAATAACCACCTTAGGGTGGTTTTTTATTCGCTAAGGGGCGTAAAATAAACCTAGAAACTGATACACAGCGATTATGAAAAGTTACCTCATTCCCTTGGCCTGCACTGTTTTTTTAACAGCTTGCGCTGATATTGAGGCTGAACAGACCAATAATCCTGAAGATATTACATCCAGTGTTGAGGGTTCTACGCCTTGGTCCTTGGGGTCAATCCCCATGAATATGCAAATCCAAGAAGCAACTTTATTGTGCAAAGAGCAGGGCGGCACCTTGCAAATTGTCGATACCCGCATTGCAGCACCCTCCAATCTGAATTCTATTGAATTTGGTGACGTCCAATTCATGTGCTTTGGCACCACCCGCTGACCACCGAGCCTTCCTAGCGTCATAGAAGCCCCTCTCGCAGGGGTTTTTTCTTTTTTCTTATCCCATATCTCTGCTAATAAATATTTTTACTAAAGTTCACAACTTCACAACTTCAGTGGTATAGTAATAAAAGAAAGGGGAGATATGAAACGATTGATACCAAAAACCCACCAAGCGCTAGAGTGGGTGGGCAAGGGCATGACTGCGGCTCAAGCTGCTAGAAAAATGGAAATTTCAGAGTCAAGTGTGTATGCCGCTCTCCGAAAAGTTCGAGCGCAAGATTTAGGTTGTTGCCCAACATGTGGTCACAAATTAAGGAAAACAGAATGAAAAAGACAATACTTGCTGCTATTTCAATATCAGTTGTTGCAATAGCGTATGCCAATACAAGCACCGATTCATCTGAGATGCTCGATCAGCAGTGCAAAATTTCAGCTGAAGCCGTATCCACTCTGAAGGAGTTACGTTATGGAAATACCTCCATTCGTAAGGATGTGAATAGCCTGATTAATACAAGTCTTAAAGTGCAGGAGAATAGAGATGAAGCACGCAAGGCTTTAAATAAAATGGTGGATGATGCATCAAGCAACGCTAGCGTATTAGAAAAGAAATATTGCTCTTAATATTTTTGCAATTTATTTCTTGTGGGGTTGAATCCTAGTGACCAGCGCTTTTGAGTGTCCTGAATGTGGCAACCCTCGCCCTATGGTTGGCTCTTGCCCATATTGCAATAGCAATCTTCTACCACTGTTGCATGAGGACACGGCAGTATTTAATTTAAAGCAAGGCAGTCCAACCGTAGAGGAGGCCGTTGATCGTCTTACGCACTATTTGCGTCGTGCAAGTGAGGTGGGAATAAAAGCGATCATCCTGATTCATGGCTATGGATCTAGCGGTGAGGGCGGAAGAATCAAGTCTGGAGTCCATCAGGCCCTAGAAAATAACTATTTCTCAGATCGCGTTGACGAGTATTACTTCGGTGAACAAGTTGCATTTGGCGGTGAGGCATACCATCGTTTATTGAGAAGGCGTCCCGGCTTAAAAAGTCACCTGAAACACTTTAAGGAAGGTAATGCCGGTATGACAGTTTTATTATTAGGAAATGAGAGCAGAATTGCTTAGAATAGAAGTGTTAATCACTTGCAACCATTTGCCGTCATATTTTTGAAGGATAGGTATGTCTACCAAAGCTTCATCACACCATATTGAGCATGGGACCGCAGCATCAAGCACAGATCAATTGGTCGGTGACTTTAAAGCCCTGATGACTGACGTAGAGGCTCTAATATTGGCTACTGCTTCCCATTCTGATGGGCCAATTAGCGCTATTCGAGGTAAAGCCCTCGAATCTCTTGCAAGCGCCAAAGAATCCTTATCTACGGCTCAAGGGCCAATCACTGAGAAGGTAAAAGAGCTTGCTGAGGGCACGGATGATTTTGTGCATCGCAATCCATGGGAGGCAATTGGCGTTGCGGCCGGCCTAGGTTTGTTAATTGGTCTTTTCATTAGTCGACGCTAGGAATTTATGTCTCAGGAAAATTTGCTGGCATCTCTCAAGGGCCTATTTTCTACTGCGGCCTCAATAGCGCAGACACGGTTAGAGCTACTTTCAACAGACGTACAAATTGCTCGTAGCAAATTTATTAGCATCCTGGTGTTGATTCTCTTTAGCCTTTTCTTTCTATTTTTTGGTTTAGTAATGCTGGCTTTGTTTATTGTGATTTATAGCTGGGAAAGTAATCGGATGTTAGCTTTAGGTCTACTGACTGGCGGCTTCCTCAGTATTGGGCTGATTTTTTCTTTGATTGTGCTGCGCTCTCTCAAAACCATGCCTAAATTATTCGAGGCAACCATTGCTGAGTTGGACAAAGATCGTAAGGCGCTTTCTAAATGATGGCTCAGCAGCTCAGAGCTTTGGAGGGGCGTCGGAATGAGCTCCAGATGCAGGCCGCACATGAACGTGTGCAACTTGCTATCCATTTTGAGCCTCTTGAAAAGCCGCTGGCATGGGCTGATAAGGGTATTGGCGCAATTTCATTTATTAAAAATACTCCTATCCTTTGGACAGGCACCTTTGCTTTGCTTGCCCATTACAAACCCAAGATTGCGAGCAAGGCGCTAGCAGTTGGCTGGGGCGCCATGAAGTTATTAAAGACTACAAAAAACTTCATTTAACTTTTTAGCTTAAATATTTAGACGGTCAGCACTGTCTTATGTTCAATTTGATGTTGATTAAGTAACTGCAAACCATTTAGAAAGCGGATTTCTAGTAAAGAGAGTGCGCCAGCAATCCTAAATCCAGCACTTTCAAGTAATTTCTTTGCTGCTACGATGGTTCCTCCGGTGGCTAGTACGTCATCAATGATTAAGACTTTTGCATCCGCCGGAAGAGCAGCCTGTTGAAGTTCCAATGAATCATTGCCATACTCAAGGCCAAATGATTGCCGATGGCTCGCCTGGGGTAACTTATTTGGCTTTCTAGCGAGAGCCAAACCTTTTTGGTTGCGGTAGGCTAGGGCGCTCGCAAAAATAAAACCACGCGATTCAATACCCAAAATATGACTAAATTCAAATTCCAGTGCCAGTAAACTCATTTGATCAATCGCATGCTGAAAGGCGATGGGGTTTGCTAATAATGGCGAAATGTCTCTAAAAAATATCCCGGGCTTCGGAAAATCTGGCACTACCGGTAGATAATCAATTAAATTCATGCTTATAGAATATGAAAACACAATTACTCATTATTACCGCATTAGAGTCTGAGCTCAAGCGTGATGCACTTCCGAGAAACGTCGAAGTGATTTACTGTGGGATCGGTAAGATCAATGCAGCAATTGCGAGCGTCAAAGCCATTACGCAGTTTGAGCCAGCTCATATCATTAATTTTGGGACTGCTGGCAAAGTAAATACGAAGCTATTTGGGTTGATTGAGATTGGTAAAGTCATCCAGCGCGATATGCTGACCGAACCTTTAGCGCCCCGTGGAAAAACGCCATTTTGTGATCATCCGCATGAACACTATTCATTGGGCGGCCAGTATTGCTGTGGAACGGGTGATAGTTTTGTTACTGCTCATGATCCGTGGCTGAATGACAATCAAATTGATGTAGTTGATATGGAATTATTTGCAATTGCAGCTGTCGCCCATCAATTTAACGTACCATGGAAATCTTTTAAGTACATCACTGATGATGCAAATGAACATGCTGGAACGGACTGGCAGAAAAAAGTTCATCACGGCCAAGAACTTTTTTTAGATAAATTACATTCTCTTTTGATGTGATGATTGATCTGGATCCTATAAACCAGGCCCCCAGCGATACTGCCAGGATAGGCCTAACAAATCAAAGCTATTGTTTGTTCTAGATGAAATACCTGTGCTAGCTGATAAGCGAATCGCATTGTGCTTATCGATTGGGTAGGAGAAGGTGCTGCCGAAGCGCCAATTTTCTTGTGAGCCATTGATTGGGGTGCCATTTACAAAAGCTTGGCCGCCAATAAAGTAGGTGGTGTCAATTGATAACCATGCGGTGGATGGAAAATAATAAATGACATGCGTTTGAGTGGAGTAAATCGGGTTTTCTGAGAATGTATTGCTACCAATATAACTTGTATTGCTGGTAAAAATAGTTGCCGCACCTTCTAATTCAAGCCGCCAGGGCCCAATCGCCTGTGATGCACCAACCCCTGGTTGAATAAACCAGCGATTAGCACCGACATTAATCAGTTGTTGATTGCTATAACTACCCCATGGAATGGAGGCATTGAGACTGGCGCCGACAATTAAATCCTGTTGATAGCTTTTGAATTCTTCACTATCGAGAGCGGGGGCACCATATAAATTGATGGAGGCCTTGAGAACAGGGTCTGAAAATCCGTTCGCAGAGGCATTGATAGTTTGACTATTAACGTTTTTAGATCCCGTTAATTCAGCATAGGGAATAATGAGACTTATTTTTCCGGACTGTCCGTTGATATCCAGAATATGGGTAAAACTAGTAACTTCGCTGGTGAGGGTATAGGAGCCGCTAGAAGCTTGGGCTATTCCAGCGCTAGCAAAATTAAGGCCAATAGGCGCGTTAGAGTATGCGCGCGCCTCAATTTCTTGCCCGAACGTCGCGCCATAATATAGAGCTAATGTCCACCAAACACAAACTTGGAATAGTGTGCTCACAGCTACTTGGTTTTTTCTGAAACCGGACGCCACTTATTTTGACGGGCTGCCAAATAGAATTTCAGAGGTTTCGCTTGCTCCAAGCGCCTTTTTAAGGCCGATGAAAATCAAGTAAGGCCAAATAATGAGCCAATAAACAATCGATAGGGCAAGAATATGGAGTGGATAACCATGACCAAAGTTATTTAGGGAGCTAATAAAACTTTCGCCATGAAAGAGTCCTTCAACTCCCGCTTCTACAAAGCTCAGCGCAATCACGATGACGAGATAAGTTATTGATTTTTTGAAGAGCACATTGAAAATGCCTTTGCTCTTATTAATTACGATTGGGTAAATCGCCTGACCGATCAACATAAACTTGGCACAAATTCCGGCCTTGATGAATGCCAAGCCAAATACTTCTAGTGGTATTGGATCCTTATGCATAGTAGTAAGCGCTAAAAAGGCGAGGGCGCAAAACCAAGAGGCTAGGTACAGTGTCAGATAAAAAGCTTTCTTTGCCTCCGCTTCCGCACTTGCTTTAAATAGGCTAATTTTGCTGGGTTTTGGGGGGCTTGAGCTCATCAGGTCATTGTAAGTGACTGATAAAAATAGATAAAGCGCAGTTTTAGTCTTTTAGGCAGGCTTCATAAGCCTTCTGCAGAAAATATCAGAATCCACTAGAATTACTTGACTAGTCAACTAATTGAATCAATATGCCTCTCACAGAGCCGCAATTCTATAAACCAGAAAGCTACACGCCACACGGTAGTTTGGTTTACCTTATGCTGAGAAACAAATCGGTTTATCAGCGTATTGCAGATATCAGCTTGTCTGACTTGGGCGTTACTGCTGCTCAGATGAGCGTATTAATGATGGTTGCTCACAATGAAGAGCCAACCATTTCATCCATTTCACAGCTACTTGGAATTCATGCTGCTGCAACCGTACGCATGATTCATAAGCTTGAATCAATGGAGTTGATTAAAAAAATACAGTCTGATTCAGATAAGCGTGTGTTTCATTTGTCTCTCACTCAGTCGGGATCTAAGCTTGCTAAACGCATTCCTGAGCGCCTATGTGGACTACTCAATCGCTCATTGATGGGCTTTACGCATGCTGAGTTTGATCAATTCAAAGATTTCTTGCTGAGAATTGAAAAGAACAATGCGTTGCAATTAAAGGATCTTTCATGATTCATTCAATAAGTAAGAATATGCGAAATATTTTGATCATTGGTTTTGCTCTGCTGTTATCTTCTTGCGCTCTTTTTCCAAGGGATAGCTTGCCTGAACAGGCGATTAAGCCGCTTGAGCAACTGGAGCCGCAATTAGATACGAAAGCCAGCCAAATTAGCGATGAGTGGTGGAAAGCATTTGGAGATCCACAGTTAAATCGGCTGATCTCCTTGGGGCTTAAGAATTCACCAAGCCTGGAGACTTCAGGCGCAAGGATTGTTGCTGCGCAAGCTATGCTTGACACTGAGAAAGCGGCTTTCTTGCCCCAAATTGGTGTAAGTGGTCAGCTTGATCGTGAGCAGCTTTCGCAGAACTATATTTTTGTGCCGGGCATGCCGGTCTATACGGGTTATGGATTGGCCAGCGCTTCACTAAATTGGTCAATCGACATATGGGGTAAGCAGAAAAAGTATTTCGATGCAGCCAAGAATCAAGTCATTGCTGCTCAAGCAAATTATCGAGCCTCCCAGTTACTACTCGCTACAACGATTGCTAGAATTTATCTCGATTACGATCGCATGACTCAGGCCCGGGCCTTATTTACCCGAGATGCAGACTTAAAAAAATCCCTCTATCAAATAGCACGCGATAAACAGCGTACTGGCTTGGCGGATGCAATTCAAGTAAATCAGCGCCAAGTCGAATTTGAAACTGCAGAGGCCAACTTAAGTCAGGCTAATTTAAGTGTGAAGATGTTGCAACATCAACTGGCTGCTTTGGTTCAAGAGGGTCCGTCATGGGGTGAGACTCTAAATGCCCCAACGCTTAAGGTCGTGGGACTTGGTTTACCTGAGGTGATTCCCTCTAACTTACTTGAAAGAAGGCCTGATTTACAGGCCCTGCTTAGTCAAATAGATGTAGCGAAACTTCAATTAGATGGAGCTAAGCTAGAGTATTTGCCCGATGTCAACCTGGCTGGTTTTATTGGCGTCCAATCGTTTGGTATTTCTCAGCTCTTTAACAGTAGAAGCCAGCAATTCAGTATTGGACCTGCAATTAGCCTGCCTATATTCGATGGTGGCGCAATAGCAGCAAATATTACGGGCAAGGAATCTGCCCGCAATCAGGCGATTGCTAATTATCAAGAGCAGTTGGTGCAGGCCTTACGAGATGTCGCTGATGGTGTTGGCTCCATGAGAAGTAGTCAGGCTAATTTTGAGAGCTATAAGACCACCTTTCAAAGTGCAAAATCAAATTATGAGATTGCTCGTCAGCGTGCAAAGGTAGGCATTAGCTCGCAAGAAGCAGTATTAACTACGGAACAATCCTATCTAGCTCAGGGCCAAAATTTTGCTGATGCTAAAGCCAAAATGCTTACTGCCAATGTTGTCTTGGTGCAGGCGTTAGGCGGATCCTATTTACAACATTCTAAAAAATCAGATTAACACTTCATATAAAGAAATCTTTATGGAAAACGCTTCAGAAAATTCAACGTTTAATCGACCAAAAGCATTTAAGATCTTTGCAGCTATTTTGCTTGCAGTCGTTGCGATTGGTTTACTCTATTGGCTCATTTTTGGCCGCAACTCTGAGTCGACCGATGATGCTTACGTCAGCGGCTCTCAGGTCCAAGTGGTGTCCCAGATTGAGGGAGCTATTGCTTCGGTGAACATTTCCGAAACGCAATCGGTAAAAGAGGGTCAGACCCTTTTTAAAATTGATCCAACTGAGGTCAAAATAGCTTCGGAGAAAGCCGATATAGATTTGCTCAATGCGTATTCGGATTACCAGAAACGTAGCGCGCTCGAGGGTGATGCAGCGGTTTCAAAAGAAGAGCTTGAGCATAGCCACTTGGCATTATTAAAAGCCATTGCGAATGCTCGTCAAGCTTATGTCAATGTATTGCGCACTAATGTACAAAGTCCACTAGCTGGCGTTGTGGCAAAGCGCTACGCCCAAGTTGGGCAAAGGGTTGCTCCCGGCGCCGAATTAACACTGATTGTAGAAAATCATGAGATTTGGGTGGATGCCAATTTTAAAGAAGACCAACTAAAAAATATTCGCGTAGGGCAGAGTGCAAAATTAGAATCTGATGTTTACGGCTCCAAGATTGAATACCACGGGACTGTAATGGGCTTTGCTCCAGGAACTGGATCCACATTGGCTTTGTTGCCTCCTCAAAATGCGACTGGTAATTGGGTCAAAGTGGTTCAACGCTTACCAGTCCGTATCGCCTTAGACCCGAAGGATCTAAAAGACTATCCATTGCATATTGGCCTATCGATGTATACAACGGTTGACACCAGCAATACTGCTGGATTACCTTTGCAGGCGATGGAGGGTGGCCCAATTAGCGAGACAAGCATTTATCAGAAGCAATTTGATGAAGCGCAAAAGCATATTGAATCACTGATACATCCACACAGCAAAAAATAAGTAAATATATGTCAGCCAATCATCAGCTGGAGCCTTTGCACGGTTATAAATTAGTGCTGGGCACCTTAGCCTTGGCATTAGGCTCCTTCATGAATGTGTTAGATATGTCGATTGCAAACGTGGCATTACCAACCATTGCGGGCGACTTTGCAGTGAGTCCAACGCAGGGTACTTGGGTCATTACGTCATATGCAGTAAGTGAAGCAATCTTTTTGCCTTTAACCGGTTTTCTTTCTAAACGTATCGGTGAGGTTCGCCAGTTCTTATTTGCAACGATGCTCTTTACACTTGCATCGATGCTGTGCGGAATCTCACCAAGCTTTCAGTTTTTAATTGTGGCGCGTATTTTGCAGGGCGTAGTTGGGGCGTCAATGATTCCGCTTTCGCAAGCCTTGCTCATGAAATCCTTTCCTCCCAATAAACGAGGGATGGCCTTAGGAATATGGGCCACTACTACGGTGGTTGCGCCGGTTCTAGGGCCTTTAATTGGTGGTTGGCTGACTGATAATTTAGTCTGGCGCTGGGCTTTTTATATTAATTTACCTTTCGGAATATTGAGCGCCTATTTAGTCTATTGGCTCATGGGCGCACCAAAGCCAGAGCCCTCCAAAGAGAAGATTGATATTGTAGGCATTGCTTTGCTAGTTGCAGCTGTCTCATCCATGCAGATTGCGCTTGATAAGGGTAGTGAGTTAGATTGGCTTTCTTCTCCATTCATTACTTTTTTAGCAATCGTATCCAGTATTTCTTGGATCTCTTTTGTCTTATGGGAGCTCGGAGAGAGACACCCTATTGTTGACCTGCGTTTATTTAAGTTAATTAACTTTCGCATGTCCGCCATATGCTTAGGCCTAGGATCTTTTGCTTTTTATATCTACATTGTGATTGGCCCCTTGTGGTTGCAAACACAATTGGGCTATACGGCGTTTAATGCCGGTAAGGTGATGGCCATTACAGGTGTCTTGGCTCTATTTTGTGGACCCTTATTTGGCGCTAATATTCATCGCGTGGATGCGCGTATTATTGCCAGCGTTGGGTTTTCAGCCATGGCGATTGGTTGCTGGATGGCGGCAAACTTTACAACTGGCGTCGATGAGAAGACCTTGATGCTGGCACGTGTCATTATGGGTGTAGGTATTGCTGGTTTCTTTATGCCGATGTCAGCCATCTCGATGTCACAGCTTAAGGGCCATCAAATTGCCTCAGGCTCTGGCATCTCTAATTTCTTACGAAATGTTGGCGCCAGTGTGGGTACCGCAGTATCTACGACCCTTTGGCAAGATAATGCGATTCGTCATCATGCCAACCTCACCGAGCACGTTCAATTGGCTAACCCAGCCTACAGCGAATTTTCACAAAAAGCGCTGCAATTGGGCTTTACTGAGATGCAAAAAAATGCCTATATGGATTATTTGGTTAACTCTCAGGCGTATATGCTTTCAACCAACCAACTGATGCTGCTGGCTGCCGTCATATTGGTGCTGCTCATGCCATTGATTTGGTTTGCGAAACCACCATTTGCATCTGGTAAAGGCGCACACTAATAGCTCAATCATCAATTGAGAGTGCCGCCTTATTTTTCCAAGGGTAGGGAGGTGGGGTAAAACTCAAACATGTGCCACAAAGGTCCCGGTCCTTCACCAATGCTCAAAAATTTACCGGCTTCTAGACCTGCCTCAACATAAGAAATTGCTTTGGCTACCGCATGCGTGAGTTCATGGCCATCCGCTAGGTAGGTGGCAATTGCAGATGCGAGAGAGCAACCCGTTCCATGCGTATTAGCGGTAGTAATTCGATCATGTTTGAATTCTTTTGAGAGGACTACTTCTAGATCATCGTCGATGCTGCGCCACATTAAGTAATCAGTTATTTGTGTATGCGTTGCATCCAGATGCCCGCCTTTAATGAGGACTGCTTGTGGACCCATCTCCAACAGTTCTTGTGCGGCTAATTTAAAGTCATTTGGAGAGTTTAAATCGCGGCCCAATAAAAGTGAGGCCTCGTCTAGGTTCGGCGTAATGATGCTGGCGATTGGAAAGAGCTCCTTCATCATGGCTTGGGCAGTATCGTCACCACCCAAGCTCGCTCCAGATGTGGCTCGCAAAACGGGATCCAAGACAATCTTCTTCATTCCATGGCGACGCAAAGCAATTGCTACCGTGTGAACAATTTCTGGGCTGGCTAACATTCCGATTTTGACAATATCAGCGCCAATATCCAGAAGGACGGCGTCTATTTGAGCTTCTATGACATCCAGATCGATATCCTGGATTCGCGTAACGCCCAGAGTATTTTGGGCTGTGATGGCTGTGACGACCGATAGACCATAGCCACCCAGGGATGTGATCACTTTGAGATCTGCCTGAACACCCGCGCCACCACCGCTATCAGACCCTGCAATGGTCAGTACTTTGGGGATCTGTATAGAAGTAGGGGAAGTCGTTTTCATTTTGCTATAATATTCGCTTATTCCTCGATAGCTCAGTCGGTAGAGCGCCGGACTGTTAATCCGTAGGTCCCTGGTTCGAGCCCAGGTCGAGGAGCCAAATAAGTGAAAGGCCTAGAGAAATCTAGGCCTTTTTGCTTTTCAGCCCAGCAGCAATGCGGTGATTTAAATGATGCCCTTTTTGCGCAGGTTAGTAAGGCGGTTATTTAAGCTCTTATCTGTCAGAAGCATGTATTTGTCACCTTCAGACCAATTGCTGCCTCGCCACTCAATACCTTCTGTGGTGATGTTGGCAAAAGGCTCTTTGCCTTCCTTTGCATAGCCTTCCAGGATTGCCATTAGGATTGAGCGATCATTTGAGCCGTTGGCATCTTTGATGGCATCGAGAATAACTTGGGTAATCGCTTCTTTATGAATCACTTTTGAGTCAGGATGTTTTGCTTTAGCTGGTTCATCAAAGATGTAGTCGTGCGGCCATTCAAATACATTGCGCGCCGCATTTTTGACCGCCTCTGGACTGACTGTGATGAAGTCTGTATTTTTTGGATTGCTAGGCAAATTCAACTCTAAGATCCACGCCTCAAATTCCGCAATACGGCTGTAACGCTTGGCTTCACTGCCACGCGTTTCTTCCTCTTGTGACAATAGTAGGGTAACCCAGGCCCAGGCAATGTCCTTAGGTGTGGAAAACTCCTGGGAGAGTATGTGAGCGGCTCGCTTGAGAATCGGTTTTGATTTGAGCTTAGTCATTCTTATTTCCTTAATGCTTCAATAGTGGGTAGTGAGTGCGAGATAGCATCCCCTTTACTTGGGGTTCACACCATAGATGACACAGAATACTCTTGATTCGTATGGTTGAGACTAAGTCTAGCTTTCCATTAATTCTTTAAGCCGTTTAACAGCCGCTTGTGGATTGGCTGATTGGGTAATTGCTCGAACGACAGCTACTGAGCCAACACCGCTCTGTGCCACTGCATGAATACTCGTCTCGTCAATTCCACCAATCGCTACCAGAGGGTAGTTGCTCATCAGCTGGGCATATTTATATAAGCGGCCGAGGCCTTGTGGCGCTGTTGGCATTTGTTTTAGTTGCGTTGGAAAGACAGCGCCCATTGCTATATAGCTAGGGCAGAACTGATCAACGTAGGCCATCTCTGCATATCCATGGGTACTTAAGCCAAGCCGTAAGCCGGCCGATCGAATTGCATCGAGATCGGCGGTTTCAATATCTTCTTGACCAAGGTGAACACCATATGCACCAGCTTCAATGGCTTCTTGCCAAAAATCATTAATAAATAATAGGGTTTTGCTGCCCTTAACAGCAGCTACCGATTCAGTAATCTGTTTTTGGGCTTGGGCAAGATCGCTACCCTTATAGCGTAATTGGACTGTGGGAACTTCAGCATCGACCATGCGCTTAACCCAATCTGCATCGGGCATGACCGCATATAAGCCCAGTCTCTTTGGGCAAGATGGATACGCCTTGGGATTTATATTTCGAATCCAGGGCAGAAGATCAAAGTGTTCTGGGCGGTTGGGCCACTTAAATGGATTAAACCCACCATCTTGATGCACCATGCGCGACCATGCCTTGCCTAAGACTTTCGCATCACTCTCAATAAAGCCCATTTCAATGGCTGCTACCGTACCAGCTAATTCATAGTGGTCAGCAGCATGTTCATTATCAATCTGGGGTGGCGGATTGTTGATGCTGAATGTAGGAATCGGCAGGCACAAATCCTCCATACGGTGGGCTGCCACAATTTGATCCGCTAGGTCGCGTACTAAACTCATTTCACTCTTTGCTATTGATTAGGACTGGTGCCAAAAAGGGGTCCCCACAAGTGGGGTGCTGGCTTGGGCGGATTCTTGGGCAGGCATTGCCCCCGAGAGGTAGGCGGTACGGCCAGCCTCTACAGCCTTCGCAAATGCTGTGGCCATAGCCACTGGGTTATCGGCTAAGGCAACGGCAGTATTTAGTAAAACCCCATCAAAACCCCATTCCATAACGGTGCAAGCATGTGATGGCAGCCCGAGCCCAGCATCAACCAGCAAGGGAACGTTCAGGCGCTCACGCAGTAATTTCATGGCAAATGGATTAAGGGGGCCCTGGCCGGTGCCAATGGGTGCTGCCCATGGCATTACAGCCTGACAGCCAACATCAACCAGGCGCTGGCATAAGATGAGATCTTCAGTGCAATAAGGCAATACCTTAAAGCCATCCTTAATTAAGGATTGAGCGGTTTCCACTAACCTTAAGGTATCGGGTTGGAGTGTGTAGTCATCACCAATGAGCTCTAACTTAATCCAATCGGTTTCAAATACCTCGCGCGCCATCTGTGCAGTAGTAATGACTTCTTGTGGGCTATGACAACCTGCCGTATTGGGTAAGACGGGAACCTGCATTTTCTTCAGCAGATCCCAAAATCCACTATGGGATTCGGTAGTGCTCGTTCCTTGTCTACGCAAACTCACCGTGATCATGCCTGGATTAGATGCCAGGACTGCGTTCTCCAAAATCTGTGGAGAGGGATAGCGTGAGGTACCCAATAGCAGCCGGCTGGAGAATTGCTCTCCGTAAAGCGTTAATACATCGGCTTGAGGAAAGTGATTAGGTAGAGGTGCAGTCATTGCAATTAGTTTGAATAAAAATTAACCGCCGGTAACAGGAGCAATCACTTCGATATGATCGTTTTCATGCAGACCGTGCTCTGTATATCGGCTTTTAGGTACGAACTGTAAATTCACTGCTACAGCATAGGGAGGTTTGGCATTAATCAGACGCAAGGCATCACTCACTTTGCTTGAGTTCTCCACTTCGTAAGGGAGTTGATTGATGACTATGCGCATAGGGCATCCCCTTTTGCTGAACTCAGTGCAGTTGACTTGGTCACACGCAGATTTAGTGTGCTTGCTGTTGTGCTGACACCATGCTCCAAGATCTCGAGGGCGCAATCTAAGATTGCTGGAGAGATCATAAAACCATGACGATACAAGCCATTAATTAACATCAGGCCGGGCTGTGAAATGCGAATTTCTGGTAAGTTGTCCTTGAGAGTAGGGCGACATTGAGTCGCCATCTCTAAAATACGCGCTTCAGCGAAACCGCTATGAACGGTATAGATTGCACTGAGTAATTCCATGGCTGAGCGTAAACTCATCTCAGATAGATCTTCCGATTCAATTTCGGTGGCACCCACTACATAGACATCATTTTCTTTTGGTGCAATATAAATCGGATAGCGCGGATGAATGAGGCGCGTTGGTCTTTGTAGCTTGACTTCTGGTGCATGTAAGCGAATGACTTCACCCCGAATGCCACGCAATGGATTGCTATTAGCATGCTTCGCATTTTGGCCCCATGCTGCTTTAGCGCCCAACCCGCGACAGTCAATGACCCAGTCATATTTATTTTGTTCACGCAGCAGTTCTGGATCGGCAGGGCTGTTCCAGTGACAACGAACTTTTAATATGTCTAATTCTGTTGCCAAGGCACTGAGTAGTTGGCGGTTATCCAGCTGGCCTTCATTAGGTAGATATAGAGCCTGATGAAAGCGCTCGCCAATACTCGGATCTAGACTTCTTAAGCGTTCGCCGTCCACTTTCTCTGGGTTACTGAGCATTTCATTATTAGCACTATTGCGCTCTAAGTGTTTAATAAAACGCTCGGCATCGCTGGCATCTTGGCGATGCCACAAAATTAAAGTGCCATTTTGCTGAAAAAATACCGGAGAACTGAGTTCGCTTAAAAGCGTTGGCCAGCGTGACAAGCTATACACACCCATCCGCACCACGTTATCTTCGGTAATGGCTGATTCTGCTAACGGGGCCAACATGGCGGCAGCAATTCTTGCGGGCGATTGCAATGCATCAGCTGCGCCTTGTTCATATATCTCAACTTGAGCGCCGCGCTTTGCCAAGGCAACAGCAAGTAGTCGGCCGATGAGCCCGGCGCCGACTACTGCATATTGACTGTTGGCAAAAGTCTTGCTCATTCTGGTTTCTTATTGATAGATTTCACTACCGCGTTGACGAAACTCAATCGATTTTTCTTCCATGCCTTGGACCGCCTCAACTGCAATCGGAATGACCTTGGGATTGCCATCGGCATCCAAAGAGGCAGCATAGTCACGCACTTCCTGGGTGATCTTCATCGAGCAGAACTTCGGTCCACACATTGAGCAGAAGTGGGCGATTTTGGCGCCCTCTGCTGGCAAAGTTGCGTCATGATATTCACGAGCGCGCTCAGGATCTAAACCGAGGTTAAATTGATCCTCCCAGCGGAACTCGAAGCGGGCTTTAGATAGGGCATTGTCGCGAACCTGGGCACCAGGTAAGCCTTTTGCCAAGTCAGCACCATGAGCGGCAATCTTGTAAGTAATAATCCCCTCGCGGACATCTTCTTTGTCTGGCAAACCGAGATGCTCTTTGGGGGTGACATAGCAAAGCATCGCTGTGCCATACCAACCAATTTGTGCTGCACCGATGCCGCTGGTGATGTGATCGTAGCCAGGCGCAATATCAGTAATCAATGGTCCGAGAGTGTAGAAGGGCGCTTCCAGGCAGTGCTTGAGCTCTTCAGTCATATTCTCCTCAATGCGTTGCATTGGAACGTGACCAGGACCCTCAATCATGACTTGCACATCATGCTTCCATGCTTTAGCAGTGAGTTCACCTAGGGTATGCAGTTCACCGAATTGGGCAGCATCATTGGAGTCGGCAATGCAACCTGGACGTAAGCCATCACCAAGACTAAAGGACACGTCATACGCCTTCATGATTTCGCAGATCTCATCAAACTTTGTATATAAGAAGTTTTCTTTGTGATGAGCAAGACACCATTTAGCCATGATAGAACCACCACGTGAAACAATGCCAGTGATGCGATCAGCAGTCAGTGGTACATAACGTAACAGAACACCTGCATGAATGGTGAAGTAATCAACACCTTGCTCTGCCTGCTCCACTAATGTGTCGCGGAACATTTCCCAGGTGAGGTCTTCTGCAATACCACCGGTCTTATCCAGCGCTTGATAGATGGGTACTGTTCCAATGGGTACTGGGGAGTTACGAATAATCCACTCACGAGTCTCATGAATATGTTTCCCGGTAGATAAATCCATAATGGTGTCTGCACCCCAACGAATAGACCACACCATCTTTTCAACTTCTTCATTAATAGAAGAGGTCACTGCTGAATTGCCTAAGTTGCCATTAATCTTGACGCGGAAGTTGCGGCCAATAATCATTGGCTCTAACTCTGGGTGATTAATGTTCGCTGGAATAATCGCGCGGCCCGCTGCAATTTCTTGCCTTACAAATTCACCGGTCACAATTTCTGGAAGATTTGCACCATAGCTTTTGCCAGGATGTTGTTTGAGGAGCTGCTTATATTCTGGATTCTTGCGAAGTTGTTCAAGACCCATGGATTCGCGCAAAGCCACATATTCCATTTCAGGAGTAACAATGCCTTGGCGTGCGTAATACATTTGGCTAACATTCTTGCCTGCTTTTGCAACGCGAGGAGCGGCAATATGGGCAAATCTCAAATTGGCAGTTTGTGGATCTTGGGAACGTGCAACACCATACTCTGAAGATGGGCCACTGAGCAGTTCAGTGTCATTGCGCTGTTCAATCCATTCTTTGCGTAGCTTGGGCAAACCTTTTTCAAGGTTAATCAGGATGTCTGGATCGCTGTATGGGCCAGATGTGTCATACACAGGTACCGGCGGATTAGCAACTAACTGCTCGCCTACGCGAGTGGGTTGCTGCTCAATCATACGAATCGGTGCTTTGATATCCGGGCGTGAACCTTGAAGATACGTTTTTGTAGAGGCCGGATAGGCAAATTTTTGGCCAAAGTCTTTTTCAAGGCTTTGAATACTTGGAATTGCTGTTTTCGTTTTTGATGTATTGCTCATGTCCATCTCCTGACTGTTTGTAGATGGACGAAACCGGGTGTCGGTCTGATGTAACTCCCCACGCCAGCATTACCTGGATCGGGTTCTAGGGTCTTTCTCAGCGCCTCTTGGCTAAATCAGCTTTGGAGGGCACCCCTGTTTCATCCTTAACCTTGATTTAACCACGAAAAAGCACTTTCATGGATGATCAACATCAAGAGATTGACGGGGAGATGAAGCAATAAAAGACGTTTGGCTTTATTTTGCATTGCGCAAAATGAAATCAGCCGTGACAAACCCGGCGTCCTTGGTAAATTCATCAGCCAAAATGCGTGCCGCTGCCTCTGATATGGATATCTCAATAAAACTACTGACCTCTCCATCATGGTTGGTGGGGACGAAGTTTTCAGTGAGCTTGAGGTCATATATATAGAGCTGCTCATCATGAAACCCGCGCTCGCTACTAATCCGACGCATATGCATGCGTCCAACCGGTTGAATATGCTCAGATATTTGCTGGGGAACACCAGCTTCCTCCCAAAGTTCGCGGCGAGCGCAAACCCAGGGGGTTTCATCAGCAGAAATGCCGCCGGCAGCCAAATTATCTAAAAGCCCTGGGTCTGTAGCCTTATTTTGACTGCGACGACCTAGCCATAGAGTGCCGGTAGCGGTAAAACCATTGATGTGAGTAGCCGTGCTGCGCAAGCCAAAGGTGCGAAAAGCAGCCCTTTCCAGGTGAAAGTAGGCATGACCATTTTGATCGATCCAAGAGAAGTTCTCATTTCGCCACCCTGGAATAAAGCCGCCTGCTCGCATTCTTTGGGCTAATTCTGTCCAACTGCGACTCAAGTCACTTGGAGGGGCTGCTGCTATGGTGAGATGATGAGAGTCAATTCGAACGTTGGCAATCGGCTCTTTTTTGAGGGATTTCTGCAAAAAATGAGAAAACTCAGGATTTATGTGGCCAATGACCTCGCCATTTGCTTGCGCATGCATCCCGCCTTGAAAATGAATAGGTAAGAAATCGGCTGGGGGCGTGCGCGCTATGTTTTGAAGCATCTCTTCAAGAGCGGCAATGGTGCTAGTGTTCAAATTATGCATAGACGAAGTGTAAGAGATAAGTCGAGATTCCTTGACCAAAGTCAAGCAAGTTTTACATTTTTAAACATCAATAATTTCTGCTTATTTTTTAAGCAAGCCAGGTGTCCCTATACAAATCGGTGACTTACGAAAACTTTTCAGTATTTATCCACACAATCTGTGGATAAGTTTTACAACATAAAAAGAAATTTCTGTTGCAAGGCAAAATTCTTAAAATGTGTGCTAGCACTAAAGTAGTGTTCATAAAAATTTCTTGACATAGATCCCCAAGTATCATGCCTCTTATGAAATCTTCACTACGTCTTTTGATTGCCTCACTATTTTTTTGGAGCGTTATTGCGCATGCAGAGTGGCTGACATATAAGGACCCCGCTCAAAAGGGGGTTGTCATTACCTATTCCACTTTGAGTATTAAAAGAATCGATGAAGTGCATTATGCAGTGAGTGTTTTCACTAATTACCCCACAATGCAGACTGCAGAAATCAATCGCCAGAAAATTCAATATCAGTCCAAAACTGAAACACAGTTTTTTGGATGCGAGACCCAGGACTTTGCGCTTGGCGCTTTTGAACTGTATCGGGATAAGGATGCGCTAGGGCCAAAAACCAGCGTTCCAGCAAAAGATCTACTCTGGAATCCAATTGCCCCAGGAAGCTTGCAAATGCAGTTTTTAAACTCTTTTTGTAGAAGAGGCTAGATACTTTTTGTCAGCAGCATTTACCTTGCGTTGGCAGTAAGTTACGATAGATTTCATATTATTAAATATAGAGCGCTGGCTTTCCATGAACTTAATTGAAGCTATACAAATTGTCAGTGATTGCATGGATGTGCTGGGAGTTGCTATTGTCTCGATTGGCGTAGTTTGGGGTTTAATTGGTTTTGCTCGAGCTATGTTTGGCCAGGATTTTGATTTGGCCTACAAATCATTCCGCATTCAAATTATTCGTGCTTTGATACTAGGCCTTGAGGTTCTAGTGGCTGGCGATATTATTCGTACGGTTGCTATTAGTCCAACATTAACTAGCGTCGCCGTCTTAGGAGCTATTGTATTAATTCGTTGTTTCTTGAGCTGGTCATTGGCTCTTGAAATTGATGGGCGTTGGCCTTGGCAAGGCATCTCTCCAGTAAATAAATGAAATTGATCCGCACCCTTTATTTTTTACCCCTCTTATTTTTAATCCCTGCTGCTTTTGCAGGCACTCAGACGCAAGTGGAGCGCGGTCAATATTTAGCAACGGCTGGGGATTGCATTTCTTGCCATACGGGGCCATCAGGCAAGCCATTTGCAGGTGGCCTGAAGATGAAAACCCCTTTTGGCTATCTCTTAACACCCAATATCACCCCAGATGTGCAGACAGGCATCGGCTCTTGGTCGGAAGAAGATTTTTTCCGAGCTATCCACGATGGTGTCAATAAGCACGACCAAGATTTATTTCCTGCTATGCCATTTGTGGCGGGCACTAAGGTGAGCAGGGAGGATGTCAATGCCATTTATGCCTATATCCAAACTATTCCTGCTGTTAGCAATGCAGTGTCTGTCAATCATTTGGATTTTCCGTTCAATATTCGCAAATCGATGTTTTTTTGGCGTGAACTCTTTTTTACACCTGGTTTTTATCAGCCCGATACCAGTAAAAGTGCCAGCTGGAATAGGGGTGCCTATTTAGTTGAGGGCCTAGGTCACTGCAGTGACTGTCATTCACCCCGGGATGTCTTGGGTGGAATTAAACAATCGAAAGCATTTACTGGCGCCCTAATTGATGGCTGGTTTGCCTTGAATCTCACTTCCAACATCACAACTGGCTTGGGTGCGTGGTCAGCATCCGATATTGCAACTTATCTCAAAACGGGAGCATATCCTGGAAAAACGACTGCATTGGGTCCAATGGCTGAGGTAGTACATAACAGTACCAGCCATCTCACCGACGACGATCTTCTGGCAATGGCAACTTATCTAAAAACCTTGCCTGCCAATTCCAGTTTGTATGGTGGTAATAAAAAGATTGATTTGCATAAATTAGAGGGGGCCCGCCTCTATATTGATAATTGCAGCGGCTGCCACCAATCATCAGGTAGGGGTGTTCAGGGGGTTATTCCCCCTTTAGCTGGCAATCCTGCGGTGATTGCTCCCAATCCAGGAAACATCATAAAAGTCGTTTTAAATGGGGTAATTGCGCAAAATAATTACATTGCTATGCCTGAATTTAGCTCGAAACTCACTGATGTTGAAATTGCAGAGCTCGTAAATTATGCAAGAACCAGCTGGGGAAATGCGGCAAGCGCTGATGTCACTGCATCGATGGTGGCCAAGGAAAGGCGCACGCCGAAAAATTGAGCGTACACCACATTGGTGCGCGAGCATCCTAAATGTTGCAATAAATGGGTATAGTGGGGGGATTAGGCCTACAAAGCCCATTCATTACCCTCGGTAACATTCTTGAAAATTCGTATGAAGCGTATTGCTAGACTTTTTTGCTCCTCATTAAGCTTGTTATTGCTCTTATGTGGGTGCTCCCAGCCATTTACCCCTGAATTTGGTGAGATGTCAGCAAGGTACGCTAATTTGCTTGAGCAGTATCAAATTAATATGATTTTCCATAACATCATTCGGGCAGCCCATACCAGGCCACTCAGTTTTCTGGATATCCCAAATATCAATGGGTCTGGAAGTGTTGAGCTGACACCATCGGTTAGCGGCTTGTTTAATGGAGGCGGTCTTCCGGCCAATGCTTATGGGTTAAATATTCTTGGGGGACTTTCCACTCTCACACCAAGCGCCGGGATAGCGGTTGGCAAGTCATTTAACTTTTCGCAATCCTCTCTCGATAACGCGGTGTTCTGGAAGGGCTTTCTCAGTGATCTCCCGCCAGAAACCATTAAATACTTTGTCCACAACCATTTGCCTAAAGAGTTGATTTTTTCACTGGTGGTTGATGAAATTCAAATTCAGAGTCCGGATGACTCGATCAGGTCCTATGTCAATAATCCCATGCTCGACTCACATCCGCAATTTCAGGAGCAGATGTATCAGCTGATTCGTGATGGCTTAACACCGCAGTACGTGGTTGCCAGCCAAAAGGTTGGCGGTGTCATGACGGAGGCAATGCTCAGAAAAATGTATGGCGACAACTACCGGCAGACTTTAAGCAGAGATCATTTGGACCTGATTGCCGTGAATACCTCTGGCGCTAAATCTTTTCAGATCATTAGTACTCAGCCAGGCTTTAAGTTGTGCCTGAAAAATAATCGTTTTGCTAACTTTGATAAAGATATTTCAAGAAACGACTATTGCCAGGTATCACCCCTTAGCGAGGATGAGGTGCAGGTATCGAGCAATCGTGGAACTAGACTCTTCTTAAAAATGAGGTCTACCTCAACAATCTATACTTATTTAGGTGAGGTTGTGAACGCGCAATTACAAGATAAGCCTTACATGGTGTCAATCCCCCCGGTAGAAAAAGAAAATGATTTGGATGCGCGCAACTCCAATCGATATGCATTATTAGTGGTGAAACAAAACGCGCAGTTGGATCGCCCCTTTGCGTATTTGAATGATGTGTTGGAGGGGGATACCTACGCTATACCTTCAAAGGACAATGGCTATTCAAAATTGACAATTAAAACGCTTACAGAATTCCAAACCCTGCAAAAGATACCGGGTAGCGTAATGCCATCTCCAGCTGTCTTGATTCGGTAATGATTTGTGCGTATTAATTGCATCCCGTTTCTTGGGTGGATTCTCGCAGTAACGCTTCTTGGTGGCTGTGCCAGCAGGCCAATTAATCCGCCAATTGCCGCTGTAGATCTCAATAAAGGATATCGATATAAGAACTCTACTGAATATTCGAAAGAAAAGACTCCCGATACTTTAGTTGTCTTGGCTTTTTCAGGTGGTGGTACGAGAGCGGCAGCATTTTCATACGGAGTTCTTGAAACGCTGCGCGATATTCAGTTCACAAATAAACAAGGAAAACGGGTTCGCGCATTAGATGAGGTCGACCTGATTTCTGGCGTATCGGGCGGTAGCTTTACTGCACTTGCTTATGGTCTTTATGGTGAAAAGTTATTTGATACCTACGAGTCTGATTTTTTAAAGCGCGATGTTCAAGGCGAAATCGTTGGACGGGTAATGAACCCCTTCAATTGGGGTGACCTTGCATCCACAGGCTGGGGGAGATCTGAATTAGCTGCTCAGTACTATGATGAAATCCTGTTTCATGGGGCAACATTTGATGATTTACAAAAGAGCGGTGGCCCCTTTATTCTCACCACAGCCACGGATATATCGACCGGCGCTGGATTTGCCTTTACCCAATTGTTTTATGACAACCTTTGTTCAACAGTTGGGCCAATGAATCTTTCCAGGGCTGCAGCAGCTTCATCTGCAGTTCCCTTGGTACTCTCACCAGTGACGATGAATAACTACGGCGGTAGCTGCGTCTATAAGCGCCCTGGTTATATTGATCCATTTGTGAATGAGGCTACCGCCCCAAGACCTGCGGCACGTTTAATTAAGCAGATGCAGGAGATGGATTACTACCATGATGGCAAAGATAATCCCTACATTCATTTGGTCGATGGCGGGGTCTCGGATAATTTAGGTATTCGTGGGGTTCTGGAGTCTTTAGAGGGTCTGGAAGCGATGCGACTTGCGGGATTACCTACACCCTTAGATTATGTAAAACGCATTGTGGTGGTGGTAGTCAATTCACTTTCTTCGCCCAAGACTGATTGGAATCAATCAGAAAATGGGCCGGGGAGTATTGAACTCCTACTTAAGGCAACTGGCGTACCCATTGATCATTACTCCTATGAAGAAATCGAATCTTTGAAAGATACTCAAGCACGCTGGAAGAGTATGAGTATCCTGCGGAACTCTAAGTTGTTTGCTCACAACAAAAACCCGCAACTCGAGAAAATCGTCAACACGCCGGATATTGACCTGTATGTAGTGGATGTTTCGTTCAAGATGCTGAAAGATAAGCAAGAATATGAGTACCTAAACAACCTACCCACGTCCTTCAGTCTGCCGCCTGAGGCGGTTGACCGCCTCAGAGCTGCAGCCAAAAAGATTATTTTGGCTTCACCTGACTTTCAAAAGGTCATGCAGGATACCGGTGTGCGAGATATTCAATACTAATTCGTTATCATTCTAATAACCCACTAACAAAGGATTCCAATGAAGTTAAGAAATATTGCATTAGCGCTTGTAGCGGTGAGCTCCCTTTATTCCATCAATAGCTACTCACAATCTGGCAGTCAAGCTGTTGTGACAGTCAATGGAACCAAAATCTATCAGCGTCAAGTAGACGAGATGGTGAAAGCTGAGGTAGCACGTGGTGCAACTGATAATGCGCAATTAAGACAGGGCGTACTTGAGGATTTAGTCTTCCGTGAAGCGGTCATGCAAGATGTCAAGAAAAAAGGCCTGGCGACTCAACCTGATAACGAATTTCGTATCCGCATGGCGCAGCAAACAGCCATAGTTGATATTTGGTTTGCCCAATACATGAAGTCTCATCCTATTTCTGAAGCAGATGTTAAAGGTGAGTACGATAAGTTGGTTGCCTTAAGTAAAGAGCCTAAAAATGCAAATGAATATCTTTTCTCAGATATTGTTGTGGGCACAGAAGCTGAAGCGAAGGAAGTGATTGCCAGTGCAAACATGGGTACTGACTTTGCCACCTTGGCCAAAGAAAAATCACTGGATAAGCAGGGCGGAGCTCAAGGCGGTCAGATGAACTGGTCATTACCAGGTAAGTTGTTGCCAGCCATTGGTGATGCGCTCCTCACTACCGGTAAAGGTAAAGTAGATAGCACCCCTATAAAAACAGATTATGGTTGGGTAGTTCTAAAAGTAAATGACATCCGCCCATTCAAGGTGCCACCGTATGATGAAGTCAAGCAAGGTATCGCGAGCATGATGGTGCAAGCTGAAAAGCAAAAAGCGATTCAACAGTTGATGTCTACTGCGAAAATCACTAAAGGCTAAGCAACAAATTGCATAGTAAACGCTTAGGATAGTTTTAGACACCTAAAAAGCCCTTGCAGTGGATGCAGGGGCTTTTTTCTTAACAAAATGACATCCATAGTTCTTTAGTTCTAGTGGAGCCTTTTTATTGACCAAGGTCAATATTTTGTTAATACACCGCCTTTATAAATCGGTAAGCGGGCGTGCGCTCATTTCAAAAGGGTGGTGAGTATGAAAAAGATTATTTACTGGTGCCTATTTGGCTTAATTTGTTTTTTTGGTGGCGTTGTTAGTGCTTCTAGTTTCACAAATGCGAAACCATTTATTAGTGAGAACTTCATTCAATATCTCAATACAGCACACGCACAGAACTGAGTCTGTTAGCGCATTACCGGGGGGGTACATGCATTTAGTTTTGATTTACGGTTTGGTCCCGCCGACAGGAATCGAACCTGTATCCCACGCTTAGGAGGCATGTGCACTATCCATTGTGCTACGGCGAGTTTGTATCTCAATAAGCGATAGATTTAGCTTACTGCCAGCCACACATCGTCATTAGCTGACTGGTCATGGCGTACATCATATCGGGAGCATAGTAGCTTGCAAAGACTGCAGCCAGTATCAATAGCACTAAGCTTGCTGTTGCCCATTGCAAAAAGGGGGCTTTCTTTTTCTGCTGGATAAATAATGCTCTAGTCATGGTGCTCTTTAAGATTTTGTATGATTGTACTAATGAACTTAGGCGACCGCTGTTTTATGCATTCTTGTCACGGCTCTCTCTTTAATTGGTAGGTTCACCAGGAATCCAATGACGCCCAAGGCAATCGATATTTGCCAGACAATGGTGTAGGAGCCGGTTTTATCAAATAAATAGCCGCCAAAATAAGCGCCACAAAAACTACCCATTTGATGCGAGAAGAAAACCAAACCAGATAGCATGGATAGGTGCTTGACCCCAAAGATTTGCGCCACGATGCCATTTGTTAATGGAATGGTAGCTAACCACAAAAATCCCATGAGAGATGCAAAAACATAGGTTGTCATTGGTGATAGTGGAAGACTTATAAACGCAATGATTACAATGGATCTACTCAAGTAAATGCCCGCGAGTAAATAGCGCTTTGGAATGCGTTGGCATAATATACCTGCTCCGTATGTTCCAAAGATATTAAATAAACCAATTAGTGCTAGCGCACTTGTAGCAACGGATGGTGCGCCAACACTCGGATAAATACTAGAGAGATCTTTGAGATAGGGTGCCAAGTGGACCGCAATAAATACCACCTGGAAACCACAGACAAAATAACCAAAAGCGAGCAATTGAAAGCTGGAATTTTTGAGTGCTTCTTTAAGTGCTTCTGCGATGGTTTGATCCTCAGCATGATGTACATGCGTAAATTCTTTTTCGCGCAACATGAACGCCACCGGAATCATCATGCTTGCCATAAGGGCCAAGAGCATTAATGCATTTTGTGCGCCAAAGCTGCTAATTAATCCTTGTTCAGTTGGAATCATGAGGAACTGACCAAAAGACCCTGCCGCCGCAGTAATACCCATCGCCCAGACCCGTTTTTGGGCGGAGACATTTCGACCCAATACGCCATACACCACGCTATAAGTTGTCGCAGTTTGAGCTAAGCCAATGAACAGGCCCCCAGCAACGGTAAAGTTCAGGACGTCGGTAGATAGAGCCATGCCTGCTAAACCGAGTGCATAAAGAATGCCGCCCATTACCATGATCTTGAGAGCCCCGTAGCGATCAGCCAGCGCACCAGTAATTGGTTGGAATGCCCCCCAGATCAGATTTTGCAGGGCAATCGTAAGGGCAAAGGTTTCACGTCCCCAGCCATTGGCCATCGTAATGGGAAGATTAAATAGGCCAAAGCCATGACGAATGCCCATGGACAGGGTGACCATCAGGCCACCAAAGATCAGCACTTGAGCTAGGGATAAACGATTGGATTGTGTGGATGTATTCATGATTGGGGGGGTGTTTAAACCACGCCATGCTTGTGAAGTGCTTCGATAGCACTGCTATCAAGTTTTAAGTATTCTCGCAAAATTTCATCGGTATGCTGACCCAGGGTTGGCGGCGCTGTCCGAATTTCTGTCGGGGTAGCTGACATCCGTATTGGGCTCGCTACTAATTTCATGGTGCCAGCGGTATCGTGAGGAACGCTGATGGCTAATTTGCGCGCCTGAACTTGTTCATTGGCAAATACTTCTTTCATATTATTGATCGGTCCACAGGGAACTCCATGTTCATCCAGTAAGGAGATCCACTGCGCCTTGGTTTTTTTCCGCGTCATTGCCTCTAGCAATGGCACTAGCTCTGTGCGGTGTTGAACGCGCAATGGGTTTTCGGAAAAACGAGGATTGTCAGCTAAATGATCCTCGCCACCCACTTTTACAAAATGTCTAAATTGACTGTCATTGCCCACAGCCACAATCATCCAGCCATCTGATGTTGGAAAGGTCTGGTAAGGAACGACAATGGGTGAGGTGTTGCCCCAGCGTCGTGGCACCTCATTGGTACTGAGATAGGCGCTTGCTACATTGGCCATCATGGCCACTTGGGTATCAAGTAGAGCCATGTCGATCATTTGACCTTCGCCTGTTCTATCTCGATGGATGACTGCAGCCAAAATAGCGCTGCTCGCGTACATCCCAGTAAATAAGTCGGCGATGGCCACCCCCGCTTTTTGAGGACTGCCTCCTGGGAACCCGTCCGCCTCCCCGGTAACACTCATAAAACCACCCATGCCCTGAACAATGTAGTCATACCCAGGACGATGGGCGTATGGACCAGTTTGTCCGAAGCCTGTAATCGAGCAATAGATCAAATTGGGCTTGATTTGGCGCAAACTGGCGTAGTCAAGTCCATATTTTGCTAAATCATCCACTTTGTAGTTCTCAATGAGGACATCGGACTCTAAAACCAATTGCCGAATGATCTCTTGACCCTCTGGCTTGCTTAAATTGACTGTAATGGAGCGTTTATTGCGGTTGATGCAGACAAAATAAGTCGATTCTGCCGTATCTTGGCCTTGGGCATCTTTCACGAATGGCGGGCCCCAATGCCGGGTATCGTCTCCGACGCCAGGGCGCTCTACTTTAATCACTTCTGCCCCCAAATCAGCTAAGTTTTGGCTACACCATGGGCCTGCCAGCACTCTGCTGAGGTCTAAAACGCGAATGTGGCTAAGTGCTCCCATAGGCTGATTTTGGCATGAACGAGGGGTTAATTTGGGAAAAGTTCCGGTTTCGGCTCAGACATGACTACAATTTGCGCGCATGGCTACTCGTAAAACATCCGAATACAGTGAATCGTCGATTCAGGTCCTAAAGGGGCTAGAACCAGTCCGTCAACGGCCTGGTATGTACACCCGCACCGATAACCCCCTGCATATTATTCAGGAGGTATTGGATAACGCTTCTGATGAGGCATTAGGCGGCTTTGGTAAGCAAATTATCGTAACGATGCACACTGATGGCAGTGTCAGTATTGAGGATGATGGTCGCGGCATTCCGGTGGGTATGCATCCAACTGAAAAACTACCTGTTGTAGAGATCGTTTTTACGCAATTGCATGCCGGCGGTAAATTTGAAAAAGGCACCGGCGGTGCTTATGCTTTCTCCGGTGGTCTTCATGGTGTGGGTGTATCGGTCACCAATGCTTTATCTAAACGTCTGGAAGTGACGGTTTGGCGTGATGGCCAGGTTTCTACCTTGACCTTCGCTGACGGCTTGGTGATTGAAAAGCTCAAAACTAAGCCCGCAAGCAAAGAAGATAAGTCACACGGTACACGTGTTCGCGCTTGGCCTGATGGAAAATATTTTGATAGTTCTGCCATTCCCATGCCAGAACTGATTCGTTTGTTGCGTTCGAAAGCAGTTCTTCTGCCCGGCGTGAAGGTAACCTTGATTCAAGAGAAGTCTGGTGAAAGCCAAACTTGGCAATATGCACAAGGCTTGCGCGGCTACTTGACGGAGGCCATTGCACAAGCAGGTCATGGCCCAGAAGTGATTCCCCCATTTGAAGGCGAGCAATATGCTACCGGCACTGGGGATGATGACTCCTTTGCTGAAGGCGAGGGCGCTGCTTGGGTGGTGACCTGGACAGAAGATGGCGCGCCTGTGCGTGAAAGCTATGTCAATCTCATTCCAACCCCGGCTGGTGGTACGCATGAGAGTGGTCTGCGCGAAGGTCTCTTTAACGCAGTCAAGGGCTTCATAGAGATGCATGCATTGCAACCGAAGGGTGTGAAGCTGATGCCTGAAGACGTCTTTGCCCGCGCCTCATTTATTTTGTCTGCCAAAGTATTGGATCCACAATTTCAGGGGCAAATAAAAGAGCGCCTGAATTCACGTGATGCAGTGCGTTTGGTTTCAGCTTATGCAAAGTCAGCCCTTGAGCTCTGGCTCAACGAGCACGTAGACTACGGTCGTAAATTGGCTGACTTAGTCATCAAGCAAGCGCAAGCACGAACCCGTGCCGGTCAAAAAGTCGAGAAGAAAAAATCGTCTGGCGTAGCAGTGTTGCCTGGTAAATTGACCGACTGCGAAAGCCAAGATATCAGCCTCAATGAAATTTATTTGGTAGAGGGTGATTCGGCGGGTGGCTCAGCCAAAATGGGTCGTAACAAAGAGTACCAAGCTATTCTCCCATTGCGCGGTAAGGTATTAAATACTTGGGAAGCAGAGCGTGATCGCCTGTTTGCCAATAATGAAGTGCACGATATTGCAGTAGCTATTGGCGTAGATCCACACGGCGCTAATGACGCCCCTGATTTATCCAATTTGCGTTACGGCAAGATCTGCATTCTGTCAGATGCGGACGTGGATGGCGCGCATATTCAAGTGCTATTGCTAACCCTGTTTTATAAACATTTCCCAAAACTTATCGACTTGGGTCATGTCTATATCTCTCGCCCACCGCTCTTTAGGG
Source organism: Polynucleobacter sphagniphilus (assembly GCF_029892205.1). Taxonomy (NCBI): domain Bacteria; kingdom Pseudomonadati; phylum Pseudomonadota; class Betaproteobacteria; order Burkholderiales; family Burkholderiaceae; genus Polynucleobacter; species Polynucleobacter sphagniphilus. The sequence goes on from NZ_JARXVX010000001.1 coordinate 663,612, forward strand.
TAGATGCCCCTGCGCGCGGTAAAAAACCAGCCCAAAAGATTTATGCACTTGATGCTAATGAGTTGCAGGCAATTGAAGATAAATTACGCAAAGATGGTGTGAAGGAGTCTGCCTGGCAAATCTCCCGCTTTAAAGGCTTGGGCGAGATGAGCGCAGAGCAGTTATGGGACACCACCTTAAACCCAGATACACGTCGCTTGCTTCCAGTCACCTTGGGAACCTGGACTGAAGACGAAACAATCAAAACAATGGATATGTTGATGGGCAAATCAGAATCAGCAGCGCGCAAAGACTGGTTAGAAGAGCGCGGCAATGAAGTAGAGGCGGATATTTAATGACAACTAAAAAAACTCCTGGTGAAATTGCTGCAGCAGAGCAGGCTGATTTATTTGCGGATACCGTTGAAATTGCACAAGAAATTACAGCACCGTCGACTGATGGTCCAAAAGATCCACATGATCCCAAGTTGGTAGATTTAAACGAAGACGGCAACGATAGTCTTACCCTGGCGGTGTATGCCGAGCGGGCTTATTTAGATTACGCCATCAGCGTAGTAAAAGGTCGCGCCTTACCAGATGTTTCTGATGGTCAAAAGCCAGTGCAACGACGCATTCTGTTTTCTATGAGTGAAATGGGTTTGCGTGCTGATGCTAAACCAGTAAAAAGCGCGCGTGTGGTGGGTGATGTGTTGGGTAAATTTCATCCACATGGCGACCAATCTGCTTATGATGCTTTGGTACGCTTAGCGCAGAGCTTTTCACTGCGGTATCCGCTGATTGATGGTCAAGGTAACTTTGGTTCGCGCGATGGTGATGGCGCAGCAGCAATGCGATACACCGAAGCACGACTGACTAAGATTGCCGGTCTATTATTGAGTGAGATTGACGAAGGCACGGTAGATTTCGCGCCGAACTATGACGGTTCATTTCAAGAGCCCAAATTATTACCCGCCCGCTTACCATTTGTATTGCTGAACGGCGCATCTGGTATTGCTGTGGGTATGGCTACTGAAATTCCGTCACATAATTTACGTGAAGTAGCCAGCGCAGCTATTGCGCTGATGAAATCACCCAAGATGACAACCCCAGAGCTTCTGGAGATCATGCCAGGGCCAGATTACCCGGGTGGTGGCCAGATTATTTCTTCTGGCGCTGAGATTGCGCAGATTTATGAAACAGGTCGTGGTAGCGTCAAAGTTCGCGCCCGTTGGTCTATTGAAGAATTGGCGCGTGGCCAGTGGCAAATTGTAGTGAATGAATTACCCCCAGCCACCTCATCCCAACGTGTTTTGCAAGAAATTGAGGAAATTACCAATCCTAAGGTGAAGGTTGGCAAAAAGACCCTCACTCCAGAGCAAAACAACTTGAAGTCAACCATCCTTAATGTCTTGGATGGTGTGCGCGATGAATCGAGTAAAGATGCTGCGGTACGTTTGGTATTTGAGCCAAAGAGTAAGAATATTGACGTAAATGAATTCGTGAACCTCTTGTTGGCGCATACCTCACTTGAGTCCAATGCGCCGATGAACTTGGTGATGATTGGTAACGATGGTCGCCCGCGTCAAAAAGGCTTAAAAGAAATTTTGACCGAGTGGATTGCATTCCGAGTTACTACAGTAACGCGTCGTACTCAATATCGCCTGGGCAAAGTAAAAGACCGTATGCATATATTGGAAGGGCGTTTAACCGTTCTTCTCAATATTGACAAGGTCATTAAGATCATTCGCAATAGTGATGAGCCCAAAGCCGACTTGATTAAAGAATTTAAATTAACCGATCGCCAAGCGGAAGATATTTTAGATATTCGTTTGCGTCAATTAGCGCGCTTGGAAGGCATCAAAATTGAGCAAGAGCTCAAAGAGCTGAAGGCCGAACGGGATGACTTAGAGGGTCTACTACAAAGTGATGCCATTTTGCGTAAACGCATCATTAAGGAAATTGAATCAGATCTGAAAGAGTTTGGTGATGATCGTCGCACTTTGATTCAGGAAGATAAGCGGGCTGTTGCTGAAACTAAGGTGGTAGATGAGCCGGTGACTGTGATTGTTTCGCAAAAAGGTTGGGTGCGCGTGCGTCAAGGTCACGAGCACGATGCTACTCAGTTTGGTTTTAAATCGGGCGATGCCTTATACGCGACCTTTGAATGTCGCACAATTGATGTGATGCAAGGCTTCGGTAGTGACGGACGGGTCTATACCGTTCCTGTCAGTGAATTACCTGGTGCACGTGGCGATGGTTCTCCATTGACAAGCTTTATTAATCTGGCTGCCGGCTCACAAATGGTTGCTTACTATGCAGGGCAGTCAGATGATTTAGTGTTAATTTCAACGCGAGCTGGCAATGGCTTCTTGGCCAATGTAGCGGATATGACGACCCGTAATAAAGCTGGTAAATCATTTGTCGGAATAGACAGTAAGTTCCCTGCTGGAGATGCCCCATTGGGTGTCGCCAAGGTTTCTGTTGGTATGAAGCAAGTTGCCTGCCTTTCTGAGTCAGCCAAATTATTAGTATTTCCATTAGATGAGCTCAAGCGGCTACCTACAGGCGGCAAGGGCGTTATCTTGATGGGCTTGGACGATAAAGAGAGATTGGCCTCAGTCATTGCAGTAGGTCCTGAAGGGGCAACTTACTCGGGGGCTGGCCGCGCAGGAAAGCCAACTGAACTCAATCTGGATGCCAAAACTTTGAAGTCTTTCGCTGGTAATCGTGCCCGCAAAGGCCACTTTGTTGAGCCCAGGCTTAAAGAAGGTAAGCTCAAGGCTAATTAATATAATCAGCCTCCAATAAAAAACCCGACCTCAAGCAGTCGGGTTTTTTATTGAGAAGAATAACTCAACCAATCTCAATGGTTTCAATCAAATTTCTGCGATGAGTTCAATTTCAACACAAGCGCCCAATGGAATTTGTGCAACACCAAAGGCACTACGCGCATGTTTACCGGCATCGCCAAAGACTTCGAAGAGTAATTCAGAACAGCCATTAATGACTAAGTGCTGCTCGGTATATTGGTCGGTAGAGTTCACCAGGCCCATCACTTTCACAATGCGTTTGACTTTATCCAAAGAGCCTACATGGTTCTGTAAAGTAGAAAGCAAATCAATTGCGATGGATTTGGCTGCCTCTTTACCAGTCTCGGTATCCATATCGAGACCCAGTTTGCCAACCCAAGGTTTGCCATCGCGCTTGGCAATATGGCCAGATAGAAGAACGGTGTTACCCGTTGTTGCAGCCATGACATAAGCTGCAGCAGGAGGGCCTGGTGGCGGCAAATCAATTCCAAGGGTTTTTAGACGTTCAGTAATTAAGCTGGTCATAGGGGCTTCTAAAAGAATGAATGAAAAAATAAAAAAGATTGGAAATCTTGAAAAAGACTCACACCAAGATCTTACTTTGAAAGTTGGCGCATAGCGCTTTCTAGACCATTTAAGGTAACCGGATACATCCGATCTTTTACCAGCTGGCGCATGATGTCGATCGACTGGCGATATTGCCAAACCCCTTCAGCCTCTGGGTTAAGCCATGCAAAGTGGGGGAAGTGGTCTAACAAGCGATTCATCCAAGTGGCTCCTGACTCAGTATTGTTATATTCAACTGAACCATGGGGGCTGAGGATTTCATAAGGAGACATAGTGGCATCGCCGACAAAGATCAATTTGTAATCAGGGCCATACTTGTTGATGATGTCTTGGGTCGGCGTAACTTGGTCACGCCTGCGACGATTGCTTTGCCATAGATAGTCATAAACGCAATTGTGAAAATAGTAGTACTCCAAGTGCTTAAATTCTGTTTTGGCGGCAGAGAATAATTCATCGATCCGTTTAACGTGATCATCCATCGAGCCGCCCACATCCATCAATAGCAATACTTTCACTTGATTGTGTCGTTCAGGCCGCATCTTAATGTCTAACATGCCAGCATTTGCAGCAGTTGCATGAATCGTCTGATCCAAATCTAGTTCGAGATGAGATCCCTCTCGCGCAAAGCGGCGCAAACGACGCAAGGCTAGCTTGATGTTGCGTGTGCCTAAAGCTAAATTAGCGTCATAGTCCTTAAATTCACGTGCTTCCCATACTTTGATTGCAGTACGATTGCCAGCGCTCTCGCCGCCAATTCGAATCCCTTCGGGATGGAAGCCACTATGACCAAAAGGTGAGGACCCCCCTGCGCCAATCCATTTAGTACCGCCACCATGCCACTCTTTTTGTTCCTTTAAGAGTTCTTCCAGGAGCTTTTTGAGAGCCTCAGGCCCACCTAATTTTGTGAGCGCAGCTTTTTCTGCTTCAGTTAACACCCGTTGAAGTTTTTTCTCGAGCCAGTCTAGCGGTATATCGGGCTGCAGAGCAATAATTTGCTCGATACCGCTGAAGTAGGCGCCAAAGACCTGATCAAAGCGATCAAAGTGCTGCTCATCTTTGACTAAAGTCATGCGTGCCAATTGGTAGAAATCATCAATCGAAGGGTCAATCACCCCTTGTTTGAGTGCTTCCAGTAAGGTTAAAAATTCCCGCACTGAAACCGGCACCTTGGCCTCTTTGAGCTTCAGAAAGAATTCGATCAACATGGGACAGTAGGGGGCTTAGCGATTGTTGCGGTTCATTTGTACTAAGCGTTCAAACAAGTGAATATCCTGCTCGTTCTTTAGCAATGCACCATGCAAAGGAGGCACAACAATCTTGTCATCGCCACTGTGCAGCGCTTCTGGAGCAATATCTTCAGCTAACAAGAGTTTGAGCCAATCAATGAGCTCAGAGGTCGAAGGTTTCTTTTTGAGACCTGGTAGAGCGCGCATTTGATAGAAAGACTTTAAGGCGGCATCGAGTAAGTCTTGTTTAATTTGGGGGTGGTGTACATCAACAATGCGCTGCATGGTTTGTGCATCTGGAAATGAGATGTAGTGAAAGAAGCAGCGACGCAAAAATGCATCTGGCAACTCTTTTTCATTATTTGAAGTGATGATGACGAGAGGGCGGTGTTTGGCTTGGATGAGTTCGCGCGTTTCATAAACATAAAACTCCATGCGATCAATTTCGCGTAAAAGATCATTCGGAAATTCAATATCTGCTTTATCGATTTCATCAATTAACAGAACGGTTGGCTCATTTGCCTCGAATGCCTGCCAGAGCACTCCTTTAATAATGTAGTTGCGAATGTCATTGACCTTGTCGTCACCTAATTGAGAATCTCGTAAGCGACTAACTGCATCGTATTCATAGAGTCCTTGCTGGGCTTTGGTGGTTGATTTGATATGCCATTGCAAGAGTGGCATTTTGAGAGCGGCAGCCACCTCTTCGGCTAGCATGGTTTTGCCAGTCCCGGGTTCGCCTTTAATTAATAAAGGTCGTTGCAGCATCATGGCGGCGTTTACGGCCAGTTTCAGATCATCGGTGGCGACGTAGCTCGATGAGCCATCAAAGCGCATTTGGTTTTTAGTCATCTGTTTAGGGTTCGGGGTCGATTTAGCGAGGGTTCAGTATAGGTAAAAGAGCCTTAATTTTCAGCATTTATGCTGTTTTTTTACAGCTGAAATGACGAATTCAGGCTTACTCCGCTATACTCTGTGCAAATTGATTGAAATCAAACCTACTATTGATGATTTTTATGAAAAAACACCTCATTCTTTCCCAAATTTCCGTATGCGCTAGCTTGGCTTTTGCTGGGTTCTCAGCATATGCTGATGTGACTGGTTCTGCTCAAGCAGGTCAAGGCAAGGTATGGCTTTGCACCGGTTGTCATTCCATTCCTGACTATCGTGCCGATTACCCATTGACTTACCGCGTACCGATGTTAGGTGGACAAAATGCTGCCTATATCGTTACGGCTCTTTCTGAGTACAAAAAAGGCGAAAGAAAGCATCCAACTATGCGTTCTATTGCTGCCAGCTTGTCTGATCAAGATATGGCTGATATTGGCGAGTACTATGCTGCGCAAACTGCCAGCTCACCTAACAACCCATTGAAGTGATATTTAGAGGCACGTTTATGAAATTCGCACTAATTACAGCTATTTTGCTCTCCAGCATTGGTATTGCCAATGCGGCTAGCGTTGAAAAAGGTCAAGCATTGGTTGAGAAGGGTAATTGCACCTCCTGTCACGGCGCTGGTTTGAATGCCCCGATTGCCCCTAATTACCCAAAGTTAGCTGGCCAGTATCCAGACTATCTGTATTACGCACTTCATGCTTATCAGGTTGGCGATAGCAATGCCAAGTATGGTCGCGTGAATGCAATCATGGCTTCTCAAGTGCAGAACTTCAGTGATGCTGATTTGCACGACATTGCTGCCTACATTGCATCCCTACCTGGCAATTTTGTAATTAAAAAGTAAGTTCAATTACTTTAAAACAAAAGGCTTAGACTAATACTCTAAGCCTTTGTTATTTATAGGTTTGATTTTTATAAACCGAATTAAACCTTTATTTCGCCGCTTCTAGCCCATGCGCCAAATGCTTGCGCATAGCAGCTTCTGCTGCAATCGGATCTCTTTTGAGAATCGCCTCTAGGATTTGGCGATGCTCAATGACAGAGTGCTGCATCCGGCCAGTGCGATTCAAAGAATCCCTTCTTTGAAGCTTGAGGACCTTTCTGAGGTCCGCAATCGTATTGTTCATCCAGCGGTTCCCAGCAATGCCTTGAATTAGTTCATGAAACTTGACATTAATCTCAAAAAATTGGTCTAGATCACGATCAGCTGCGGCTTTCTCAAGGCGGTGGTGCAAATTGTCCAGCTCAGTCAATTGATCCTCAGTGGCTCTCAAAGCCGTTTCTTTAGCAGCTTGGCCTTCGAGTAGGGATAGGACGGTGAAGATCTGCTCCAAGTCACGCCTGTCCACCTCGGTGACATAAGCGCCTCGGTTCATGTACATGGTGATCAGCCCCTCGGCTGCCAAAACCTTAATGGCTTCTCGCATGGGTGTGCGGCTAATACCTAGTTGCAGAGCTAAGCTTTGCTCATCCACCCAACTGCCAGGTGCCATTTGATGGGCAAATATTTGCTCACGCAAGCGTTCGGCAACCTCTTCATATAAGGGTCTTTTGTTTAGTTTTGTATTCATAATTATGAATTCATTTTAACTGGACAAATTGAATATTGTCTAGCAAAATAACCCCACATTTTTTGTAAATATGCAATAAAGCCAAACAGGAGTGCTTTATGAGTACCAACGAGAACAAACCAACGACCAATTGGCCTAATGTGCCTGAGACCAATTTAGATGCATGGGCTAAATCAGCACAAAAATCCGCTCCCAATGGGGATGTTGGAAATCTTGGTTGGAAAACTCCTGATGGCATTCATCTCAAAGCGCTTTATACCTCGGCTGATATAGAGAGCTTGCAATACACCAATACCTTACCTGGTTTTGAGCCATTTGTGCGTGGACCGCAAGCAACCATGTATTCCGTACGCCCTTGGACGATTCGCCAGTACGCTGGATTTTCTACTGCTGAAGAATCCAATGCCTTTTATCGCAAAGCTCTTGATGCAGGAGGGCAAGGTGTCTCAGTTGCATTCGACTTAGCAACCCATCGTGGTTATGACTCCGATCACCCCCGAGTTACTGGTGATGTTGGCAAGGCAGGCGTAGCCATTGACTCAGTGGAAGATATGAAGATCTTGTTCGATGGAATACCGCTCGACAAAGTATCTGTTTCCATGACGATGAATGGCGCTGTCTTACCGGTCTTAGCGGGTTACATTGTTGCGGGCGAAGAGCAGGGCGTGAAACAAGAGCTCTTATCTGGGACCATTCAGAATGACATTCTCAAAGAGTTCATGGTGCGCAATACCTATATCTATCCACCAGAACCTTCGATGCGGATTATTGGCGACATTATTGAATACACCGCCAAGCATATGCCCAAGTTCAACTCGATTTCTATTTCGGGTTACCACATGCAAGAAGCTGGTGCTAACCAGGTCTTGGAGTTGGCCTTCACATTGGCCGACGGTAAAGAGTATGTCAAAACTGCTCTTGCTAAAGGCTTGGATGTGGATGGCTTTGCAGGTCGCTTGTCTTTCTTCTTTGCGATCGGAATGAACTTCTATTTAGAAGTGGCAAAGTTACGCGCCGCCCGTCTTTTATGGTGGCGGATTATGAAGTCTTTTGAACCAAAAAATCCCAAGTCGTTGATGTTGCGTACACACTGCCAAACATCTGGTTGGTCGTTGACTGAGCAGGATCCATACAATAACGTAGTGCGAACCACTGTTGAGGCAATGGCAGCAGTATTTGGTGGCACTCAGTCACTACACACGAATTCTCTAGATGAAGCCATTGCTTTGCCATCAGAATTCTCTAGTCGTATTGCGCGAAATACGCAACTCATCCTCCAGGAGGAAACCCATATTCCTAGTGTGATTGATCCATGGGCTGGTTCATACATGATGGAAAGCCTCACGCAAGAAATGGCTGATAAGGCGTGGGAAATTATTCAAGAAGTAGATGCCATGGGCGGCATGACTAAGGCAGTAGAAAGTGGTTGGGCTAAATTAAAAATTGAAGCTGCCGCCGCTGAAAAACAAGCCAAAATTGACTCCGGAACGGATGTGATTGTTGGAGTCAATAAATACAAGCTTCAAAAGGAAGATCTGCATGATGTCTTGATGATTGACAACGATAAGGTTAGAGAGAGTCAGGTTGCACGTTTACAAGCTATTAAAGCAAAGCGCGATAGTAAAAAAGTAGAGGCCGCATTAGAGGCTATCACCATAGCCGCCGAAAACAATACAGGCAACCTGCTTGATTTGGCGGTGCAGGCAATTCGTTTGCGTGCAACGGTTGGCGAAGTATCTGATGCATTGGAAAAAGTTTACGGGCGTCATCGCGCCGATACGCAAAAGGTGACCGGAGTGTATGCAGCTGCTTATGACTCAGCCGAAGGCTGGGCAAAATTACAAACAGAAATCGCTGACTTTGCCAAAGACTTTGGCCGTCGCCCGCGGGTGATGATTGCCAAGCTCGGACAGGATGGTCACGATCGTGGTGCTAAAGTGGTTGCAACTGCTTATGCTGATTTGGGATTTGACGTTGATATTGGACCGCTTTTTCAGACGCCTGAGGAGTGTGCGCGCCAGGCAATCGAGAATGACGTACACGCTCTGGGTGTTTCAACTTTAGCGGCTGGTCACAAAACCTTGGTGCCAGCCATCATTGCTGAACTCAAAAAGCAGGGTGCCGATGACATTATTGTTTTCGTCGGTGGCGTGATCCCCAGGCAGGATTATGAATTTTTATATGAGGCGGGCGTCAAGGGCATCTACGGGCCTGGCACCCCAATTCCAGCATCGGCCAAGGACGTGCTTGAGCAGATTCGTAAATCGGTAAGCACGAGTTAAGCGGACACAAAGCATGCTCAATGCTGTTGACCAGGCTTTAGTGGGTGACCTCACTGGTGGTCCGTCGCCTAAACAGAGGCGCGCACTAGCGAAGATCATCACCTTACTGGAATCAACCCGCTTAGATCATCGTAAGCGTGCCGACGATGTTCTCAACACCTTACTTCCGAAGACCGGCAAGTCATTTCGGCTTGGTATCTCCGGTGTACCGGGTGTTGGCAAATCAACCTTAATTGAAACGCTAGGTCTGTATTTAATTGAAAAAGGTCACCGCGTTGCAGTCTTAGCAATTGATCCTTCCTCTAGCTTATCGGGGGGCTCTATTCTGGGTGATAAAACCCGTATGGAGCGTTTATCTGTTTTAGAGAATGCCTTTATTCGACCCAGCCCTTCCTCTGGCACCTTGGGGGGTGTTGCTGAAAAAACCCGCGAAGCACTATTGGTTGCAGAGGCAGCTGGCTTTGATGTGGTGATTGTAGAGACGGTTGGCGTTGGACAAAGTGAAATCACAGTGGCCGGTATGACAGATATGTTTGTGCTCTTGCAATTGCCTAATGCTGGTGATGACTTGCAAGCCATCAAAAAAGGGGTGATGGAAATAGCCGATCTGATTGTGATTAATAAAGTCGATATCGATCCAGATGCAGCAATGCGCGCACAATTATTTATTACGAGTTCATTGCGCTTACTTGGGTTTCATGGCAATCCCGACCATGCCTCACATCAAGCAGAGCATTGGCACCCAATCGTCATGCGCTTAAGTGCCTTACAGGGCAATGGGGTGCCTGAGTTATGGGAAAAAATACAGCAATTTGAAGCACTGCAAAAGGCTAATGGTGAGTTTGATGCAAGACGCAAAAAACAATCGGGCTCATGGATGTGGGATCGTATTGATGCGGGCTTAAAAAATGCATTTGCAAATAATGTAGCAGTACAAGAACTTTTACCCAGCTTGAGTGCTGCCGTAAATCAGGGAACTATAGCTCCATCAGTTGCCGCCAGGCGATTGCTGGAAGCGATGGGGCATGAATTTTTCTAAGGAGTCGGTATGAAGGAAATCATTGAACAGCTTGAATCGAAACGCGAACTCGCCCGTTTAGGTGGGGGACAAAAACGTATTCAGGCGCAACATTCAAAGGGTAAGCTCACCGCACGAGAGCGTATTGAGCTCTTGCTTGATGCTGGCACCTTCGAAGAATGGGATATGTTTGTCGAGCATCGCTGCTATGACTTTGGCATGGCCGATCAAACGGTACCAGGTGATGGCGTTGTTACTGGTTACGGCATGATCAATGGCCGATTGGTGTTTGTATTTTCCCAAGACTTCACCGTTTTAGGAGGCTCACTTTCTGAAGCGCATGCAGAAAAGATCTGCAAGATCATGGATCAGGCGATGAAGGTGGGGGCACCTGTGATTGGCTTGAATGATTCAGGTGGGGCGCGGATTCAAGAGGGCGTTGCTTCTTTGGGAGGCTATGCAGAGATTTTCCAGCGTAATGTCACTGCATCTGGAGTGATTCCACAAATCTCGCTCATCATGGGTCCATCGGCAGGAGGCGCGGTTTATTCTCCAGCCTTAACGGATTTCATCTTCATGGTGAAAGATAGCTCGTACATGTTTGTTACCGGCCCAGAGGTTGTCAAGACCGTAACGCATGAAGATGTTACCGCTGAAGAGTTGGGTGGAGCAGTCACGCACTCCACGGTTTCAGGGGTTTGCGATCTGGCATTCGAGAATGATGTAGAAGCCATTTCTATGTTGCGCCGTTTCTTCAATTACTTGCCATTATCGAATCGCGAAAAACCGCCTCTGATTAAAGGTGCCAACCGCAATGAAGAGCCTGATTTTTCCTTGGATACCTTAGTCCCCTCGAATCCCAATCAACCATATGATATGAAGGAATTGATTGCCAAGATTGTTGATGATGGTGAGTTTTTTGAATTGCAACCCGATTACGCCAAAAATATTCTGATTGGGTTTGCTCGTATGGAGGGCCGCTCGATTGGCATTGTTGCAAATCAACCCTTAGTTCTGGCTGGTTGCCTAGATATCAAAGCTTCTATCAAAGCAGCTCGTTTTGTTCGCTTCTGTGATGCCTTCAATATTCCAGTAGTCACCTTGGTTGATGTGCCTGGCTTTATGCCGGGTACTGCACAAGAGTATGGTGGAATCATTAAGCATGGCGCAAAACTCCTATATGCCTACGCTGATTGCACTGTTCCTAAGGTAACATTAATTACGCGTAAAGCCTATGGCGGCGCCTATGATGTGATGGCTTCCAAACACCTGCGTGGCGATGTGAACTTTGCTTGGCCTTCAGCGGAGATCGCTGTAATGGGGCCTAAAGGTGCGGTTGAAATTATTTTTCGCGAGGAAAAATCAGACCCAGCCAAAATTACAGCACGTGAAGCTGAGTACAAAGCCAAATTTGCGAACCCATTTGTAGCAGGTCGTCGCGGCTATATTGATGATGTCATTTTGCCGCACGAGACCCGTAAACGTATCGCACGCTCCTTAGCGATGTTGAAGGATAAAGATTTGAAGAATCCTGCCCGTAAACACGGCAACATTCCTCTGTAAGGACCCATACATCATGACTACCAAAATGTTTAAAAAAATATTGATTGCTAATCGCGGCGAGATTGCTTGCCGTGTAATGAAAACTGCTAAAAAGATGGGCATCAAAACGGTTGCCGTTTACTCCGAAGCGGATAAAGAGGCTCGTCATGTCCAGATGGCCGATGAAGCAGTTTGTATTGGGCCGGCACCATCTCGCGAATCTTATTTGGTAATGGACCGCATTATTCAGGCCTGTAAAGACACTGGCGCCCAAGCAGTTCATCCTGGTTATGGCTTCTTATCTGAGAATGAGCAGTTTGCAAAACGTTGTGAGGAGGAGGGTATTGTCTTTATTGGCCCCAAGCACCAATCGATTGCGGCCATGGGCGATAAAATTGCTTCTAAGAAATTGGCGCTGGAAGCCAAAGTCAATACGATTCCTGGTTTTAATGAAGCCATCGATAAAGCAGAAGATGCAGTCAAGATTGCGCAGGGTATTGGCTATCCTGTAATGATTAAAGCCTCGGCCGGCGGCGGCGGTAAAGGTCTGCGTGTTGCCTTTAATGACAAAGAAGCTTTTGAAGGATTTACCGCTTGTCGCACAGAGGCGCTCAATAGTTTTGGCGATGACCGTGTCTTTATTGAGAAGTTTGTTGAAGGTCCGCGTCATATTGAGATTCAGGTGTTAGGTGACTCGCATGGCAATGTGGTGTACTTGGGTGAGCGTGATTGCTCGATTCAGCGTCGTCATCAAAAAGTCATTGAAGAGGCGCCATCACCGTTTATTGATCCTGCAACGCGCAAAGCCATGGGTGAGCAGGCAGTTGCTTTAGCAAAGGCCGTTAACTACCAATCGGCTGGTACGGTCGAGTTTGTTGTAGGTAAAGATAAATCTTTCTATTTTCTGGAAATGAATACCCGCCTACAAGTTGAACATCCTGTCACGGAAGGTATTACTGGTCTTGACCTCGTGGAGCAGATGATTCGAGTCGCTGCTGGTGAAAAGCTGGCTTTCAAGCAAGAGGATATTCAGTTAGACGGTTGGTCTATGGAGTGCCGTATTAATGCCGATGACCCATTTCGTAACTTCCTGCCTTCCACTGGGCGACTGGTCAAATACCGCCCGCCCCAAGAAATGGATGGCGTGCGCGTAGATACAGGCGTCTACGAAGGCGGTGAGATCCCGATGTTCTATGACTCAATGATCGCTAAGTTGATCGTGCACGGCAAGGACCGTACGGAAGCTATCGAGAAAATGCGTTCTGCCTTAAATGACTTTGTAATTCGCGGCATTCATTCCAATATCCCATTTCAAGCGGCTTTACTGCAACATCCACGCTTTGTATCGGGTGACTTCACTACTGGATTTATTGCAGAAGAATACCCACATGGTTTTAAGACCGATTCAGTGCAACCAGCTGACCCAAAACGGTTAGCTGCATTAGCTGCATTTATGCGATATCGCTATCTTGAGCACATCAAGATGATTGATGGTCAGTTGGTTGGCCATGAAATGATCATTGCCAAGAAATTTGTAGTGGTAACAGGTGCTCGGGTTGGTTCAGAAGAGGATCCATATGAGATTCCAATTCGATTAGAGCTAAAAGAAAATGTGTACTCTGTGTATATTGAAGAGGCTGATGGGGTTAGTCGTTATGACATCGTCAGTAACTGGCGTCCAGGTGAAATTTGTCTGCATGCCACCATTAATGGCACCAGTAAAATAACTGCACAGGTTGAGCGTCGTGGCACCAAATACCTATTGGTGCTCGATGGTGCGCAGTTTGAATGTATGGTCTTGAGTCCATTGGGCGCTGAGCTACAGCGCCGTATGCCTGTCAAAGTTCCGCCTGATACCTCTAAGTTAGTGATGTCACCAATGCCTGGTTTACTAACGACCATTGCCGTTAAGGTGGGCGATGCAGTAACAGCCGGTCAAAAAATTGCTGCCATTGAGGCGATGAAAATGGAAAATACCTTGACGGCTGCGCAAGACGGGGTGGTCGCCGAAATTTGTGCAAAAGAGGGTGATAGCTTGGCAGTTGATCAATTGATTATTCGTTTTGAATAGGTAAATGACAATGACAAAGCCATTCAAAATCTTGGGTATTCAGCAAATTGCTATTGGAGGCGAAAATAAAGACCGCCTAAAAACCCTTTGGGTAGACTTATTGGGTTTTGAGTACAAGAGCACTTTTGTATCTGAGCGTGAAAACGTCGATGAGGACATCTGCGCAATTGGTAAAGGTGCGCATGAGATTGAGGTTGACCTCATGCAACCTTTTGACATTGAAAAAAAGCCAGCGGTTCATCAAACCCCTCTTAATCATATTGGTCTTTGGGTCGATGATCTACCAAAGGCAGTAGAGTGGCTTACTGCCAAGGGCCTACGCTTTGCCCCAGGCGGTATTCGTAAAGGGGCGGCTGGCTATGACATTACGTTTGTGCACCCCAAAGGCAATGATCAATTCCCGATTAGCGGGGAAGGTGTTTTAATTGAGCTTGTCCAGGCGCCCGTTGAAGTGATTCAAGGATTAAGCGCCTAATTAAGTGTAATTGGGGTTTGTTATTAAGGATTTAAATTGACTGCATTATTAGCCATCGACACCTCTACAGCCTGGTGTTCGGTGGCTTTATCTTTAGGTCAATCTACGCCATTGCTTAGACATCAAAAGGTGTCCGCAGGCGCTAGTGGACTATTGCTCCCTTGGATTGAAGAGCTGCTTGCCGAAGCAAATATAACGCTCCAAGACTTGGATGCAATCGCCATTGGCGTTGGGCCCGGTGCTTTTACGGGTGTTCGCTTGGGAGTAGCTGCCGTTCAAGGTTTAGCAATTGCTGCCAATCTTCCCGTCCTGCCGGTCTGCAGCTTAGATGCAATTGCAGCACAGCTGTCTGTCAGCGGCCCATTTAATCAAGCAATGACTCGGGATCATGCGCAATTTGTAGTTGCGGTGGATGCACGCATGGGTGAGGTGTATTGGGCTCAATATGAAACACAGCCCGCAGCCTTACCTAGGCGTATGAGTGAAGTCATGTTAAGCGCGCCCGAAGAGGTTGATCTGTCAGGTGCTCAGTTTGTAGCGGGTAGTGCCATAGCAGAATTTGGTGAGCGTCTACTGATCACTGCTAAACCAGCTTTACCCCTGGCTAGGATGGATTCCCAAATTGGCGTGCATGCTATGGGCTTGCTTCTCCAAAGCCAACACCTATGGGATCAAGGTGGGCAACTGGAAGTGCACGCTCTCGAGCCCTTGTATATCCGTAATAAAGTAGCTTTAACTACTTTAGAGCGTGAAAACGCATTCGGGGTCTAGCAATGTCGGTCAACACCAGTCCACAAGCAGATGGGGTGGCTGAGCTTTCCTTTTTTCCAATGAGTGCAGTGGATCTGGAAGCTGTCTTGGCAATAGAGAATCAATCTCATGTTCACCCATGGACTAAGGGCAATTTTTCTGACTCATTAGCTGCGGGTCATTGGGCGTATTGCATTCGTCCTGCGCATGATCAGGCTGTGAAAGGATCATTTTTGGATCCAGAGGTGCTTTGGGCGTATTGCATTCTCTATCCTGCAGTGGATGAACTTCATCTTCTCAATATTACGGTTGCCCCTAGTTTGCGTCGCCATGGCATTGCTCAGCGCATGATGAAGGCTATTGAGGGGGTGGCAGCCCAGCAAAATATGCCGCGCATCATTTTGGAGGTGCGCCCCTCCAATACCAATGCCCTCAAGTTGTATGAAAAGATGGGTTTTGAAGCGATCGGCGGCCGTAAAAATTATTACCCCAGCAATCCAGAGACTGGATTGCGTGAAGATGCGATCGTGATGGCTAAATCGATTAAGCTAGCAACATGAATACTAGTACGCGCTCCATTTTCTTAAAAGAAATGGGAATTACCGAATGGACTTCCCGAGATGCACCTCAGTCCGACATCCAGCCAGAATTAGCCAGCCCTGTCGCACAAGCGGATGAGCTTAGTCCACCTGGGCAGCATAAAGGCATGTGGTGGTTCTTTGGTTCGCCACCCCAGGGTGATGCGCAGACCTTATTTCACAATATTGTTCGCGCCCTAGGACTTGACCAAAATGAGTGGGTTTGGAAGAACCCTGCAGAAAGTTTGGTAGGTAAAGAGGCGCAATTGGGTTCTTTGCCAGTCATTGCTTTTGCCTTCGGTGGTCCGGCTGCACAGAAACTCTCAGGTGAGCGAGATCCCTTGCCTCAGTTAAGAGAAACGGTTTTGGGTATTGCGGCGGACGGGTATGAAGAGGTACCCTTGATTGCGTCGTTTGAATTAAATCAATTGCTCGCCAGGCCTAAAGATAAGGCCTTGCTTTGGCAGGACTTGATCCTCGCTCGCTCGGTCTTACACAGCCTCTAGTGCTTGCTTTCGCCAATCAGATGCATGGAGTCATATTGCGCTTGATTGGCGGCATGGCGCTTGATTACAAGCCACATGAGGACGCTCACGACGATTCCAAACCCAATAATGACAAATTGAATTTGGATATCGAGCCAAATGAGCAATGAGTACACCAGCAGCATCATCAAAACAGAAATATTTTCATTGAAATTTTGGACGGCAATCGAATGACCTGCAGACATCAAGACGTGACCACGATGTTGCAGCAGGGCATTCATTGGAACCACAAAATAACCAGCCAAGCTGCCTACCAGTATTAATAAGCCATATGCCGGCAATAAATTAAGGCTCAGCTTCAGTTGTCCGACTGTAAAGAGCGTGGTATCAGGAAGCATATTGGAGTTGTATAAAGCCATGATGCAAACAACCACCCCCATTGCAATGCCATAGGGGAGTACTGACAGAGATTTGCGCAGAGGCACGCGCCAGGCAGCCCAGACTGCACCGAAGGCAACACCAACAGCGGAGATAGCTTGCAAAATGGCTCCTTGAGACAGATTCATATGCAAAGCAACTTCAGCCCACTTAATTACAATAAATTGCAAGGTAGCGCCTGCACCCCAAAACAGGGTGGTAACAGCTAAGGAGATTTGCCCTAGACGGTCATCCCAGAGGGTTGTAAAACAATGCGCAAAATCCTTAATTAACTCAAGGGGATTGGTTTTTTGCGACATGTAGCGTGCACCCGTATCTGGGATACGCAGATTAATCATGGCGGCGATCACATAAATCATCATAATGACAAGAATGGCTGACTCAGCAGGGGTATCTATGCCGGTATCAATAAAGGGCATATCAAAGCCCAATAGTGTTTGGGATACTGCATTGCTGATCAGGACGCCCCCAAGGACGGTACCCAAAATAATCGAGCTCACTGTCAGCCCCTCAATCCAGCCATTAGCGGCAACCAGTTTTTCAGGGGGGAGAAGTTCGGTCAAGATGCCATATTTGGCTGGGGAATAGGCTGCGGCTCCAAGTCCCACAATGGCGTATGAAAACAATGGATGAGCCCCAAACAACATGACAATGCAACCTACAAACTTAATGGTATTGGTAATGAACATCACATTGCCCTTGGGCCTGGAATCGGCGAAGGCGCCCACAAAGGCTGCAAGCAAGACGTAGGAGAGTACGAAGAATAATTTGAGTAAAGGAGTCATCCAGGCCGGAGCATTGAGCTGGACCAAGAGGGCGATTGCTGCGATCAGCAATGCGTTATCAGCAAGCGACGAAAAAAATTGCGCCGCCATAATGATGTAAAAACTGCGGTTCATTCGTACAATCTAGTCATTAGTGCAATTAAAACATGAAAGGAGGGGTGGATATGACTGGTTTAGCTAATCGCTTGATTAATCGACCAATTTTGGCATCTATTCGCACCAGTGCCTTTCGGCATAATTTAAACCGCGTTCGCGAGCTGGTACCAGAGTCCAAAATTTGGGCCGTTATTAAGGCCAAAGCTTATGGGCATGGTCTTGAAGGTGCTTTGCAGGGTCTTGAATCGACTGATGGATTTGCCTTGCTGGACATTGAGGATGCGCTATGGCTCAGGGCGCAGCAGTGGCAGGGCCGTATTTTGCTCTTGGAGGGTTTATTTCATGAGAACGAGATCCCAGTTGCCCGTGAATTACATTTGGATCTAGTGGTCCATTGCGAGGCGCAGATCCAGTGGTTGGAAACGAATGCTTTAGCTGGTAAGCCTTTAAATATTTTCTTAAAACTGAATTCCGGAATGAATCGCCTTGGATTTACTCCTAAGGCCTATCGAAATGCATTTCACCGCCTACATGCTGCTGGTTACCACTTGCACCATATGACGCACTTTGCCAATGCCGATCAAATTGATCGACAGCCTACAGTAGGTCAGCAAATGGAGTGTCTCCAAAAAACCATTGAGGGCCTGGAGGCATCAAGCTCACTGGGTAACTCAGCCGCTATTTTGTGGCATCGCAACGCCGTTGGTGAATGGGCGCGACCAGGCATCATGCTCTACGGAGCTTCACCCACTGGGCTTCATGCCGATATTGCGCATGCCCACCTTGAGCCTGTCATGCAACTGCGCAGTGAAATTATTGATGTTCAGGAGCTTAAAAAGGGTGATCGGGTAGGCTATGGCGGTCGTTATGAGGCTCCTGAAGATATGCGGATTGGAGTGGTGGCGTGCGGCTATGCTGATGGCTACCCACGACATGCAAAAGATGGAACCCCGGTTTGGGTTGAATCTGAGAATGGGCTGGGGGTGACTTGCCCGATCGTTGGTCAAGTTTCAATGGATATGCTTACTATTGATTTACGAGCTGCGCCTGCTACCGGAGTTGGGACTGTAGTAGAGCTCTGGGGTGCGGTCATTTCAGTTGATGATGTCGCTCAGATGAGCGGCACTATTGGTTATGAGCTTTTATGTGCCCTAGCGCCTCGGGTGCCAGTATCGATCGAGTAGTTATCGGTTTGAAGATTGATGGGATAAAAAAAGGACGCCTATTAAAGCGCCCTTATTCTTGATCTTTAGTAGTTTATTTATTCCACAGCTGCCACCAGCGACGCTCTTTCTTGGGGGTTTGTCCTGTCACTAGGATCTGACTGTCGGGGAAGTTCAGTTGAAGGACTCTCAAAGCGTCATTGCTCAGTTCGGGCATGTTTAACTTTTCGTAAGACTTAACCAATAGGTACAAAGCCTCTTCAACAGCTGGGGCGCGGTCATAATCTCGAATAACTAATTGGGCGCGATTAGCTGATGCCAAGTAAGCTCCGTGTTCATAGTAATAACGGGCGATGCGAACATCTGACTCTGCCAGCGAGTTCACGATATAACGCATGCGATCAAGAGAATCAGGCGCATATTTACTGTTTGGGAAGCGCTCAACCACCGTCTTAAATGATTCAAATGCTTCTTTGGCAGCCTTGGGATCGCGCTCACTTAAGTCTTGCCCAGTAAACCTGCCAAGCCAACCCAAGTCATCGTTGAAGGTAATGAGTCCTTTAAGGTAATACGCGTAATCCAGGCTCTCGCTACCTTGATGTAATTTAATGAAGCGATCGATTGCAATAATTGCCTGGGGCTGCTCTTCAGCCTTCCAGTAACAATAAGCGGCATTAATTTGTGCTTGCTGTGAGTAGGGGCCAAAAGGGAAGCGGGCTTCTAGTTTGTCGAAATATTTACCGCACTTTGCATAGTCTGCATCGTTGAGCTTTGCAGTTGCTTCAGAGTAAAGCTTGGTTTCAGACCATACATCGGTATCATCCTTCTGACCATCGCTACCAGCACAAGCAGTGAGCAATAAGCAAGCAGCGCTGAGTGTGAGTAATAGCGCAGCGGGGATAATTTTGAAAGATTTGTGGCTTTTTTGGCGAGATGACTCAACAATGGCCGCAAGCCTTAAACTGGCGTTTGAAATAACGTCCGACATAACTGAAAGGCTCTTTAAGCGTGGCATTGCCGCAAACTCCTGATTCGAATCCCGTTGATTATATCGATGAAGAGGATTTCATTGCTCTAGAAATGTCCCATGAGGTGGCAGGCGAGCGTTTAGATAAGATTTTGGCTGCTGCTTTGCCTGATTATTCTCGAAATCGCCTCAAGTCCTGGGTTGAGGCGGGGGCTGTGATGGTCGATGGAAAGATCACCAAAGCCCGGTATTTACTGCGTGGCGGCGAAAGTATTAAGGTTTTTCCACAAGAAATGCCTGAACAATTTGCTTTTAGTCCTGAAAACATCCCTCTGGACATTGTGTACGAAGACGATTCCATCATTGTGGTTAATAAGCCTCCTGGCTTGGTGGTCCATCCTGCAGCAGGCAATTGGACTGGCACTTTACTGAATGGACTCTTGTTTCATTATCCGGAGCTCAAGCTGCTGCCTAGGGCTGGCATTGTGCATCGTTTAGATAAAGATACCTCTGGTCTGATGGTGGTGGCGCGCACCGCTCTGGCTCAAACTGCTCTGGTGCGTCAATTACAAGAAAGAACCGTTGGCAGACGCTATTTGGCTTGGGTTTGGGGTGAAGCACCCAGCCAAGGCAAAGTTCTGGCTTCTGTTGGGCGTGATCAAAGGGATCGTTTGCGTATGGCAGCCGGTATCGCCCAAGGCAAACCAGCGGCTACCTTGTTTCGGCGTTTGGCCAAGGGCGAGTTTGCTTCAAGCCCGCTTGCTTTATTGGAGTGCCGATTAGAGACTGGCAGAACCCATCAAATTCGAGTGCATTTAGAGTCACTGGGTTTTCCATTGCTTGGAGACCCCGTTTATCGCAAGAAAACGCCTGGCGCAGCTAAAACGCTGCCATTTCAT
The DNA here is from genome assembly GCF_029892205.1 of Polynucleobacter sphagniphilus. Classification (NCBI taxonomy): domain Bacteria; kingdom Pseudomonadati; phylum Pseudomonadota; class Betaproteobacteria; order Burkholderiales; family Burkholderiaceae; genus Polynucleobacter; species Polynucleobacter sphagniphilus. The sequence goes on from NZ_JARXVX010000001.1 coordinate 684,210, forward strand.
AGGCAAGCATTGCATGCCTATGCCCTGAGTTTGGAACATCCTGCTACCCATGAGACGATGACCTGGTTTCGTTTGCCGCCTGCTGACCTGATGGATTTGATGTCTGAGGTGGCAATTGATTTAGATAGCCTTCCAACAGAGGCGGGTTTAACGGCCTCCATTCAAAACGATCATCGCTAATGCCTCTTTTGACGCCAGAATGGTCTTTGCCGCCAGGGGCGCAGGCACGATTTAGTACGCGTGCCGGGGGCGTCAGCAAGCCGCCCTATACCTCTTTAAATTTGGGTGATCACGTAGGCGATGATCCTCGGGCGGTATTGGAAAATCGCAATATTCTGAAGACTCAATTACCAAGTGAACCGCTGTGGTTAAAGCAAACCCATGGTGTTGCAGTGAGCACGCCCATATCAAGGTCCCTTTTTCAAAAAGTAGGCATTGAGGCTGACGCTGCAGTGACTAATGTTCCCAATGAAGTATTGGTTGTGATGACGGCAGACTGTTTGCCAGTCTTATTTAGTAGCTCCAATGGCGAAGTGGTCGGGGTCGCGCACGCCGGCTGGCGCGGTCTTTGTGGGGGGGTTTTGGAAAGTACGATGCAAGAGATCCTGCGGCTGAGTACAGACTTAAAACCAGAAGATATTCTGGTTTGGCTGGGGCCTGCGATTGGCCCACACGCCTTTGAGGTCGGCGAAGACGTTGTTGATGCATTTTGCTCAGATGGGCTGCCAATTCCGCCTGATGCTTTTGTTCCGATTGCTGGGCGCGAAGGAAAGTATTTGGCAAATCTCTATTTGCTTGCCCGGCAGCGTTTATTGGCTTTAGGCTTGAAGGATATTTCCGGTGGCACACACTGTACTTATCAAGAAAAAGAACACTTCTTTTCCTATCGTCGAGATGGGTTAACTGGTCGGTTTGCATCTTTTATCTGGATTTCTGCATAGACTCTTTGACGGGTTATTACTAGAATTTGGTATTTGCTAGGGTTAGTGCGTATAACCTTAGTGCATATATGCAACGAGAATGTATCCATTCACTATAAGAGACGACTATGTTTGCAGGAATGAATTCCGGTAGCACGCCATCCTTGGCGCCACATCATATGGCCTTAATTCCTTCAGAGCGTTTGACTGAAATTCAGAAAGACTATTTTGCTGAGTTGGCGCATCTGGCAACCAATCCTGAAGCGATTGAACTCAAGGATCGTCGTTTTGCAGGAAAAGCTTGGCACTCTTCATGGAGCAAAATCATCGCCGCAACTTATCTGCTTAATTCAAGGTATTTGATGAATTTGGCGAAAGCGGTGGAGGCTGATGAAAAAGCAAAGCAAAAAATCTTGTTCACCACAGAGCAGATGATTGATGCATTATCGCCGTCCAATTTCATTGCAACCAACCCAGAAGTTTTAGAGAACATCATTAGCTCCCAAGGCCAGTCTATCCAAAACGGGATTGTTAATCTGCTTGGCGATATGAAAAAGGGGAAGGTGTCCTTAACTGACGAGAGTGCATTTGAGGTCGGCAAAAATATCGCCACCACCGAAGGCCAAGTTGTTTTTCGTTGCCCGCTGTTTGAGTTGATTCAATATAAACCAGCCACCGAGACTGTTTTTGAAAGACCTTATTTAATGGTGCCTCCTTGCATCAATAAATATTACATATTAGATCTACAGCCGGATAACTCGGTGGTTCGTCACATGGTGAATGAAGGTCACACTGTATTTTTAGTTTCTTGGAAAAATCCTGATAATTCCATGGCAAAAGTGACCTGGGAAGATTATGTTGGCGGTGGTGTGATCAAGGCTATTGAGGTTGTGCAAGAGATCAGCGCCAGCAAGCAAATTAATATCCTTGGTTTCTGTGTTGGGGGTACGCTAACTAGTTGCGCTCTCGCAGTATTGGCGGCAAGAAAAGAAAATCCAGTGGCCAGCGTAACCTTGTTAACTACGTTGCTAGATTTTTCTCATAGCGGAGTGCTGGACGTCTTTATCGATGAGACCATGGTAAAGATGCGTGAAACCACCATCGGTGGTGAGGGCGGAAACTTTGGGATGATGTCGGGCTTAGATCTTGGAAATACCTTTTCCTTCTTACGTCCCAATGACCTGGTATGGAATTACGTAGTTGAGAATTACTTAAAAGGAAATTCTCCGCCACCATTTGATTTGCTCTATTGGAATGGCGATGGCACCAATTTACCCGGGGCGATGTACTGTTGGTATTTACGTCATACCTATTTACAAAATGATTTGATCAAGCCAAACACAGTGACTATTTGTGGGCAAAAAATTGATTTAAGCAAAATCACTATTCCAGCTTATATTTATGCATCCCAAGAGGACCATATTGTTCCTTGGAAATCGGCATATGAATCCACGCATCTCCTCAAAGGGAAAAACCGTTTTGTGTTGGGTGCCTCCGGACATATAGCTGGCGTGATCAATCCGCCAGCAAAAAATAAACGCTATTACTTTGAGAATGACGCTATTGCTAAAACATCCGATGAATGGTTGGCAGGCGCCAAAGAAATCAAGGGGAGCTGGTGGCCAAACTATACAAAGTGGCTTGCTCAATTTGGCGGAAAAAAAGTACCAGCCAAAACGACATTCGGTAACGCGAAGTACAAAAAGTTGGAGGCTGCACCGGGTAAATATGTAAAAGAAAAAATTGGTACAGCTGTTTAATTTAATAATAAAACTGATTTCACAAGGGGGAGCACAATGTCTCAAAAAGTCGCATACGTAACTGGTGGTATGGGTGGTATTGGTACCGCTATCTGTCAACGCTTAGCTGCAGATGGCTTCAAGGTGATTGCTGGATGTGGTCCGAATTCTCCACGAAAAGACCGCTGGATTGGCGAGCAAAAAGCATTGGGATTTGACTTTATTGCTTCAGAGGGCAATGTGTCTGATTGGGATAGTACCGTTGCTGCGTTTGATAAGGTGAAGGCTGAAGTAGGGCGTGTGGATGTCTTGGTAAACAACGCAGGCATTACCCGCGACAGTGTTTTCCGTAAAATGACCCCGGATGCTTGGAAGGCGGTAATTGATACCAATCTCAATTCCTTATTTAACGTCACCAAACAAGTGGTTGATGGCATGGCTGATAACGGTTGGGGTCGCATTATCAACATCTCCTCTGTAAACGGTCAAAAAGGACAATTCGGCCAATCAAACTACTCAACCGCAAAAGCGGGCTTGCATGGATTTACGATGGCCTTATCCCAAGAGCTTGCTTCTAAGGGTGTCACAGTCAATACGGTTTCTCCTGGCTATATTGGCACCGACATGGTTAAGGCGATCCGTGAGGATGTACTTGAGAAGATTATTGCCGGGATTCCAGTCAAACGCCTTGGCACTCCAGAAGAAATCGCTTCAATTTGCTGTTGGATTGCTTCAGAGGATGGTGGTTATGCAACTGGTGCTGACTTCTCCTTAAATGGCGGTTTGCATACGGGCTAAGCTGTTTTTAGGCCATATTAAGTGCCCAACATCGGCAAATTTACCCAAAGTAGAAACTAGGGATAAACTATGCCGATGTTGCATTGCAGTACATAAATTGAGGAAACATAAATGGCCACCCGTACCAAGACTCCAAGTGATGAGCGTTTAATTAAAAAATACCCCAATCGCCGTCTATACGATACCCAAACGAGTGCTTATGTGACCCTATCAGACATCAAGGCTTTGGTGATGTCTGGGGAAGTATTTAAAGTGCTGGATGCCAAGACTGACGATGACCTCACTCGCAATATTCTTCTGCAAATTATTTTGGAAGAAGAGGCTGGGGGTGCCCCTGTTTTTTCTAGTCAGATGCTTTCCCAGATCATTCGTTTTTATGGAAACTCAATGCAAGGGCTGATGGGTAGCTACCTTGAAAAGACCATGCAGTCTTTTGTTGATATCCACAATAAATTAGGCGACCAATCCAAGGGGATGGGAGCAGGCAGCAGTCCTGAGGCCTGGGCGCAAATGCTCAGTATCAATAATCCTTTGATGCAGGGCCTCATGGGCAACTACATGGATCAGAGCAAGGATCTATTTGTAAAGATGCAAGAGCAAATGCAAGGTTCTCAAAATTTGTTCAGCAGCTTCCCTTTTGGGCAGCAAGCCCCTAAAACTGATAAAGCAAGCAAAGAATAATCGTGGTCGGAAAAGTTGGTTTTGTATCCTTAGGATGCCCTAAGGCCCTGGTTGATTCTGAGCTTATTTTGACGCAATTGAGTGCAGAAGGTTATGAGACCGCTAAAGATTATTCAGGTGCGGATCTCGTTGTTGTAAATACCTGTGGTTTTATAGACTCAGCCGTAGAGGAAAGTCTTGCCGCTATTGGTGAGGCACTTGCCGAGAATGGCAAGGTGATCGTGACTGGTTGCCTGGGTGCGCGAAAAAATGCCGATGGCAGCGACCTTATTCAGAGCATCCATCCAAAGGTGTTAGCCGTGACTGGCCCACATGCTACGGACGAAGTGATGCAGGCGATACATCAACATTTGCCCAAGCCGCATGATCCGTTTACAGATTTGCTGCCACCGATTGGCGTCAAGTTAACGCCAAAGCATTACGCCTATCTCAAGATCTCAGAAGGCTGCAATCACCGTTGTACCTTTTGCATCATTCCCAATTTGCGTGGCGATTTAGTTTCCAGACCAATTGGTGAAGTGCTACTTGAGGCTAAACGCCTGTTTGAGTCTGGTGTGAAAGAGCTGCTTGTGGTCTCACAAGACACTAGCGCCTATGGTGTAGATATACAGTACCGTACTGGTTTTTGGGATGGTAAACCAGTTAAGACACGCATGTATGATTTGGTGAATGCACTCAATCAGATTGCCAGGGAGCATCAGGCTTGGGTGCGTTTACATTACGTCTACCCCTATCCGCATGTGGACGACATTCTGCCTTTAATGGCCGAATTTTCTGAGCACGGTTATGGCGTCCTGCCGTATTTAGATATTCCGCTGCAGCATGCGCATCCCGATGTGTTAAAGCGGATGAAACGACCTGCCAGTGGTGAAAAGAATTTGGAGCGTATTTTGGCCTGGCGTGAAGCTTGCCCAGACTTAGTCATTCGCAGTACTTTTATCGCGGGCTTCCCAGGTGAAACCGAAGAAGAATTTGATTACCTTCTTCGTTTCTTAGATGAAGCCCAGATTGATCGCGCTGGTTGCTTTGCTTATTCTCCAGTTGAGGGTGCATTGGCTAATGCGCTCGATAAGCCGGTTCCCGATGCCATCCGCGAGGAGCGCCGTGCCCGTTTTATGGCAAAAGCAGAAGAAATCTCAGTGAACCGCCTGACAAAAAAAATCGGGAAGCGCATTCAGGTGCTCATAGATCGAGTCGATGATGCTGGTGGAATTGGCAGAACTGTGGGCGATGCCCCTGAAATTGATGGATTGGTGCGGGTTTTACCGCCTGCTAAGCCCTCCAAGCGCTATCGTGCGGGTGAGATCATTCGTGCCACAGTCGTGAGCTCCCAAGGGCATGACCTAGTAGCGCAGACTTGATATTTAGAATAAAACTGCAGTTTGATTTACTAATTTAGCCCAAAACAGGGTTTAGCTAAGGGGATTGATATGAGTCGTGATGTCGTTGTCTTAAGTGCAGTTCGTTCCGCAATTGGTACCTTTAATGGAGCCTTAAGCAGTTTTGAGCCATCTGAACTCGGTGGCATTGTGATGAAAGAGGCGGTTGCACGCTCTGGTGTAGATCCAGCCTTAATAAATTACGTCACTGTAGGCAATACGATTCCTACAGACAGTCGATACGGTTATGTTGCGCGCGTAGCTTCAATACAGGCAGGCCTGCCAATGGAGTCTGTGGCTATGGCATTAAACCGTTTATGTAGCTCTGGTTTACAGGCCATCGTGACAACGGCTCAGCAAATTATGTTGGGCGATTGTGACTATGGTGTTGGTGGCGGTGTTGAAGTGATGTCACGCGGTATGTATGGTTCACCTGCGATGCGTAGCGGTGCACGCATGGGCGATACCAAAATGATTGACTTGATGGTGGGTATTTTGACTGACCCATTTGGTGTTGGCCATATGGGTGTGACTGCTGAGAACCTGGTTGAGAAATGGAAGTTGACGCGCGAAGAGCAAGACGCGCTTGCGGTTGAATCACATCGTCGTGCAGCAAATGCAATCAAAGAGGGTCGCTTTAAGTCCCAGATCGTTCCAATCACGATCAAGACTCGTAAGGGCGATATCGTGTTTGATACAGATGAACACTGCAAGCCTGACACCACCATGGAAACATTAGCCAAGATGAAGGCTGTTTTCAAAAAAGAGGGTGGTAGCGTGACTGCTGGTAATGCCTCAGGTATTAATGATGGCGCTGCATTCTTTGTGTTGGCTGATGCCGAAACGGCTAAAAAAGCAGGGCATAAGCCGCTTGCGCGATTGGTTTCTTATGCAGTTGCTGGAGTGCCAAATCACATCATGGGTGAAGGCCCCATTCCAGCAACCAAGATTGCTTTAGAACGTGCTGGTCTGAAATTAGATCAAATCGATGTCATTGAATCAAACGAAGCATTTGCAGCCCAAGCATTAGCTGTCACCAAAGGGCTTGGACTTGATCCAGCAAAAACCAATGTGAATGGTGGTGCAATTGCTTTGGGTCACCCGATTGGATGCTCTGGTGCTGCCATTGCCACCAAAGCGATTCATGAGTTGCAACGCGTTCAGGGCAAATATGCTTTGGTCACCATGTGTATCGGTGGTGGACAGGGTATTGCCACTATTTTTGAGCGTCTTTAATTCGCTTATTGAATTAGCAGCAGCGCTGCATCTAAGCCGACTCGGTCAAAAGCCGCGTCGGCTTTTTCTTTAACCAAGGGTTTGGCTTTATAGGCAATGCTAAGACCAGATCCATGCATCATGGGCAAATCGTTTGAGCCGTCACCCATCGTCATTGCATGCGCTTTACTCACTCCCAGAGCCTGACAGGCTTGGTCCACGTACATGGACTTGGCGGCACCATCAACAATCTCCCCAAGCACATTGCCGGTCAGTTTGCCGTCAATGATTTCTAGTGTATTGGCTTGAGTTTGTTTAAATCCCAATTGCACGCGCAGCTTTTCAGTAAAAAAAGTAAATCCACCAGAAACTAGCAGCGTATAAAGTCCTCGCTCATGCGCACCATTGAGCAGCTCGTATGCTCCAGGGTTTGGTCGCAAACGCTCTTGATAGATGGATTCTAGAACATCCTCTGAAACACCCGATAACAGTTTGACGCGTCTACGCAAACTTTCCTTAAAGTCTTTGATTTCACCGCGCATAGTTGCTTCGGTAATTTCTGAGACTGCTGCTTTTTTGCCTGTGAAATCGGCAATCTCATCAATGCACTCAATATTGATTAAGGTTGAATCCATATCCATAGCTAATACTTTTATTGCATGGGGTTTAAATGCAGCAGATAAGAAAGCGAGATCTGATTGGTGTTGGCTGGCAATTTCCCTTAATACTGCGCGAGCTTCTGGCGGGATAGTTGATGATGCCGTCCAGCGTTGTGAAAAATAAGGTGGCGCATTTGTATCGAGTTGAGATGGCAGTAATTCCACTCCAATAATCTGTGCATGATGTGTCAGTGAATCATTTAAAGAGGAGTGTATTGGCGCGGTAGATAACGCGACTAGGGTCTGAGGATGGCTCATGGTTAATTGGCTTATGCAGTAGAAAGCATGGCAGATTCGTTGAGGCTGCGCAAGATACGGCGAATATGTTCTAAGCGTTGCTCAAGTTTTTGGAAATCATTTTCTTTTTGCGGCAGAATCTTCAGCTTATCTTGCCCGTTTAATTGAATATGCTTTGAAGACTGAATCAAACGAATAATCTTCATTGGATCAATCGGTGGATTGGGAATAAATTGAATCTGTATTGAAAGCGGGCTAGCATCAATTTTTTTGATACCAAAGCCGGCCATTTCAAGGCGCAGTCGATGGGTTTCATAAAATGATTTTGCTTGATCTGGCAAGTCGCCAAAACGGTCTATTAATTCTTCGCGTAGACCCATGAGTTCCGAAAAATCATTGGTGCCCGCAAAGCGCTTGTAAAGGGATAGGCGTTCGTGAACGTCTGGGCAATAATCATCCGGAAAGAGCGCTGGAACTCCTAGATTGACATCTGTAGTGGCTTGAAGGGGTGAGAGAAGATCAGGCTCTTTGCCACTACGGAGTGCTTTGACAGCGCGGTTGAGCATCTCCGTATAGAGCTGAAAACCAATCTCATGAATTTCACCGGATTGCTTGTCGCCTAGGACCTCTCCAGCCCCGCGAATTTCCAGATCATGCATGGCAAGATAAAAACCAGACCCCAATTCTTCCATTGCTTGAATAGCATTTAAGCGTAATTGCGCTTGTTTACTAAGCGCATCCGGATCAGGAACCAGTAAGTATGCATAGGCTTGATGATGGGAGCGACCAACTCGGCCACGCAATTGATGTAATTGAGCCAAGCCAAACTTATCGGCGCGATGCATGATGATGGTATTGGCGGTCGGCACATCGATGCCGGTTTCGATAATAGTTGTGCACAGTAAAATATTGGTGCGCTGTGTTACGAATTCACGCATGACCGATTCGAGTTCCCGTTCATGCATCTGACCATGAGCAACGCTGATGCGCGCTTCTGGTATGAGTTCTTGTAAAGCGTGTTTGCGATTTTCAATAGTCTCGACCTCATTGTGCAGGAAATACACTTGGCCGCCACGTTTGATTTCGCGCAATACTGCTTCTCTGATGACGCCATCACCTTCACGTCGCACAAAGGTTTTAATAGCTAAACGCTTTTGAGGCGCTGTTGCGATGATAGAAAATTCACGCAAACCTTCCATTGCCATACCTAAGGTGCGAGGTATAGGGGTAGCAGTTAACGTCAAGATGTCCACTTCAGCGCGTAATGCTTTGAGGGCATCCTTCTGGCGCACCCCAAAACGATGTTCTTCGTCAACGATCACAAGACCCAAATTGGCGAATTGTGTTTCCTTGGAAAGTAGTTTGTGGGTGCCGATAATGATGTCTGCTTCCCCCTTGGCGATTGCCTCGAGGGCGGCATTAATTTCTTTGGTAGTCTTAAAGCGAGAGAGCTCAACAATCCTCACCGGCCAATCCGCGAAGCGATCCTTCCAGGTTGCTACATGTTGCTCTGCCAGCAGGGTGGTAGGGGCCAATATTGCAACCTGTTTGCCACCCATCACAGCAACAAAGCTAGCGCGTAGGGCCACCTCTGTTTTTCCAAAACCGACGTCGCCGCATACTAGGCGATCCATTGGTGTACCACTGGTCATATCGCCTATGACTGCAGCAATGGCATGAGCCTGATCAGGGGTTTCTTCAAAGCCAAAGCTTTCGGCAAAAGCAGCATAGTCATGAGCAGAAAATTCAAAGGCATGCCCCTTGCGTATCGCTCTAGCTGCATACAATCCCAGCAGTTCTGCAGCGGTATCTCTGATTTGTTCTGCTGCTTTCCGTTTCGCTTTATCCCATTGGCCTGAACCTAGGTGGTGTAAAGGTGCCGTATCAGGATCAGAACCTGCATAACGAGTAACCATTTGTAGTTGCTGTACTGGGACGTATAAAGTGGCGTCCTTGGCATAAACCAAATGTAAAAACTCTTCGAAAATAGGGGCGTCTTTCGGCGGCGCAACATTGAGCAGCACTAGACCTTGGTAGCGACCAATGCCATGATCTGCATGCACTACGGGGTCACCAATCTTGAGCTCTGATAGATCCTTAAACAACATATCTGGATCGGCGCTATCAGAGCTTTTCCCCCTACGGCGTTGCCGAGCGGTGGATGTAAATAATTCTGCTTCCGTGATGACAATGAGATTTTCACTAGGCCAAGTGAAACCATTAAAGAGCGGTGCCGTTACTAAACCAAACAGAGCATCGCTCTTAATGAAGTCGGCAATGCTCTCAAAACCCTCTGGCTTGAGCGGGTAGAGCGACCTACCATCTTGTCCAGCGACGGAGTTACTTTCTTCAAATAATTGTCGGATAGATTCTTTACGACCAGCACTATCACTGCATACCAAAACTCGAATACGTTCCTTAGAGACGAGATCGCGTAAGCGGGCTATGGGATCAGCATCGCGACGGTGAACGGCAATGTCTGGAACTTGAAGAAACGCGGCTTCATTATTTTTATCCCCGCTTATCTCAAGTGCTAGACGGGCATTCGGTTTTAGTTTGGAGAAGAATTCATCCGCATCTAAAAACAGTTCGGCGGGTGGTAGTACAGGACGATCAAGATCGTGCTTCAGAAATTCGTAGCGCTGGAGAGTGTCTTTCCAGAAACTGCGTATCGCTTCATCTGCATCACCAATGCTGACTAACCAGACTGGGTCGCCAGAGCGGGGGAAATAATCAAAGAGGGTGGACGACTCATCAAAAAAAAGCGGCAGATAAGATTCAATGCCGGCGCTTGGTATACCTAAGTTCGCGTCCTTATAGATTGAGCAGCGCGTTGGATCGCCTTCAAACACTTCACGCCAACGATTTCTAAATGCAGTACGAGATTGATCATCAAAGGGAAATTCATGACCAGGCAACAGGCGCACCTCTTTCACTGGATAAAGGCTGCGCTGTGTATCTGGATCAAAGGAGCGTATCTGCTCAATTTCATCGCCGAATAGATCAAGGCGATATGGCAGGCTAGATCCCATTGGAAATAAATCAATCAGTCCGCCGCGAATACTATATTCGCCAGGACGCATCACGGCACTGACGGGGTCATACCCAGCCTGTTGCAGTTGTAACTTCAATGCTGCTTCATTGAGCTTGTCACCCTGCCTGAAAAAGAAGGTGTGCCCTGATAAAAACTGGGGCGGACCTAAACGCTGTAGGGCCGTAGTGACGGGGACTAAGACAATGTCACAACTACCATTTAGTAGCTCATAGAGGGTGGCAAGACGCTCAGAAACCAAATCCTGATGGGGGGAAAAATGGTCATATGGGAGGATTTCCCAGTCAGGTAGTAGGCGAGCTTTAATTTTTGGGGCAAAAGCCGGAATTTCCTCAAGCAGGCGTTGTGCATCTTGCGCATGGGCGCAAAAAACAACCATGACTGAGTAGTTTTGTCGGTGGCGTGTGGCTGCTTGGGCAATCAGGGCGGCATCAGCGGAGCCAACGAGCCCTGAAAAGGTAAAGCGCTGCCCAGCCCGCGGTGCAGGTATGGGGGGTGCTAGTTCTAATGCATCTGACATCGAAGCTCATTATAGAATCAGGTATGAGCTCAACGAATAGCAAGTTGCCTAAATGTCATGTCCTTTTGCCGACTGCAGGGGCTGGTTTGCGTTTGGGGGGCGAGCTTCCCAAGCAATTTCAACAATTGGCGGGGCGCCCAATGCTTGCTTATGCGTTAGAAGCTTTTATGCAAAGTCCTCGAATTAACTCGGTATGGGTTGCAGTGAGCCATAGTTTTATCGATAACCTGATTTTGTCTAAGCTTGCCGCCAGCCCAAATTGCAACAAGCCATTGCATTTTTTGCCTACGGGCGGTCCAACCCGCCAGGAAACAGTCAAAAACACTTTAGCTGCCATGTTGACGGCTGGTGTCTCTGAGAATGATTGGGTTTTAGTCCATGATGCTGCGCGCCCTGGTATTACGCCAAAATTGATAGGCCAATTAATTGAGGCTGTCGAATCATCTGATTCTGGAGGTTTGCTGGCTATTCCTGTGGCCGATACATTGAAGCATTCAGATTTTAATTCTGCGATTGCAGGTAATCCTACTAGGGTGGATAAAACAATTTCACGAGATCATCTCTGGCAGGCACAAACGCCCCAAATGTTTTGTTTAAAGCAGCTGCATGACGCACTAGAGCTTGCTATTCTTGGAGATGCGGATGTGACTGACGAGGCCAGTGCAATGGAGCTGGCAGGTACAAAGCCGCTTTTGGTTCAAGGCTCTATTCGTAATTTCAAGGTAACCCATCCTGCAGACTGGGAGCTCATGCAATCATTGCTCATGGCAGCTCGCAACTAACTTCTAGCTATCTTTATGACTCAATCTCCCACTCACATTCCACAATTTCGTATTGGGCAGGGCTATGACGTCCATGCCTTGGTGGAGAATCGAAAACTCATTTTGGGCGGTGTCCATGTCCCTTATGAAAAGGGGTTATTGGGTCACTCCGATGCGGATGCCTTATTGCATGCGATTACGGATGCCTTGCTGGGAGCTGCCGGATTAAATGATATTGGGCAACTCTTTCCTGATACAGATCCTGCTTTTAAAGACATGGATAGTCGAATTTTGCTTAGAGCAGCTTTGCAAAAGATTCAATCCGCTGGTTTTCACATTGGCAATGTCGATGCCACCATCATTTGCCAAAAGCCCAAATTGGCTGATTTTCTGCCTGAGATGGTTCGAAATATTGCTGCTGACTTAGCCGTTACACCTAGCCATGTCAATCTAAAGGCCAAAACAAATGAGTCTTTAGGGCATTTAGGCAGGGGTGAGGGCATTGCTGTTCATGCCGTCTCCCTGCTTTATAAAGTCTAAATACGCCGAGCATTGTAGAATTACGGTCTTTAGAGTGAAGTTTAAGCTCGGTAGCGTTTGCGGAAATTCGCGCGAGGATGGCGAAATTGGTAGACGCACCAGGTTTAGGTCCTGACGCCAGTAATGGTGTGGGGGTTCGAGTCCCCCTCCTCGCACCACAAAGTGCTACTTGGCTTGGACTTCACATACCCTGTTTTTCAATTAAGAGACGAGAATGGCTGTGCAGATAGAAAATTTAGGTCAGTTAGACCGCAAAGTAACCTTGGAATTTGCTCGTGCAGATTTGGCTAAAGCGCGTGAAGCCCGCTTGGTTAAATTAGGCAAGACCATGAAGATGGCCGGCTTCCGTCCAGGCAAAGTGCCTAAGAATTTAGTTGAAAAGCAATATGGTATGCAGGTTGATTTCGAACTTCAGTTCGACAAAGCCTCTGAGTTGTTTTATGAACTCGCGCAAATAGAAAAGATCGCGCTAGCAGGACAACCGCGCTTAGAGCCTAAAAGTGAATTAGAAGCAGATACAATCGTGTTTGATGCATTGTTTGAAGTATTGCCAGAAGTAAAAATTGGCGACTTTAGCAAAGCCGAAGTGACTAAGTACCTTACCGAAATCGCAGATCCTGAGATCGATCGCGCAATTGATGTCTTGCGTAAACAGCAAGTTCATTATCACCCACGCGGTGAAGCTGGTCATCATGGAGATGGCGGTGCAAACATGGCAGCCCAAGCTGGCGACCAAGTGGTGATCGACTTTGTTGGCAAGATTGATGGTGTTGAATTCGCTGGCGGCAAAGCGGAAAACTTTGAGTACGTTCTGGGTGAGGGCCGTATGTTGCCTGAGTTTGAGGCGGCTACATTGGGCTTGAAAGCCGGTGAAAGCAAAACTTTCCCATTAGCATTTCCTGCCGACTACCATGGCAAAGATGTGGCTGGCAAAACAGCCGAATTCACGATCACTGTTAAATCAGTGAATTGGCCGCACCTTCCCGCTGTTGATGATGCCTTTGCATTGTCAATGGGTGTAACTGAAGGCGGTGTTGCAAAAATGCGTGCAGAAGTAAAAGAAAACTTAGATCGCGAAGTAAAGCGCCGCATCACTTCATTGTTGAAAAACGAAGTGATGGAAAAGCTCAATAGCTTGTGTGAACTCGATGTTCCAAAATCTTTGGTTGCCTCTGAGCAGGAGCGATTGGTTGAGTCTGCACGTCAAGACTTGATGCAACGTGGCATTCCAAATGCAAAAGACGTTCCGATCCCTGTTGAAATGTTTGCCGAACAAGCTACTAAACGTGTTCGTCTTGGCTTGATTTTGGGTGACCTTGTTAAGCAGCAAAACTTGGCTGCAACTGCTGATCAAATTAAGGCTGAGATCGATGAACAGGCTGCTACTTACGAAGATCCAAAAGAAGTGGTGCGTTGGTTCTACAGCAATCCAAGCCGCTTAAAGGATATTGAGAATTTGGTCTTAGAAGATAACGTCATTAAGTATTTCACGTCACTTGCAAAAGTAACTGACAAAGTCATTTCTTTTGAAGAGCTCAGCAAGTTAAACTGATCTTCATAAAGTATTTAATCTTTTATAAAGGCCCAATCCCATGATCCAGAATCATTCCCTTTCAGAGAATTTAGAGCCTAAATCCTTGGGCTTAGTGCCCATGGTGATTGAAACTTCTGGGCGTGGCGAGCGAGCTTATGACATTTATTCCCGTCTACTGAGAGAGCGTGTGGTTTTCTTGGTGGGTGAGGTAAATGATCAAACCGCAAATCTAGTGATTGCACAGCTTTTATTTTTGGAAAGTGAAAATCCAGATAAAGAGATTTCTCTTTATATAAATTCTCCAGGCGGTTCGGTGTCTGCTGGTCTGGCCATCTTTGACACTATGCAATTTATTAAGCCGCACGTCAGCACATTATGTATGGGAATGGCTGCCAGTATGGGCGCCTTCTTACTGTGTGCCGGTGAGAAAGGTAAGCGCTACGCTTTGCCTAACTCACGTGTGATGATTCACCAGCCATTGGGCGGTGCTCGTGGTCAGGCGTCTGACATAGAGATTCAGGCCCGTGAGATTTTGTATTTACGTGAGCGTTTAAATAAAATTTTGGCCGATCGTACTGGTCAATCCATTGAGACGATTGCCAAAGATACTGACCGCGATAATTTTATGTCTGCAGAGCAGGCTCGTGAATACGGCTTGATCGACAAGGTTATTGAAAAGCGCCCTTAAATCACGGCACTTATAAATAGGTAATTATTTTGAGCGATACCCCAACTACTAGCGGTTCAGAAAAGATTTTATATTGCTCCTTTTGTGGCAAAAGTCAGCACGAAGTTAAAAAACTGATCGCCGGCCCTTCAGTTTTTATTTGCGATGAATGTATCGACTTATGTACTGACATCATTCAGGAAGAAATTGCCAAGCTACCAAAGGAAGAGGGCGATGGTTCTTTGCCTACGCCCCACCAAATTCGTGAAAACCTAGATCAATATGTCATTGGGCAGGATCACGCTAAAAAGACTTTAGCTGTTGCGGTCTACAACCATTACAAACGTTTGCAATATTTGCCTAAGCCGAAGAAGGCTAAACTTGATAAAGATGGCAAGGAAATTGAATCTGTAGACAAGGCTGCAGACACTAAATCAAAATTGCCTGCTAAGGCAATGGTTGATGGCGTTGAATTGGCTAAGAGCAATATCCTTCTGATCGGTCCAACGGGCTCTGGTAAAACTTTACTGGCTCAAACATTGGCACGCATGTTGGATGTGCCGTTTGTGATGGCTGATGCAACAACGCTCACCGAAGCGGGATATGTTGGCGAGGATGTTGAAAACATCATTCAAAAATTACTCCAAGCTTGCGATTACAACGTTGAAAAAGCACAGCGCGGCATTGTGTATATCGACGAGATCGATAAGATCTCGCGTAAGTCTGATAACCCCTCAATTACTCGTGATGTATCGGGTGAGGGTGTTCAGCAGGCACTCCTTAAGCTCGTTGAAGGGACAATGGCTTCTGTGCCCCCTCAAGGTGGCCGTAAACACCCTAATCAAGATTTCTTTCAGGTTGACACCACTAATATTCTGTTCATTTGTGGCGGCGCTTTTGATGGTCTTGAAAAAGTTATTCAACAACGTTCTGCCAAAACGGGTATTGGCTTTAATGCAACTGTTCCTGGCAAGGATGATCGTGGCGTCTCCGATCTGCTGCTTGAAGTGGAGCCCGAAGATTTAATTAAATTTGGCTTGATTCCCGAGTTAATCGGTCGTCTGCCAGTAGTGGCCACTTTAGCCCAATTAGATGAGTCAGCACTCATTCAGATTCTGACTGAGCCAAAGAATGCGCTTGTTAAGCAATATCAAGCACTGCTAACCATGGAAGGCGCTCAATTGGAAGTAAGGCAGGCAGCTCTGTCAGCTATCGCTAAAAAGGCGATTGCTCGTAAGACAGGTGCTCGCGGCTTGCGCTCCATTCTTGAGGGTTCGTTGATGGATGTCATGTACGACTTGCCCTCTTTGAAAAATGTTGAAAAGGTCGTTATTGACGAAAGCAGCATTCAGGATGGTGGAAAACCACTTTTAGTCTACAAAGCTGATGCTAATCAGGCTGATTTAAGTAAAAAAGCCTAGTTTTTCTGAGTTTTTTGCTGGTTTTCAGGCCTTTTTGCACATTTTTGGCATTTTCCCCCCTTGTTTTTCAAGTGGTCAAACCCATATAGGTAGTATCCTATTTCATAACAGCAACTCTATTTAGTGTTTTAAGCACTTTTGGGGATTTCTGGGGACTGACTACTTTGGAGGATTTGCCCTATGCCTGGCCACTTATTACTACCCTCTGAATCCATTCAACTACCTTTGCTCCCTTTGCGGGATGTAGTTGTATTCCCACACATGGTAATTCCATTGTTTGTGGGGCGCCCAAAATCGATTAAGGCCCTTGAAGCTGCCATGGAAACTGGCAAAAATGTGCTTTTGGTGGCTCAAAAAACGGCAGCTAAAGATGAGCCCTCTGTAGAGGATCTTTATGAGGTTGGTTGCATTGCCAATATCTTGCAGATGCTTAAGTTGCCTGACGGTACTGTGAAAGTGCTTGTCGAGGGTGTTCAGCGTGCTGAGGTAAGTCAAGTTGAAGATAGCCTGGGTTATTTCAATTGCGAAGCGACTCCTACTGCGATTGCCGCAATTGACGCTCATGAAACAGAGGCTTTACGCCGTGCCATCATGGCTCAGTTTGATCAGTACGTCAAACTGAACAAGAAGGTGCCGCAAGAAATTTTGTCCTCCTTAGGTGGTATTGATGACCCTAGTCGCTTGGCAGACACAATCTGCGCCCATCTGCCAGTCAAGTTAGAGCAAAAGCAACGCTTACTCGAAATGACTGAAGTAGTACAACGCTTGGAGAGTCTTTTGGCTGATCTTGAGAGCGAGATTGATATTCTTCAAGTTGAGAAGCGTATTCGTGGTCGTGTAAAGCGTCAAATGGAAAAGAGCCAGCGCGAGTACTATCTCAACGAGCAAGTTAAGGCCATCCAGAAAGAATTGGGTGAGGGCGAAGAGGGTGCTGATTTAGAGGAATTAGAGAAGCGTATTAAAGCAGCCAGGATGCCAAAAGAAGCTTTGAAAAAAGCGGAGTCTGAGTTAAAAAAGCTCAAGTTGATGTCACCAATGTCGGCAGAAGCTACAGTCATTCGGAACTTCATTGATACATTGGTAAATTTACCCTGGAAGAAAAAGAGCAAGATAAATAATGATTTGCCTAATGCTGAAAAAGTATTAGATGAGGATCATTACGGGCTTGATAAAGTAAAAGAACGTATTTTGGAGTACCTCGCAGTTCAACAAAGGGTTGACCGTGTTAAGGCTCCGATTCTTTGTTTGGTTGGGCCTCCAGGAGTCGGAAAAACCTCGCTTGGACAGTCGATTGCTAGGGCTACCAACCGTAAGTTTGTCCGTATGGCATTGGGTGGTGTACGAGATGAGTCTGAAATTCGTGGTCACCGTCGCACTTATATCGGTTCAATGCCTGGCAAGATTCTGACCAGTATGACCAAGGTAGGTGTGCGCAATCCTCTGTTCTTGCTCGATGAAGTCGATAAGATGGGGATGGATTTCCGTGGTGATCCGGCCAGTGCGCTATTGGAGGTTTTGGATCCCGAGCAAAATCATACATTCCAGGATCACTATGTAGAAGTTGATTTTGATTTGTCTGATGTGATGTTTGTTGCTACCGCGAATTCTTTAAATATTCCAGGCCCTTTATTGGATCGCCTCGAAATCATTCGTCTTGCTGGTTACACGGAAGATGAAAAAACGAGCATTGCAATCAATTACTTGATTCCCAAGCAGATCAAAAATAATGGACTGAAAAAGGACGAGCTCAAGATTGAGGAGAGCGCTGTCCGCAACATGATTCGCTATTACACCCGTGAAGCAGGCGTACGATCTTTGGAGAGGGAAGTTAGCAAAATTTGTCGTAAGGTGGTGAAGCTACTGCTTCTGAAAAAAGAGGCCGCTCCTGTGGTAGTTAATGCGGATAACCTAGATAAATTCTTGTCAGTACGACTTTATGATTTTGGTTTAGCTGGTAAAGAAAACCAAGTGGGTCAAGTAACGGGTTTAGCTTGGACTGAAGTGGGTGGTGATTTATTAACGATTGAGGCTGCCGTGATGCCAGGTAAGGGCGTGATAACGCGCACTGGCTCCATTGGTGATGTTATGAAAGAGTCTGTAGAGGCTGCACGCACGGTGGTTCGCTCGAGGGCAAGGCGACTTGGAATTAACGATGAGTCTTTTGAGAAAAAAGATATTCATATTCATTTTCCTGATGGTGCAACACCTAAGGATGGACCGTCTGCTGGTATCGCAATCACTACAGCCTTGGTTTCTGTCTTAACAGGAATTCCAATTCGTGCTGATGTTGCTATGACTGGCGAAATTACTCTGCGCGGTGAGGTGCTTCCTATCGGCGGCCTTAAAGAGAAGCTCTTGGCGGCTCATCGAGGTGGAATTAAATTGGCCCTGATCCCCGAGGAAAACGTGAAGGATTTAATTGATATTCCAGACAAGGTCAAGAATGCAATTGAAATCGTTCCGGTTCGTTGGATTGATCAGGTGCTAGAGTTGGCTCTCGAGCGTAAACCAGAAGCCTTGCCTGAGCTCAGCCCAGAAGAGCTGGCTAAAAAAGCCTCTGAAGCCAGTAAAGCAAATGAAAAGGCAGCTAGCTCAGAAGTCTTAAAACACTGAGAATAAAAGGGTTCCAAGTCAATTTTGTAATCATTCTGATTGCGTTTTGATGCGGAATCCTTCTTTTATTTTCATACTAGGTTACAATCTCGTCTGTACTAAATTGGGGCGCTTAGCTCAGATGGTAGAGCGTCTGCCTTACACGCAGAATGTCGGCGGTTCGATCCCGTCAGCGCCCACCAGTTCCCCACCTGCTTTTAAGGCTTTCTAGGACTCTAGACTTCATGCCTAGTACACTCGCATAATTGACATTTTCTAAGTGACTTTTACATGTTCGATACCGTTCGTAAACACCAGAAGCTATTGCAAATAGTTTTGATGCTTTTTATTGTTCCTTCATTTGCTTTCTTTGGTATCTCCAGCTATTCAGGCTTCATGGATAAAGAAACAGACCTGGTTAAGGTCAACGGTAAAGCCATTACCGCTCAGGAGGTTGACTCTGCAGCCAAACGTCAAGCCGAGCGAGTTGGGGGTAGCCCACAAATTGCGCAAAGCCTGCAATTTCGCCAAGCCATTCTGAGCGAACTACTCCAGCAACGTGTTTTGGCCTATGCAGTCAATGATTTGCGTTTGCAAGTGAGTAAAGATGCTTTGATTAAGAGCCTTCAAAACATTCCTCAAATTCGGGCGCTGTATAAACCAGACGGTAGTTTTGATGATGCCCGCTTTAAACAATTATTAGCTGCAAATGGTTTGAATGAAGAACAGTTTTATGCTGGCCAAGGTTTCGACTTAAAAATTCAGCAATTAGTTACCTCGGTAGCTCGCACGGAAATAGCAACCCCCAAACTTTTTGAAGCGATTTCCTCTTTATATGAGAGCGAGCGTGAAGTTCAAGCAATCACATTCTCAGCAAAAGACTATCTATCTAAGGTAGACCCCTCTTTGGATGAGCAACAAGCTTTTTATGAAGCCAACTCAAAGCTCTTTGTTAGTCCCGAATTAATTGATGTTGACTATCTCGTGCTGAAGGCCGATCCCAAGGAGGATCCCAAGTCATTTAATGAAAAGGCAGATCAATTTACCAATATTACTTACGACCAGGCTGATAGCTTGAAGCCTGCTGCTGATAAATTGAAGTTATCGGTTCAGTCTGCCAAAGGAATTTCTCGCGGCGGTCTTGCTGGAGCGCCCAAAGAGAGCCCAATTGCCAATCCTAAAGTAGTTCAAGCACTCTACAGTGATGACTCCCTGAAGAACAAGCGCAATATCGAAGCTGTACAAGTGTCTCCAGGTGTTTTTGTTTCCGCACGAGTGGTTGCATTCCATCCTTCTCAAGTACTACCATTTAAGGAGGTTGCGCCTGAGATTAAGCGTCAACTTAGTCAGCGCGCAGCAGAGGCATTGGCAGTTGCTGCAGCCTCTGAGCGATTGAATACCCTCGAGAAAGATCTCAAAGTGGCAAGCGGTTTTGGAAGCCCATTTTGGGTCTCACGCACTAAGCCGGGCAACTTAACTGGTAGCGCCTTAGATGATGTGATGTCAATTGATGCCGCCAAGTTACCAGCACTTGTAAAAGTGCTTAATCCCGGTGTTGGTGAAACTATCTATCGCGTCGATCAAGTTCGACAGCAAGCTGGCGTTGATCCAAAGATTCATCAAGCTCAAGCGCGGCAAATTCAATCTTTGTCTGCTCAGTCCGAATTTGCAGGTTTTATGGCCTATTGGCGCAATGCAGCTGGTGTCAAAGTCATCAACCCCCTCAAGGCTGTAAATTCCGGCGGAGCGGGTAGTTAATCTTTTCCAGCTACTTCTGCAGCAAATCATAATATGGGGCCAAAGCGCCCCATACGTTTTTAAATAGAACTTTTTGCGCCTGTTCATTTGGATGCATTCGATCTGCTTGGAATAATTCTGGTTTATCAATGACGCCAGTGAGGAAGAATGGTAAGAATGCAGTTCCTTCTGTCTTTGCCAGTCTTGTAAACATATTTGCAAACTGCTTGGTGTAATCTTGTCCATAATTAGGCGGCAACTGAATGCCAATCAGCAGTACCTTTGCCCCCGACTGTTTACTCATGACAATCATCTTCTGGAGATTTTTTTCGCTTGCAGCAATAGAGAGGCCGCGTAATCCATCATTGGCACCCAATTCAATAATCACTAAACCAGGTTTCTTCTTTTCCAGTAAAGAGGGAAGTCGGTTTAATCCCCCTGCGGATGTTTCACCGCTAATACTCGCATTAAAAACATTCCAAGGGCTGGCTTCTTTTTGTAGTTTCTTTTCGAGTAAATCGACCCAGCCACTGCCATGGACTAGGCCATACTCGGCTGATAGACTGTCCCCAAGAATGAGAATCGTATGAGATGCTCGTGCATCAGCATGGCCTCCCATTAACAGGCAAAATAGAGCGGTAAATGCTAAATTGCACTTCAACTTGTTGATGTAATTAAATCGTGCCATTGTTTCTATAGGTTAATCTAGCGCCCTTATGCGTAATCCATCCCAGGTTATCAGAGTGAATCAGCTTCAAAAGGTGGTGAAAGCCAACGATGGAGAACTGATTATTTTGCACGATATTAGTTTTGCCATTGAGGCTGGCGAGAGTGTAGCGATTGTTGGCAGTTCTGGCTCCGGAAAAAGTACCTTACTTGGTCTCTTGGCGGGCCTTGATGACGCATCTGCTGGTGATGTATTTCTTATGGGGCAGACACTTTCAGGTTTAAATGAGGATGGAAGAGCAAAGCTGCGCGGTCAATCGGTTGGCTTTGTTTTTCAGTCATTTCAGCTGCTTCCCCATCTAAATGCCCTTGAAAATGTCATGCTGCCATTGGAATTAGCTGGAATTGGCTATTCTGAGGCTAAAAATACCGCCCAAATTGCTTTAGAACAAGTAGGTTTAGGTGCTCGCATAGGTCACTTTCCCAAGACATTATCCGGGGGCGAGCAACAACGTGTTGCTTTGGCAAGGGCTTTTGTAAAGAGGCCAGCAATCTTGTTTGCCGATGAGCCTACGGGTAGTCTGGATGAGGCTAGTGGCCAAGCTGTCATCGAGCTACTTTTTGAGCTCAATCGGGTAAATTCCTCCACCTTGGTCTTGGTGACCCATGACCCAGCCCTAGCTGCACGATGTGAGCGTCAGTTTCACCTACAAGGCGGCAGATTGCTTTGATCAAAACCTTATAATCTAGGGATGTCATTTTTCCTTTGCTTGCCCGGGGCTGATGCCCTTTCAGCCTTCCGTCAACAGCGACTTTTAACAGCGCTCATGGACCAGGGCATTGAGCTTGAGTCTATTGAAGCTCAATATCTCCACTTAATTTGGTCTGAAGCGCAATTAGCTCCTGGAAAACTAGATCTCCTCGCGAGTTTGCTTACTTATGGCGATCCTTTTGCCTCCAAACTCAAATCATCCGGTTCTTGGTTTGGTAGGGGGGTCGATCAAAAGCAACAAGCGCTTGTTATTCCACGCTTGGGTACTGTTTCACCATGGGCCAGTAAGGCTACTGAGATTGCTCGTCAATGCGGGCTTGATATTTTGCGTGTTGAGCGCGGTGTGCAATATGCCTGGCAAAGCAAAAAAGCTTTAAACGAGACCCAACATCACCTTGTTTTGGCTGCGATTCACGATCGTATGACCGAAAGTGTCATTGAAGATTCTCAATTAGCCAAGGCGCTCTACCAAACCTTAGATGACAGGCCCTTAAAACGCGTAGCCGTATTGACTGAGGGTAGGTCAGCGCTTGATAAAGCGAATCAAGAATTAGGCTTGGCTTTGTCAGATGATGAAGTTACCTACCTAGTAGAAAATTTCACACGCTTAAAGCGTAACCCAAGCGATGTTGAACTCATGATGTTTGCGCAAGCAAACAGCGAACATTGTCGTCACAAAATTTTTAATGCCAGCTGGACTATTGATGGCGATGATCAAGAGCGATCCTTGTTTGCAATGATTCGCAACACTCATCAATTGCAGCCAAAGGGCACCATCATTGCTTATTCTGATAATTGTGCGGTGATGGTTGGTTGTGAGTCGGAGACTTGGGCGCCACAAGGCAATGATCATCAGTATGCAAAGGATACTCGCCTAGTACATACCTTGATGAAGGTGGAGACCCATAACCATCCCACTGCAATTGCACCTTTTCCAGGCGCGTCTACCGGCGCTGGCGGAGAAATTCGTGATGAGGGTGCAACAGGTATTGGCGGTCGTCCAAAGGCGGGTCTGACAGGTTTCTCAGTTTCAAATTTGAATATCCCTGGCACTGATTTGCCATGGGAGCTTGAAAAATATGGCAAGCCCGAACGAATTGCCACTCCATTGCAGATCATGATTGAAGGGCCCCTTGGCGGTGCTGCCTTTAATAATGAATTTGGTCGCCCGATTTTAGGTGGTTATTTCCGCGTCTTCGAACAGACCATTCATGGTACAAGGCGTGGATATCACAAGCCCATCATGATTGCGGGCGGTATTGGCAGCATCGACACTATTCATACGGAGAAAAAAGCAATTAAACCGGGACATCTGCTCATTCAGCTCGGTGGACCGGGTATGCGTATTGGTATGGGTGGGGCAACAGGTAGTTCGGTAGCCACGGGTACCAATACAGCAGACTTGGATTTTGATTCAGTGCAACGTGGCAACCCTGAAATGGAGCGTCGTGCTCAAGAGGTGATTAATGCTTGTCGTGCGATGGGTGAAGATAATCCCATCATTTCTATCCATGATGTAGGGGCAGGCGGTCTATCTAATGCTTTCCCTGAATTGGCTGATGGCGCTGGTCTGGGCGCTCAATTTAAATTGCGCAGCATCCCTCTTGAAGAGAGTGGCATGAGTCCTGCTGAGATTTGGTGTAATGAATCTCAAGAGCGTTATGTGCTTGCAATTGAAGCTGAGCAACTCGAATTATTTAAAGCACTTTGCCAGCGCGAACGTTGTCCGTTTGCTGTGGTTGGTGAAGCAACCGCTGAACGTCAATTGAAGTTGAGTGATAGTAAACAAGAGCCATCAGCTGATGCTGCCTTGCCAATCGATATGCCAATGGAGGTACTGCTTGGTAAGCCGCCTCGCATGCATCGAGATGTCACTCGAGTTGAACAAGAATTTTCAGAATTAAATGTCACTGACGCTGACTTGGCTCAGTGCATTGCTTGGGTTTTGCAACAGCCCACTGTCGCTAGTAAATCATTTTTGATCACCATTAGCGATCGCACGGTTGGCGGCCTTAATGCTCGGGATCCTTTTGTAGGTCCATGGCAAGTTCCAGTGGCTGATTGCGCTGTCACTTTGATGGATTACAAGGGTTACCGTGGCGAAGTCATGACGATGGGGGAGAGGACCCCCTTAGCTATTATTGATGCACCAGCAGCGGCTCGCATGGCGGTAGGTGAAGCCATCACTAATTTAATGGCAGCTGACGTGGCCTCCCTTGAGGAAGTCAAGCTTTCTGCGAACTGGATGGCTGCTTGCGGCGCACCAGGTGAAGATGCTAAGTTGTACGACTCAGTTCATGCAATCGGCATGGAGCTTTGCCCTGCCTTGGGTATCTCCATTCCGGTGGGTAAAGATTCTTTATCGATGGCAACGGAATGGCGTGATGATGGTCAAACTAAGAAAGTAGTTTCCCCAGTCTCTTTAATCATTTCTGCCTTTGCCCCTGTTGTCGATGTGCGCAAAACTTTGACACCTTTACTGCAGCTCGCAGATCAAAGCGGCAACACCTTGGATACAGAGTTGATTTTGATTGATCTGGGTCGCGGTCAAAACCGTATGGCTGGCAGCATTCTGGCTCAGGTTTTAAATCAGTCAGGCAAAGCTGCCCCAAATATAGATCGTCCTGAAGATTTAAATGCATTTGCTGCTGCAATTATTCAGTTACGCAACGAAGGTAAATTGCTGGCCTACCACGATCGTTCTGATGGCGGTTTATTGGCCTGCATAGCTGAGATGGCTTTTGCATCCCATTGCGGCATTTCAATCAATGTGGACATGATTGCTGTGGATGCTGGCCAAGAGCCAGATCATGGCGATGCCAAAAATTGGGCCCAGCAAATCTCTGGCCGTCGTCATGAGCAAACCATGCGCGCACTATTTAATGAAGAGCTAGGCGCTGTGATTCAGGTTCGTCGTGAGGATCGTGATGCAGTGTTTGCGGTGTTGCGTACCCTCGGTTTAAGCGCCTATAGCCATGTGATCGGCAAACCTAATACGAATGGCCGTATTGAAATTTGGCGTGATGCAAAATCCATTTTTGCAGAACCACGCGAAGTGCTACAAAAGATGTGGGCCAATACCAGCTATCAGATTGCACGTTTGCGTGACAACCCCGCATGTGCCGACAGTGAATTTGCTTTGCTAGATAATTTGTCTGATGCAGGCATGTCACCGAAGCTGACTTTTAATCCAGCTGAAGATATTGCCGCTCCATTTATACAAAAAGGCGCTCGTCCTAAAGTTGCCATTTTGCGTGAGCAGGGTGTTAATTCCCATGTCGAGATGGCTTACGCTGTCGATTTGGCAGGCTTTGATAGTTACGACGTCCACATGTCTGATTTACTCTCGGGTCAAGCCAAGTTGGCTGATTACCGTGGATTAATTGCTTGTGGCGGTTTTAGTTACGGGGATGTGCTGGGTGCTGGCGAGGGCTGGGCAAAAACCATTCTGTTCAACGATAAATTACGTGATCAATTTTCAGCGTTCTTCAATCGCAATGACAGCTTTGCCTTAGGTGTATGTAATGGTTGCCAAATGATGAGCAATCTTTCTGGAATTATTCCAGGGGCGCAAGCGTGGCCTAAATTTACTCGCAATCAATCGGAGCAATATGAAGCCCGCCTAGTCATGGCAGAGGTGATGCCTTCGCCATCGATATTTACTCAGGGCATGGAAGGCAGTCAATTGCCTATAGCGATTGCTCATGGAGAAGGCTTTGCAAACTTTAGTCAGCAAGGCAATCTAGAGCTCTTACAAGATCAAGGTCTTGCAGCATTACGCTTCGTTGATCATCTAGGTAAACCCACAGAAACCTATCCTTTGAACCCCAATGGCTCACCTGGTGGCCTAACAGGGGTAACCACCCCTGATGGTCGCTTTACCGTCATGATGCCTCATCCAGAGCGCGTATTCCGTGCTGTACAGATGAGTTGGTGCCCTCCTGAGTGGTTAGATATCCCAGATGGTGCAAGTCCGTGGTTGCGTTTATTCCGCAATGCACGCCGCTGGGCAAATTAATATATTTCTCATGGAACCGGTAACCTTCTCTGAAAGTGGCGGTATTCGCTATTTGCATTTTGGTAGCGAATTGATTCAAGGGGCCATGCGTATGCGTGACCCTGACGAGATTTATTTGGAATATAACCAGCAAATGATGGCTTGGCTATTGTTTTTGGAAACAAAGCCTGGAATGCAAGTGGCCCAACTTGGATTGGGCACCGGCGCATTAACGAAATTTCAGCATCGGTATTGCCCCGCTGTTAAAACTACGGTTGTGGAGCTAAATCCGGCCGTCATTGTGTCTGCCAGAAGCATGTTCTTTACCCCTGACGATGACCGTCGCCTGAGCACTTTGCGGGCGGATGCAAAAGTATTTGTTAACAACCGTCAATATTGCAATTACTTTGACGCGGTTCAAGTGGATTTATACGATGCCATTTGCGATGGTCCTGCAGCTAGCTCGCTTGATTTCTATAAGGGGTGCTTTAATATCCTCAAAAGCCCAGGTGTAATGACGGTTAATTTATTTTCTCGCCATAAAAGTTTTAACGTCAACCTCAAGAATATTTGTGAGGCTTTTGGCAATAGAGTGCTGTTGTTTCCAGAATCCCATGATTGCAATGTCGTTGCGCTGGCATTTAAGGGGCCAAAATTAGAGGTTGAGTGGCAAGATGTCTCTAAGCGCGCAAAAGTCATTATGGAAAAAACAGGCTTGCCAACCAACACGTGGGCGGCAGGTTTGAGTCGTGAGAATGCACGCCAAGAAATTTGTTTATCTATCTAAGCCAATAATTTAAAGCTTGTTTTTTCTAGCGCTCTGCTAAGAAAAAAGGCGATCCACAGATCGCCTTTTTATTTGCCTAATACTACGAGCGTATTGCAATTTAGACAGTCACAGCATCAGCAACATCAGTGAATGCTTTGATCTTGTCAAAGTTCATATAGCGATATATCTCTGCTGATTTACTCTCCAATGAAGCCACTTGCTCAAAGTATTCCGTTGGAGTTGGCAAGCGGCCTAAGAGGGCGGCTACTGATGCCAATTCTGCAGAAGCTAAGTAAACCCGCGTATCAATACCCAGTCGGTTAGGGAAGTTACGTGTTGATGTAGAAACCGCTGTCGAGCCCTTACGGATTTGAGCTTGGTTACCCATGCAGAGAGAGCAACCCGGTGTTTCCATACGAGCACCTGTACGACCTAGGACCCCGTAGTAGCCTTCTTCCGTAAGAATCATCTGGTCCATCTTAGTTGGGGGAGCAATCCACAGGCGAGTAGGCATATCTGTTTTACCTTCCAGCACCTTGCCAGCTGCGCGGAAGTGACCAATATTGGTCATGCATGAGCCAATGAATACTTCATCAATTTTCTCGCCAGCAACTTCGGATAAGAACTTCACATCATCTGGATCATTAGGGCAGGCCAAGATCGGCTCCTTAATATCATCCATATTAATTTCGATGACTTCAGCATACTCAGCATCGGCATCAGCCTTTAGTAGATTTGGATTTGCAATCCAAGCTTCCATGGCTTTAATGCGACGACCCAGCGTGCGTTTGTCATCATAGCCATTAGCAATCATCCACTTCATCAGGGTGATGTTGGAGCGCATATATTCAATAATGGGCTCTTTGTTGAGCGCTATAGCGCAACCGGCAGCAGAGCGCTCGGCTGATGCATCTGATAATTCGAATGCTTGCTCAACCTTCAGGTCTGGCAAGCCTTCGATTTCTAAGATGCGGCCAGAAAAAATATTCTTCTTGCCTTGTTTCTCAACAGTCAACAACCCTTTTTTGATCGCGTACAAAGGAATTGCATTAACTAAGTCACGCAAGGTGATGCCAGGCTGCATCTTGCCTTTAAAACGCACCAATACAGATTCAGGCATATCTAAGGGCATTACGCCAGTGGCTGCGGCAAAAGCCACCAATCCAGAGCCAGCCGGGAATGAAATACCAATGGGGAAGCGGGTATGACTATCACCACCAGTACCGCAAGTATCAGGCATTAGCAGGCGATTTAACCAGCTGTGAATGACGCCGTCGCCTGGACGCAGTGAAACACCGCCCCGATTGGTCATAAAAGCAGGTAATTCATGATGGGTACGAATATCGACTGGTTTTGGATAAGCGGAGGTATGGCAGAACGACTGCATTACCAAGTCTGCCGAGAAGCCCAAGCAAGCCAAGTCTTTCAACTCATCGCGCGTCATAGGGCCAGTAGTATCTTGTGAGCCAACAGTCGTCATATGGGGTTCGCAATAGGTGTCTGGGCGAACACCTTGACCTTCAGGCAAACCACATGCGCGACCCACCATCTTCTGGGCCAAGCTAAAGCCTTTCTTATTATCAGGCGGGCTTACTGGAATGCGGAATTCTGTAGAGGCAGGCAGACCAAGCGCTGCACGTGCTTTGGCTGTTAAACCGCGACCAATGATCAATGGAATACGACCGCCTGCTCGCACTTCATCAAAAATGACGGGTGATTTAAGTGAAAAGCTAGTAATTTCTTTGCCGTTTTTAAATGCTTTTCCATCATAAGGGCGCAATTCAATTTCATCACCCATATCCATTTGCGATACATCTAATTCAATAGGCAATGCGCCAGCATCTTCCATCGTATTAAAGAAAATTGGGGCAATCTTTGCACCGAGGCAAACGCCACCAAAGCGCTTATTAGGCACAAAAGGAATGTCTTGACCGGTCCACCATAAAACCGAGTTGGTAGCGGACTTGCGTGAAGAGCCTGTACCCACAACGTCACCGACGTAGGCGATTTGATTGCCTTTCTTTTGCAAGGCTGCAATTTGCTTCATAGGGCCGCGAACGCCAGATTCATCTGGCTCGATATCGGGACGTGGATTTTTGAGCATGACTGTGGCATGCAATGGAATATCGGGACGACTCCAAGCATCGGGAGCGGGGGATAAGTCGTCAGTATTTGTTTCGCCAGTAACTTTAAATACTGTTAGCTTCATGCTTTCAGGAACGGGTGGGCGGCTAGTAAACCACTCTGCATCAGCCCAACTTTGCAATACGCTTTTTGCGTTTGCATTGCCTTTTTCAGCCAATTCCTGGACATCGTGAAAATAGTCAAACATCAACAGAGTCTTTTTGAGGGCGGCTGCGGCTGCAGTTCCACATTCAGCATCAGATAGGAGCTCAACCAAAGGCTTGATGTTGTACCCACCAAGCATAGTGCCCAAGAGTTCAGTTGCTAAAATTCGGGAGATTAAAGGCGATTTTTCAGTGCCTTTTGCTACCGCATCTAAATACTCCGCTTTTACTTTGGCTGCTTCGTCAACGCCTGCAGGAACGCGGTTGGTAATCAGCTCTACCAGTTCAACTTCCTTTCCCTTTGGAGGATTTTTTAGCAAACCGACTAATTCTGCGGTTTGATCCTTGGTTAATGGGAGGGCTGGAATGCCAAGAGAGGCACGTTCGGCAACTTGGGCGTTGTAGGCTTCTAACATCGTGTTTCCTAAGGGGTAAAGGTTATCAACAGAAAGGCCAAGCGGGATCATGAACCCCGATTTTTATGATTGTAAAGCGTTGTACCTAGCCTGAATATGGGTTTAACTACTGATTTTTGCCAAAAATGAACCAAATTTGGGCTTAAATGACCTGCTCTTCTTTAATCGCCCAAACTAGGGCGATAACCCAACCAACAAAAGACCATCCTAAAAATAGATTCAAGACAAAAATGGCGCCTGTATTTGCACGCTTTTTGTTAAAAGCGATAGCAAAGGGTAGCAGGTAAAACAGGGAAAAAACGGTAATTAAAATAGCAAAAAATAGGCGCATGGCTTGTAAATAATGGGATCCGAGTCAGTTTTTTTCAATCTTACCTTTTTATCACCATTTTTATTTTAGAAAAATGCAGGTTGCTATCGTTATAATTATTTTTTCCAACAGAGCTTAAGCGATGACCAAATACGTTTTTGTCACTGGTGGTGTGGTTTCTTCTTTAGGGAAAGGAATCGCAGCTGCCTCGCTTGCCGCGATTCTCGAATCCCGCGGCCTGAAAGTCACCCTCCTAAAATTAGACCCTTATATCAACGTTGATCCTGGGACGATGAGTCCACTTCAACACGGCGAAGTATTCGTAACAGAGGATGGCGCTGAAACTGACCTGGATTTAGGTCACTACGAGCGATTCGTATCTGCCAAGATGCGTAAAAGTAATAATTTCACCACAGGCCAAATCTACGAGTCAGTGATTAGTAAAGAGCGTCGTGGTGAATATCTTGGTAAGACGGTTCAGGTAATCCCCCATATTACTAACGAAATTCAAGCATTCATTGAACGCGGCGCTAAAGCCAGTCACGATGGCCATGCAGACATTGCGATATGTGAGATCGGTGGAACGGTCGGGGATATTGAGTCTCTCCCATTTTTAGAGGCTGCAAGGCAGATGAGTATTCGTCTGCCAAAACACAGTTGTGCATTTGTGCATCTCACACTAGTGCCCTATATCAGTAGTGCTGGCGAACTGAAAACCAAACCTACGCAACATTCCGTCCAGAAGCTGCGTGAAATCGGCATCATGCCAACAGTATTGCTCTGCCGCGCTGATCGTCCTATTCCCGAGGATGAGCGCAGCAAGATTTCTCTCTTTTCAAATGTGCGCGAAGAGGCTGTCATTTCTGTATGGGATGTGGATACGATCTACAAAATTCCAGAAATGCTTCATGCTCAAGGTATGGATGACTTGATCTGTAGTGAATTGGAGATTCAAGCTAAACCTGCCGATCTTTCTGTCTGGGCGCATCTTGTCTATGAAATGGCAAACCCACAATATGAGGTCACGATTGGCATGGTTGGCAAATATGTAGAGCTAACTGAGTCTTATAAGTCTCTGATCGAAGCATTGCGTCATGCTGGCATCCATAACCACACCCGCGTGAACATCACCTATATTGATTCTGAGCAACTTGAAAAAGATGGCGTAGATTGCCTAAAGAGCTTGGATGCTATTTTGGTGCCAGGTGGATTTGGTAAACGTGGCACTGAGGGTAAGATTACTGCCATTCGTTATGCACGTGAGAATCACATTCCTTACTTGGGAATTTGCCTTGGTATGCAATTAGCAGTGATTGAATTTGCTCGTCATGTAGCTAATATTGCCGATGCAAACAGTACTGAGTTTGCGCCTGATACACAAAGCCCGGTGGTTGCGCTAATTACCGAATGGGTTGACCGCGAGGGGCATGTAGAGAAACGTACGAATGATTCCGACTTGGGTGGAACAATGCGCTTAGGTTCCCAGCGCTGTCCTGTGAGAGCGGGTACTTTGGCACATCGTATCTATGGATCTGAGGTCAATGAACGCCATCGCCATCGTTATGAAGTTAACAATAACTATGTTCCGCGTTTAGAGCAGTCGGGTTTAATTATTTCTGCCAGAACACCAAATGAGTCCTTGCCCGAAATGATGGAGCTTCCATCTGCTATGCATCCTTGGTTCTTTGGGGTGCAATTTCATCCAGAGTTCACCTCTACACCACGCGATGGTCACCCCTTATTTTCTGCTTTTATTAAAGCCTCGCTTGATCATCAACAACTAGCAAGCAAAAAGGTGGCTTAATTACTTATGAGCTCATTTAAATTATGCGGATTTGATGTTGGTTTAGAGCATCGTTTTTTCCTGATTGCAGGCACTTGTGTGATTGAGTCTGAACAATCAGCAATGGATGTCGCTGGACAGCTAAAGGAAATTGCTAAGACTTTGCAGATCCCCTTTATTTTTAAAGCTTCGTTTGATAAAGCCAACCGTTCATCTGGAAACTCTTACCGCGGTTTGGGTATGGAGAAGGGTCTTGAAATTTTGGCAAAGGTGAAGCGAGATATCGGCGTGCCCGTCTTAACGGACATACACGATATCAGCGAAATTGAACCAGTAGCTAAAGTCGTTGACGTTTTGCAAACCCCGGCCTTCTTATGTCGACAGACTGATTTCATTCGTGCATGCGCTCAAAGTGGTAAGCCCGTTAACTTCAAGAAGGGACAGTTCTTATCTCCACATGAAATGCTCAATGTGATTGAAAAGGCGCGTGCAGCCGCAGCTGAAAAGAATCTTCCGGATCAATTTATGGTCTGTGAACGTGGTGCATCTTTTGGCTATAACAACTTAGTATCAGATATGCGCAGTTTGGCGATTCTGCGTCAATCCCATGCCCCTGTTGTTTTTGATGCAACGCATTCGGTTCAGTTGCCTGGTGGCCAAGGTAATTCAAGTGGTGGTCAACGCGAATTCGTACCGGTATTAGCCAGAGCAGCGGTTGCTGTAGGTGTCAGCGGCTTGTTTATGGAAACCCACCCAGACCCTGCCAAAGCCTTATCCGATGGCCCAAATGCAGTGCCATTACATAAGATGCACGAGTTGCTTGAGTCCTTAGTAACAATCGATTCCGCCGTCAAGAAGAGCGGCTCTTTTTTAGAAGATAGTTTTAATTAAACCCAATTTCATATTGCTTGAAGGAGAAGGTGCATGAGCGCCATTGTTGACATTATTGGTAGAGAAGTTCTTGATTCACGCGGCAACCCAACCGTTGAGTGTGATGTATTGCTAGAGTCTGGTGTAATGGGTCGTGCTGCCGTGCCATCAGGGGCATCTACTGGCTCGCGCGAGGCAATTGAATTGCGTGATGGCGATCAAGCCCGCTATCTCGGTAAAGGCGTTCTAAAAGCTGTTCAAAATATTAATATTGAGATTGCAGAAACCATTCTAGGTTTAGATGCCAGTGAGCAAGCATTCCTAGATCACACCCTCATTGAGTTGGATGGCACTCATAACAAAGCGCGCCTTGGTGCCAATGCGACCTTGGCCGTATCTATGGCTGTTGCTAGGGCTGCAGCTGAAGAGGCTGGTTTGCCTTTGTATCGTTATTTTGGTGGATCGGGCGGCATGCAGTTGCCAGTGCCCATGATGAATATTGTTAATGGCGGCGCGCATGCTAATAACAGTTTAGATATTCAAGAGTTCATGATCATGCCTGTTGGCGCCAATAGCTTCCGTGAAGCCTTGCGTTGTGGCGCTGAAATCTTTCATGAACTCAAGAAAATTCTAGCCGCTCAAGGTATGCCAACCTCAGTAGGTGATGAGGGCGGTTTCGCGCCAAACTTCAAAAGTAATCATGAGTGTCTGCAAACCATTTTGAAGGCCATTGAAGGTGCGGGATATCAGGCCGGAGAAGATGTTTTATTGGCATTGGATTGCGCTGCCAGTGAATTTTATAAAGATGGTAAATACCATTTGTCGGGTGAGGGCTTGCAACTATCCTCTAGCGAGTTCTCTGATTATCTCGGTCAATTGGCCGATCAATTCCCTATTGTTTCCATCGAAGATGGTATGCACGAAGCGGATTGGGATGGATGGGCGGATATCACTAAAAAATTGGGTAAAAAAATTCAATTGGTAGGTGACGATCTCTTTGTGACTAATACACGCATCCTACAAGAAGGTATCGACAAAGGAATTGCTAACTCTATTTTGATTAAGATAAATCAGATTGGTACTTTGACTGAAACCTTTGCTGCCATTGAAATGGCTAAACGGGCTAATTACACCAATGTGATTTCTCATCGCTCCGGAGAGACTGAGGACAGCACTATTGCTGATATCGCAGTTGGCATCAATGCTGGTCAAATTAAAACAGGTTCTTTATCTCGTTCCGATCGTATTGCAAAATACAATCAGTTGCTGCGTATCGAAGAAGATTTAGGGGATGTTGCTAAATATCCTGGTAAATCGGTCTTTTATAACTTAAAGCGCCAGAGCTAATTTCTAGTTTTTAACAGATCATGCGCCTTGTCATCTACTCCATGCTCTTATTGCTGATAGCAATACAGTACCCCCTTTGGTTGGGGAAGGGTGGATGGCTCAAGGTATATGAGATGGAAAGACAGTTGCAGCTTCAAGAGGCAAAAAACAGTTTGTTGGCCCTGCGCAATGCTAAATTGGCAGGTGACGTAAAGGATCTGAAAGAAGGCACTCGTGCCATAGAAGAACGCGCACGAGTGGAGCACGGCATGATCAAAGAGGGTGAGTACTTCGTGCAAATTCTGCCAACTGAAAAAGCGCCATCGAGTGCAAATTCACCTGATGGCCTTAAGCCGCCAACATCAAAACAGTAGTACTGGATTACATGCTTTAATGGCCGCTCGAGGGTGGCCGAGTTGCATCAGCCAATAAGTCAGTGGAGAAAACTTGGCGACAATCTACTGCATCAAAACGGTAGGTTTTGGTGCAAAAATCACACACTGTTTCCACTGCCCCTTGTTCTGCAAGAATACCTTCCACTTCCACCTCTCCGAGCATACGCAACACATCTGCCACTTTCTTGCGTGAACAGCGACATCCGAAACGAATTTGTCGGGATGGGAAACTGCGAACGCCATTCTCCGATGACTCTTCTAGGAATAAGCGACGCAAGATGGTTTCGGGAGGTAATGCGAGCAATTCCTCATCGGTGATGGTTTCACCTAGAGTTTGAATGCGATTCCAGCCTTCAGCGGCCATTTGTTGATCAATGTGGGCATGACCCCCTGAATTGGGTAGGCGCTGCAAGAGAAGACCGCCTACATGCGTTTCATTTGAGCTGAGCCAAATCCTGGTCTCCAGTTGTTCTGAATTTTGCATATACAAAGCAACTGCTTCGGCAGCGCTGGTAACTGGCTTGATTACTGTCCCTTGATGGTCTTGAAGAGCCACAATGCCTTGATAGGGGGCTTGGCCCGGTTGACGATCTGCTGGATCTAAGGTAATTACTAGGCGGCCAGAATTGCTGGCATCCAAAAGATCTCCCAATGTGGCGTCTGAAGCAATTTCAGATGGCTCAACAGATAATTTGACCGTAGCCCGCATGGAAAGGTCAGATTTGCATTCAACCACCAAAAGTTGAATTGGACCCTTGCTTTGTGCTTGAATGATCAAGGTGCCTTCAAATTTAAGACTAGCGCTCAGTAGGGTGGCTGCGCCAACAAAATCACCCAAAATTTTACGAATAGCAGGGGGGTAATTGCGGTTTTCAAGGACGGCCTGCCAGGCTGTGCCAATGGAAACGATTTCTCCGCGCACGGGGGCGCCATCACACATAAATACAAGTAGTTCATTCATAGGTCAAAGTATCCACTTTTTTAGGGTTTTCGTCTTTTCAATCTCGACCTGAGATAATGATATTCATGCATATTCGTACACGTTTCGCCCCCAGTCCCACGGGCTTTATTCATCTGGGCAACCTGCGCAGCGCACTCTACCCCTGGGCGTTTGCAAGGCATCATGATGGTGAGTTCATCCTGCGCATTGAAGATACCGACTTAGAGCGTTCCAGCCAAGAGGCGGTGGATGTCATCATCGAGGGCATGGCCTGGCTTGGCCTCGATTTTGATGAGGGCCCCATTTATCAAATGCAGCGCATTGATCGATATCGCGCAGTGCTTAAACAACTAGTCGACGCTGGTTATGCCTACCCCTGTTACATGAGTGAGAATGAGCTCAATAAGTTACGTGATGAGCAGATGGCTAAAAAAGAAAAGCCTCGCTATAACGGTTTATGGCGTCCTGAGCCCGGCAAAACATTGCCGGCGATACCGGAGGGAGTATTGCCTGTATTACGGTTTAAGAACCCGATTGGGGGCTCTGTAGTTTGGGATGACGCCGTTAAGGGTCGCATCGAGATTAGCAATGATGAGTTAGATGATTTAATTATTGCAAGGCCAGACGGTACGCCTACTTATAATTTTTGCGTAGTAGTTGACGATCTAGATATGAAAATCACTCACGTAATTCGTGGCGATGATCATGTGAACAACACACCAAGGCAAATTAATATCATGAAGGCCTTAGGGGCTACACCACCAGTCTATGCGCATTTACCTACTGTATTAAATGACTTGGGTGAGAAGATGAGTAAGCGCAATGGGGCTATGAGTGTGCGTGATTATCAAAAAGCAGGCTACTTACCTGAAGCAATTTTGAACTACTTGGCTCGTTTAGGTTGGTCACATGGTGATGCTGAAGTTTTCAGTAAAGAGCAATTTGTAAATTGGTTTGAATTAGAAAGTTTGGGTAGATCACCAGCCCAGCACAATCCGGAAAAATTACTTTGGCTAAATCACCAATATATTCAACAGGCCGATCCTGAAGAGCTAGCCAAAGCGACCAAACCATTTGCCCATGCTATTGGCATCGATACAGAAAGCGGTCCTAACTTTACACAAGTGGTTGCATTGCTAAAAGATAGAGCAAACACCTTGATAGAACTCGCTGAAGGCGCCAAGTTGTTTTATATTCCGGCACCAGTACATAGCAAGGATGCCATTGCTGAAAATATTCCTGCTGCGATCGCTCCAGCTCTAACAGAGTTATTCGAAATGATTAAAGCAACCGAGCCAAGTAAGGAGGCTTACGGGGCCGCTTTTAAACAGGTCTTAGCCAGCCACAAGATTAAAATGCCGGCACTAGCTATGCCTGTACGTTATGCCCTATTTGCAACTACGCAAACGCCAGCAATTGATTCTGTCTTAGTTGTTTTGGGGAAAGATGAGGTCTTAAAGCGTTTATCTGCAGTGCTTGAGTAATAAATTCGACAAGCCCAGGAAAAATAGTATAAAATCTTGGATTGTTTTGAGTGTCTTGTAGCTTTAACGCGAGATTACGGGGGTATAGCTCAGCTGGGAGAGCGCTTGCATGGCATGCAAGAGGTCAGCGGTTCGATCCCGCTTATCTCCACCAAGCATTTGAAGCACGGTAGTAAACGTAGTAGTCCAGGTCCCCATCGTCTAGAGGCCTAGGACATCACCCTTTCACGGTGAGTACGGGGGTTCGAATCCCCCTGGGGACGCCAAGATTTTGGCTAGTTGTTGAAGTAAGTGACACAAGTAGCGCGTTGTAATTTGGAGCGGTAGTTCAGTTGGTTAGAATATCGGCCTGTCACGCCGAGGGTCGCGGGTTCGAGTCCCGTCCGCTCCGCCAAATTAAAAAACCCAGTAAATTTATGTTTACTGGGTTTTTTGTTTTTAGAAACTGCAGCTTGCTTTTAGTCGCTACGATCTTTTATCACCAAACTAATTGCCGGCGACTTTGTTTGCTTTTTAAGTTGATGTGACTGTTGAATTTGAGTGATGAAATTAATGGTTTCATTTACAACAATTTCTCGCTCATTATCAACGGTGATCATGTGGTAACAATTGCCTAGCCATATGATTTTACGAATGTCAGAGGAAACCTCTTTAAGAATTAAGTCTGGGTTTTTGGGAGATGCAGTTTCATCGTCAACTGAATGGATGATGAATAGTGGGACAACCACTTCATGTAAATTTCTTTTTACATCGCCAATCATTCGTAGGGCTTGATATAAGCTATGGGCTGGTAGGTGGGCCGCACCAAGCTCACTCACTTCATTATTTTTTACGGATTTTTCAATTCTGCGCCGAAGCTCTCTATTTTTGACGCCATACGGGGCAGTTTCTTTGTGGTGCCAATTGCGAAAGCCAATGGCATAAATGAACTTTAGTAGGGGCTGATACCAGGAAACTGACCAGCCGTCAAAAAAGAGTACGGGGGACAAAAGAACCAAGCCATCAATACCATCATTTCTCTCAGCAACGGCAAGTGCTAGGGTGGCACCCATGCTCATACCTACAATCGAGACCGTTTTGTAGTTCTTTTTAAGAGCGATGACAATGTCATCTACTTGTTCTATCCAATTTTCGTATTGACTAATTCCGGTATGGGCCAAATATCCTGAAATGCGAGGAATGACATAGCTGCAATTCATTTTCTTCAGTTGGCGCGGAATGGTGCCAAGCTCCAATTCTGATCCACATAAGCCAGGAAGGAGAATGACTACATTCCCGCTGCTACCTTGGTAGAATGATTCGTAGGTCTGATCATTGGGCAATATATTGTTTTCCATTACAGCTTATTCATCCAAAGGGTGATTTTATCAATAGAAGGATTATTACTCATGCAAATCCACAATGTAAAACGTTGGTCTGAGCCTGGTCTGAAGCCCTATATTGTTGCTTCTTTTGGGATACTGTTCGCATTCTGCCTGCGGTACACTTTACATGACTATCTGCAGACGGGTCTCCCTATGACCTTTTTTATTGTAAATACAGTCATCATTACGCTACTGTATGGATACAAACCCAGTATTTTTACGATGGTCATATCAGTCCCTCTGGCATCCTACTTCTTTCTTCAGCCTTTTGCTGCCTATACAGTCCCCACGTCACAAGACATATTCCATTTTTTTGCTTACATATTAATTGGGCTTATCGCAGTTGGCGTAATTGAATGGCTTCAAAGGGCTCGCTATAAGGCCATTTTAATTTCCAGAGTGGCAACGAGCCGCTATCGTCTTTTAGCTAAAGCCAGCTCATCCTTAAAAAAGTTTGAGGCTGACTCAGTGGATCTTGAGTAATTCTGGCACATTAATGTATAAATACTTCCTAAAACACTAAAACCAACAGTTGGAGACAAAAAATGAGTGAATTAAATCGGCGTCAGCTATTAAAAATGGGGGCACTCGTTGCCGCAATGGCGCCTGCGATGAGTGGCACCGCAAATGCAGGGGATGCCCCTGCTGCAACCATGACACCACCCGATTCGCCTGCAGCTAAAGGCGCTACACATAAATTAGCGCATTACATTGTGAATGCACGGTATGAAGATCTTCCCCTAAACGTGCGCAAAGAGGGTGTTCGCACCCTGTTCAATTGGGTGGGTGTGGCTGTAGGTGGCTCTGGTCATGAAACTATTCAATGCGCCATTAAAGCTTTAAATCCTTTTTCTGGGCCAAGACAGGCAAGCTTGCTGGGAAGACGCGAGCATTTTGACATCATGAATGCGGCCTTTATTAATGGCGTGAGTAGCCATATTTTTGATTATGACGACACCCATCTAAAAACCATTATTCATCCAGCTGGCCCAGTGGTATCTGCGCTGATTGCTTTATCACAGCACCAAGCGATCACCGGTAAAGATTTTTTAAATGCCTTGGTATTGGGTGTGGAAACTGAGTGCCGTATTGGTAATATGGTTTGGCCCAATCATTATGATGTTGGCTGGCATATTACTGGAACTGCAGGAGTGTTTGGTGCAGCAGCTGCTGTTGGTAAGGTGCTGGGCTTAAGTGAGCAGCAAATGGTTTGGGCCCTTGGTCTTGCAGCTTCCCAACCAGTTGGTTTGCGTGAATCTTTTGGCTCAATGAATAAGAGCTTTAACCCAGGACGAGCAGCAAGTAATGGCTTGTTTAGTGCATTACTGGCGCAGCAGAACTTTACCAGCTCAGACGGCATGATCGAAGCTAAGCGGGGTTGGGCTAATACCATCAGCACCAAACAAGACTACAGTCAAATTACGGAAGGCTTAGGTACCCATTATGAATCTGCACTTAATACCTATAAGCCATTTGCTTGCGGTATTGTGATTCATCCTGCAATTGATGCCGCTATTCAATTGCGCAACCAATATCATCTCAAGCCCGATCAAATAGCAAGCATTCAGTTAAAAGTAAATCCACTGGTAATTGAATTAACTGGCAAAAAAACTCCTCAAATTGGCTTGGAGGGTAAATTTAGTATTTATCACTCCGTAGCTGTTGCGATTGTTGATGGGGCTGCTGGAGAAAAGCAATACAGCAATTCCAAGGTACAAAATGCTCAAATTATTGCAGTTCGCGATAAGGTGACTGCCATCATTGATGACAATATGAAACCTGAGCAGGTTGATATGACAATAGTGACGACAGATGGGCGCACTTTGCATATTTTCATTGAGCATGCAATTGGAAGCGTTGAAAAACCAATGACAGATGCTCAGCTTGAGGTCAAGTTCATTGATCTAGTGGAAGATATATTGCCATCAGCCCAAGTACAGAAGTTAATCAAACTTTGCTGGAATATTGAGCAACTTTCATCGGCAGCATTGATCCCGCAAACTGCATCTTTGTAGTAATTGATAAACCCCCTGGGTTGTACCAGGGGGTTTATTCAACGGCTTTACATGCCAGCATGGCTGTCAACTTCTTTTCGGACTCCATCTCAAAACCACATTCCACTTTTCGTGAAGAGTTTTCATATGTGGCAAATAATATATCCCAAATAGGTAAGCCGTAATTATTATGGTGACGCCCACGTTCATGATGAATGCGGTGCATTTCAGGTCTCACAATGAAATAGCCAAGCCAATGGGGTGTTTGGATATTTGTGTGCTCCCAAAACTCAAAAATTCCAACCCAAAGTGCTGCCCAGGCTGCAGAATTGATGTCAAAGCCTAAGAGGCAATAGCAGACGATATTAATAATCAAGGCATTGGCAACAAAGTCACTAGGGTGACCATATAAGGCGGTAAGAGCCTCGAGTCGATATGTGCTGTGGTGTATTTGATGAAATATTTTCCACAATACATCGCTGTGATGCCGCAGTCGATGCCACCAATACACAAAGAAGCTTATACAAAAATACCCAATTAAGCCATTGACCCAGGCTGGAACAAGATTAAATAGCTTCCCCAGCGCTGGATATATAGCAACACCGCCAAGCAAGGGCAATAGATAGATCCCGGTGATTTCAGTTAATGCTACCCCAAGACTGCCAAGTATTATCAGACGCAGTACCCAGAAGGCATCCTTGGTATATAGATGCATGGGTCTAATGCGCTCAAGTATCATCATGATGCTAACTGCACCAAGAGTAATGAGGATTGCATTTAAAGGGCTAAGCATTACTTATAACCGGATTCAATTTGGCTTATTGAGTAGTTTGGCGGTGAGTTCTTGGTACCAAAGAACGCCCAGCGTCATTCCGGTTACCAAAACCTCCATATCGCTGACTAAACCATGGAAATTATCGGCAGCATAGGAATCAGAGTTCATGTTGATAGTTAATTCAAGGAGTATCAGCGAGGCTGTGAAGGTTAGTCTTGCACACTTAAATCCTGTACCCATTTGGCCCACCAATTGTTTAGCATGGATTATTAGGTAAACAACACAAACCGCATTTATAAGCCAAAAGAATAAAATCAAAGGGGTCAGAACAAATGGGGCGCTAACATAATAGATAGCGGATATTAAAAGCTGCAAAGGGAGGAGAATGAGTCTGACCATGTTCATTAGGGGCCATTATTTTTTTGGGGAGGTAATTGAAGCTGCCATTGCATCGTAGTAAATTACTTTCACTTGCTCGCCAGCATTGACATCAGCCAATATTGCGGGGTTCTTCACCTTCACTACAGTAATTTTTCCACTTGGACCCTTAACGGAAACCATTTGTGTGGTGCGATTCACATCGACGATATCGGCAATGATTGTGGTTTTATTCGCAATCACCTGAGAAGGCTTTTGATTTTCCTTAGAAATCTTATCGGCCTCCGTTTCCACTTTACTGCGAATGCCGTCATTTTTGGTTTTAATTAGTTCAATAGCTACTGCTAATTCATAACTTACGCTGAGGTGATCACCCTTTTTAATCTGATCAAAGTTTTTAATTTCGGGCCCAGCAACAAATTGAGATTCGCCCTCATTATTTTTAAAGGTGATAGTGCGAGTTTTTTTATCAATCTTCACAACATCTCCTTCATAGAGCTCGTATTTATGATCTGTGACGGCAGCATCAATGACGACAGGCTTATCTGTTTGTGCAAAGGCGAAAAGTGGTGAGCTGAGTGCGCTTAAAGCGAGGATGATGTAAGCGGCAAATGCTTTATTCATGACAATTCCTTTAACTATAGGTTATCAGTGCATATTAGCGCATTTCGTTATAAATTAAATTACAGG
Source organism: Polynucleobacter sphagniphilus (assembly GCF_029892205.1). NCBI lineage: Bacteria > Pseudomonadati > Pseudomonadota > Betaproteobacteria > Burkholderiales > Burkholderiaceae > Polynucleobacter > Polynucleobacter sphagniphilus. Next base: position 725,879 of record NZ_JARXVX010000001.1, read on the forward strand.
TCCTAACCATTGGGGTTATAAAATCATCTCAATGTTTGTTAACATCTGCTCATATATTGTGCAGTTTTTTATAGAGGGTAAAAAATGCCACGCTTTGCAGCCAATCTGACAATGCTATTTAACGAAGACCCCTTTATGGAGCGTTTTGCGCGTGCCAAGATCGCTGGATTTAATGCAGTTGAGTTCTTATTTCCTTATGCATTTCCAGCGCAAGAAATTAAAGCAAAATTGGATCAGTATGCTTTACAGCTTGTTTTGCACAATTTGCCCGCAGGAAATTGGGACGCGGGTGAGCGTGGCATAGCTTGCCTGCCTGATCGAGTTGAGGAATTCCGGCAGGGAGTTTCTAAGGCGATTGAATATGCCAAGGTATTAGAGGTTCCACAACTCAATTGTTTGGCGGGTATCGCTCCAGCAAACGTTAGCCCAGAACTCTTGCGCAGCACTTTTTTAGATAATTTGAAATACGCTGCAGCTGAGTTAAAGAAAGCGGATTTAAAACTATTAATCGAACCCATTAATACATTCGACATTCCTCATTTTTACCTATCCAAAACTCAACAGGGCATTGATATTCTCAAGGAGGTAGGTGCTGATAATGCCTATCTTCAATATGATATCTATCACGCCCAACGGATGGAGGGTGAGATAGCGAATACTATTGAAAAGAATCTAACAAGAATTGGACATATTCAACTCGCCGATTCCCCTGGTCGTCATGAGCCTGGGACGGGTGAAATTAACTATGATTTCCTATTTGAATTTCTGGACCGTCTTCCTTATGAGGGATGGGTGGGTTGCGAATATAAGCCTCTGACCAATACTGATGACGGTCTGTCTTGGATCGCCAAACATCTATAAATAAGGTTTTATGAAATGGCTTCAACCTTGGTTGTTTACTTGCATGGCTTTCGTTCCTCACCAAACTCTAGTAAGGCCGTAAAAACGAAAGAGGCTATCAAAGCCCATTCAACAATGAGTGATCCAATTCATTGGTATTGCCCACAACTACTTGCATCGCCTAAACAAAGTATGGATATGGTGATTGAGTATATTCAAGCCAATCCAGTCGACCGGTTGATTGTGATTGGGTCTTCTTTGGGCGGTTTTTATGCTAATTATTTAGCCGAACGTTATCAATGTAAGGCGGTCACTCTAAATCCTGCTGTGAGGGCGCCTCGTGAGCTAGCGCCTCATGTCGGGGTGATGACTGCCTATGATAGTGACGAGCCATTTGATTTTCGCCCTGAATACATTGATGAGTTATGCGCATTACAGGTTGAGCGTTTAACGCGGCCAGAGAACTATTTTTTGATTGCTGCTAAGGGTGATGAGTTGCTGGATTGGAAAGAAATGGTTGATTTTTATTCTGGTGCGCAGCAATTGGTACTTGAGGGCAGTGATCATGGTATTTCTGAGTATTCTGAGTATTTACCTCAAGTGATGCGTTTTATCAGTAACTAATGCTTTGAAACGATACTCCCCTTTTTGGGTATTCTGCTGTGCCTTGATGCTCTCTCTATTGGGGCATTTCCTTCTTTTTTTCGGCCTCCCTTTTTATCAAATAATCTACACGGAACCAACTGAAGATGGCGTTTTAAAAGCGGAGCTCAAGGTCGAGCCACCTACAAAAATCAAAATGTCTAGACATGCAGCAAAGCGTGTTTCCTCAAACACTTCTCAAATTGGCTTGCCTAGCAATATCCTCGGTGAGGATCTGTTAGAGCAGGGTGACTCAACTAATCAGAAAGGTCAGGCATTTCGTTTGCCTGAGCCTGGTATATTTTATTTTGATGCCTATGTTGACGGTCAGCTGTATCAACGGGGTGAGCTCCGCTGGTTTGTAGATGGCAATAACTACCACTTGTCCATTAACATTCCTTATGCATTTGTCGGGCCTTTTGTATTTGAATCACGTGGTACGGTAGATTCTTATGGTTTGGCTCCTGCTATTTACTGGTCGCAAAGGGGCTCAAATGCACCCCGGTTTTCACGCTTTGATAGGGACGGGCTTGGTGCTGGAAAGATGTATTTTTCCGAAAAGCCGGACCATACTCCAGATCTTTTACCAGGAACCCAAGACCGGTTTAGTTTGATGTTTCAATTTGCATCACTATTAAATGGTAGTGACAAAATAGATGAACCTGAGAGTGTTCGATCCGTTCCGGTGGTAGATTACAACTCCTTAGAGTTATGGCAATTTAAAAGTTATGGCGAGGTCATTTCAGAAGATGTGCCCACTCTAGGGCTCAGCAAGATTAGGCATTATGCTTTGATTGCACGAGAAAACGATCCTTATAAAAGACAGATCGATTTTTGGTTGGCGAAGGATTTGGATTGGTTGCCAGGCCGCATTCGCTCAAAGGAGGCTAACGGCAGGGTCTTAGAGCTTATTTTTAAACAAAAAAGTCCTGCTCCTTCTCAAGGAGGCGATCTATGATCGATTGCTTATTTTTTCTTAGTCGATTTATCAAAAGCGGAGACGGACTTGAGTGCGGTTTCAGCCGTGCTATTTAAATTCGTTTGTGCAATATTAATCGCATGTGTTACTGATTTCTGACTAGTTTCGTAGACCTTGGTGGCTGAAGCGATTGCCTGCTTCATTGCTAACACTGCTGCATCAGATCCAGCTGGTGCATTCTTGGTCCAGTCTTCTACTAGCGCATTCATTTTTTTCTGCCCATCATGTAATTCTTTTTCAGCAGACTTTGTAAAATTGGCCTGAGTTTCATGGGCTAATTTATATAGATGCCTACTGTAGGCCATGATTTTTTCAGCCATGGGTTGCACTGTTTCAGCTTGATTTGCCAATAGCTGCTGAATATCTTTAATTTCAAGTGCTTTCTTTGCGCTGCTCATACTATCGCTCAGACTTTGTTTTGCAATATGCATATTGAGCTCAACCAACTTTTCAATGCTTTGCAAGGCTTGATTGGTTAAGCCGCTCAATGTCTCTAAATTTGCCTTTTGTGCCGCCGCAATTTGCTCTGGAGTTAAGTTCATTGGCATATTTTTCAATAGGGTGGTTAATTCATCCTACTATGATCCTTTATGGTGATTAATTCAATTGGGAGTTGAGCGGATTGAGATTGACGCATTGCAACAATATAGTTGATGCCATAGACACATAAAAGCCTCGTGGTTGAAAAGAGCCTAAAATTACCCCTGCACAAACCATTATTCCAGTAATTTACTCATGAAATTAAAGCTAGACAATGTAATAGCGCCATTATTTGTTCTCATATGGAGCACTGGATTCATCATTGCGCGTCTGGCGATGCCCTATGTCGAGCCGGCGACATTTCTATTTTGGCGTTTTACTGGGGTCATCATGGCCATGATCGCATTTAGTTTGGTCTGGAAAATCAATTGGCCTACGCGCTCTCAAATTAAGCATATTGCCATTGCAGGGCTCATGCTTCAATTTGGTTATCTCATTGGCGTTTGGTGGGCGGTCCGTCTTGGAATGACAGCGGGTTTAGTTGCCATTATTGTGGGCCTGCAGCCCATATTGACCGCTTGGTTTGCGGCTTGGGTTTCAGAAAAGGTAACGCCGAGGCAGTGGCTCGGTCTAGGTTTCGGATTTATGGGTGTTGCATTGGTAGTGGCTGAAAAATTAGGCTTTGCCCACATACCCTTTGCAAGCTATGTCCTTGCATTTGGTGCATTACTGTCCATTACTTTTGGGACTTTATATCAAAAGAAGTTCTGCCCAGTATTTGATCTCAGAGCGGGATCTTCCATCCAATTTGGGGTATCAGCGGTAGTATGCTTTGCCTGTATGTATTTTTTTGAGTCTGGTGTCATGATTTGGAATGTGCCAGTGATTACAGCATTGCTTTGGGCTATTTTCCCGCTCTCGATTGGCTCGATTAGTTTGCTCTTTATGATGATTCGTAAGGGTGCAGCAACTAAGGTAACGAGCTTGCTATATTTGACTCCGCCAACTACGGCTGTGATGGCCTGGATTTTTTTTAATGAACCATTTACCTTGATGATGGGGATTGGATTGGGTCTAACCATGACTGGAGTTGTTTTGGTGAATGCGCGGCAATCGAATGCTTTAGCAACCATTCCAGAATAAATTTATCGCTCGTAAGCGATTATCCCTCCTCAAATGAGGAAAATTAATTATCATCTCGTATGTTGAAAGTTTTGGAAGGTATGCTTGGATGTATTTAAATCGTTTTTGGCTTTCAGCCACTACCTGTGCCTTAGTAGCCGTAACCGTCTTTTGCAATCCTGCGCTTGCAGCCAACAGCGATCAGCAGGTCAAAAGTAAATCGCAGGCAGCAACAAAGACGGCCACCAAAACAGCGAAGGCTCCAAAACGACCAAAGCGAGTGCGTGTGGCAGTTACTCGTTCCATGGAGCCAGTTGTGCCAGCAATGCCATCCTTGGCAACGGCTTTGGGTTTACGTAATCAACATGATCAACTTAACTTAAAGTCCACCGTTGTCTTGGTGGTAAATCAAGACACTAAAGACGTTTATTACGAAAAAAATCCTTCCGTCAGCCTGCCTATTGCATCCATTTCTAAGTTGATGACGGCGATGGTAATGCTTGATGCAAAGTTACCTATGGATGAAGCTTTGGTAATTAATGCCGAAGATGCTCATATCTACAAACATTCCCGCTTGGCAGAGGGAACTATATTGACTCGGGAGGATGCCTTACATCTTGCTTTGATGTCTTCTGAAAATAGAGCCGCATACACCTTGGCCCGAAACTATCCTGGTGGTCTGCCAGCATTTATTGTTGCTATGAATCACAAGGCCAAAGAGCTTGGGATGGAGCATACGCACTTTGAAGATCCTACTGGGTTAACTAGTGAGAACGTTGCTTCTGCTGAAGATTTAACTCGTATGCTCAATGCCGCCTATCAGTACAAGATTATTCGCGAGTTTTCAACTTGGCCCGACATGACCATGATGATTGCTAATCGCCCCCAAAAATTCCTCAACACAAATCGTTTGGTTCGTGCTGGGGATATGGACATTGGATTACAAAAGACGGGCTTCATTAATGCGGCAGGGCGTTGCTTGGTCATGCAGGCCAGAATTAATAACACCCCTTTACTGCTCGTGTTCTTAGATTCAGTTGGAACTCAGTCCCGATTCGCTGACGCAGTAAGAGTGCGAGATTGGTATGAACGTATGCCCTCAGGTGCTCAACCTATCCGTCGTTTAATGTAAATCCTAGGAGGATGGGTTTGCGCTTTTTGGTTTGTAACCCATTCCTTTAGAAATTTGTAAGGCTGTATCTTGCAGTGATTTAATCCAATCAGCTTGTATTCGATCGGTTGGTGCACTCAAGGACAACCCAGCAACTAATTTGCCAGTGTCATCAAGGATGGCTGCAGCTACGCAACTAACGCCAAGCTCAAGCTCTTCATTATCTTGTGCATTGCCAAGTCGGCGCACTTGATTTAATTCATCTTCCAGTTTTGATAACTCGGTAATGCTATTGCGCGTATGTCCTGAGAGTCCTGTGCGAGTAACGTAAGCGCGGACTTGACTTGGATCGTCGCTAGCGAGAAAAAGTTTACCAACCGAAGTTAGGTGCAAAGGAGCGCGTCCACCTATCGCTCGAACCACTTGCATGCCTGATCGCTCGCTATACGCACGATCAACATACACAATTTCATCTCCTTGGCGAACTGATAAATTAATCGTTTCACCAGTGAGCTTATGTAGAGCGCGCATCGGGGATTGAGCTGCATCACGAACGGATAAACGTGCCTTTACTAAATTGCCTAATTCAAGCAATTTAAGACCCAATCGATATGTACCACCATCGCCTCTTTCAACCATTCTGCAGGCGACTAAATCATTCAGAATGCGGTGCGCTGTTGAAGCGTGTAGATGGGTTTTTTCAGCAAGAAGCTTGAGGCTGCTTGAGTCTTCTTGTTCGGCCAAGGCATCCACTAAATTCATCATGCGCTCAACAACCTGGATAGCAGTTTTTCCTGCTTCACCACTGGCTTTAATAGATTTGCTTGGCTTCGGGGTACTCATATTAATGATTGTATCCAATCTTTTGGGCATTGCATATTATGAAATTCAATTTCAAAACAGCAAAAACAGGTGTTTTTAGTGCCTCAAAGCAGTAACACACTCTTCAATCAACTCGGGACCCTTGTAAATCAGTCCACTGTAGAGCTGAATGAGACTTGCCCCAGCTGCAATCTTTTCTTTTGCATCAGCCCCAGACAGGATGCCGCCAACCCCAATGATTGGCAGTGCATCGCCTAATTTAGACCTTAAGGCATGAATGACCTGATTGGAGGTGTTTTTTACTGGAGTGCCAGAAAGGCCGCCAGTCTCTTTGCCATATTTCAGGTGCCTTACAGATTCACGTGCAACTGTTGTATTAGTTGCGATGATGGCGTCAATGCCAAATTCAAGCAGTAGATCTGCAATTAAATGAATGTCGGCTTGTTCCAAATCTGGTGCAATTTTTAAGAAAAGCGGCTTACGCACACCAAAGCGATCGCAAAGTCGATCTCTCGCGATATCGATTGATCCGAGAAGGGCGCGCAGCATCTCTTCGCCCTGAAGCGCACGCAGATTTTGGGTATTAGGAGAGGAGATATTGACGGTGATATAGGATGCGATTTCATAAACAGCATCCATTGCTTTGACATAATCTGAAGCAGCATTTTCAATTGGGGTGCTTGCATTCTTGCCTATATTCAAACCTAAAACTCCGCCTTCTTGCCAGTATCGAGATTGGCGAACGCGTTCAACGCATGCAGTCACTCCATCATTATTAAAACCCATCCGATTAATGATTGCTTGAGCCTGCGGAAGTCGAAACATACGCGGCTTCGGGTTTCCCGGTTGTGGAAGCGGTGTAACAGTACCTATTTCTAGAAAGCCAAACCCAAGTGCGGCTAGCGCGTCGATGTGTTTACCGTCTTTATCTAATCCTGCCGCCAAGCCAACCGGATTTGGGAATTCAATACCAGCAAAATGGCTTGGGTCTGATTTAGGCTTAGGAAAAAGGCTTGATAGAAGACCGAGTTGTTCAGCTTTATCCAAGCTGCTTAAAGCAAGATTGTGGGCTTGCTCTGGATCAAGGCAAAAAAGCAGGGGACGCAAAAGAGAGTAACTATTCATGAACGATATTATGAACGAGCTAGTGCTTGCCAATGATCATTGATCAGCCCCTCAATTGGCTGGTAATTGATTTTATAGGCCATTTTGCCGCTATTTTTAATGTAATAGCCGAGGTAAATGTAGGGCAACTTCAGTAGTTTGGCTTGCTCAATTTGCCAAAGGATGCTGTAGCTACCTAGGCTTGTCGATTGCTCGCTAGCATCATAAAAAGTGTAAACAGAAGAAATGCCTTGCTCTAATATGTCTATCATGCTGATCATGCGTAAGCGACCGGGATGGGCGTCGAGTGGACCATCTCGAAATTCTATTAAGCGAGAATTGACTCTGCTTTGCAATAAGAACTGAATATATTGATCCCGATCACCACTATCCATCTCGCTGCCGCTATGACGCTGTTGCTGGTAGCGATGGTATAGCTGATAGTGTTCTTCTTGGAAACCGAGATTTAGAGTGCGCACTTCTAAACCGCTATGTTTTTTAGTGGTGCGTCTTTGAGTGCGATTTGGTTTGAATTGATCAACCGCGATACGAGTAGATATACATTCCTTACAGGCATCACAGTAGGGTCTATATGTATGCAGTCCGCTGCGCCGGAAACCTGCATTGACTAGTTCACTGTAAATAGCCTCGTGAATAAGGTGTGAGGGTGTTGCAACTTGGGATCGGGCTTCCTTGCCAGGCAGATAGCTGCAAGGATAGGGTGCCGTTGCATAAAACTGGAGCGCAGTAAGAGGGAGTTCTTTTAACTTCGTCATAGCCAGAATCGGAGGATATCTTTATTGAAATTCCATGTTCTCGTTATATTAGTTTGATTTACTGCAAACTGCACATGCTCAAGAAACTGTCGACGAGAAATTGGCCTTGCTCCAAGTGACTTGAGGTGTTCTGTTTCTTGTTGGCAATCAATCCATTCAATTTGATTGCGAATGCACCAGGCACAAAGAGCAGCCAACGCTATTTTGGAGGCATTCGGTTTGCGGCTAAACATCGACTCCCCGAAGACCATCTCCCCAAATGAAACGCAATATAGACCGCCAATCAGGGCGCCATTTTCAACTACGGCGATGCTATGGGCATGCCCCCCTTGAAAAAGAGCTTCATAAGCGCTCGCAATTTCATGTGTAATCCATGTTCCATCTTGATGTTTGCGCTCAATCGTCGCGCAGGCACGTAAGACAGCACCAAAATCCTGATCTAACACTATCTGCTTGTTTTGATCATCCAGAAATTGATTGATCGTTTTTTGTAGGGAGGAGGAGCATTTAAAGGCACTTGCTTTGAGCACCATCCTTGGGTCAGGCGACCACCATAAAACCGGTTGGTTATCAGAATACCAAGGGAATATCCCCAATTTATAAGCCGATTCAAGCTGACCTGGGTATATCTGTTGGCTAACGGCAATTAAACCTGGCACACTGGAATCGGGGTCTGCCACCACCAGTGGATTTGGAAAAGGATCTTTAGCGCCTAGCCAGGAAATATTACTCATAGAGAAGCAGGCAATTAAATCCTCTCGCTCGGGTCGATATCACGGGTTCTTAAGGCAATCGGTGATGAATCATTGAATAAGCCCTTAGCTCGATCTTCGAAAAACCATATCAGTGTTTGTTTCACCGTCGGGAAGGCCAATTGATCCCAGGGAATTTCATTTTCACTAAATAATGCCACCTCTAGACTCTCTTCACCTGCACAAAAATCAGGATTAATCATCTGAGCCAAATAAAAAAGATGAACTTGTTCGGCGTGCGGTACATTAAGAAGGGAGAACAGTGGACCCATCTCAACAACTGCCCCCGCTTCTTCCATCGTTTCTCTTGCGGCACCGGCCGAAGTGCTTTCACCTAGCTCCATAAACCCTGCTGGTAAAGTCCAATAACCCAAACGGGGCTCTATGGCTCGTTTGCATAGCAAGACTTTATCGCCATACACCGAAATGCTGCCAACAACGTTACGCGGGTTTTGGTAGTGAATGCTGCCGCATGAATCGCAAACATGACGTAGCCTAGTGTCATCCGTTGGCACTTTAAGTGAGAGAGGGGCTGCGCAATCAGAGCAGTATTTCATTGGATCCTTATTTTATGTATGCAGTTAATGCACCGCGCAGAGAATTGGTTAACATAATCGCATCTGCCGATAAAACATCTTCGGGGGTAAAGTTTGCTTCTTTTGCATTCCACCTGGGATCACTTAGTATCCTTGATCGCATCGCTCCAGGCAAAACCCCGGCACCAATAGGGGGTGTTATCCATTCATTCTGATCGGCTAATTTAATAAAAATACTACTTCGGCCCCCTTCGGTGACAAAGCCGAGTTCATTGGTAAATAAGGCATCAAATCCGCCATGTACTTCTGCTGCAGACCATGCCTCATCATAAATTTTTCTGTGACTAATTTTGTGCCTAAGGAGGGGATTTTGAGACTGGACAATGGCAGATAAAGGATTTTTCAAGATATTTTTAGCCCAAAAGATTGCAACCTTAGTAGGCAGTTGTGCCAATAGGCCTTTGCTAATTGTTTGCTGCCCATCTGGTGATAGGTCTAAACGAATGCGATATTGATTGGAGGTATCTAAGGAGCTGATGACGCTTGAAATAAGACCTTTGGCCTTGATCAGATCAAAGGGGATATTTAAATATTCTGCTGAACGCGCCATCCGATCTAAATGACACTCTAAAGCTTGAACTAGACCGCTAGTAACTAAAATGGTCTCAAAGATTCCTGTGGGGCTTGGAAGATCAACTAAGAATGAAGATTTAATTCGACATTCTTCCCATTCATTTACGGGGTTTGATTCTATGGTGATACCAGCACCCACCCCCATAATTAAATCACTTGAATTGGATTGTGGTTGATGCTCCATTTCGATTGTCCGGATCGGAACACTGAATGCCAAATCACCATTTGGATCCATCCATCCCAGAGCGCCGCAGTAGTAGCCCCGTCTTTCGCTTTCCAATTCATTGATGATTTCCATACTACGTTTTTTTGGGGCACCCGTCACCGAACCACATGGAAATACTGCTTCTAGTATTTCCTGGAGGGATAGATTGGGTTTTGTAATAGCCTCGATGGTTGATGTCATCTGCAATACATCGCCGTGACGCCGAACATCAAAGAGGCTGGTTACCGATATTCCATTTGCTTGGGCTAATTGACTAAGGTCATTCCTTAGCAAATCAACAATCATGACATTCTCAGTTTGATTTTTTAAATCAGCAGATAAATGCTCAAGTGGTTGTAGTAAGGCGTTTGCCGTGCCTTTCATCGGCATCGCTCTTATCGTTTCACCTTCCTTTTGAATGAACAACTCTGGGGAGAGTGAAAGAATATATTGATTGTCATTTTCAATATATGCGCTAAATCGCACTGGCTGGCGCTCCCTTAAACGCCGGTAAAGGGCTATCGGCGATCCAAAAGCGTGCGCATGGATGCGATAAGTGTGATTTATTTGATAGGAATCACCAGCGCGCAAATAATCTAAGATGCGTTCAATGTCACTCTCAAATTGTTCAAATGAGAGGCTGTTATGAACATGACTCAAGCCGGCAACTTGGGCGTGCTCATCCAGATTTATAAAACGTGCCTCTAGCCATGCATCTACCTCAATTTTGCTTAGCTTTATGTATTCCTTAAAAGCCCAAGCTTGAATTAATGGTTGATAAGAGCGCTTGGCTGATAATCCCTTGAAATGATTACCCAATTCATAAGTAAATGCGGTGATGATGTATTCACCCCGATCTCGGGATGAGGAGATTTCAGCCAAGCATTGCTTAATTGCTGCATCAGTTTTTAGCGGGTCTTGTTGGCAATTTATCACCCATGAAGACAGGGGATTTTCATAAAGACGGCTCGTAGGATGGTTGATGGTGCTATCCGCATCATCGAGCAAAATCGTCAGAGCCATCTTATTCGATTTGGAGATGTTTTATTTCAAGATGGTGGCTGATTCAATGACTACCGGTGTAGTGGGTACATCATCTAAGCGGCCGCCACGTGGTGCGGGCGTCGACATTGTTGGAACCTTGCGAATCGCATCAATGGTTTGGGTACCCGAAATCACTTTGCCAAAAACAGTGTAACCGCCACCTCTTGGGTAATCTAAATTAAAGTTATCAGTAGTATTAATAAAAAACTGAGAAGTTGCAGAATTAATTGCAGCCGTTCTTGCCATTGCAATGGTGTATTTCTGATTTTTTAAACCATTTTGAGCCTCAGAAACAACGGGATCATTGGTTTTCTTTTGAGTCAAATCAGCCGTGAATCCACCGCCTTGAATCATGAAGCCATCGATGACGCGATGAAAGATCGTCCCGTTATAAAAACCACTTTTTACATAATCCAGGAAATTGGCGCTTGTTTTGGGCGCTAATTCAGGATCAAGCTCTACTACAAAATTTCCCATACTGGTTTTGAACTCAACTTTTGGGCCAGCAAAAGCAAAGCTACTGAACAGGCAACTTGCTATGATGAAAATACTAACTAATAATTTACGCATGTTATTTCCTTTGGATTAATGGATGTAATAAAAGAGTCTAAGCCCTAGTCAGCCCATTGGGCACATTAATGGCTTGAAGGTAGTGGGCCTCCGAAAACATACCTGGAGAGTGCAAATAATCCAAGGTCCAAGCAATCGTATCAACACCCCAGAAGCATTGGCCATCAACAACTAAAGACGGCACACCAAATGCACCCTCCTTTTTAGCCTCTTCTGTATTTGATATTAATTGCGCTTTAACTTCTAGGTTATCAGGCATAGATGTTAAGCCGGATAGTCCAAGGTGTTCGCAAAATTCTGCCCAGGATAAGTTGGGATCTTTGCCTTGCACCCATATGAAATCGAATGCTTTTTCAACCATTTCCCAATCAGCATGTTCTTGAACGAGAAGACGTTGGGCTGCAACGGTCATGAATGGATGATGTTGTGGAAATTGAAAAGGTATATTTAATTTATGCGCTAACCATACGCAGTATTTATAAAGGTGTAGGCGCTTTGCAGGAATTTCTGCTGGACCTTTATTTTCAGTTGATCGTAATAAGCCACCAAGCAAAACTGGAACTGGCTTGATTATTAAATCTTCTTCTAATAGGTGCCGTTCCTTTACATAGAAATAGGCAAACGGGGAAATAATGTCATAGTAAAAATGAGCTAATTTTTTATCTTTCATTTCTTTTTTGACTCCTCATCTAATTTTCTTAAGAAGGCCATTTTCTCTGAAATTTGACTCTCTAGGCCTCGATCGACGGGTTCATACCAATTAGGCTCCTTCATACCTTCAGGAAGGTAAGTTTCACCAGCAGCATAAGCATGAGGCTCATCATGTGCATAGCGATATTCTTTACCATGCCCTAGTTCTTTCAGGAGTTTAGTTGGCGCATTGCGCAGATGAGTGGGTACAGTTTGACTTTGATCGTTTGCAACATAGGCTCGTGCAGCGTTATAGGCCTTATAACTAGCATTACTCTTTGCGGCTACAGCAAGATAAATAACAGCCTGGCCTAAAGAGAGCTCACCCTCTGGTGAACCCAAACGTTCATAAGTCTGTGCGGCATCATTTGCCAATTGAATTGCCCGTGGGTCAGCCAGGCCAATATCTTCCCAGGCCATGCGAATAATTCTTCTCGCTAGATATCTGGGGTCGGCGCCGCCGTCTAGCATACGGCATAGCCAATACAGGGCAGCATCCGGGTTTGATCCGCGTACTGATTTATGAAGCGCAGATATTTGATCATAAAAATGATCACCACCTTTATCAAAACGGCGTGCTTGAATGCTTATGGCATTTTCAATAAATGCATGATCCACTTTTTTGGCAATACTATTGGATCCTAAAATCGCATTGCGGATTTGCTCAAGCAGATTTAGAAGGCGACGCGCATCTCCATCAGCATGTGAAATAAGTGTTTCAATGGCAGCATCCTCGAACTCTATGTCTGTTAACGCATATTGTTTTGCTCTAGTAAATAACAGTCGTAGCTCACCGTGATTTAAAGATTTCAGTACATATACTTGTGCGCGGGACAGAAGGGCGGAATTAACCTCAAAGGATGGATTTTCAGTAGTAGCCCCAATAAAAGTAAACAGGCCAGACTCTACATGTGGCAGTAGAGCATCTTGTTGGCTTTTATTAAAGCGATGGATTTCATCTACAAATAAGATAGTTTGTTTCCCGTGTTCAGCCATACTCTGCTGAGCCTGATCGATTGCCTCTCGAATTTCTTTCACGCCAGCAAGTACAGCTGATATGGCAATGAACTGGCGATCAAATGCCTTCGCCGATAAGCGTGCCAAAGTCGTTTTTCCAACACCAGGAGGGCCCCATAAAATCATGGAGTGTGGCTTGCCAGAGGCAAAGGTTAGATTGAGTGGTTTACCGTCCGCTAGTAAATGCGACTGGCCAATGACTTCAGCAATTGTTTTGGGGCGTAATGCTTCTGCCAAAGGAGGTGGGGGATTGCTGGCAAACAGACCGTTCATCAATGATTTATGCCTGCATAAAAATGATAACAACAGCTGCCCATAGAAGACATGCTACAGCGGTGTAAGTTAATCGTTTTCTAATTTGAATAAATGCAAGGCGGGCTGCATCATTTGAAAAATAATAAGCATAAGTATCGACATCAATATTGCGTTGAATCAACAGCATCGAGGCAAGAATCACCAATCCTACTGGGATGTATACATGTAAGGCGACCCACGCTACTAAGGCTGGGATAATACCCCAGATCCATGCATTGCGATTTTCCCAGCGATCGCTTGGCGGTGTTTTTCCAAGGGTATGTAAATTAGCGCCCCAATGGATAGCCCCTAAAAAGGAGGTGATCACAGCACCATAGCCTGCAAGGGATTCGGCGCTAAGGTAGTTGACTGGGGTGGGTGCAAGTTGCACCATCAACGCCAGGGCAATAAAGGGAATAATTCCAGCGTAAGCTAGATTGCGGAGGAGGGGCGGTAACGGATTCACAAAATTATTTTCTGCAGAGGGTTAAAAAGATGATTTTAGTGATCGTAGGTGTAAATACCTCGACCAGTTTTGCGACCGAGATAGCCTGCGGCAACCATTTCACGCAAGAGTGGGCAGGGCCGATATTTTGAGTCGCTAAAGTTTCCAAAATAGACCTCCATTACTGCAAGGCAGGTATCAAGTCCGATGAGATCTGCTAATGCTAGGGGGCCAATGGGCTGGTTGCAGCCTAGCTTCATACCGGCATCAATATCTTCAGGACTTGCTAGACCTTCAGATAAGACAAAAAAGGCCTCATTAATCATAGGCAATAAAATTCTATTGACCACGAAGCCAGGAGAATTTTTAACAGTGATGGGTTCTTTGCCAATGTACCTTGCCATTTCAATAATTGCCAAATGGGTTTGATCGCTGGTCTGCAAGCCGCGTATTACTTCGACTAAAGCCATCAATGCTGGAGGATTAAAAAAATGCATTCCAATAAATCGCTCTGGATGTGAATCTAATGCGGCTAACTTGGTAATGGAAAGGGATGATGTGTTAGTGGCAATGATTGTATTTTTGCTCACAATCTCATCCACTTGCTTTAAGATTTTTTCTTTGATTGCTTGATTTTCAGTGGCTGCTTCAATAACTAAATCAAGACCATTCAAATCTTGGTATGCTGTACTGACTTTAATTAAATTCAAGCAAGACACTTTGGCTTCGCTTGTCAATGAACCTTTCTTGACCAAGCGATCCAAACTGTTACCAATTTGCTCTAGGCCTCGATCGACGGCAGCTTGATTGATGTCAAGCATCACTACCTGAAGACCTGCTGCTGCACATACCTGAGCAATGCCATTGCCCATGGTGCCAGCGCCAATGACTCCAACTGATTGAATCTTCATACTATTTCCCCTGCCGAGATTGACTGAATCCAAATAAAAGTTCTTTGGCTTTTGCATCATGCAATGGCTGTCGAAGGCTAGCTAATACCTCAACACCGCGCCTAACAGCTGGACGATCACCGACATTTTCAAACCATTCCTTAAAATATGGGTAATCGTTTATCTCAATGCCTTGATTTTTCCAATTCCGAGTCCATGGAAAAATGGCAATATCCGCAATTGAATAGGTTTTACCAGCTATGTACCTATTATCTTTCAGTTGCTGGTTAAGTACGCCATAAATTCTTTTTGCTTCATTTGTGTAGCGATTGATGGCGTACTCAATCTTTTCTGGTGCATAGAGGCGGAAATGGTGGTTTTGACCGAGCATGGGGCCCAATCCACCCATCTGGAACATGAGCCATTGCAAAACCTCAAACTTGCCCCTGGTGCTTTTGGGTAGAAATTTTCCAGTTTTGGCTGCCAAATAGAGCAATATAGCCCCAGATTCAAACACACTGATTAATTTGCCATCCGGTCCATAGGGGTCAATGATGGCTGGAATTTTATTGTTGGGACTAAATGCTAAAAACTCAGGTTTAAATTGATCGCCAGCCCCAATATCTACGGGTATGGCCAACCAATCTCGCCCAAGTTGGTAGCCACACTCTTCCAGCATGATGTGTACTTTATGACCATTAGGTGTGGCCCAGCTATATACCTTGATAGGCTCTTTAGTTAAATTATTTTTTAGTGGTTTCATTTATTTTTAAATACCCTGTAATCGTTTGACGGCTTCACTTAAGGTACTCTCTTTTTTCGCAAAACAAAAACGAATTACTTTTGATTCTGTCTTGTCTTGATAAAAAGCAGAGACGGGTATGGCGGCAACCCCAATTTCAGTGGTTAACCAAATACAAAAATCTTCCTCATTCAAATTTGATTGCCAATTTTTTAGACCTGAGTAATCCACGCACTGAAAATAGGTGCCTGGTGTAGGCAATAATTTGAATTCAGTTTCAGCGAGGCCTTGCCTAAAGAAATCGCGCTTTGCTTGATAGAATCTAGGTAACTCTAGGTAATGCATTGGATTATTTAGATATCGTGCAATTCCATATTGCATTGGGGAATTCACTGTAAATACATTGAATTGATGCACTTTACGAAACTCGCTCATCATCGCCTGAGGTGCAGCAACATAACCGACTTTCCACCCAGTGACATGATACGTTTTGCCAAAACTAGAGATAACAAAACTGCGCTCCACTAATTCAGGGTGGGACGATATACTGCAATGGTTGGCGCCATCAAAAACCATGTGCTCATAAACTTCATCACTCAGTATGAGCGCATTTGAGTCTCTAACAATGTGTGCGAGCCGCTCTAGATCAGAATTGGTCCAGACAATACCGGTTGGATTATTGGGCGTATTGATGATCAATAAACGCGTTTTAGTATTAATAGCATTTTCAAGATCTACCCAAGGAATTTGATATGACTGAACAAACCCAGAATCATCACGCTGAACCTCGAGAGAAATTGCTACGGGAATACCTCCTGCCAACTCTATTGATGGTCGATAGCTATCGTAAGCTGGCTCGATAATAATGACTTCATCTCCTGGGCTGACACATGACAACACAGCAGTGAGGATGGCTTGTGTGCCACCTGCAGTAATCGTTATTTCATGGTCGGGGTGATATTGGTGTCCATGCAAATTTGCCAGCTTTTGGGTTATACCTTGGCGTAATTCTTCAATACCAATCATTGGTGGATACTGATTGTGGTTAGCCAGCATCGCATCATTGACCATTTGAATCAGGTCTGGATCACAAGAAAAATCTGGAAATCCTTGCCCCAGGTTAATTGCACTATGTTTTGCCGCTAAAGCAGACATGACTGTAAATATGGTGGTGCCAACATTGGGTAGGCGACTTGGAAATGTGGGGGTGGTGAGGCTCATGGGCTATTTATTACGGCTTTTATGAGTTGTCGCTAGAATGGTGGATATACATTCTTAAATTGTGCCATGTTGATCGTTCTTTCACCCGCTAAATCACTAAATTATGAAACACCGGTTGAGCTTAAAACCGCGACATTGCCAGACTTTGTCTCTGATTCGGCCAAGCTAATTGCCGATCTAAAGAAACTCTCGCCTCAAGCAGTTTCAGAGCTAATGGGTATTTCAGATCAGCTAGCAGTCTTAAATGTGGGGCGCTATCGTGACTGGTCAAAGAAATTCACTGCAGAAAATAGCAAGCCCGCAATCTATGCTTTCAATGGCGATGTTTATGATGGCTTTGACGTGCAATCTTTAATGACAAAGGATCTTGAATTTGCTCAAGAGCACATTCGAATTCTCTCTGGGCTTTATGGTGTTCTGCGTCCACTGGATTTAATGCAGCCTTACAGGCTCGAAATGGGCACTAGCTTTAAAAATATCCGAGGTAAAGATCTATATGCGTTTTGGAGTGATAGCGTAACCAAATCTCTCAATACGATTTTGGCTGCACAAAAAAAACCAGCATTATTGAATTTGGCATCCGAGGAATACTTTAAGGTTGTTAATCTCAAGGGTATAGCCTGTCCTGTAATTTCACCCATTTTTCAAGATGAAAAGGCGGGTAAGTACAAAATTATCTCTTTTTATGCAAAGAAGGCCCGGGGATTAATGGCACGTTTTGTAGTTGAAAATCGTTTGAAGGATGTGGCCGATATCACCCAATTTAATTTAGATGGCTATCGCTATTGCGCAGCGGAATCTAAGGACGGCAAACCGGTCTTTCGCCGCTCTGAGAGAAAATAATCATGGCAGTTCATCGCACTAAATCATCGCAACGTAGCTCGCCAGAGGTCGATAAGATTGTGTCTGACGCAATCTCTTTGGCTGCATCTGGCAGCCAGATTGAAGATCGATTTTGGGAGGCACGCTTGAACACGCGCTTGATGCGCTTACTAAAAAGCCAAAATCAAAATGTGATTGATGCTGCTCTAGATCAAACCTTTCGGATTAATACCGAAGCATTTGAGGTTCTTGCCGATATCGCTGAAACTCTGGCTGAATCATTAACCATGGAGAAGGATGGGCAATCTTGGGATGTTCTTTTGCTTGCTTTACCGGTGGTAGCGCATACTCGCTATCAAATTCCGTCAGGACCCTTACCAGTAAAGGCGGTTGAGGCTATCGCGATGGCTCTCCAAACTTCAATTGCTTCAATCGATACTCGGCTCGCTATCATTCCTTGGTTGTATAGCATTGATCAAATGCCTCATTCTCATTGTCAAACCCGCCTATTGACTGAGTCATTGGCTGCTGCTGCAATATCTGGTGAAGATATTAAGCTTGATTTAAAAGAGATGTCTGAAACAATTGCAGTTTTAGCTGATCCACGTTTCGTCATTGCAGCAATTTCGGCACCCAGTGGATCCCCAATATTTCGCTGGCAATCAGAGCCACCAATTAAGCAAGAGCGTGGAGTGAGCTTAATTAGCTGGCAAACAGCGCTAGCTGAAACGATGTCTTCATTGTTGCCTGGATGTGAGTTCGAATTAATTTTGCCGGAAGCCTATTTCACAAACTGTCGATTAGCTGATAAATATGTTCGTCCTTTAAGTATTCGTGCTGCCGCGAATTTTCTTGAGAGTACTTTGGGCGTTTTACCAGCGGGACTATCTTGTGTCGTTGCGGCTTTCGGTGAGGAGCAGGTAGATGAATATCGCATCTCCTTTAGTCTTAAAGGTTCGCCAGAGATTGTCTACGGCGTTATCTGGCCTTTATATGATCGTGAAAGCGTTGCGAATGATGCATTAAATGACATGTCAGATGATGAGAGTCCAATCAAGCGTATTTGTGATGCCTTGCATGATGCTGGCATTGAAGATGTGTTTCGCCACGCAATGTTATTTGATCCTGAGTTATGTGACGATTGTGGAGCGCCGTTATTTCCAGATCGATTGGGAGAGGCTGTTCATGCTGAATTGCCTGAGGATGCGCCTACACAGCAACCTTTATTTCATTAAATGGGTCTCTTTAGATTGAAAAAAAAGCCGAGGATCCCTCGGCTTTTTTAATTTCAATCAGCTTAACTTACTTAAAAGGTTCTGCATCTGCAAATAAATGCGGTAACTTGCCCGCTTTCATTTCTGCTGTTTGACAGAAATCAGCGAGGCGGGTGCCAGTTTTGATATTGAAGAGCATTGCTTTATTGCCTAAAACTACCAAATCATGTCCTGTACTTGAGTTCTTATAACGCAAACTTCCTGGCAGGGAGGTTTGACGGTCTAAGTCATAGGTACGTGACTCCCAAGTTAACTTAATTGACTCAGCACTTCCTGAGGTTTTAAATTGACGCCCTTCACTACATGTCCAGGTAAAAACTTCATCGCTAGCATTGGCATTGGAAATACCCACAATATTGACTAAGGACAAACCTACGATCAGAAGAATTTTCTTCATAAAATAATTTTCTTAAGCAAGAAGGTGTTTAACACCAGCTTGCTCTTCAAGTAATTCATTCAAAGTATGGTTCATGCGATCGCGTGAGAACTCGTCAATCTCAAGTCCTTCAACCATTTTGTATTCACCGTTTTCACATATCACGGGAAAGCCATAAATCACTTCTGCTGGAATACCGTATTCGCCTTTAGATGGGATGCCCATCGTGACCCATTTACCATTTGTGCCTAGGACCCAGTCATGAATGTGATCAATAGCAGCATTTGCAGCTGATGCTGCAGATGAAAGGCCGCGAGCTTCAATGATCGCTGCGCCACGCTTACCAACAGTAGGAATAAATACATCTTTATTCCATGCGGCATCGTTGATGCTATCTTTTACTGATTTGCCATCGATTGTTGCAAAGCGATAATCTGGATACATAGTGGGGCTATGGTTTCCCCAAACAACTAACTTTTCAATATCAGCAACGGGTTTGTTCAATTTGCCTGCCAACTGAGAGAGTGCGCGATTGTGATCTAAGCGTAACATCGCAGTAAAGTTTTTCGCAGGAATGTCTGGTGCTGATTTCATCGCAATGTACGCATTGGTGTTCGCAGGATTGCCAACTACCAACACTTTTACAGTACGTTTGGCAACCGCATTCAGGGCTTTGCCTTGAGCGGTAAAGATTTGCGCATTGGCAGACAATAAATCTTTGCGCTCCATGCCTGGGCCGCGTGGACGTGCACCAACTAAGAGTGCCACATCGATATCCTTAAACGCGGTCATTGGGTCGGAATGAGCGGTCATACCGGCAAGCAATGGGAATGCACAGTCTTCCAGCTCCATCATCACGCCTGCGAGGGCTTTTTGGGCTTTTTCATCTGGAATTTCTAGTAACTGAAGGATGACGGGCTGATCTTTGCCGAGCAAATCACCGTTGGCGATGCGAAAAAGGAGGGAATAACCGATTTGACCGGCTGCACCGGTTACAGCGACGCGCATTGGGGCTTTTGCCATTACTAAGAACTCCAGAGTGAGGTTAATCAATGAAAACTTTTCTATTATCCATTTATGTGAATGGATTTTCGAATTACACTGTCAATATGTCTTATATAAGACAACTGATCACAGTGAATTTTATCCAATAAAAAGCCCCTTGGAGTGAATTTGTCAAACATAGCGCTACCAGTTGCCTCATTTAGCCCGCTTTATCAGCAAATTAAGTCCATGATATTGGCCAGCCTTCAGGCATCAGAATGGCTTCCTGGGGAAGCCATACCGAGCGAAATTGAGCTGGCGACGCGTTATGCGGTTAGCCAAGGCACCGTTCGCAAGGCAATTGATGAGTTGGCGGCTGAAAATTTATTGGTAAGGCGCCAGGGTAAGGGCACTTTCGTGGCAACCCATCAAGAGGATGATTGGCAATATCGTTTTTTGAGATTGGAGCCTGATTCAGGAGAGAAAATCCACCTCAAAAATCAATTTTTGTCCTGTAAGAGCATCGATGCCTCAGATTTCGTTGCGCGCTTATTAAAGTTAAAGCAGGGTGAATCAGTTTTACAAATCGATCGCATCCAAACTTTTGCAGGTAAACCAGTTGTATTCGAGGAGATTTGGTTGCCGGAATCACGCTTTGCCGGCCTGAACCTAGAAGCCTTAAATACCTGGCCCGGCCCCATGTACGCGTTTTATGAGAGTCAATATGCGACCCATATGGTGCGAGCTGAGGAGAAAATTAAAGCCATTGCTGCCGACTCGATATTGGGCTCGCACCTCCATGTAGCCCAGGGCGCTCCCTTACTTTCTGTTGAGAGGGTGGCTTTTACCTACGGGAATAAACCAGTAGAAATTCGTTATGCTCGGTATGACACTATCGACCAGCACTATGTAAATAAATTGAATTGATCGGCCATTAGTAAAAACCATTAAAGACCCTAAAAAACCCCTGCGAGCTTAATGTTTCCCCAGTAGAATATGTTGCAATACAACAAAGTAACACTGAACCTCCACCTAAATATAGAGATTGCCCATGGTTGATGCACAGAACGAAGTAAAAAACACCAAACCGGTCTACCGGAACATTGGTTTAGCCCAATTAATTCATTACCGCCTGCCTTGGGCTGGAAAAGTGTCGATCCTACACCGCATCAGCGGCGCCGTTTTGTTCCTAATGCTTCCTTTTATCCTGTATCTCTTGGATCAGAGTCTGGCTTCCGAATTGAGTTATCAGAAGTTCCAAGCGATCACTAACCATATTTTGGTAAAGATCATTTGTCTTGGCTTGATCTGGTGTTTCTTACACCATTTCTGCGCTGGTATTCGCTACTTGCTGCTCGACCTAGAAATTGGCGTGGAAAAATCAGAATCAAACCGCTCAGCGATAGTTGTATTCGTATTAGGTGTAGCTTTGACAGCTGCAGTTGGTCTCAAATTATTCGGCTTGTACTAAGCGTTTCTATAACAAGGATTTCTCATGCCAATTTATCAAATCGGACCTAAACGCCTAGTAGTTGGTGCTCACTACGGCCTAAAAGAATGGATCATTCAGCGGATTACTGCTGTAGTGATGGTTGTTTTCACTATTGTTTTGTTAGTTGATTACTGCATTACTGGTAGCGCAACTTATGAGGGTTGGGCCAGTTTATTTAGCAATCAATTCATGAAGTTGTTAACGCTTTTGGCTCTTTTTAGTCTTTTCTATCATGCATGGATTGGTGTGCGTGATATTTGGATGGATTACATCAAGCCTGTGAGCATTCGTTTAACACTTCAAGTGTTAACTGTTCTGTACCTCGTAGCCTGTGCGGCTTATGCCGTTCAAATTTTGTGGAAAGTGTAATTCGATGACCGCTATTAAAAAAGCATTGCCACGTCGCCGTTTTGATGCGGTGATTGTTGGTGCTGGTGGTTCAGGTATGCGCGCCTCTTTGCAGCTAGCAGAAGCCGGCCTGAATGTTGCTGTTCTGACAAAGGTATTCCCAACCCGTTCACATACAGTAGCTGCGCAGGGTGGTATCGGCGCCTCATTGGGGAATATGACCGAAGACAATTGGCACTATCACTTTTATGACACCATCAAGGGTTCAGATTGGCTTGGCGACCAAGACGTGATTGAATTCATGTGTCGCGAGGCTCCAAAAGTAGTTTATGAATTAGAGCATTTTGGTATGCCGTTTGACCGTAACCCTGATGGAACGATTTATCAGCGTCCATTTGGTGGACACACAGCAAATTATGGTGAAAAAGCAGTACAACGTGCTTGCGCTGCGGCAGACCGTACTGGCCATGCGATGTTGCATACCTTGTATCAGCGTAATGTTCGCGCAAAAACCAATTTCTTAGTTGAGTGGTTGGCGCTTGACTTGATCCGTGATGATGAGGGTGATGTGGTTGGGGTAACCGCTCTCGAAATGGAAACAGGTCAAGTTTATATTTTGGAAGCCAAAGTGGTGATGTTGGCTACTGGCGGTGCTGGCCGTATATGGGATGCCTCAACCAATGCGTTTATTAATACTGGCGACGGTATGGGCCTCGCTGCCCGCGCAAATATTCCTTTGGAAGATATGGAGTTTTGGCAGTTCCATCCAACCGGCGTTGCTGGTGCGGGTGTGCTGTTGACTGAAGGCTGCCGTGGAGAAGGTGGTATTTTGCGCAATAAGGATGGCGAGCGCTTCATGGAGCGTTATGCGCCAACCTATAAAGATTTAGCACCGCGCGATTTCGTTTCTCGCTGCATGGATCAAGAAATTAAAGAGGGTCGTGGTTGTGGCCCTAACGGTGACTATGTCGTGCTTGATTTGACGCACATTGGTGCCGAGACGATCATGAAGCGCTTACCTTCTGTTTATGAAATTGGGATTAACTTTGCAAACGTAGACGTGACCAAAGAACCGATTCCAGTAGTGCCAACAATTCACTACCAGATGGGCGGTATTCCTACAAACATTAATGGTCAAGTAGTTGTTCCTGCCAATGGTATTCACAATGAAATCGTCAATGGTTTATATGCAATTGGCGAATGCTCATGTGTTTCTGTACACGGCGCTAACCGCCTAGGCACCAACTCACTGCTCGATCTCTTGGTATTTGGTCGTGCTGCAGGTAATCACATCGTTGGTATGAATCTAAAGAACCGCGAGTTCAAGCCACTACCTGCAAACGCCGGAGAGCAAACTTTGGAGCGTATCGCAAAGTTAGATAACTCCACATCTGGTGAATATGCTCAAGACGTTGCTAACGATATCCGCAAGTGTATGCAGAAATACGCTGGCGTGTTCCGTAACCAAGAGTTGATGGACGAAGGTGTTCGTCAAATGGCGAAGTTGACTGAGCGTGCAAACAATTTGTGGCTTAAAGATAAATCAGAGATTTTTAATACCGCACGTATCGAGGCTCTTGAAGTAGCTAACTTGGTTGAGACTGCAAACGCAACGATGATTTCGGCTGCAGCTCGCAAGGAAAGTCGTGGCGCTCACTCCCATGACGATCACCAAGAGCGTGATGATGAGAATTGGATGAAGCATACCCTTTGGTATAGCGAAGGAAATAGGCTGTCTTATAAGCCAGTGGTGCTCAAGCCTTTAACTGTCGAGTCCTTCCCTCCTAAAGAACGTACTTTCTAAGCAAAAGAGATAGATGATGAGTGATATCCGTATATTTGAAATTTACCGTTACGACCCAGATGTCGATGCCGCACCACGTATGCAGCGGTATGAGCTTGAGTTGACTGGTGAACGCATGTTGTTAGATGCATTGATTTCATTGAAAAAGCAAGATGAAACGATTTCTTATCGTCGTTCCTGTCGTGAAGGTGTATGCGGTTCAGATGCAATGAACATTAACGGTAAAAACGGCTTGGCCTGCTTAACCAATATGTTGACTTTGCCTAAGGTAATTACGCTTCGCCCACTGCCAGGTCTGCCTGTTGTGCGCGACTTAATTGTTGATATGACTTTGTTCTTTAAGCAATATCTTTCGATTAAGCCTTATTTGGTAAACGATAATCCACCTCCTGAAAAGGAGCGTCTCCAGAGTCCTGAAGAGCGTGAAGAGTTAAACGGTTTGTATGAGTGCATCTTGTGCGCATCTTGCTCGACTTCGTGCCCATCTTTCTGGTGGAACCCTGACAAGTTTGTTGGCCCAGCTGGTTTACTTCAAGCTTATCGCTTTATTGCCGATAGCCGCGATGAAGAAACAGCTCAGCGCTTGGATAACTTGGAAGATCCTTATCGCTTGTTCCGCTGCCATACGATTATGAATTGCGTAGATGTATGTCCTAAGCATTTAAATCCAACAAAGGCTATTGGCAAGATCAAGGAGTTAATGGTTCGTCGCGCTGTATGACAATCGGTAATGCTGAGTTATATCGTCTAAAAAGTGATGCCCGCAGAGGTTTGCTTGAAAATGATCTGATTTTGCAGCGTTTTTTTGAACGCTTTGAGCGTCAATTGAGTAGTGAAGATGGAGTTGTTCTTAGTCATTTTTTGGCACTGGATGACAACGACCTGATGGATTTATTAATTGGTAGAAAAGATTCAGTGGCAACACTGGAAAAGGAGCTGCAGTCTGAGCCCTTTAAAAAGATTTTAATCATGCTAAGGCAGAAGTAATTCTGACTTTCGCTGCGTGAGCAGGAAACAAGCGTAATTAAAAGGTTTGTTAATCGTAAATTTGAATGACTAAGGACTAGAAATGATCGAATCAGATATCAAGGCAAAACTGTCGTTTTCGGATGGCACCCCAGATATTGACTTGCCTATCTACAAAGGCACAGTGGGTCCTGATGTGATTGATATTCGTAAGCTTTATGGTCAGACGGGTAAGTTCACTTACGATTCCGGCTTTTTATCTACAGCCTCTTGCAATAGCAAAATCACTTATATCGATGGCGACAAAGGGGAGTTGCTCTATCGTGGTTACCCTATCGAGGATTTGGCTGATAACTGCGACTTCTTAGAGGTTTGCTTTCTTCTGATCCATGGTGAATTACCAAACGCAACTGAGAAAAAAGAGTTTGAAGATCTTGTTATGCATCACACCATGGTGCATGAGCAAATGCAATTTTTCCTGCGCGGCTTCCGCCGTGATGCACACCCCATGGCTGTATTAACTGGTTTAGTCGGTGGCATGGCTGCTTTTTATCATGATCAAATTGACTATAGCGAGCCTATGGCTCGTGAAATTGCTCAAATTCGTTTGATTGCTAAGATGCCAACTCTAGTTGCAATGGCATACAAATACTCTGTGGGACAACCTTTTATCTATCCTGATAATTCTTTGTCTTACACTGCCAATTTCATGCGCATGATGTTCGCAACGCCGTGTGAGGAATACAAAGTAAACCCTGTTTTAGTTCGCGCATTGGATCGCATCTTTACCTTGCATGCAGACCACGAGCAAAATGCCTCAACTTCAACTGTGCGCTTGTGCGGCTCTTCTGGTACCAATCCTTTTGCAGCTATTTCTGCTGGTATTGCCTGTTTGTGGGGTCCTGCTCATGGTGGTGCGAATGAGGCTTGTTTACAAATGCTCAATGACATTGAGGCGAATGGCGGTGTAGAGCGCATTCATGAATTCATTGCGCAAGTAAAGGATAAAAACTCCGGCGTACGTTTGATGGGATTCGGTCACCGTGTTTATAAAAACTTTGACCCCCGCGCAAAATTGATGCGTGAAACCTGTTATGAAGTCCTAACAGAGTTGGGTCTTGAAAACGATCCTCTGTTTAAGCTTGCAATGACCTTGGAAAAGATTGCTTTGGAAGACGAGTATTTTGTTAGCCGTAAGCTGTATCCAAATGTGGATTTTTATTCAGGTATCGTGCAACGTGCTCTTGGTATTCCAACTGAAATGTTTACTTGTATTTTTGCTTTGGCAAGAACGGTTGGTTGGATTGCGCAATGGAAAGAGATGATCACTGATCCCGAGTATAAGATCGGTCGTCCACGTCAACTTTATGTTGGTGAAACATCACGTAAAGTTCCAAACATTACTGTTAGAAAATAAGGCTTTTAAGCACTCATGTTACGTACGCTTTATGACAAATTGTGGGATGACCATGTCGTCTATTCTGAGGATGACGGCACGGCCACAATCTATATCGACCGCCAACTTTTGCATGAGGTAACTAGCCCCCAGGCTTTTGAGGGCTTGAACTTGGCCAATAGACCTGTATGGCGTATCTCTGCTAATTTAGCTGTCTCAGACCATAATGTTCCAACGACTGATCGTGCACAAGGAATCACTGATCCAACTTCCAAGCTGCAAGTCGATACCTTGGACCAGAATTGTGATGCATTTGGAATTACGCAATATAAGATGAATGATGTTCGTCAGGGTATTGTTCATGTGATTGGGCCTGAGCAGGGCGCTACTTTGCCGGGTATGACTGTTGTCTGTGGAGATTCTCATACCAGTACACATGGAGCATTTGGTGCCTTGGCATTTGGCATTGGTACATCTGAAGTTGAGCATGTTCTAGCGACTCAAACTTTACTCATGAAAAAGAGTAAAAATATGCTGGTGAAGGTCGATGGTCGTTTGCAGCCTGGATCAACCGCAAAAGATATTGTTTTAGCTGTCATTGGAAAGATTGGCACAGCCGGCGGAACGGGATACACCATTGAGTTTGCGGGTGAAGCCATTCGCAATCTCTCAATGGAGGGTCGCATGACTATATGTAATATGGCAATTGAAGCGGGCGCACGCGCAGGTTTGGTTGCGGTTGATGAGACAACTATTGAGTATGTTAAAGATCGCCCATACTCACCGAAGGGTGAGGCCATGCGTCATGCTCTCCAATATTGGCGCTCGCTGCATTCTGATCCAGGAGCTCATTTTGATTCAGTGATCGAATTGCGCGCTGAGGAAATTGCCCCGCAGGTTACCTGGGGTACATCACCAGAGATGGTGCTGCCAATTAGTGATCGAGTTCCCGACCCAGAAAAGGAGCGCGACCCTAATAAACGCTCAGCAATGGAGCGTGCCTTGGAATACATGAAGTTAGAGCCGAACATGCCCTTAGAGACCATTTCTGTAGACAAGGTTTTTATTGGTTCTTGTACTAATAGCCGCATTGAAGATATTCGTGCTGCCGCTAAAGTAGTTGATCGTCTAGGTAAGAGAGTGGCCCCTAATGTGAAGTTGGCAATGGTTGTTCCTGGGTCAGGCTTGGTGAAGGCTCAAGCTGAACGTGAAGGTCTAGATCGCGTATTTAAGGCTGCTGGTTTTGAATGGCGTGAACCTGGCTGCTCAATGTGTTTGGCTATGAATGCTGACAGACTAGAACCTGGGGAGCGTTGTGCTTCAACCTCAAATCGCAATTTTGAGGGGCGTCAGGGCAATGGCGGAAGAACTCATTTAGTGAGCCCAGCAATGGCCGCAGCCGCAGCTATTGAAGGGCATTTTGTCGATATTCGCAAGATTTCATAAGGCTTATCTAATGCGATTTGTTTTCTCGTTAACCATGATTAAAAAACTATTGATTGTTGGAGTTCTTGGTCTATTCTTAGGGGCCTGCAGCAATATGATGGAGGGCCTGGGTAAGGATATGCAGAATATCGGCACATCTATGGGAGGCTCTAATTCTTCACAAAATAACAACCAAACCCAAACTAAGGGTAAGGATGTTGTTGTAACCCCAGTTCAATAACGATTTCTCATGGATAAATTTACTGTTTTTAAAGGCTTGGTAGCGCCGCTTAACCGCGAGAATGTGGATACGGATGCAATTATTCCCAAGCAATTTCTTAAATCCATTAAGAAGACGGGTTTTGGACAAAACTTATTTGATGAATGGCGCTACCTTGATCATGGTGAGCCAGGCCAAGATTGCTCAAATCGCCCTATAAATCCAGATTTTGCTCTGAACCAGCCCCGTTATAAGGGTGCGCAAATACTATTGGCTCGTAAGAATTTTGGTTGTGGCAGTTCTCGTGAGCACGCCCCTTGGGCGTTATCCCAATATGGCTTTAGAGTAATAATCGCCCCGAGCTTTGCTGATATTTTCTTCAACAATTGCTTTAAGAATGGCTTACTACCTATTGTTTTAACGGAACAACAGGTTGACCACCTTTTTAATGAAACAATGGCATTTGGTGGCTATCAGCTCACCATTGACTTAGAGCGTCAAGAAGTGATTGCTCCAGATAACCGTACATATAGCTTTGATGTAACCCCTTTTAGAAAGTATTGCCTCATCAATGGCCTCGATGACATTGGCTTAACCCTGCAACATGCAGATAAAATTAAGGCTTATGAAGCCGAGCGCATCTTAAAGATGCCTTGGCTTGCTACCCAATTGCCGTAATTTAGAGTTAAAGGCCTTAAATGAAAATTGCAGTTCTCCCGGGCGATGGAATCGGCCCGGAAATCGTTGCTGAAGCCGTAAAAGTACTTCAGGCTTTAGGTCCTCTGTTTGATTTAGAGTCAGCCCCAGTGGGTGGAGCTGCTTATGATCTTACTGGTCATCCACTACCGCCAGCAACGCTTGAATTGGCTAAAAATGCAGATGCCATTTTATTTGGCGCTGTGGGCGACTGGAAATATGATGCCTTGGCTAGAGAACTGCGACCTGAACAGGCTATTTTGGGTTTGCGTAAACATCTTAAGTTGTTCGCCAATTTCAGACCAGCCATTTGCTATCCAGAGTTGACCGCATCTTCAAGTTTAAAAGCGGAGATTGTGGGCGGTCTTGATATTCTGATCATTCGAGAACTCAATGGTGACATCTATTTTGGTCAGCCCCGCGGAATTCGTACTTCTGAATTGCCACTCTTCAAGGGTACGCGCGAGGGATTCGACACCATGCATTATAGCGAGCCAGAGGTGGAGCGCATTGCACGCGTAGCATTCGAAGCGGCTCGAAAGCGCAACAAAAAGGTCTGTAGCGTTGATAAGGCTAATGTGCTCGAAACATCTCAATTATGGCGTGACGTGATGATTCGTATTGCAAAAGAGTATCCGGATATCGAGTTATCGCATATGTATGTAGATAACGCCGCAATGCAGCTGGTAAAGGCCCCTAAAGCATTTGACGTGGTTGTCACGGGTAATTTATTTGGCGATATTTTGTCGGACGAGGCAGCCATGTTGACTGGCTCGATTGGCATGCTTCCATCTGCCTCTTTAGATAAAAATAACAAGGGCTTATATGAGCCAAGTCACGGTTCTGCGCCTGATATTGCAGGCAAGGGCATAGCCAATCCTTTAGCTACCATCTTGTCCGCAGCCATGATGTTGCGTTATTCCTTAGGTATGCCAGAGCAAGCCGATCGCGTTGAGCGTGCAGTGCAAAAAGTCTTATCCCAGGGTTTGCGCACAGCAGATATTTATACAGAGGGCACGCAAAAAGTAACAACTGTACAAATGGGGGATGCGGTTGTAGCAGCCCTTATCTAATATTTTTAATTCGTCATCATTTAATAGTTGATCTTCATGTCAAATTCAAAAACACCTTTAGTAGGCTTAGTTGGTTGGCGCGGTATGGTTGGTAGCGTTCTCATGGAGAGAATGTTGGCCGAGAAGGATTTCGATCTGATTGAGCCTATATTTTTCAGTACTAGCCAGGCGGGTGGTCAGGTTCCCTTGTTAAATGGTCAAAAGGTAACCAAAGCTGAAAACGCTTTGCAAGATGCAAACGATATTAAGGCTTTGAGTCGTTGCGACATTATTTTGACCTGTCAGGGTGGTGACTACACCAACGACATATACCCTAAGCTCCGTGCGGCTGGTTGGAATGGGCACTGGATTGATGCTGCTAGTGCTTTGCGCATGAAAGATGATGCGGTTCTTATTTTGGATCCCGTCAATCGTCCGGTAATTGATAAAGCCCTTGCTTCGGGTGGCAAGAACTGGATTGGCAGTAATTGCACAGTGAGCCTGATGATGTTAGCCATGGGTGGTTTGGTTAAGGCTGATTTGGTTGAATGGATTAGCGCAATGACCTACCAAGCCGCCTCGGGTGCTGGCGCTCAAAATATGCGTGAACTTCTGTTACAAATGGGCGCACTACGCGATAGCGTTGCTGCAGAATTGGCTGATCCGTCATCATGGATTTTGGATATTGATCGCAAAGTAACTGCTACTTTACGTTCGGATGATTTTCCTAAAAAGAATTTTCGCAATACCGCCTTAGCTGGTAGTTTAATTCCATGGATTGATGTTCCTGTTGAGCATGGCCAGACCAAAGAGGAGTGGAAGGGCGGCGCTGAATTCAATAAGATTCTTGGTCGTCCAGCATTTAGATCACCAGGCAGTATTCCTATTGATGGCTTATGTGTGCGTGTTGGTGCAATGCGCTGCCACTCACAAGGCCTCACCGTCAAACTCAAAAAAGACATTCCTTTGCAAGAAATTGAATCGATTCTTGCAAATGACAATCAGTGGGTTAAGGTAGTGCCGAATGATCGCGAAGCAACTGAACGTGATTTATCTCCAGCCGCCGTCAGTGGCACCTTAACTGTACCAATCGGACGCTTGCATAAACTATCAATGGGCCCTGAATATTTGGGAGTCTTTACAGTTGGCGATCAATTACTTTGGGGTGCAGCTGAACCGCTTCGTCGTATGCTTCGCATCTTGCTTGAAAGCTAAGATTGCAATTATTTGGATTGACTATAAGGCGCTTATTTGTCCTAGCCTGTTTGGGTTGGGTTAATTTAGCTGCTGCAGTGTCATTGGGTGCCCCGCAGTTGCTCTCCCACCCAGGGGAGCCACTGCGTGTTGAAATTCCCATTCTCATTGGCTTAAATGAGGGGGAAGATCTCGATAGCTTGAAGGCAGCAATGCCTGCAAAAGAAGCTTATGAACGTTTAGGCATCTCATCCAAAGTTCTGGATTTCAATGCACAGTCTATGGTGTATCGAAATACTCAAGAAAAATTGCTAGTCTTAATTGAAACTGTCAATCCAATACCTCCTAGTGATGACCCTTTCCTTGATGTTTTGGTAAATCTCAAGTGGTCATCTGGAAGCTTGACTAAAACTTTCACCTTATTGATTGGCGACCCTCAGAAACTGATTGTTCGTCCTGGACAGAGTCTTTCAGAAATAGCAGCCCAGATGGCGCCTCAATATGAGGGGGCTTCATTAGACCAAACCATACTAGCCTTATACAAAGCCAATCCTGATGCTTTTGCAAGCGGCAGTATTAACCAGCTGGCAGCTGGTGCTGAGCTTGTTAAACCTAGTCAAGCTTTATTGCGTTCGATCAGCCCATCTGAAGCCCAGCAATTTGTTGCTCAGGCTAATGTGCAATGGCAAGCATCCCATTCAGTAAGCCCAAATAGTCAAAACAAGACTCGAGACACGCATGAACAAATACCTCAATCAAGCCCAAGAGACAGGCTAAAAATAGGTTCCAGCGCAGAGGGTAATGATCAGCAAAAACGTTATACAGAAGAGCTGGTAGCACAAGAAAAGGAACTGGAGCACACTCGCGCGAAGGTGGCAGAGCTAGAGAAAAATATTGCTGACCTACAAATATTAATTGACAAGAAGAAGGGCGCTAATAGTAAAGCCGCGCATTTTGAGTTGGGTGTTTTTGGCCCAGCTTTATTGGCAATTGGATTGATGGCGCTAACTACTGTTTTGCTGTGGCTGCTAGCGCGCAATGCTCGCCAATCTGAGTTAAAGACTTTTAGCCCACCACCATCTGTAAAAAGTTCTAAATCTGAAGCCACCATCCATCAAGAGGTGCCTCTTAGGACAAAAGCCTTGCTTGCTGGAATTGATCTTGATTTATCTAAGCCGCCGCCCAAGTCAACTATCAATCCTTTAGCCGATACTTTGCGAGTGAAATTAAATCTTGCACGTGCTTACATCACGATTGAAGACTATGAGGCTGCAAAAAAGTCTCTTGGAGAAGTGATTGTTATGGCTCCAACAATTGATCCGGTAATCGCTATCGATGCTCAAGCGCTACTCAATGAATTAACTCAGCGCAATAGCTAGAGCGAATTATGCGAATCGCCCTGGGCTTGCAATACGACGGTAGTTCATATTCTGGGTGGCAATCTCAAGTTCAGAGAAACACGGTTCAAGATGTATTGGAAGATGCAATTTCAGCATTTGTTGGTGAGCAAGCTATTAAGGATCAACCCATTCGAGTAATTACCGCCGGAAGAACTGATGCCGGGGTTCATGCATTAGGGCAAGTGGTTCACTTTGATACCAATGTTCAACGAGAAAATTGGTCCTGGGTGCGTGGTATTAATTCCTTCTTGCCAGATTCTATTGTGGTCAATTGGTCAAAGCCGGTATACGCGGAGTTTAGCGCTCGATTTTCTGCATATGAGCGCACTTATGTTTATGCATTACATGCAGGTCCTTGCCGCTCGCCGATGGCGGCAACTCGCGCTACATACTATATGCTGCCACCCGATCGCTGGTTTGATGTTGATGCAATGCGTGAAGCTGCACAATACATCATTGGCGAACATGATTTCAGTGCATTTAGATCTTCGGAGTGTCAAAGTAAAACTCCCATCAAAACAATTTACGCAATTGAAATCATCTCTAGACAACCATGGCTTTATTTCCGTATTCGCGGAAATGCATTTCTGCATCATATGGTGCGCAACTTGGTGGGCACTTTTTTGATGATTGGCGTAGGTAAGCAAGAGGCCGTTTGGATGCAAGAGCTTCTGCAAGCAAGAGACCGTAGCAAGGCAGCGCCCACATTTGCACCAGATGGCCTTTACTTGTTGAATATTGCATACCCCCCTGAATTTGAGATTCCCACGCCTTACCTTGCTAATTCATGGTTGCCTGGGGATATTCTTCAAGCCTAGGCTTTGCTAAAGCACTATTATTGATAGATGGGCCTACTTACATATTCTCCAAATCGAACACGTGTCAAGATCTGCGGTCTGAAAACGCCTGTAGATATTGATGCAGCCGTTGCCGCCGGGGTGGATGCTGTGGGTTTTGTCTTTTATCCGTCCAGCGTGAGGGCGGTAACACCCAATATAGCTGCTGCTTTAATACCCCGATTGCCTACTGGAGTGGATGCTGTGGGATTGGTCGTAAATGCCTCAAGAGACCAATTTGAGGCTATACGCGCCACTTGCTCGATTACTTTATGGCAGTTTCATGGAGATGAAACCCCAGCGCAGTGTGAAGAATTAGCTGCCGGGGATCCATGGATGAGGGCGGCTCGCGTCGGAAAAGACTTCGCTTTTGATGATTTTTCCCTACAATATGGTCACGCAGATGCCTTTTTGCTTGATGCCCTGGTAGAGGGTTATGGTGGAGGGGGTGTCCCTTTTGATTGGCAAGGAATTCCACAAACATGGGCAAAAGAAAACGCGCCTCGGGTCGTTTTGAGTGGTGGATTGAACGCGCACAACGTGGGCGAGGCGATTTCTCGCCTACATCCTTGCGCAGTTGATGTTTCTAGTGGTGTAGAAATTACCCGCGGTGTTAAAGATCCAGCTCTGATGTCTCAGTTTGTCGAGGCTGTCAGAGCCGCAGATGCAAAAACACCAATCTAATAATTTGTAGCCAACAATTCTTAAGAGGTAGATATGTACGATAAGCCAGATGCAAGAGGGCACTTCGGTCCTTATGGCGGCGTATTCGTTTCAGAAACGCTCATGTATGCATTAAGTGAGCTTAAAGGGGCTTATGCAAAATACGAAAATGATCCAGAGTTTATTGAAGAATTTCATTACGAGCTGAAGCACTTCGTAGGACGCCCATCTCCTGTTTATCACGCTAAGCGTTGGAGCGATATGTTGGGTGGTGCGCAGATTTACCTCAAACGTGAAGATTTAAATCACACTGGTGCACATAAAATCAATAATGTTATTGGGCAGGCAATGCTGGCCAAGCGCATGGGTAAGCCTCGCATTATTGCTGAAACAGGGGCAGGTCAGCACGGAGTTGCAACCGCTACTATTTGTGCTCGCTTTGGTTTGGACTGTACTGTCTACCAGGGTTCAGTGGATGTAGCGCGTCAAGCTCAGAACGTCTATCGCATGAAGCTGTTAGGTGCAAAAGTTGTGCCAGTTGAATCTGGTACAAAAACGCTGAAGGATGCGCTAAACGAAGCAATGCGCGATTGGGTGACTAATGTAGATAATACTTTTTACATTATCGGCACCGTAGCAGGCCCTCATCCATATCCGATGATGGTGCGAGATTTTCAGAGTGTTATTGGTGAAGAGTGCAAGGTACAAATGCCAGAGCTAACAGGTCGTCAGCCAGATTTTGTGCTTGCCTGTGTGGGTGGTGGATCCAACGCAATGGGTATTTTCTATCCCTATATTGATCACTCAGGAGTGAGATTAATCGGCGTTGAAGCCGCCGGCCATGGCCTGAACAGCGGCCTTCATTCTGCAGCACTCTGTGTTGGTAAGCCAGGTGTACTTCATGGAAATCGTACTTACTTACTTCAGGATGAGAATGGCCAGATCTCAGAAACGCATTCAGTCTCAGCTGGAATGGATTACCCAGGAGTTGGGCCTGAACATGCGTGGTTAAAGGATTCGGGTCGCGCAGAATATGTGGCGGTAACGGATGAGGAGGCTCTGAAAGCGTTTCACGACTGTTGCCAAATTGAAGGAATCATCCCAGCACTAGAATCGGCTCATGCAATTGCTTACGCTTGTAAATTGGCGCCTACGCTGAGCAAAGATAAAACCATCCTAGTGAACTTATCTGGACGGGGTGATAAAGATATGCATACTGTTGCTCAAGCGACAGGATCTGAAGGATAAGCAAACACTCTTATGTCAAAAATTTCTACACTTTTTAAAGAGCTCAAGCGTAACGGAAAAAAGGGTTTGATTCCCTTTATTACTGCGGGCGATCCCGATCCCAAACTCACTGTTGAATTAATGCATGCCTTGGTTCGTGGTGGTTCTAACGTCATCGAACTGGGCGTGCCGTTTTCTGATCCAATGGCCGATGGCCCTGTGATTCAAAGATCATCCGAAAGAGCCCTTACACAAGGCGTAACCTTACACCAGTGCCTTGAAATGGTGAAGGAGTTTCGCAAACAAGATCTGGAAACGCCGGTTGTTCTCATGGGTTATGCCAATCCAGTAGAGCAAATGGGCGCAGAACGTTTTGCAACTGAGGCTAAAGCAGCGGGTGTGGACGGAGTTCTAGTGGTTGATTACCCACCAGAGGAGTGCGTTGATTTTGCAGCCAGAATGCGCATGGCTGGTGTAGACCCCATCTTCCTATTGGCGCCCACTTCATCACCAGAACGCATTAAAGAAGCTGCCAAAATTGCTTCGGGTTATATCTACTATGTTTCCATGCGCGGTGTTACAGGGGCTTCCCATCTGAATACCCATGACGTTGCAAGCATCATTCCCACAATTCGCCAGGAAACGGATATTCCAATAGCAGTGGGTTTTGGTATTAACGATGCGCAAAGCGCAAAAGCTGTCTCTAAAACAGCCGATGCGGTAGTCATTGGTAGTCGCATTATTCGACTTTTGGAAGAGGCCCCTCCTGGTCAGGCGGTACAATCACTTGAAGCCTTCATTCGAGAAATTCGTTTTGCTTTAGACAGCTAATGCCCAAAATAGTGAAAACAAATGAGTTGGATAGATAAATTACTGCCGCCGCAAATCCAGCACACCGATCCTGCTAATCGCAAGACGGTCCCGGAGGGTTTGTGGGTAAAGTGCCCAAGCTGCGAAACAGTCCTCTATAGCACTGATATTGAGGCCAACCTATCTGTTTGTCCAAAATGTAGTCATCATATGCGCATTGGCGCCCGCCAACGTTTAGAAAGTCTGCTTGATCCCAAGGGTCGATATGAAATTGGTGCTGACATTTACCCAATTGATCCCTTGAAGTTCCGAGATTCAAAAAAGTACCCCGATCGCATTAAGGAGGCAAATGATGCCTCAGGTGAAACTGAAGCATTGATCGTGATGGGCGGAAAAATTGAGTCGATTCCTGCTGTGGTTGCATGCTTTGAGTTTCAATATATGGGTGGATCGATGGGCTCAGTAGTAGGGGAGCGCTTTGCTCGAGGAGTACAGGCAGCCATCGATAAAAAATGTGCCTTTATATGCGTTACAGCAACGGGCGGCGCTCGCATGCAAGAAAGCCTCTTGTCGCTATTTCAGATGGCGAAAACGAATTCGATGCTAACTTTATTGTCGAAAAAAGGCTTGCCCTACATTAGTGTCCTGACTGATCCTACGATGGGCGGTATTTCAGCCAGCTTTGCGTTCATGGGTGATGTTGTCATTGCTGAGCCCAAGGCCTTGATTGGATTTGCCGGTCCACGCGTCATTGAGCAAACGGTTCGAGAAAAACTTCCTGAAGGTTTTCAGCGGGCTGAATTTTTAATGCAAAAAGGTGGCATCGATATGATTGTCGACCGTCGTCATATGCGTTCTGAAATTGCAAAATTATTAGCCTTACTTCAACAACTGCCTGACCCCGCTTTAGCGGGTGGCGCTGCTGCTTAAAAGCGTTTGAGTACATCCCAATCTGATCCAGTGATTTTCAGTAGCTTAGAAGCTTGGCTTAGCCACCTGGAAATAGCACATCCTGTGGGTATTGATATGGGTCTTGACCGCATCAATCGGGTCAAGTCTGCTCTGGATTTACGTTTTGATTGCCCAGTCATCACCGTTGCTGGAACGAATGGCAAAGGCTCAACGTGTGCTTACATTGAGAGTATTTTGCTTGCATCAGGTTATCGCGTTGGCTGCCACACCTCACCCCATTTATTAAGATTTAATGAGCGTGCCCGTGTCAATGGTGCTGATGCCTCTGATGCACTCTTATTGGAGCATTTTTCTGCGGTTGAGCATGCGCGTGTTAGCTTAGAAAATCCCCCATCGCTAACTTATTTTGAGTTCACAACACTTGCAATCATGCATTTGTTTGCAAAAGAGTGTTTGGATGCGGTTATCTTGGAAGTTGGTATGGGTGGTCGTCTTGATGCGGTCAACATTGTGGATGCAGATTGCTCAATTGTTACAAGTATTGATATTGACCACGCTGAGTTTCTAGGGGATACGCGTGAGTCTATTGGCTTTGAAAAGGCTGGGATTTTTCGTCCAGGCAAGATTGCGGTCTGTGGAGATCCCGTGCCGCCACAATCATTAATTGATTTCGCCATGAAATTAGATTGTGACTTGTGGCTGCTTGGCCGCGATTACAACTTTCAAGGTGATAAGCAGCAATGGGGTTGGGCAGGGCGTACTAAGCGTTTTAGCGGCCTCGGTTACCCAGCCCTTCGTGGCGCTAACCAGCTTTTGAATGCCTCGGCCGTGATAGCCGCCTTAATGGCACTGCACCAGCGACTCCCGGTGAGTGCGCAAGACATTCGTAATGGTTTTGCAATGGTAGAGCTGCCAGGTCGCTTTCAGGTCCTGCCAGGGCAGCCTACGGTTGTTTTGGATGTTGCTCACAACCCCCATGCCGCTGCCACCCTTGGTCAGGGGCTCGATAAAATGGGTTATCACCCTTACACTTACGCTATTTTTGGGGCCATGGCCGATAAAGATATTGAAAATGTCATCAAGCCCCTATTAGGAAGTGTTGATTTTTGGTATTGCACCGACTTACCAACACCCCGTGCCGCAAAAGCAGATGCTTTGAGTCAAAAGCTGATATCACAGGGTGTTGCCATCAAAAATGGTGAGGATGGCGGAATTGAGTGCTTTCCAGGTCCTGCTGCAGCGTATCAAAAAGCCCTTTCAAAAGCAGGCGAGGGTGATAGAATTGTCATCTTCGGATCCTTCTACACCGTGGCCGGCGTAATGGCTTATCGAAACAACCAGGCGCATTGATCCATGATTCGTTTACCTAAGCTTTTTAAGCGAAAAACTCAATCTGATGATCTCGATAGAGACTCATTGGTGTCCAGGCGCACCGCTCGCAAATCGATTCCACGTCACATGCAACGCGTCACTGAAAGCGAAGATCTTGCCCTAACGGAGGATCCAGAACGTCAACGTGCCCGTCATCGTCTCATAGGTGCCACAGTATTGGTTTTTATTGCTGTGATTGGGTTGCCGCGCATTTTAGATAGCAAGCCCAAGGCTGTTAATAATGATATAGCCGTCAATATCGTGACGAGTTTGCCTGCACCAAATGCAATCCCCGCTGTATCCGAAACGAAGTCAGCGCCTCCTGTGATTGCAGTAGAGAAGTCCAAGACCCCTGATGTTCCTGTAGAAGCTCCTAAAGATCCTGCACCTGCGGCTGAGGTGAAACCTGAACTTAAGCAAGCGCAAGGCGCAGTATCCGCTTCAAGCAATGCATCTACTACCAGTGGAACATCTAAAAATTTAGCATTGGGTCTTGCAGCAGGAGAAGAGGTAGTTGCAACCAGCCCTAAACCAAAAGTGGAGACCAAGGCATCTTCGGGATCAGGTAAGTATGTGATTCAAATAGGAGCCTTTGCTTCGGAGGATCGGGCTAAAGGTTGGACTGCCAAAATGAAGGAACAAAAGATTCCTAATTACACAAATTCAAAAACTGGCCCCGATGGCGGAAAACTCTTTTTGCTTCGCGCAGGGCCATTTGCAAGCAAAGAGTCGGCTGAGGCGGCGGAGAAAAAATTAAAATCAATGGGTTTGACTCCACATCTTGTTGAAGTGGGTGCTAATTAATGGAATTGCTCTCCACACTGAAGTTAACAACGGTGGATTACTTCACCCTAGTAGTTTTTTTGGTATCAGCCTTGGTGGGAATTTCTCGGGGTCTTTTTAAGGAAGTTCTTGCCTTAGCATCTTGGTTTGTCGCTGCATGGGTTGCCTATCATTATGCTAACTATCTTTCTGTAGAATGGCTCTCCACTTTTCATCTAGATGAGCTTTTAAGTCTGGGGCTGAGTTTTTTAATTCTTTTTATCCTGACCTTGATTATTTGTGGATTGCTCGGGAATATTGTGCAAAAAATAATCTTGTCAGCAGGCCTTAGCATGACAGACCGCTTCTTAGGTTTGGTGTTCGGCCTGATACGTGGAGGCCTGGTGATTGTGGTGTTGGCAACCTTAGCGGCGTTAACACCCATCCCTCAAAGCATGGCCTGGCAAAAAGCAATTACTCGTCCCGCCATTGATGCGGCGACAAGTTTTATTAAGGGCTGGTTGCCAGTCGACTGGGCAAAACAATTGGGTGATGTAGTTCCTAAAATTACTCCGTCAGTCAAACCAACATTAACAATAGGGATCTAGGTCTATGTGCGGCGTCGTTGGAACAGTTTCCCATTCACCAGTAAATCAATTGCTTTACGATGCACTCTTGTTATTACAGCATCGCGGTCAAGATGCTGCCGGCATTGCTACGATGAATGGTAATTCATTCACGATGCACAAAGCTAATGGCTTGGTGCGGGACGTTTTTAGAACTCGTAATATGCGTAGCCTCTTGGGTAACGCGGGCATTGGTCAGGTGCGCTATCCAACTGCTGGATCTGCCAGCAGTGAAGAAGAAGCTCAACCGTTTTATGTGAGTGCACCTTACGGAATTATTTTGGCTCATAACGGCAATCTGACAAATGCACCAAGTCTTCGCGTGGAAATGGCTTATCGCGATCGTCGTCATATCAACACCAGTTCAGATACAGAGGTGTTGTTAAACGTTCTTGCTGATGAATTGCAAAAGGAAACGAATAGCGCAGCCCTTGATGAGGGTGCAATGTTCAATGCTGTCACTCAAGTTGCTAAAAGGGTTAAGGGTTCATATGCAGTTGTTTCTCTCATTGCGGGCTATGGCTTGCTTGCATTTAGAGATCCATTTGGCATTCGCCCTCTCTGCATCGGCCGTATTGATACACCTCAAGGACCAGAGTGGATGGTTGCCTCTGAATCGGTTGCCTTAGAGGGTCTTGGATTTACATTTGTGCGTGACGTCAATCCGGGTGAAGCTATTTACAT
The DNA here is from genome assembly GCF_029892205.1 of Polynucleobacter sphagniphilus. NCBI lineage: Bacteria > Pseudomonadati > Pseudomonadota > Betaproteobacteria > Burkholderiales > Burkholderiaceae > Polynucleobacter > Polynucleobacter sphagniphilus. The sequence continues at coordinate 766,134 of NZ_JARXVX010000001.1, forward strand.
TGATCTCGATGGTAATTTCTATTCACGTCAATGCGTAAATGATGCTGTGTTGACGCCATGTATCTTTGAATATGTATACATGGCACGTCCGGATTCAACCATTGATGGTGTAACGGTTTATAACGTTCGCATGCGGATGGGCGACTACCTAGCTGAAAAAATACGCAAAGAAACGAATGTTGGTGAAATCGATGTTGTAATGCCTATTCCTGATTCAAGTCGTCCAGCTGCAATGCAAGTCGCTAAAAAATTAGGCGTTGATTATCGAGAAGGTTTCTTTAAGAATCGTTATATCGGTAGAACATTCATCATGCCTGGTCAGGCAGTTCGTAAAAAATCAGTCCGCCAAAAATTGAACGCCATGCGAATTGAGTTCAAAGACAAAACTGTTTTGATTGTTGATGACTCCATTGTGCGGGGTACAACCTCCTATGAAATTGTTCAGATGGCACGTGAATCCGGTGCAAAGAAAGTAATTTTCGCTTCGGCTGCACCACCAGTTCGATTTCCTAATGTTTATGGCATAGATATGCCAACTCGGAGTGAGTTAGTTGCATATGGCCGTACCGATGAAGAGATCAACAAGATGATTGGCGCCGATCAGTTGATCTATCAAAGTGTAGAAGACATGAAGCAAGCTGTTCGCGATATCAATCCCGATATCCTAAACTTTGAGGCATCCTGCTTTGACGGTAATTACATTACCGGCGATATCAATGAGTCTTATTTAGATGCGCTTGAGGCTGCACGCAATACTTCTGCTGCAAAGGCTGATAGGCAACATGATCCAGCGGATTTTGCGCGTTCTCAGCTACACCTTCACCTGGCAACTGAAGACTAAAAGCCAGACAGAAATGCCTTGAAAAAGGCATTTCCCTCATTCAGTGTCAAAATAGCGTAATGAAGAACTCTAAACGCCAAAAACCTGACTTTTCCAAGCTAGCGCTCGAGACCATTGCAGTGCGTGCTGGAACGAGACGTACCGCGGAATTTCAAGAACATTCTGAAGCGATGTTTCTTACTTCGAGCTTTTGCTTTGATAGTGCCGAATTGGCTGAAGATGGTTTTGCGCATGCTGACCAAGGTTTTATCTATTCCCGTTTCACAAACCCTACTGTGAGTATGTTTCAAGACCGCTTGGCAGCACTAGAGGGTGGTGAAGCTTGCATTGCCACTGCATCTGGCATGGCAGCAATCCTGACTACTGCAATGGCGCATCTACAGGCGGGTGATCATGTCATTTGCTCCCGATCTGTATTTGGTGCGACCATTCAATTATTCTCTTCGATCCTGGGTCGCTTTGGCATCACTACGACATATGTTGATTTAACGGATCTGAAGGCTTGGCAAGCTGCTGTCCAAGCAAATACCAGGCTATTTTATTTGGAAACGCCTTCTAATCCATTAACCGAAATTGCTGATATCAAGGCCATTAGCAAAATCGCCAAAAAAGCAAATGCCTTACTTGCGGTGGACAACTGCTTCTGCACTCCGGCTTTGCAAAAACCATTGGCATTGGGTGCTGATGTTGTCATTCACTCTGCAACAAAATATCTTGACGGCCAAGGCAGGGTCGTTGGTGGAGCAATCGTTGGAAGTAAGGAGTTTGTTACCGGTAAGGTGTTCCCTTTTGTTCGCACTGCAGGACCTACTTTGTCTGCTTTTAATGCTTGGGTTTTCTTAAAAGGTTTAGAGACACTTGAATTGCGTATGAAACAGCAAAGTCAAAATGCTTTGCAACTAGCGCAATGGCTCGAGAAGCAATCCGGAGTAGAGCGCGTTTATCATCCAGGCCTTAAATCTCATCCTCAACATGCATTGGCCAAGCGCCAACAAAAAGCTGGGGGTGCAATTCTTTCCTTCACTCTAAAAGGTGGAAAGAGGGCAGCATTTCGCTTAATTAATCAAACGAAACTTTGCTCAATTACTGCCAATTTGGGTGATACGCGTACTACCATTACCCATCCAGCAAGCACTACACATTGCAGGGTAAGCCCGGAGGCTCGAAAGGCTGCTGGAATTAGCGATGGATTGGTCCGAATAGCGGTTGGCCTAGAAAATGTTACTGACTTAATCAATGATCTACGCGGCGGCTTTAAAAGCCGTTAATCAGCGCACCCAAAAGATTACTCCTATGGCTTTTGAAAATGCAAACCAATTTTGGAATGAGCGATTTGATAAAGAAGAATTTATCTTCGGTAAGCTACCTAATACATACCTTGTTGAAAAGGTCGCCGAATATTTGCATCAACCCCAAAACATTCTCTGTATTGCTGATGGTGAGGGACGTAACGGTGTATGGTTAGCAAAGCAGGGCCATTCAGTAGATGGTTTTGATGTATCCGATATCGCTTTAAAAAAAGCACAAGAATTTGCGGCGGAAAATAAGGTTTCCATCAATTATGAATTAAGCGATGCCGATTCATATCATTGGCAGGCCAACACATATGATGCTGTTGTTGCAATTTTTATCCAGTTTGCTGATCCAGAAATGCGTGCGCGCCTTTTTAAAAATATCGTGACGTCTCTCAAGCCTGGTGGAGTATTAATATTGCAAGGCTACACCCAAAAGCAACTTGAATACAAAACAGGTGGTCCCATCCTGTTAGATCATCTCTATTCGGAACAACTTGTTCGAGACCTGGTTTCTAATCTTGAAATCTTAGAGCTCAAATCTTACGAAGCCAATTTGAATGAAGGTACGAGACATGTGGGGATTTCTGCGCTACTTGGCCTAGTAGCCAAAAAGCTAGATTAGGACCCCCAATCTTTTTATATATTTTGCAATCGCCGAGGATCATTTATCGGTCGCAGTGGCATGATATGGATTTGCTGCGGATCTATCTCTAAATAGACATGTTCTCCCGCCTCTAATCCCAGGCGTTTAAGCTCAGCAGAAGAAGCATCCCAATTGATTGACAACCCGCTATCTCGTATTGCCAACTCCACAGAGGCAATTTGACCTAAGGTACTTACCTGTTTAATAGTTACTGGAAGGGTTGCGTGATTCGCTTGTCGATGAACACTTAAGCCAGACTGTGGCACTACCCATGCAACATCCATTCCCGCGGGAATTTTTCCTTTGTCAATAACATCAAGTATATAGTTTGTTCCTTCCCAAGATAGTTTTCCAGCATTAAATTTGCCCTGAAACGTGTTGCTGATTCCGACCAATTGAGCTACGCGAGTATTTCTGGGCTTTTGAAATAAAGCACTTGGCGTGGCCGTTTGTAGTGCAATACCCTGATCTATTACGGTTATATTGTCCGCCAATAATTCTGCCTCACGCAGGTCATGAGTAACCAATAAAATTGGAATAGAGAGATCTTGGCGAATATCTGCCAATGTCCTGTATAGACTTTGTCGTGTAGGCACATCAATTGCAGAAAAGGGTTCGTCTAACAAAAGGACCTCGGGTTGACGTGCCAAAGCCCTGGCCAATGCCACACGTTGTTGTTGGCCCCCAGAGAGCTGATGAGGTCTTCGATCTGCTAAGTTGTCTATACCCATTTGCTCTAACCACTGCAATGCTAATAATCGTTTACGTTCAAAATCAATGCCAGAATTTTGCAGAGCAATCAACACATTCTGAAGCGCATTGAGGTGCGGGAAGAGTGCGTATTGTTGAAATAAAAACCCACACGATCGCTTAGCAACCGGAACAGACAAAAAATTCTTTCTGTATTCGTCAGCGTTAAACCATACACTTTCAGCGCATTCAATTTTCCCAATTTCAGGATTGCTCAGCCCAGCAATCATTCTTAGAACGGTAGTCTTTCCACTGCCGGATGGACCAACCAGAGCGTGAATCTGACCATCCATACATTCCAAACTAACCTGAATCGGCATCGGAATATGTTGGGAAATTTTGATCTTGAGCATCAAGGCTGCCCTCTCGAAGATTGGCCTGGCATTTTTCCGAATACGCCATATGAAAACGCAATAGCGCAAAGCGATATCACAAGTAGCAATAAAGAAAGTAGGCCTGCACCCGCAGCATCAAAACCCTGCACCTTGTCGTAAATCGAGATCGAAACTGTCTTGGTTTCACCAGGGATAGCGCCTCCTACCATCAATACAACGCCAAATTCCCCTAATGTGTGGGCAAATGTGATGACTGCTGCACTTGTAATCCCTCGCCAAGCAAGGGGAAGTTGAATTAAGCGAAACATTTGCCAGCCGGATAATCCACTTACTTGAGCGGCCTCAAGGATATCTGGATGAATTGCCTCAAAGGCTCTCTGAATTGGTTGAATTGCAAATGGAAGATTAACTATTAGGGATGCTATTAATATTCCCGCAAATGAAAAAACCAGAGGAATGCCGTAAATAGTTTTATCGCTGAACCCCACTAAGAAGAAATAACCGAGCACGGTGGGGGGTAGCACTAAGGGAAGCGCTATTAAACCCTCTATCCAGGGTTTGGATTTATTCAGCTGGATGATCTGATGTGCAAATAAAACGCCAAAAGGCAATAAGATTGCATTGGTCCACAAAGCTAATTTGAAGGACAAAAGAGTGGCTTCTAGATCAAACATGCGGCCCATTAAATTTTAATTTATGCATTTCAAGCATTTTCCATCATGTACCTCAAATAACTATAAAACTTCCAGCCAACTCGGTGCTCAAAAGACAAATTCCCATTAAAGTAGAGGTTTCACAGAATTTAAGTGTTTTATAGCGTCAACTTGAAAGAATGCAATGAATCATCATCGTCGTAACCTGGTTCAATTTACCGCAATTTTTACCTTAATGGCTTCTGCTGGTTTAATTACTGAGGCTCAGGCTGAAGAATGGAATAAAGCTGCTTTTGAGGGAAAATCCTTGGATGAGGTCTTTAAGGCTTTGGGCAGCACTAGCACCCCTGAAAAATCCTCTTTAATTTCAATGAATGCCCCGGATATTGCTGAAAATGGAGCGGTAGTACCCGTTTCCATTGGCAGCAATCTCAAGGCGCAGCAAATTGCTATTTTGGTCGAAAAAAACCCAAGCACTTTAGCTGCGCAATTTTTTATACCTGCAGGTACTGAATCTTTTGTCAGCACTCGCATTAAGATGGCTCAAACATCCACCGTCTTCGGGCTAGTTAAGGTCGATGGTAAGTGGTTGATGACTTCAAAGGAAATTAAAGTCACTCTTGGCGGTTGCGGTGGCTAATTACATTTCACGCAAAAACATATTAGTTAATAAGGGGAATATACATGGGTGATCCGATGCGCATTCGGGCGGCCGAAACCAATGGAGTGGTTGATGTCAAAATCTTGATGAAGCATGATATGGAGTCGGGCCAACGAAAAGATGCTTCTGGAAAGTTAATTCCCGCCTGGTTTATCACTATGGTGAATGTAAAGGCTCAAGGGAAAGATGTTTTCAATGCAGAGTTTGGTTCAGCCGTATCAAAAGATCCTTTTTTGAATTTCAAATACAAGGGCTCAAAAGGCGACAAGCTTCTTGTAAGTTGGATTGATCTTCGCGGTGACAAGAGGTCTGATGAGGCAACGGTTTCTTGATTGCATATGAAAAACTCTAGGGCATTGAAAATTCAATTCATTAGCGCAATTTTTTTGCTGCTTATGACCCCATTTTCTTTTGCTCAGACTACTACGGATGAAATTGCCAAATACCGTGCAATGCTAGCAGATGATAATCCTGCTGAATTGTACGAAGCAGCAGGTGAGGAGTTGTGGAAGAAACCTAGCGGCCCTAAAAAATCGACTTTAGAGCGTTGCAATTTAGGGCTCGGGCCTGGAGTGTTAAAAGGAGCTGCCGCACAACTCCCGCGTTACTTTTCGGATACCAAAAAGGTTCAAGATCTTGAGTCTCGCCTAATGACTTGCATGTATGTATTGCAAGGTGTTCCAGAAAAAGAAATTGTGAATGCACCCATGCAGGAGGGGCTCAAAAAGGATATGGATGCGATTGTGGCTTATGTCGTGGCCCAATCCAAAGGCATGCTGATTCATGTAAGTACAAAGCATCCCAAAGAAATGGAGTCTTATGACTTAGGTAAAAAAGCCTTTTTTTATCGAGCTGGACCGATGGATTTTGCATGTGCGACCTGCCATTCGGCAGATGATAAGCGTATCCGTCTGCAGGACTTACCAAATCTAACAACGCCTACAGGGGCAGCAGCAGGGTGGGGTACTTGGCCAGCATATCGCGTTTCAAGCGGGCAGTTTTGGACCATGGCTATGCGCCTAACTGATTGCTATCGTCAACAACGCTTCCCTTTCCCAATCTATGGCTCTGAAGTATTAACGGCCTTATCCATGTATATGGCCGTTAATGCAAATGGCGGAACTATGGAAACCCCTGGCTTAAAGCGCTAGATCCTGGCAAATGAAAAATAACCTAACCCACTCTCTGGCTCTATTGCTTTTTTTCTATGCTTTGATTTTTAGTCAATGCACTTATGCTCAAGACAAACCAGATGCCCATTTCCAGAAAATGATGGCTAATAGCTTTAGAACTGAAGGTATTGCCAATATAGATCGGATTGCGCAGGATGAAACGCAACGATTTTGCTCAAACCCGCAATCCAGTAATAATGAGCAATATCAAAAAAGGGTCGAGGGAATACAGCAACTCAATATGGCAAATATACCTGCCCCTAAAGATGGTCGATACATCGGCGATTGGCAAAAAGGTGAAGTGATTGCGCAAAACGGCCGCGGATCAACCTGGACCGATAATCAACAGACAGTAAATGGTGGGGGTTGCTATAACTGCCATCAAATTGATCGGAAAGAAATTGCTTACGGAAACCTTGGGCCCAGTCTATGGAATTATGGGAAATTGAGGGGTTACTCACAGGAGATTGTCATTTATACCTGGAAGAAAATTTTTAATCCCAAGGCTTTTAATGCCTGCAGTGCGATGCCACGTTTTGGACATTTCAAATTACTTACTCAAGAACAACTTCAAGACCTGATGGCGCTTTTACTTGATCCTCGTTCGCCAGTAAACCAATAATACGTATGTCACTTGAACGTCGTGATTTTTTAAAGGCGCTAGCAATAGCCTCGGCGGGTGGACTTAGTCTTCATTCTAATTTTGCCTCGGCGCAGCAGACGGCGAATGCTTTCTACGAATTACCGCGCTTTGGTAATGTGCATCTTCTTCACTTTACCGATTGTCATGCACAACTATTGCCCGTGTACTTTCGAGAGCCTAATGTCAATATTGGAGTTGGCTCTCAAAAGGGCAAAACGCCCCACTTAGTAGGTGAGTATTTCTTAAAAGCGAACAATATTCCTGCTGGGACAAAAGATGCGTACGCGTTTACATATTTAAATTTTGATGCTGCTGCCCAGCACTATGGTCGTATGGGGGGCTTTGCTCATTTATCAACCCTGATTCAACAAATCAAGGCCAATAGACCAGGATCCTTGCTTCTGGATGGTGGTGATACATGGCAAGGCTCTGCTACCGCCCTTTGGACTAAGGGTCAGGACATGGTCGACGCCTCTTTACTGCTCGGGGTTGATATTATGACGGCCCATTGGGAGATGACTTTAGGTGAAAACCGAGTTCTTGAGATAGTCGAAAAAGATTTTCAAAACAAGATTTCTTTTCTTGCGCAGAATATTAAAACTACTGATTTTGGGGATGATGTTTTTACACCTTTCGTAATTCGCGAGATGAATGGCGTTCCTGTTGCCATTATTGGTCAAGCTTTTCCGTATACGCCCGTGGCAAATCCTCGCTACTTTACCCCGAACTGGACATTTGGTATTCAAGAGTCTAATTTACAAAAGACGATTGATTTAGCCAGATCCCAGGGTGCTAAAGTCGTTGTTTTACTATCTCATAATGGGATGGACGTAGATCTTAAGTTGGCATCCCGAGTTCGCGGCATAGATGCCATCTTGGGTGGTCATACTCATGATGGCGTACCTATTCCCGTTCAGGTGAGGAACGCTGGCGGCACTACTTTAGTAACCAATGCTGGCTCTAATGGTAAATTTCTTGGGGTATTGGATTTTGACGTGAAGGGTGGGCATGTTGTCGATTTTCAATACAAACTACTTCCCGTTTTTTCTGATCTATTGCCTGCAGATCCTCGCATGTCTAGACTTATCGAGCGGGTTCGCCAGCCCTATGAATCAGTGCTTAGCGAACCACTGGCCGTAACGCAAGAATTACTTTATAGGCGTGGTAACTTTAATGGCAGTTTTGATCAAGTGATCTTGGATGGCTTATTAACGCAAAAGAATGCTGAAATCGCCTTTTCGCCTGGTTTTCGATGGGGTACAACGCTCTTACCAGGACAGGTTGTTACTATGGAAAACCTCATGGATCAAACGGCCATTACTTATCCATACACCACCAATTCATTAATGAGTGGGCAAACCATCAAGACCATACTGGAAGATGTTGCTGACAATTTGTTCAATCCAGATCCCTACTACCAGCAAGGTGGCGATATGGTGCGAGTAGGGGGCCTGAATTACGCAATTGATCCCAATGCATCTATGGGAAATCGTATATCTGATATGCGACTAAATGGAACTCTACTTGATCCTCATAAGTCCTATCGCGTTGCTGGGTGGGCCCCGGTAAGCGAGGATGCTGATATGAGGGGTGGCGAAGCTATTTGGGATTTAATGCGGAGACATTTAAAAGAAGTGAAAGTAATTGAAGAAAGCAAATTAAACGAGCCGCTTATTAAAGGCGTTAAAAATAATCCAGGAATTGAATCCTTGATTTGATATCTACATAATGATGAAAAAGTTAAAGTTAATTGTTACTTTTATAGCGTTGGTATTGGCATCCACACTATGCATTGATGCCGCTAATGCTCAGACTAAAGTGGTTTACCACATTGATGACGCACAATCACAGGGCTTAAAGGGCCTTAGAAATATTCGCAATCACCTTGACACATCACCCGCCACTGTAATTATTGTCGTGACCCATGCTGCTGGGGTTGATATGTTGATTGAGGGTGCTAAAGATAAAAAAAATGGGGTTGAATACGCGCCTCTAGTCGCAGCCCTAAAGTCACGCGGTGTGCAGTTTGAGGTTTGTGAAATTACGATGAAAAATCGCGGCCTGAATAGGAGTCAATTTATTCTCGATGCGGACTTTACGCCTTCTGGTGTTGTTCGAGTTGCTGATTTGCAATTTCAGGAGCATTACGCCTATATCAAGCCATAAGATCGTAAAATAGGCGGATGAATAACCTTGATATGGCTAACCTAAGTCATTATGCTCTTTTGGCGACTTTTTTTGTAACTGTGCTGCTTGGTGCTGTGATGCAGAGAACCAGTTTTTGCACAATGGGTGCCATTTCTGATTTTCTGGTTATGTCCGATTTAACTCGGGTTCGCCAGTGGGCGCTAGCGATTGGCGTCGCAATTATTGGCGTATTTATTCTCTCTTCATTGAGTCTAATTGATACTGGTAAAACAATTTACACCAGCTCCCGCCTCTTATATCTCTCAATTATTGTGGGTAGTATCTGCTTTAGTTTTGGGATGGTTTTGGCTTCAGGCTGTGGAAGTAAAACGCTGATACGAATAGGCGGTGGAAATCTAAAGTCTGTAGTGGTATTTTTTGTGCTCGGCCTAAGCGCATATATGACTTTACGCGGCTTCTTGGCCGTGTTTAGAGCGAACTTCCTAGACAGTGTTTTTATTGTTTTAAATACAAATCAAGATCTACCAAGTATTTTTGCTGCTCAGTTTGGCGTTGATCGTGGGTTGATGCACCTTTTTATTGCCTTGGCGATTGGGGGGTTATGTGTTTTATTTGCACTGCTCAAGAAATCGTTTTGGACCTTCGATAATCTTTTAGCAGGCCTAATGGTTGGTTTCGCTATCTGCTCAATCTGGTGGATCTCTGGCTACATCGCCCATGTAGCAGAAGATCCCAATACACTCGAGGAAGTTTTTTTAGCGACCAATTCTGGCAAGATGGAAAGCCTGTCATTCGTCTCTCCATATGCCTACACCTTAGATTGGCTAATGATGTATAGCGATACATCAAAAGTTTTAACTATTGGAATTGTTGCTGTAGCCGGGATGATTTCTGGTTCAGCTATTTATGCTTTAGCAAGTAATACATTTCGATGGGAGACTTTTGCAAACACAGAAGATACTGCAAATCATCTAGTAGGGGCGGCTTTAATGGGTTTTGGCGGCATCACTGCACTAGGCTGCACCATTGGCCAAGGTCTCAGCGGGATTTCTACCTTGGCATTAGGATCCTTTATTGCTATGCCCGGTTTTGTACTCGGCGCCTATTTAGCCTTAAGATATCTACAGTATCGACTAGCTCCAAATCCTTGCAACTAGCTTCCTATTTTTGAATGGAATAGACATGCAGATTGATTGGTTTAGCTTCACCCCTGGTCCAGCCTTATTAGGAGGTGCCATCCTTGGCCTTGCTGTAGCACTATATGTTTTACTACATGGCCGAATTTTGGGCATTAGCGGCATTGTTTCTGGATTACTTAGGCCGCAAGCGGGTGATTTGACCTGGCGTTTCAGCATTATTTTGGGCTTAATATCAGCTCCTTTTTGGGGTGCATTATTGTTTGATTTGCATCCACTTGCCGTTATTGATGCAGACTGGAAAATGATTATTCTCGCCGGCTTATTAGTTGGATTCGGCTCCCATTATGGGTCGGGCTGCACAAGTGGTCACGGTATTTGCGGTCTTTCCCGCCTTTCTCCCCGCTCTGTCCTTGCAACACTAATATTTATGTTTTCAGGTTTTGTCACTGTTTACATTACACGCCATATATTAGGCATTTAATATGAGAAAACATTTCAACTTATTTAGTCAGTATCTTATTGGTGTTTTATTTGGTTTGGGTTTGATGACTTCAGGAATGACCAATCCAGAAAAAATCATCAATTTTTTGAATATCACTGGGTTATGGGATCCCTCGCTCTTGTTTGTGATGGTAGGGGCGGTATTGGTTGCGATGGCTGGTTTTTATATTCAATCTAAGCGTAGCGAGAGTTTCTTCGGCGGGGCTTTACATATACCAAGGCGGCGTGACATTACCAAACCTTTAGTCATTGGCGCATTTATTTTTGGGCTTGGCTGGGGTCTTGCGGGCTTTTGTCCTGGTCCAGCGATTGTTTCACTTGGAGCCATGCGAATAAAAGCGTTTATTTTTGTTGTTGCGATGTTAGCTGGCATGGAGATTTGTGAGCGTTTTTTCACAAATAACCATTCGTAAGCTTACTTTAGAATAACAGTAATCACCCTATAAAAATTGAGGAAAGTAAATGAGTGTCGCTATTGCAAGTCACAATGATTTATTTGGAACTGCAGGTCAGATATCAGTTGAGCACCTAGCTGAAATTGCTGCACTTGGATATAAGAGCGTGATTAATAATCGACCAGATTATGAGGGTGGCCCAGATCAACCTGCAAGTGATGAACTTCAAGTTCAGGCTGAGGCGCTAGGATTACATTACGCTTATTTGCCAGTGATTAGCGGCTCTCTAGCTCCCAATCAGATTGTTGAAATGGCGCACTTACTTAAAACTATGCCTGCTCCCATTCTGGCCTTTTGCCGCTCAGGAGCGCGTTCAAGTAATCTCTATCAACTTGCATTACAAATTCGTTAAGGTAATTTCATGCGTATAGATATCCCAGAAGAAAAAAGGCTGGTGCATGAAATGCGGATGCCGATACGCTGGGGTGACATGGATGCCTTTGGGCATGTCAACAATACCGTTTTTTTTCGGTATATGGAACAAGCCCGAGTTGAATGGATAGAATCACTAGGCTTTGGTATTCAGATTGATAAAACGGCCATGTTGATGGTTAATGGCTTTTGCAATTTCTATCAACAGCTCAATTACCCCGGTGAGCTGGTATTAAAAACCTATATTGGAGCAATAGGAAAATCCAGTGTTGATATGTACACAACGATGGCCCTTGTTACTAATGAAACGCAATTGGTTGCAGCTGGAGGTGCAACCATGGTTTGTGTTGATTTACAAACCAATAAATCCATTCCGTGGCCAAACGATGTACTCCAAAAAATTGCATAGGATGGCCGTTTGCAGTCTAGTAATCCACACATATTAAATATTGGTCTTTTTTCCAGCGAGCTGGATCGATACGATGCCGTTATCGATGTTCGCTCTCCAGCTGAATTTGCCTTAGATCATATTCCGGGCGCTTTAAATTACCCCGTTTTAAATAATGAAGAGCGCGCACAAATAGGATCTCTCTATAAGCAAGAATCTCCATTTGCCGCAAAAAAACTTGGCGCTGCGCTAGTTGCTCGCAATATAGCAATGCATCTTGAGAATTCTTTACTGGATTTTCCTCGTGAGTGGCGCCCCTTGATTTATTGCTGGCGAGGCGGAGAACGTAGCGGAGCTTTCACACACATTCTGAATCGCATTGGCTGGAAAGCCATGCAACTTGAGGGTGGGTATCAAGGGTTTAGACGCACTGTTATTGATGACTTAGAAAAATCATCTAAGGAATTTTCTTTTCAAGTGATTTGTGGTATGACGGGCAGTGGCAAAACCCGCATCCTGCAAGACCTGAAATCATTGGGGGCTCAGATACTTGATCTGGAGGCTTTGGCCATTCATAGGGGATCTGTGCTGGGTAGCGAACCTAATATCGAGCAACCTACGCAAAAGGGTTTTGAAACCAATCTCTGGAATGCTCTGCGATCTTTAGAATCCTCGAAAATTGTTTTCGTTGAATCAGAAAGCAAAAAAGTAGGTGGTTTACATATCCCTGATTCGCTGATGGAATCAATTCGCAATAGTCAATGTATTGAGTTACGTGCTTCGGTTGCCACGCGAGTTTCGTGGCTCTTGCAGGACTACCATCACTTTCTCTCAGACACTGAAAATTTTAAGCAAAAGCTAGCTCTGTTAACGTCACGCTATGGAAAGATCCAAATTGAAAAGTGGAGCACTGCTATAGACGCCAATCAATTTGATGCCTTAGTTCAGGAATTGTTGGAGGTGCATTATGACCCAGCTTATCAATCCTCAATTAAACGAAATTTTCCGAAGTATGATGAAAACAATTTTGTTGCCTTAGAAAATGACAGCGATAGCGCCTTTATGGATAGCGCGAGGATGTTATTAGAGAAGGCGGGGGATTTCAAATGAGCACGACACGCCGTCATTACCGCTACTACGATCTACTTTTGACTGCTTTTGTAGTCGTTTTACTGTGCTCTAATTTTATTGGTGCAGGAAAAGCTGCAGTTATTGATTTGCCTTATTTTGGAACCTGTGTCTTTGGTGGTGGGATCCTATTTTTTCCTATTGCATATTTCTTTGGCGACGTACTGACTGAGGTATATGGCTATGCCTATGATCGCAGGGCAGTTTGGGCAGGTTTTGCTGCGCTTGCATTTGCTGCAATCATGGCGCAGATTGTCATTTCATTGCCTGCAGCTCCAGGGGCTTATATGGCTAATTATCAACATGGATTGGAAACGGTCTTTGGTAATTCATGGAGAATTGCTCTTGCGTCCATGATCTCCTTCTGGTGTGGTAGCTTCATGAATAGCTTTGTGCTGGCCAAGTTCAAAATATTGACCCATGGTCGTTTTCTTTGGATGAGAACAATCGGCTCTACAGCCATGGGCGAGTTAATTGATTCCTCCCTCTTTTATATGCTTGCTTTTTACGGTATTTGGCCTACCCAAGAAGTCATCCAAGTCGCAGCAGCTCAATATGTGCTCAAAACATCCTGGGAGGTCTTAGCTACCCCTCTAACGTATTTCCTTGTGAACTTCCTAAAGCGCAAAGAAAATGAGGATTATTACGACATTGACACTAATTTCACGCCATTTAGAGTCAAAGTGTAAGTTTGGCCGTAAATAGGCCTTAAAACCGTTAAAATAACGATCTTTGCCAGCCAATTGAAGGCAGGTAAGCTTATTTTTATCAGAAAGTTAGAAACTATCCGTGCTGTCCGCATCTAATATCACTATGCAGTTTGGGGCCAAGCCCTTGTTTGAAAATATCTCCGTGAAGTTTGGCGGCGGAAATCGTTATGGCCTGATTGGGGCAAATGGTTGCGGTAAGTCTACTTTTATGAAAATCCTAGGTGGTGAGCTTGAGCCTACACATGGAAATATTAGTCTTGATCCTGGTATACGTTTAGGTAAATTACGTCAGGATCAGTTTGCTTATGAAGACGTCAGGGTTCTTGATGTAGTCATGATGGGGCATGAGGAGATGTGGAAAGCAGCAGCTGAGCGCGATGCGATCTACGCTAATCCAGAAGCTTCAGATGAAGACTATATGCGCGCCGCTGAGCTTGAGGGCAAGTACGCTGAATACGGTGGTTATACCGCAGAAGCCAAAGCAGGGGAGCTGCTTTTGGGTATTGGTATTCCAATCGAGCAGCACAATGGCCCCATGAGTAATGTTGCGCCCGGATGGAAGTTGCGGGTATTACTTGCTCAAGCACTATTTTCAGACCCTGATGTTCTATTGCTAGATGAGCCAACCAATAACTTGGATATTCACTCTATTCATTGGTTAGAAGATATCTTGAATGAAATTAAGAGCACGATTGTGATTATTTCTCACGATCGCCACTTCTTAAATCAAGTTTGCACACATATGGCTGATATGGACTTCGGCACCTTAAAAGTCTATCCCGGCAATTACGATTCCTATATGCTGGCCTCGGTTCAGGCTAGGGCCCAACAGTTGAGCTCCAATGTCAAGGCTAAAGAGAAAATTGCTGAGCTACAGGCCTTCGTAGCCCGATTCTCTGCAAATGCTTCTAAAGCGCGACAAGCAACATCACGTCAAAAGCAATTAGAGAAGATTGAGATTGCTGAAATTAAGCCCTCTTCACGTCAAAATCCATTTATTCGCTTTGATTCAGAAAAGAAGTTACACAATATGGCAGTAGAGTGCAATGCGCTTACAAAGTCATTTGACCGAACTATCTTCAAAAACTTTAAGTTAGGTGTGCGCGCCGGCGAAAAGATTGCCATTATTGGTCAAAATGGTGCTGGTAAGACTACGTTGTTGAAAACCATATTAAGCAAACGTTTCGAAGGAATTGCTGCCGATAGCGGCGATGTAAAGTGGGCTGAAAACGCTAAAGTGGGCGTCATGCCACAAGACAATACTGATTTGTTTGCCAAAGATGAAACTTTGATGGATTGGATGAACGCTTGGCGCTATAACGGCGACGATGATCAGGTCATTCGGGGCACTCTAGGTCGCTTACTATTTTCTGGTGATGATATTGGTAAATCAGTCAAAGTCCTCTCTGGTGGTGAAAAGGGAAGGATGATTTGGGGCAAATTAATGCTTCAAAAGTACAACGTCTTGGCAATGGATGAGCCAACCAATCACATGGACATGGAGTCCATCGAAAGCCTGCAAATTGCGCTTGAGAAATATGAAGGTACCTTGATATTTGTGTCGCACGATCGGGAGTTTGTATCGGCATTAGCAAACCGAATTCTTGAGGTCAAAATGGATGGAACCGTGACGGATTATTCCGGCACATATGAAGAGTATTTGCGCAGCCAAGCAATTACCGGCTAAAAGGAAATCAAGTTAATCCTTGGACTGTCTTTGGAAGCGCATAGCGGTGCCCTCATCGCGAATGCGTTTCCATACCACTTCTTTCTCCTCTTGACTAAAAAATACCCAGTTGCTCACTTCGTTAAGAGTGCGTCCGCAACCCTGGCAAATATCATCATATAAGGTTGTACACACCCCAATACAAGGTGAGTCTGAGTCATCATCTCCAGTTGACAATGAATGTGAGCCTGAATTTGTGTAATCTGTATTCATGGCAATACTGTAGTCGATTTCATGGGTGAGTGCTCAGCAAGTTCATCTACATATTGAGCTATTCCTGCTTGCTCCCTCTGTAAGAAATTCTCAACAGCAGCCATAAATTGGGGGTCGGATATCCAGTGCGCCGATTGAATGGTTTTAGGAAGAAATCCTCTTGCCATCTTGTGCTCACCTTGCGCACCACCCTCAAAAGTCTGTATTCCCTCTTTAATACAATATTCAATAGCCTGGTAATAGGCCGTTTCGAAATGCAGGTTTGGAATGTACTCCAATGCACCCCAATAACGCCCATGTGCTTTTAAGCTATTTCTATCAAGGACCAATAGAGAGGCGGCTATCGACAATCCTTTTTTTGAAGCAATAATTAAATGGAGATTTTCGGGCATACGCTTTGCAAGAAGCTTGAAAAAATTCTCACTAAGATAAGGTCTTGATTGATGTTCTAAGTACGTATTTTCATAACACTTATAAAAGAATTTCCAATCCTGATCATTCGTGCATTCCCCGTCCAAGTGAAGAAATTCAATCTCATGTAAATTAACTTGAGATCGTTCACGCCGAATATTTTTGCGCCGCTTCATATTTAATGAAGCTAAGTATTCATCAAAACTGGTATATCCGAGATTGTGCCAATGAAATTGCACTGAATCACGTAGTGCAAATCCAGCTTGGGTAAAAAACGGTAACTCATCATCGAGCGGAAATAGGGTGTGTGCTGAAGATAATTGATTCTGGATACACAGTGACTTTAGTCCACTGACGAGCAATTTTTGTCTGGTCGCCTTATCTTCTCCTTCTGGCACTAGCAATCGTGAGCCTTGGACCGGTGTAAAGGGGATGGCACAGAGGGCTTTGGGATAGTATTGTTTACCGCTTTGCTCATAGGCTTGAGCCCAAGACCAGTCAAAAACAAATTCACCGTAAGAGTGTTGCTTTAAATATAAAGGTAGCGCACCCAATAATTTACCCTTGGTATCCTTTAAGAGAATATGGGCTGGTTGCCAACCAGTAACGCCACTAACACATCCGCATTCTTCAAGACTACTTAGAAATTCATATCTTAAAAAGGGTGTACTGGATATATCTAGTAGGGCATTCCATTGCTCGGCAGGAACTTCCGATAGGCTATCAGCTAACTCTAGTTGATATTGATCTGAATTCAAGTCGCTTTACGCTCAATCAATTCAATCTTGTAGCCGTCTGGATCAGTAACAAATGCAATGATCGTATCGCCGCCTAGTACAGGCCCAGCTTCGCGGGTGACATTTCCACCGGCACCTTTTATTTTGGCGCACGCCGCATACGCATCAGAAACTGAAATAGCGATATGTCCATATGCGCTACCAAGATCATAGCTGGTGACACCATGGTTGTAAGTTAACTCAATTTCAGATTGGCCATCTTGATTGCCGTTACCGTAACCAACAAATGCGAGAGAATAGTTTTGATCTGGTCTTTCTGTAGTGCGGAGCAAATTCATACCCAATATATCGGTATAAAAATGGACGGAGCGTTTAAGGTCGCCAACGCGAAGCATGGTGTGTAGGATCATCATTTTTATAAATATAAAGCTAATTTCAATTGAAGGTTTACATTAAAAAACCCAGGCTTGACCTGGGCTTTTGCCTGCTCTAAAGCTCAAAATTACTGAATCTTTGCTTTAGCACGCAGTTTTTGCATCATCTCTGAAAACTTCGCTTTCTGCCAATTTTGATCTGATGCAATCATTTGCTTTAGCTGCTCACGAACTTCATCCATGCTAGGGGTTTTCACATCGCGAATATCGTCAACTTTGATAATGTGCCAACCAAATTGTGATTTCACTGGCTTATCTGTAACTTGTCCCTTTTTAAGCTGCACCATAGCGTTGGAAAACTCAGGAACCAGGGATTTCTCACCAACCCAGCCTAAATTGCCACCAGTGGAAGCTGATCCAGGATCCTTGGATTTTGATTTCGCAAGATCATCGAAATTTGCCCCCGCCTTAATTTGCGCGGTAAGCGCTTTAGCATCTGCCTCTTTTTCAACCAATATATGTTGTACTTGATATTCCTTGCCGTTATATTGGTTTTTCATTGATTCGTAGGCTGCTTTTAGCTCATCCTCGGTGATGCCTTCTTTACGAATGTAATCTTCAAACACAGCAGAAACCAAAATACCCATCTTAGATTGCTCAATCTGCTCCCGCACAGTTTCGCTCTGAGTAAGGCCGCGTTTATCGGCTTCTTGCAAAATCAATTCCCTGGTCACAAGCATTTCACGGGCTTGATCTCGCACTTGTGGGTTATCGGCCTGCCCAGATTTTTTGACCAGGTTATCCAGCTTTGCTTTTGGTATCGGCGTGCCATTCACAATTACCGCATTTTGAGCATGGGCACACACTACCAGGAGATTGGAGCTTAATATTGCAATAGATAGAATTTGACGGATAGTATTCATTTAAATTGACGGTAATTGAATTAATAAAAGTAAAAGAATAAAGCAGATTAAAAAAGCAAATTAAAAAGCATCTTCTGGAGCCTTTGCCACAATAGTAAGGGCATGAATATCGCCCGACATTCTTTGTGAAAGCGCTGCATAAACTGCACGATGACGTGCTAGAGGGTTTAATCCGCTAAATTCAGGCGCAATAATGTAAATTTTAAAATGTCCGCCACCAGATGCAGCGCCGGCATGCCCCGCATGCAAGTGACTCTCATCTTCGATGCTTAAATGAGTCGGCTTGAAGGCCAGTTTGAGGTCTAATTTAAATAATTCGATGCGTTTTTGATTAAGGCTCATTGTGAGTTTGCTCCATGTGACGCCCCAACCAGATGCCCTGTGCGATGACGAAAGCCAGCAGCAAGCCTGTACTACCAAAGAGCTTGAAATTAACCCAATCCGATTCGGAATACTCAAACGCTACATATAGATTTAATGCGCCCATGAAGAAGAAAAAAAGAGCCCATGCAATATTTAATTTGCCCCAAGCGGATACTGAGCTATTGGCCTTTAAGGTAATTTGCTTACCCATTAATACTTGAATCCAATTTTTGTTAAAAAATTGGGAGCTAATGATTAAAGCACCTGAAAAGAGCCAATAAAGCGCGGTTGGTTTTAGCTGTATGAATGTTTTGTTATGTAGAAATATAGTTAGGCTACCAAAAACCAAAATCATGACTAGACTTACCCATTGCATGGCATCAATTTTTCGATGGCGGTAATACACCCACAAAATTTGACCAATGGTTGCTACCATAGCAACAATAGTTGCAGAATATATATCGCCAAATTTAAAGGCGATAAAAAAGAGAATGATGGGGAATAAATCAAATAAAAATTTCATGTGTTGATTATCCTGCTAAACCTATTTAATCGGTTTCGGTGTTCATTTTGGCATTGGAGCTGGGCTCGAAAGCCAGAGATGCCGAATTAATGCAGTAACGCAGTCCAGTGGGTTGGGGGCCGTCTTCAAAGACATGGCCTAAATGTGCATCACAGTTCGCACAGCGAACCTCGGTTCGAATCATTGCGTGGCTTGTATCACGATGCTCCAGGATGGCAGCATTATTTTGAGGTGCGCAATAACTTGGCCAGCCGCAACCTGCATCAAATTTGGTATTGGATAGAAAAAGGGGTGTTCCACAACAAACGCATGAGTATTGACCCTGATCCCAGTGATCCCAGTATTTCCCTGTAAACGGACGCTCAGTTGCAGACTCGCGAGTGACTCGATATTCAATATCACTCAATTGTTTTTTATATTCTTCGTTACTTTTTTTCATAGTGAACTCAATTTATTAAAAAATTAACACATCAAGAGGAACAGCTTACCTCGACAGGATCAAGATCTGAGGGTGGAGGGCTTGCATAAAGATCATATTGATTTTGCTCATCATATGGACTGCTTAGAATTTCCAAAAGTCTTTTTACTTCGGAAAAGTCATCAGACTGCGCCATCGTAATTGCATGTTGGGCGAGGTGATTTCGCAATACATATTTTGGATTAATTTGATTCATCTTTACAGAGCGTTCTGAATCATCTATACCTTCAATATTTAGTCGTTTTAGATAGTCCGAGAACCACAGATCAATTTGTTTGCGATCGATGAATAAATTTCTTAAGGATATATTTTCGATTGAGTCCTGGCATTTTATTTTAGATAAAGAGCGGAAGAAATGAGTGAAGTCAACGCGTGAATCATGCATTGCCTGCAGTAATCTTTCGATCAGAAAAATATCATCATCAAGATTCTTTGTAAGGCCCAATTTTGCCCTAAAAAGACTTTGCCATTTTTGCGCAAACTTTTTAGGAAGCTCACCAAGCGCATTCTGCAAAAGGGCTTGAGACTCTTCGCCGCTATAAGTCAATTCCATTAGAGGCAGAAATGCACTTGCTAGACAAGCCATATTCCAATGCATTATCTGTGGCTGTCGATGATAGGCATATCGCCCAGCTTGATCGCTGTGATTGCAAATATGATCAATCTGAAAGCCATCTAAAAAACCAAAAGGGCCATAGTCAATAGTGAGACCAAGAACACTAATATTGTCGCTATTCAATACGCCATGACAGAAACCAACTGCTTGCCACTGCGCAACTAACTCTGCATTTCGACTACATATTGACTTATAAAGAGCTAAATAAGGGTCGGTCTCATTTGCACAATCTGGATAATGCTCTGATATTAATGCGTTGGCCAATTCTTGTAAGCGTTCAATATCTTGAGCGGAAGCGTAGTGCTCAAAATGGCCCACTCTTAGAAAGCTTGGTGCTAGTCTTGTACATACGGCCGCCGTCTCCATGGTTTCACGCCGAACCAGTTCTTTTGAGCCCACAACCGATAATGCTCGAGTAGTTGGGATTCCCAGCGCATGCATTGCTTCGCTACACAGAAATTCTCTAATCGAAGAGCGCAAAACTGCGCGCCCATCACCCATGCGGGAATAGCGCGTCTTGCCGGCCCCCTTTAGCTGAATCTCCATGTTTGCAATCTGCCCCAAGAGGATTGCCCGACCATCGCCTAATTGACCCGCCCAAACTCCAAATTGGTGACCGCTATAAGCGCTAGCTATCGGCGACGAAAATTGATACTTAGCGGTCTGAAGGGTATTTCCAGCTAATACATCAAGCCAGGAACTATCCATTGGCATTCTGTCTGCATTCAACTCGATACCAATGAGGCTTGCCACAGCAGGTGAAAACGCCACCCAATATGGATCGGGTAGGGGGGTGGGGGCTACGGAGTGACTGACATCGTCACCTTTTAAGGGAAAGGTCATAATCTTATTCTATGAGTAATTCCAATTGAGCACACAAGCCATTAAAATCATTCCATGACCAATCAACTTGAACATAAGGCAGCCACTCAGTTGGCCAACCTAGGCGAAGAGCTCAATGTCCCTTTCTTGAAGCTCTTAGGAGTGCGTCTCTTAACGGCGGAGATGGGCAAGGGGGAGATTTTGTTGGCCTTAAAACCAGAGCATACCAATACTTGGGAAGTTGCGCATGGTGGGGTTTTGCTTACATTGATGGATGTCGCAATGGCTGTTGCTGCCCGCTCAAGCGATCCGGGCGATCGCAGCGTTGTTACGATTGAACTAAAGAATAATTTTATGCAAGCGGCATTGGGGGTTTTAAGAGTGAAGGCTGATACGGTGCGCAGAACTGCAACCATGGCTTTTTGTGAGGCTAAGCTTTATAACGATCAGGGTGAAATTTGCTGCATGGCCACTGGTACATTTCAGTTCATCAAACGCTTAGCCTCTCGTAATACAGAGGGTGAACGAGTTATCAACGAAGATAAGCGATAGATTTGCAGTTCATCAAACTGATAAGTTTGAATCACTCGCTGCATTAATTTGACCGGCGATGACGTCATGCCCAATAACACCATTGGCATCAAAACGCCTTTCGATCATTTCATAATTGCCATCTTTGCGTATCCTCAATATCGTACTCGAGCGCGTACCATATGAAGGGGTTTGAATAAAAGCAGCTGACAGAACCTTTTCCCACTCCTTATTAACGCCGGTATTAGGAAGTTCCTGAGTGCTAGCCTCATGCTGGTCTGCCAATAAGCTCAAATAATGATCGGCATTTTTTAGATCACCGTGATCCATTGCCAATGCTTGAGCAAAAGCAGCTATTCGATGATTCACTTTTGGCCACGGGGTATCAAGCATGGCATTTGAAAGACCATAAACACCAGGATCCAATGGCTGCTTTGGGTAAATTTTTCTAGGGCGAATGCTTTGCCCCATTAGCAAACGATTGCTAACCCAATGCATTTCAGGATTTATGGGATTGCTAAAGTCTGATAGCAGTAAATTGAAGCCATTGTATTGATCGAAGCGTTTTGCATTCTGGGAAATAAATTGGTCTGGTCGATTCTCGCTAGCTAAATACATGAGGGGTAACTCACCCCGAGTTCTTGCGTCAGGCCGTTTTTCGCTAGGAGCTCGAACATTCGTCAACGCGGCAAAACGCCCTTTATTGGAAAGGCCAAGCCAAGTACCAGGACTACCCAATACATCAGCCCGATCTTTGCCTGCCAATATGTGGGGATGATCTTGCCACCAGGAAATTCCCTGAGTATCGCGCTCATAAAATTCATCGCGGTTAGCTGCAACGACTAGCGAGTATTCGGGGTGCGATTGCCAGGCAAAAAGAATGAGGCACATGATTTTCTTAAATTTCAATCAGTGGATAGGGTAGTGCATCGATCTTGAGGGCCGGACCTTCAGGGTTTGCAACCCGTAACTCACCAGCTTCTAGCGCTTCTAACTTACATTCCACTTGCAAATCAATGCGAGCATTGTCAAAAGAGTTTGCCGCTGCGAGAACAATCATTCCGGCTGGCTGTGATGGATCCCCTGAATTAAATACCTCCACTCCCGCCTGAAAAAAGGCTAAGGTTACTGGATCGTTACTACCGTGGGCTAGTTGTAGACGACGCTTAATAACACCCCGATATTGACTGCGAGCTACTATTTCTTGTCCGGGGTAACAACCCTTTTTAAAATCAACACCAGCCACAGACTCAAAATTAATCATTTGTGGAACAAATTGTTCTTGTGTTGCTAAAACAATTCTAGGAATCGCGCTCATGACTTCCAGATAATTCCACATGTTTTGGCACTCAGTTGTGCTCTCTTTAGTAGGTTTGGAGACGCTCGCTGGTTCTGCCACTAGTATCCGGCCATAAGATAAAGTGTTTATCGCCACATCTGGCATACGTAAACCAATGGTGCCTGCTGCTGCATGTAAATCATCTATGGGTTTATTTTCATCATAAATCCCTGAAATGAGCCACTCATCAGACACATCTTTGACTGTTACTTTAGAGCGCAAAACAAACATAGAAAGGCGTTTGGCAAAAGCCGTCGCAATATCTCTAGATATAAATAGTGCAAATCGATCATCAGAAGTATCGTTAACCGGGAATAGACCCAGCCATGCGCTAGCCATCAAACGGCCCTTAGGACTGCAGTACCCCACCAATCTGACTGCACCATTACCTTTGGCAATTTCAGGAGAAAGAGTGCGCTTCAGCCCCAAGACGGAATTACTGAGTTGATTTTGTAGAAAGGTTGCGGCATCTGGACCTTCTACAAATATGAGTCCCCATTGGGGTAATACAGTAAGCCCTTGATGCAATGGATTGGAAAAATGAGGGTTATTTTGGGTTTGTTTTGTCATGACGCTTTTATCATAGCGTGATGAGCAGAAAATTTCAGAAAAGAACCCTTTTGGTACAAAAATCCAAAAACAGTCAATTACGTAGATGGGGTCTTTTGGCGCTTACCTTAGTTGCTGTTTTTTATTGCTTTCTTTTCTTTTGGCCTGTGATACCAAATACCCCAAATAGTAATGAAGCAAATGCGTTTAAGGTCAAGATCAATCCACAATCTAGTCTAGCCTCCATTGGTGGGCAACTTAAGCAGCAGGGAATTCTGGTGAACGCATTCACACTCCCGATTGCAGCTAGATCATTCTTTGTGGGCGCCAAGCTAAAGCCAGGGACATACCTTTTCCCGCTTGGCGGGAGTCTTGGGAAACTTTTATTGCAAATGGCCCGTGGCGATCGTGTGCGCGAAAGTATCGCCATCATTCCAGGCATGACAATTAGGCAATTACAAGCAATTATCGATAGTCATCCAGCGTTGATACATCAAACTAAGGGGTTGAGCTCCAAAGAGCTCTTACAAGCCCTTAACCTATCCTATCTAGGGGATGAGGGCTTATTTTTCCCGGATACCTATATTTTTGATCCTGATGAAGCAGACATTACCATCTACCGTAGAGCTTCTCAGGCGATGCAAAAGCAGTTAAGTTATGCATGGCAGCAACGTGACCCCATGACCCCTTTAAAAACACCATATGAATTATTAATCCTAGCCTCAATTATTGAGAAAGAGACGGGGAAAAACAGTGATCGTGCGATGGTCGCCGCAGTGTTTGTCAATCGCCTTAGCAAAGGGATGATGTTACAAACAGATCCCACTGTAATATATGGCTTAGGCCCTAATTTTGACGGGAATTTACGTAAATCAGACCTGCGTAGAGACAATCCCTACAATACCTATATGCACAAAGGACTACCTCCCACTCCAATTGCAATGCCCAGTCAGGACTCCTTAATGGCGACAGCGCATCCAGCAAATAGTGATGTACTTTATTTTGTTGCTCGCGGGGATGGTACGAGCCATTTTTCCAAGACCTTAAATGAACATGAATTAGCGGTAGATCGTTTTCAGCGAAAGCACACCAGTACAAGTAAGCCTCAACAATAAATAATATTTTTATGACAAATCAATTTCCGGGATATTTCATTAGTTTTGAAGGTATCGATGGGGCAGGGAAGAGTACTCATTTAGATGCTTTCAGGGCGCTTCTACAAGAGCGCTTTCCACACCAAGAAGTAATCTTAACGAGAGAGCCCGGCGGTACTGCTCTGGGTGAGAAATTACGCAGTTTGCTACTCGATTCCCCAATGAATATTGAAACTGAAGCACTACTCATGTTTGCGGCAAGACGCGAACATATCGCGCAGGTAATTGAGCCTGCACTAAGCTCCGGAAAGATTGTGATTTCAGACCGCTTCACAGATGCAAGCTTTGCCTATCAAGGCGGCGGACGCGGATTGAGTTTGAATAAATTAAATGCTTTGGAGTCGTGGGTTCAAACTATGCCCAATGGCCAATTACTGCAACCGAACCTGACTATCCTATTTGATCTACCAGGTTCAATAGCAGAGTCTCGAAGGAGTCAGGTTCGTACACCGGATAAGTTTGAAAAAATGGATTTGTCCTTTTTTGAGAAGGTACGGCAAGAATATCTTCGTAGAGCCCAATTAGACCCCCAGCGCTTTTACCTGATTGATGCCACTCAAACTAAAGAGCATATATGGAATCTCTTGAAGGCAATCGAGATCAACCCTGCATGAGACCTCAAGCGATAGCACCTTGGCTTCACGCTGTCTGGGATAGCCTGGATTTCCATTCCTTTCCTAATGCGATGCTGTTGCATGGTCAATCAGGAATGGGCAAGTTTGAATTCGCTATTTCGCTATCAAAAGCGCTTCTATGCGAATCTCCAGATTCTCAGAATAGGCCCTGCAATCAATGTGAGGCCTGTCATTGGTTTGATTCTGGCAATCACCCTGATTTCATTGCGCTTACCCCAGAAACGCATCGTAAATATTTACCTCAAGGTAATTTTGATATCGATTCTGAGCCTTCCAAAAAAACTAAATCAACCCGCGATGATGATGGTGACGCAACAGAAAAAAAGGAAAAGAAGAATATCTCCATTGAAGAGACTCGTAGCGCCATAGAAAGTTTATCCATTGGTTCTCATCGAGGTGGAAATCGTGTCATCCTAATTTATCCACTAGAAATGCTAAGGCCTGATTCTGCAAACACTTTATTGAAGTCACTAGAAGAGCCTCCCGCAAATACTATTTTTATTTTGCTCGCTGATCGACTTGATCGAGCGCTTCCCACCATTCGTTCACGTTGCAGGTTGGTTGCCGCTCCAAGACCCGAGAGGGCTTTGGGTTTGGCTTGGATACGAGAGCAATTATTGCGTATCTCTCAATTTAGAATGAGTGATTCTGATATTGAATCTATTTACGATGAGCAGGGTGGTGCGCCTTATGCAGTATTGGAGTCCCTCATTGCGCGTCACAATAAAGATGAAAAGGATGAGTTAAGCATTTCAATCCAAGCAGCGCGCTACTTGCTGGAATCATTGTCTCAAGGATATAGAATGAACTGGCTTGATGCTGCTGAAAAAATACAGAAGGCGCGATTCGCGGTCCTGCTTGCAACTATGCAACGCTGGGTATCTGATTTGCAAACAGTCACTCAGCAGGCTCAGCCACGCTACTATCCCAACCATGCGACCACCTTGTCTAAATTGGCTCAACAAGCCAGGCCTCTTAAATTGTTTAAATTCTGGAAATCGCTTATACAAATGCGCAGGAATGAAAACCACCCACTCGCCATTCGCATACAACTTGAATCCTTACTTTCCCAATATCAGCAAGTTTTCGAGGATTAAAATAGTCAGTTATGTTCATTGACTCCCATTGCCACCTTGATTTCCCTGAATACCAATCTCGATTGCCAGAGGTTTTGGCCAATATGGTGACCGCTAAAGTCACTCATGCACTCTGTGTCTCTGTAGATTTACCTGACTTTCCTAATGTGTTGAAATTAGCCCAAGAACATCCTCATCTATATGCCTCTGTGGGCGTGCACCCTGATTACGAAGATACGCCAGAACCAACTGTAGATTTTTTAGTTAGCGCTGCCAAAGACCCCAAAATCATTGCAATCGGGGAAACGGGCTTGGACTACTATCGAATGGGTGACAGAAACTATGAATCCATGGAATGGCAGCGAGATCGCTTCCGCACCCATATACGTGCCGCCTTGGCATCCAAGAAGCCCCTCATCATTCACACGCGTTCGGCTTCCGATGACACGCTCAGAATTCTGAAGGAAGAGGGCGCGGATCAAATAGGCGGGGTCATGCATTGTTTCACCGAGAGCCTAGAGGTAGCTCGTGCAGCTATTGATCTAGGTTTCTACATTTCCTTTTCAGGTATCGTGACCTTTAAAAGCGCCAGAGAACTTCAGGAGACCTGTAAGGCCATCCCCTTAGATCGAATGTTGATTGAGACTGATTCCCCGTATTTAGCCCCAATTCCTTATCGCGGTAAGACAAATGAACCAGCCTGGGTATCTAAAGTAGGTGAATTTATTGCCAATCTAAGGGGGGAGTCTCTTGATCTGGTGGGTACCCAAACTAGTAAGAATTTTTTTGAATGTTTTCAAATAGATAGGTCAATATTGTGAGAACTTACAATAAATATTTAATGGTCTTTTTTACCGCCATCATTTGTCTTAATGGCGCATCTTATGCACAAACAGCGAGCGAGATTGCTGACTTTACTAAAGCTGCAAAATTTGATGACATATCCGAGGTGAAATCACTGGTGGCCAAGGGTATTAGCCCCAACACCCTGGATCCAAAAGGCAATCCAATGCTAATTGTTGCTATTAACGATAAATCATACAAAGTGATTGATTTCCTTCTGAGCAATAATACAATCGATGTCGATTTACAGAATAAAAATGGGGAAACTCCGCTCATGATTGCCTCTATTAATGGCGATCTTGGGGTGGTTAAAACCCTGATTCTTCAGAAAAAGGCGAATATTAACCCAGTCGGCTGGACACCATTACATTACGCTGCAACCAGAGGCAATCTAGCAGTTGCTCAATTTCTAATTGCTAATGGCGCAGTTGTAAATGCACTAAGTCCTAGCCATACAACGCCATTAATGATGGCAGTTCAATCAGGCAATGAAGTCCTTGTTAAGTTGCTTTTGGATAACGGCGCTGATTTAAAGATTCGTAATACAGCCGGATTTTCCGCAATCGACGTTGCTGACTTATTTGATAAAACAGATATCAAGATTGGTTTAATGTCACGCTGGCAAAAGCTCTATAAGGAGCCATATCCAGGCGGCCCAAAATCATCCAAGTGATAAATATACTTTATATATCTGCGTATAATCATTATTATGTCAAATAAGATATTGAATCTATAAAGCTACGAATAAACATCTATGCAATCAAGCTTCATGATACTCAATTTCATAAACATCTTTGCTGACCTCCCCAGCTTTACAACTCTTTTCCGTGAAATAAGTGCTGACATGGGAAGTACCGATATCTGGGGAATCGTCATACTTGCTTGCTTAATGTTGACCCTCCATGGTGTTGCCGTACTGGCAATTGCAGCCGCTTTTCATGAGCTTGATCAACGATTAAAAAATAAACGCGTTTATGGGGCTAATTTTTTATCTTATTTTTTTGCCATTTTGCTGATTATTGGAACGCACCTGCTTGAAATCATAGGATGGTCTTATGTCTGTGTTGCACTTAAGGTATTCCCAACCAACCCACAAACCTTTTATTTTGCTGGTGAAATGTATACAACTGTTGGGTATGGTGATTGGAACCTTGCCGAGAAATGGAAAATTTTACCAATCATTATTTCATTCTCTGGGATCTTTGCGGTATCCATGTCTGGCGCTGCAATGTACTCAATGATGGGCGCATTGATCAACCGACCTTCAAGCAAAAATAATCCATCCGCCTAAAATAAATAAGCCCCGAGATAAATCGGGGCTTATTTGAACTGCATTGCGTTATTTCTTTTTAACTGGCGGCAAATCAGTACAGTGACCATGGGCGGCCTCTGCTGCTAAGCCAACAGACTCGCCTAGCGTTGGATGAGGGTGAATGGTTTTACCAATATCAACCGCATCTGCACCCATTTCAATAGCAAGACAAACCTCGCCTATGAGATCGCCAGCATGTGTACCCACAATGCCGCCGCCAATGATGCGATGTGTATTGGCATCAAAAAGCAGCTTAGTAAACCCTTCATCCCTGCCGTTAGCTATTGCTCTACCGCTAGCAGCCCAGGGAAATAGACCCTTCTCATAGGCAATTCCTTGGGCTTTACACTGTTCTTCTGTTAATCCAGCCCATGCAACTTCGGGATCTGTATAGGCAACGGATGGAATTTGTTTGGCATCGAAATAGGATTTATGCCCTGCTGCTGCTTCTGCCGCTACATGGCCCTCATGAACCGCCTTATGCGCCAGCATTGGCTGACCAACAATATCGCCTATGGCATAAATTGTCTCAACGTTTGTTCGCATTTGCTTATCAACAGGAATAAAGCCGCGATCGTCAACTAGAACACCTGCAGCAGTGGCATCTATCTTCTTCCCATTTGGTGTGCGCCCTACTGCCACCAACACTAAATCATAGGTCTGAGCTTCTGCAGGGGCACTTTCACCTTCAAAACTGACTTGAATTCCATCAGACTTAATCTCTGCTTTGGTTGCGCGAGTCTTAAGCATGATTTTCTCAAAACGACCAGCATTAAATTTTTCCCAGACTCGCTCTAAATCCCGATCAGCTCCGGCCATTAGACCATCCATCATTTCAGCAATATCAATCTTTGACCCTAGGGTGCTGTAGACGGTTGCCATCTCAAGGCCAATGATGCCACCACCAATGACTAGCATCCGCTTTGGGATGCTCTTTAGTAACAATGCACCGGTGCTGTCAACAATACGCGGATCATCGGGAAGAAACGGCAACTTCACAGGCTGACTTCCGGCAGCAATGATTGCTTTCTGAAAACGAATGACTTCTTTCTGATCGGTAAGATCTTGGCCATCGCCCGAGGTAAGGTGAACTTCTACATGGTGCGCATCAAGAAAACGACCCAAGCCACGAACGACCTTCACTTTTCGCGCTTTTGCCATACCGGCCAAGCCACCTGTGAGCTTGGCAATCACAGAATTTTTATATCCGCGTAATTGATCAATATCAATAGTAGGTGCACCAAAAGAAATACCATGCTTTTCCATGGTCTTTACTTCATCCATGACTGAGGTGGTGTGCAATAAGGCTTTGGAAGGAATGCAGCCAACATTCAGGCAAACGCCGCCTAAGGTCGCATAGCGTTCAACCAATATGGTATTCACCCCCAAATCAGCACTGCGAAATGCAGCACTGTAACCCCCGGGGCCGGCACCAAGAACGAGCATCTCGCACTCGTGGTCAACTTTACCTTGGTAACTTCCTGCCACTGGTGAAGGGATAGGGGCAACAATGGTTTGAGTAACTTGGGTAGCAGGGGTAGGTACTGGAGCGGGCTTAGCTTCAGATGCAATCGCGGAGTTCATTTCTAGCTCGGCTATAGCCATTCCTTTGCTAACCTTATCGCCTACCTTGATAGATATGGCGGTAATGGTTCCAGCAGCATCGGCTGGAACCTCCATGGTTGCCTTATCAGACTCCAGAACAAGCAAAGGCTGTTCTTTTTCAATGGTATCGCCAACTTTTACTAAAACTTCAATAACTGGTACATCTGCATAATCACCAATATCTGGCACAAGGATTATCTGCTTAGACATAAATTCTCCTTACAGACTTGCGCGACGGAAGTCGGACAAGAGTTGTGCAATATAGACATTAAAGCGAGTTGCAAGCGCGCCATCAATCACGCGATGATCAGCTGTTAATGAGAGAGGGCAAATCAAGCGTGGGACAAATTGCTTCCCATCCCATATTGGCTTCATCGCTGCTTTACTCACTCCAAGGATAGCCACTTCAGGCGCATTAACAATCGGAGCGAAATAAGTGCCCCCTATTCCGCCTAATGAAGAAATCGTAAAGCTAGCGCCTTGCATTTGATCTGGCTTGAGCTTGCCATCACGAGCCAGTGCCGCAAGTTCAGAGGTTTCTTTTACCAGTTCAAAGATTCCCTTTTTATCTACATCACGAATGACTGGAACCACTAGACCACTCGGTGTATCTGCAGCAAAACCGATGTTGAAATACTTTTTAAGCACCAAATCATCGCCATCTAATGAGCTATTGAATTCAGGATATTTCTTTAGAGCAGCTACCGCAGCTTTCATAATGAAGGCGAGCATCGTAATCTTAATGCCCTGCTTTTCATTTTCTTTATTGGTAAGAACGCGAAAGGTTTCTAAATCAGTGATGTCAGCATCTTCATGATAAGTAACGGCGGGAATCATGACCCAGTTACGACCCAAATTGGCAGCAGTCAGTTTTTTAATGCGATTGAGGGGTAGGCGCTCAACTTCACCAAATTTGGTGAAATCAACTTTAGGCCAGGGAATAAGATTTAATCCCCCTAAGCTTCCGCCAGATGCTGCGCCATTAGTAGCGCCGCCAGAACTCATTGCTGCCTTCACAAATGCTTGAACGTCATCTTGTGTAATGCGATTTTTAGGCCCAGTTCCCTTAACTTGTGAAATAGTTACACCAAGCTCTCTTGCAAATTTACGGACAGATGGGCTGGCATGACTAACACCATCATCAACAGGCGGAGGTGTGTTGGTAACTGGGGGTGGTGGTGGAGCCATTTTGATTGGCGGCTCAGCTGGTGGCGTTTGCTTTGGCTCCGGTGCTGGGGCTGGAGCTGATACGGCAGATTGTTTTGAAGATGGTTCTGCACTAGCGGCAACTTCACCCTGTTCCAATAAAATGACTACAGAGCCTTCCGAAAGAGAGTCCCCTACTTTAACTTTGACTTCTTTTACTTTGCCCGAATGACTTGAAGGTACATCCATTGTTGCCTTATCAGACTCCAACACAACAATAGATTGCTCTTTTTCAACTTGGTCACCCGCCTTAACTAATACCTCGATGACGGGCACGTCCTTATAGTCCCCAATGTCAGGAACTTTGATTTCAATTGTTTGGCTCATTATTAGGCTCTCTTATCAAACCGTCATTGGGTTTGGTTTACTTGTATCAATGCCGTACTTTTTAATGGCATCAGCTAACTTCTGACGATCAATTTGCCCTGAATCTACCAACGATCTCAAAGCGGTCAAAACTATCCAATGACGATCTACCTCAAAGAAGTCACGTAACTTCTCGCGCGTATCAGAACGTCCAAAGCCATCGGTACCCAAGACTTCATAGCGACGTCCGAGATGTTGGATTGCTGGGCGAATCTGTTCTGCAAATAAACGTACGTAATCCGTTGCTGCAATGACAGGGCCTGTAGTAGTTCCCAAACACTTTTCTACATGAGACAAACTTGGCTCAGATGTTGGGTTCAAAAGATTATTGCGATGAACCGCATTCCAGTCTCGACCAAGCTCTGTAAAGCTTGGGCAACCCCATAGATCTGAAGAGACTCCCCAGTCTTTATTTAAAATATCAGCAGCTTCAATAACCTCACGGAAGATCGTGCCAGAACCCAAAAGTTGAACTCGGAGTTTTGAATTCGAATCTCCAACTGAGTTCAACTTATACATACCTTTAATAATGTCGTGCTCAGCACCCTTTGGCATTGCTGGATGTGAGTAGTTTTCATTCATTAAAGTAATGTAGTAATAAACGTCTTCTTGCTCCTGTAGCATGCGTCGCATACCATCTTGAATTACTACAGCAACTTCAAAAGAAAAAGTTGGGTCATAGCTGATGCAATTTGGCACAGCCGAACTCCATACTTGACTGTGTCCGTCTTCGTGTTGAAGTCCTTCACCATTGAGGGTGGTTCTGCCTGCAGTACCGCCTAGCAAAAATCCACGGCTACGCATATCGCCAGCAGCCCAAGCTAAATCACCAATACGTTGGAAACCAAACATTGAATAGAAAATATAAAACGGCAACATAGGAACGCCATGCGTTGAATACGCTGTGGCAGCAGCAATCCAGTCGCACATACCGCCCGCTTCATTAATGCCCTCTTGAAGAATCTGACCGTGCTTATCTTCCTTATAGAACATCAGTTGATCATGATCTTCTGGTGTGTAAAGTTGCCCTAATTGGTTCCATATTCCTAGCTGCCTAAACATACCCTCCATACCAAAGGTACGTGATTCATCGGGCACGATTGGGACCACTCGTTTGCCCAATACTTTGTCACGCACGATAGTGTTGAGCATGCGTACAAAAGCCATCGTTGTGGAAATCTCGCGGCCCTCGGTAGTGGCCTCTAATAGCGGAGCAAACACATCTAATGCAGGAACGGGAAGGCTTTCAGCCTTCATGCGGCGCTGTGGAAGATAACCCCCCAGTTCTTGACGACGGGCTTTCATATACTCAAGTTCAGGACTACCCTCAGCAAAGTTAACCAAGGGCATTTCTTCTAACTGATCATCTTTAACCGGGATTTCAAAGCGGTCACGGAAACGTCTGACATCGTCCGCATTCATTTTTTTAGCCTGGTGAGCAATATTCATTGCCTCTCCAGACCCGCCCATGCCATAACCTTTAATAGTGTGCGCCAGGATGACTGAAGGTTGATTTTTGTGGTGTGTAGCAGCGTGGAAAGCAGCGTAGACCTTGTGCGGATCATGGCCACCACGATTTAGTTGCCAGATTTCGTCATCACTCCAGTCACTGACCAAAGCCTTGAGCTCAGGAGTATTGAATACAAGCTCTCGAACGTAGGCACCATTCTTTGCCTTCATGGTTTGGTATTCGCCGTCGACAATTTCGCCGAGGCGTTGCATCAAAATGCCCTTCTTATCGCGAGCAAATAATGCATCCCACTGGCCGCCCCAAACTACCTTAATAACATTCCATCCAGCCCCGCGAAATTCACTCTCGAGCTCTTGAATAATTTTTCCATTGCCGCGTACCGGGCCATCTAGTCTTTGCAAATTACAGTTGATAACAAAAATAAGGTTATCTAGCTTTTCACGACCCGCCATCCCGATTGCGCCAAGTGATTCAGGCTCATCGGTTTCACCATCACCCAAAAAGGCCCAAACTTTGCGATCGCCGGCATTGATAAACCCACGGTCTTCCATATAGCGCATAAAACGAGCTTGATAAATAGCCATGATCGGCCCAAGGCCCATAGAGACTGTGGGGAACTGCCAAAAATCTGGCATTAGCCAAGGGTGCGGATAGCTTGAAACCCCTTTACCACCAACTTCTTGACGGAAATTATTTAATTGCTCTTCAGCTAACCGGCCGAGCATAAACGCGCGCGCGTAAACGCCGGGAGCAGAATGGCCTTGAACGAATATAAGATCACCCCCATGATCTGGTGATGGAGCATGCCAAAAATGGTTGAAGCCAACATCGTATAAAGTGGCCGCAGATTGAAACGAGGAAATATGGCCACCAACGTTTGTATCTTTGTTCGCGCGAAGAACCATCGCCATTGCATTCCAGCGTGTATAAGATCGTATGCGATGCTCTACATTTTGATCTCCAGGTAGTCGCGCCTGTTGCTCTACTGGGATGGTGTTGATATAAGGAGTTTCGGCGTGAAATGGCTGATTAACACCATTGATGCGTGCATGCGAGATTTGTTGATCGATTAAATAAGCAGCGCGCTCCACTCCCTCATTGCGAATAACGCCATCCAAGGCTTGTAACCACTCCTGCGTTTCGCCTGGGTCAGAATCTGAACCGTGATTTTTGCCTAAAATTTGCTCTGGAACTGCTGCCATAACTGCCTCCATGGTTTACTTATATGGTTATTCAGTAATTTATATTGATGATTCTATAAAGGTAAATTGGTGTTAACAAGAAATTTTCCACATAATGATAATATTTTTCATTATGTGGAATTATGTTGCGCTGCAATCTGCTATCAGCAGTCGAAATTACATGATTAATGGCTCAATAAGGCAAAATCAATAAATAAAAATGAAATTAATAGCCGTATCAATCAAGAAATTGGGCCCATTTAAGTGGCTCCGAAAAATTCGGGGGTTCAAACTCGTCTACACCCCATTAATCGCAATTATTCTTTTTACTGCCGTGATGGGCATTATTTTGGGGACATTGCAATTACAAGAAAGAAGTCAGCAAGAATCTGCCCTATTTAGAGAATTGTCTTTTGCCAAACAGCGCATTCAACTCCGATTTGCAAACAACACTGAAACTCTGATCTCGATTGCGCGTGAAAGTGCAAAAAATGATGAGTCAGAAAAATTAAAAAAAGAGACCTTTGTTCAAGTTGAAAGTTTTCTAAATTCAAACCATGAAATTTTTCAAGTCATTTGGCTGAACGAAAACAAAGTTCGCCAATGGTCTCTGCCGCACTCTAGCGGTAAAAATGAGTTGCTGAACCAACTTGGTAGCGCGCCAACCATTACTCAAGAATTAAATAAGGCAGTCGACTTAAGTAAAGCAACAAATCGTCCAGCATATAGTCAATTTATATTTTTGAACCACCCCATTGATGGGGTGAATTCAAGAGAAAGGAATAATGTATTTTGGCAAGCCATTCCCGCCTCTTTGGCAGGCGAGAGTGCAGGCACCTTGGCTGTACTGTATTCAGCTCAAGGACTGCTTGATGTCATACCTGCTGAACTTAAATCCCTATATCGCTTTACTTTACTTGCCGACAATGAAAAAGTAATTGCTATCTCATCAGATAAAAATACCCCTAAAAGAGCGTTAAGTAATCAGACTAATTTAGATATGGGAGTATTGAGCCCCAATTTAACTTTACGCATTGATACATATCCCCCTCCTACCAATCTGACCTTTAGAATGTTAATTGGGGTTGTGCTTGGGTTGAGCGCTTTTGTCATTTGGAGCTTATGGTCTGTATTGAAACAAATGCAAGTCAGGCAAAAAGTGGAGGCTGATTTACGAAGTGAGACTAATTTTCGCAATGCAATGGAAAATTCAACTCCTGTTGGAATTCGTGCGCACGATATGGAAAAAAATATTACCTATGTCAATCGTGCCTTTTGCGAAATGACTGGTTGGCGACATGAGGAGCTGATTGGTCTAAAACCTCCTTTTCCATTTTGGCCCCAGGATCGCCTTACTCAAATTACGGATAACTGGAACCGTGCGCTGCAATCTAATTTGGGGCTACAGGGGAAAAGAGGCATAGAAGGGATCATTCTTAGAAAAGATGGTGCACAGATTCAAACGCGTACCTTTGTTGCGCCTTTGATTGATGAAAAAGGCATTCAAACAGGTTGGGTAACTTCGTTGATTGATATCTCGGAGCCTAAAAAGATTCGAGAGGAATTGGCCGCATCACAAGATCGTTTCGTTACTGTTTTAGAAGGCCTGGAAGCGGCCGTTTCAGTGGTTTCAATTGATACTGGCGAGCTTCTATTTGCCAATCGCTTTTATCGTGAGCGCTTTGGAGACAATTCAAAGGGACATTTTGATCTAGCTGGTGGTGAGGTTGTACATAACACCATGAGTCAGATAGCAGAAGATTCAAATGATGCCAACCCCGGTATTCCACCCTCCTCTCTTTACCAAGAATCAGAATCTGAAGAGATCCTAATTAGTGAGCCCACAAGAAAATGGTATGAAGTGCGCAGGCGATTTGTTCCCTGGGTTGATGGACATATGGCTCAATTACTCATTGCTACAGACATTACCATTCGCAAAGATGCGGATGAATTATCAAGGCAGCAGGAAGAAAAAATGCAATTCACAAGTCGTCTCACTACTATGGGTGAAATGGCATCTTCTTTGGCGCATGAATTAAATCAACCCCTATCCGCGATCTCCAACTATTGCATGGGAGTTTCCAAACGACTAAAAGGTCAAATTGATCCAGACCTCAATAATGAAATACAGCCCGCTTTGGAGAAAGCTTCTGCGCAAGCACTCAGGGCGGGCACTATTATTCAAAGAATTAGGGGTTTTGTAAAAAGAAGTGAGCCGCAACGCAAATCTTGCAATATTGGAGAAATCATCAACGACGCGGTAGGTTTGGTCGAAATCGAGGCACATCGCCATCGACTCAGCATTGCGTCTTCCATAGAAGACAATCTTCCTGATGTTGACCTGGATCCAGTACTTATTTTGCAGGTGTTGGTAAATCTACTTAAAAATGGTTTGGATAGCATGCGGGAGGCTTACCCATTGTCTTCTCGCTGGTCTGCTCCTCCTGTAAAAATCTCTGCTAATTTAGATACCAGTGCATTTCCAGCCATGATTCGGATTGAGGTAACGGATTCTGGATCGGGGATCGCTGAAGCTGTGGTTGAGAGGATGTTTGAGCCGTTTTTTAGCACCAAATCAGATGGTATGGGTATGGGACTCAATATTTGCCGATCCATTATTGAGTCTCACCAGGGACGCCTCTGGGCCAAAAATATAATGGATCCAGAACATACAAAATTAAGTGGATGTACCTTTACAATACTTCTACCCTTGGAATCCCTTGATATTTCAGGAAGTGCATGATCGATTTATTAAGACTTAACTCGCGAGAATCAATATGACCTTAAGTAGCCCAGCAAAGACCACCCAGGCTGAAGTCGTTTATGTAGTCGATGATGATGAGGCGGTTCGAGATTCCCTCACTTGGTTGTTGGAGAGCAATGGCTACGTTGTGCGTTGCCACGCTAGTGCCGAACGTTTTTTGCAATCTCTTCAAAGTACCGATAAGTCCACGATCTCTTGTGCGATTTTGGATGTGCGCATGCCTGGAATGTCTGGTTTGGAACTTCAGGAGCGCTTGTTGAGCGAGAATTTTCCAATGCCTGTGGCCTTTATTACAGGTCACGGCGATGTTTCTATGGCCGTGTCTACAATGAAACGTGGTGCAGTGGATTTTATTGAAAAACCTTTTAAAGAAAATGATCTATGTGGTCTAGTAGACCGGATGCTAGCCAAGGCACGCGTTGATTACTCGCAAGCAAGCAATCGCAAAATTACCCAGAGCCTATTGAGTAAGTTAACTGGACGTGAGCGTCAAGTTCTAGAGCGTATTGTTGCTGGCCGTTTGAATAAGCAAATAGCCGATGACCTAGGCATTTCCATTAAAACTGTTGAGGCACACCGTGCAAACATTATGGAAAAGTTAAACGTAAATACCGTGGCCGATTTGTTGCGACTGGCTCTCTCAGATCCACAGCCAAATTAATACTGGAGTTTATATGCCAGCACAGTTACTGGATGGGAATGCTCTTTCTAAAAAAATTCGCGCAGAGATCGCTGCTCGTAGTGCAATAGCTACTGCTAAGGGTGTTAGGCCTGGTCTAGCGGTCATTGTGGTTGGCGACAATCCCGCCAGTCAAGTTTACGTGCGCAATAAAGTCAAAGCCTGTGAAGAGGTTGGATTTCATTCGGTTCTTGAAAGCTACTCTGCCGAGTTGGGTGAAGATGAGTTATTAGCAAGGATCGCCACCTTAAATGCAGACCCTTCGATTCATGGAATCTTGGTACAACTCCCCCTGCCAGAACATATTGCCTCAGAACGGGTACTCGAAGCAATTGCTCCATCCAAGGACGTCGATGGCTTTCATGTGGCCAATGCAGGGGCTCTCATGGTTGGACAGCCTGAATTTATACCTTGTACCCCCTATGGATGTATGAAAATTCTGGAAAGTATTGATTATCCAATCAGAGGTGCTAAAGCTGTCGTTGTCGGCGCCTCCAATATTGTTGGTAAACCAATGGCCCTGTTATTACTTCAGGCTGGTGCAACTGTGACGATTTGTAATAGCAAGACTCGCGATCTTGCACATCACACTAAAGAGGCTGATATTCTGGTTGTTGCTACCGGCAAGCCAAAGATGATTACTGGAGATATGGTAAAAACTGGCGCCGTAGTAATCGATGTTGGCATCAATCGCCTGCCAGACGGAAAACTCTGTGGCGACATTGATTTTGATACTGCTAAATACATTGCCGGCTGGATCACTCCAGTCCCTGGTGGTGTTGGGCCAATGACCATCACAATGTTGCTCATGAATACCTTAGAAGCAGCTGAAAAGGCAGCAAAGCATTAGTTAAGCCTCAGTCAAAAATGAGTGCTTTCTTGGCAAAATTATTCGCAGTCCGTTAAGCTAGAGGGATGACTAGAACATTCCCACAAACCCAGCCTTTTGAATTACCTTCCTCGTTGCAAAATAACCCGCTTCTGAGCTTTGGCCGAGGAATCCCAGCTTATTCCAATATCCAGCCAGACCATATCGCACCTGCTATAAAGTATCTTCTTAAACAAGCTCAAGAAGCCGTTGAAGTCGCCACCAATCCAGAAACAGCATCGACTTGGGAGCAATTAGTTGAACCACTAGAGGATGCATCAGAGTATTTAGGGAGATCCTGGGGGGTAATTTCTCACCTCAATAGCGTTGTTGATACACCAGCATTACGTAGTGCCTACGGAGAAATGCTGCCAGAAGTTACCGCATTCTTTTCCAGCCTTGGACAAAACTTAGGGCTCTATGAGAAGTATAAAGATTTACATAAAAGTGCTGATTTTCGAAAACTTAATGTTGCCCAGAAAAGGGTAATTGAGAACTCCCTAAGAGATTTTCGAATGGGTGGTGCCGAGCTTAGCGATTCTGAAAAA
Organism: Polynucleobacter sphagniphilus; assembly: GCF_029892205.1. Classification (NCBI taxonomy): domain Bacteria; kingdom Pseudomonadati; phylum Pseudomonadota; class Betaproteobacteria; order Burkholderiales; family Burkholderiaceae; genus Polynucleobacter; species Polynucleobacter sphagniphilus. The sequence goes on from NZ_JARXVX010000001.1 coordinate 805,281, forward strand.
ACACGCTTTGGACAAATCCAAGATGAGCAAGCCATTCTAGGAAAAGCATTTTCCGATCATGTTCTTGACGCTACAGATGCTTTTGTCCATGCAATAAGCTATCAAAGCGAGCTTGCTGGCTTACCAGAAGATGTCATCGTTGCTGCAGCTGATACCGCAAAACAGAAAGGACTGAATGGCTGGGCCTTTACCCTCCACTTCCCTTCTTACTACCCTGTCATGCAATATTCCGAGAATCGGAAATTACGTCAACTCATGTACGATGCATACGTTACTCGCGCCTCTGAATTAGCCCCACACTACGGCAATGGTAAATTAGACTGGGATAACACCAACAATATATCTGATCAATTACATCTTCGTCATGAAGAAGCCAAAATGCTTGGCTTTGAAAACTATGCTGCTTTAAGCCTAGCGCCAAAAATGGCTAAGAGTGTTGATGAAGTTGATCTTTTCCTATGTGACTTTGCAAAAAAGGCTAAACCCTTTGCAGAAAAGGACTGGCAAGAACTTTGTGAATATGCTAAATCAGAATTGCACTTAATAGATGGGCTTCAGCCTTGGGATATTGCATTTGCCTCGGAAAGATTAAAACAAGCCCGTTATGCATTCTCAGAAAATGAACTTAAGCAATACTTTCCACTACCCAAGGTGTTAGATGGATTGTTTCATGTAATCCAAACACTATTTGATGTAAAGATAGAGTCGACCAACTTACCAACTTGGCATACTGATGTGGAGTCTTTCGCTGTAAAAAATGCCACGAATGATATTGTTGCTTACTTTTATCTTGATCCCTATGCGCGTCCAGGTAAACGTGGCGGCGCCTGGATGGATGATGCTCGTGGGCGTCGGGAATTACCCAATGGAGAAATCCAAGTACCGGTCGCTTACCTAGTCTGTAACTTTGCTCCGCCAGTTAAAGTCGATGGTGTTTTACGTCAACCTACTATCACCCATGATGACGTGATTACCCTCTTCCATGAAAGTGGTCATGGTTTACATCACCTGCTTACACAAGTGGGATCCCTAGGCGTATCTGGCATCAATGGAGTTGAGTGGGATGCAGTGGAGTTACCAAGCCAATTTATGGAAAATTTCTGTTGGGAATGGGAGGTTCTAGAAAAAATCACCGCTCATATCGAGACTGGAAAACCATTACCGAGAGAGCTATTTGAAAAAATGATCTTGGCTCGAAATTTTCAAAATGGCTATATGACTTTGCGCCAGATAGTAATGTCTCTAACAGATTGGCGCTTGCATTCCAGATTGAATGATAAAAATGTGCCTGGTCAGTCTGCTCTAGAACTTTCTCGAATAATTGCGGACGAATATAACGTTGTTCCCCAAGCCGAGATCTCTCGCTGGATAAATACCTTCACTCATATATTTTCTGGTGGCTATGCCGCAGGCTACTATAGCTACAAGTGGGCTGAAGTTCTTTCTGCTGATGCATATTCAGCATTTGAGGAGGCAGCTAAATTAACTGGCACCGTCTTGGATAAAGCCACAGGATTGCGGTATAAAAAAGCAATTTTGGAAGTTGGTGGAAGTCGACCTGCTGCAGAATCATTTATGGCTTTTAGGGGTAGAGAGCCATCTATTGAGCCCCTTTTACGTCATGGGGGTCTTGCTTAACCTAGGCAGTGATTTGAGCAATTACTGGGGCGTGGTCGGATGGCTGCTCCCAGGTGCGCGGCTCTTTATCTACAGTACTTTGGATGCATTTATCCTTTAATACATCACTTAAGAGGATGTGGTCTATTCGCATGCCTGCATTGCGTCTAAAACCCATCATGCGGTAATCCCACCAGCTATAGGTTTTGGGAGGTTGATCAAAGAGTCGAAATGAATCACACAAGCCTAATTTTGTTAGACCAACAAATGCAGCTCGTTCTTGCGGTGATACTAAATTTTGACCCTCCCAAGCTTTTGGATCATGTACATCAGCATCTGTGGGGGCAATATTAAAATCACCCAACAATGCTAGTCTTGGATAGGTAATTAATTCAGCTTCAAGCCAACTTTGTAATTGCTCTAACCAATCGAGTTTATAGGCGAATTTATCGCTATCAGGTGACTGACCATTGGGAAAATAGGCGCTGATAATACGAATGGGTGACATACCTTTAAAGCAAACAGTAGCCGCCAATATTCGTTGTTGCTCATCACTAAAACCAGGAATATTACGTACCGGCTTCAAGAAAGCAGTTTCCAGATCGGATGACATTGATGCTAAGGAGGCCTTGCGTAAGATGATGGCCACCCCGTTGTACGTCTTTTGCCCAGCGGCTAGACTGTAATAACCCGCCTCTTCTAGTGCTTGATGAGGGTATTTGTCATCAGTCAACTTTAATTCCTGCAGGCAAAGCGCATCGATTGGCTTATTTGCTTTTTCTTGCTCTTGTAACCAGCGCAGCACTTGAGGCAGTCTTACCTTAAGCGAATTCACATTCCAAGCAGCAATACGTACCGACGCCTCAGTCATCGATACCCAATTCTTGCAATTTACGTGTAATGGTATTGCGCCCGATACCCAAGCGCTGTGCAGCCTCAACACGTCGTCCGCGGGTTACCTCCAAGGCAGCCTGTAAAACGGCTTTTTCAAAACGAGAACATAAGGCATCATAAACATTGGTTTCACCATCTTCGAGCATTTTGACTGCAAGTCGGCCCAAGCCACCTTCCCAGTCTTGTGTGTTTGGACGGGTTGCAATTGAGCCATTATTTAAAGGGTCTCCTTGAGTAAGGAATGGTTGCGCAGCAGAATCAGAAGCGATATTGCCAGGCAAATCTCCAATACCAATCAGGTTGGATGGAGACATTACCGTTAACCAATGGCACAAATTTTCTAGTTGGCGTACATTGCCAGTAAATGGCATGCCACTAATTTCTTTCAATACCTCGTCAGAAAGCTTTTTGGGCTCAACACCTAAGGTTTTGGCGCAACTCAACATGAAATGTCTTGCCAATACAGGAATATCCTCAGAGCGCTCTCTTAACGGTGGCATACGTAGACGAATTAAATTTAAACGATGCAGTAAATCTTCCCGGAATAAGCCCGCAGCAACACGTGCCTCTAAATTCTGATGTGTGGATGCAATGATCCGAACATTGGCCTTAATGGGGTCCTGGCAACCAATACGATAAAAATGGCCATCAGTTAATGCCCTCAAAAGACGGGTTTGCAGCTCAAAGGGCATATCGCTAATTTCATCTAAAAATAAGGTGCCGCCATCAGCCTTCTCAAAACGCCCTCTTCTTAACGTGAGCGCACCAGGAAATGCACCGCGCTCATGGCCAAATAATTCAGATTCCAACAACTCTTTTGGTACTGCAGCAGTGCTAAAAGAAATAAATGGCCCCTTTGCTCTGGGACTATGCTTGTGAAGCGCCTGAGCAACCAACTCTTTACCAGTACCTGATTCACCGGTAATCAGTACGGTTGCATGTGATTGTGCCAGGCGCCCTATTGCACGGAATATTTCCTGCATCGCTGGTGATTGCCCAATAATCTCAGTAGATTCTTGCCTCCAAGCAGTGAGCTCCTTAGCATTTCCTTGAGCGCTTGAACTAAATTCAACAGCACGTCTAATGAGCTCAATTGCTTTATCAATATCGAATGGCTTGGTAATATATTCAAAGGCCCCACCTTGAAACGACGATACGGCTGAATCTAAATCTGAATAGGCAGTCATGATAATGACTGGAATCTGAGGGTGACTAGCGTTAATGGTTTGCAGCAGATCCAGGCCATTGCCACGAGGCATCCTGATATCGGATATCAATACCTGAGGAACCTCCTTTTCCAAGGCATTCAATACATCGTTTGGACTAGAAAAGCTTCGATGGGGAATATTTTCCCTCTCGAGCGCCTTTTCCAATACCCAACGTATTGACTTATCGTCGTCCACAATCCAAATTGGTTTCATGCTATCTTCTCCACCTTACGATATGGGATTTGTATATGAAAATCGGTACAACCGGGTCTGCTTTCACAGCTAATGAAGCCCTGGTGTTGTTGAATAAAAGTCTGGGCTAGGGTCAGGCCAAGCCCACTGCCACCCTCCCGTCCAGAAACCAGAGGAAAAAAGATTCGCTCTCTGATGTCTTCCGGAATGCCGGGGCCGTTATCGATAATATGCAAATCTATAGCTAGCTTGTAGCGCTGCTTGGAAATTGTTACCGAGCGTGCAACTCGGGTTTTGAATTCAATTCTGGCGATGCCCGTTCTGATTTCTTCTGATAAGGCTTGTGCTGCATTGTGTGCAATATTGAGTACCGCCTGAATCAGTTGCTCCCTATCACCCAAGATGTCCGGAAAACTTGTATCGTAATTACGATCGATCGTCAGGCCTTTGGGAAACTCGGCCAAAACCAAGCTACGCACCCGTTCCAAAGCTTCGTGAATATTGAACATTTGCATTACATGCGCCTTACGATGTGGCGCCAGTAGTCGATCGACTAAGTTTTGCAAACGATCAGATTCTTTAATGATCACTTGAGTGTATTCACGCAAACCCTTTTCTTCCAATTCAAACTCAAGAAGTTGGGCTGCACCACGTATACCACCCAAGGGATTTTTAATCTCATGCGCTAAATTGCGCATTAATTGCTTGTTTGCCTCCACTTGCTGTGTAACGCGTTCATCTCTCTCACTACGCAATTGTTGATCAATTGGGAACCACTCCATCAATATTAAGCTCGGATCATCTAAAGCATTAATAACAACATGTGCCGGTCCAGATTCATGATGAATACTGCCTGGTAACGAATGTAAGGAAATTTCTTGACGCTGCAGTAGCGATGGACTCATCATCACTTCATTGATCATATGATTAAGTACTGCGTTATCTTCAAACACAGTACCTATAGTTTGACCCTCAAGGGATTTGCGTGAAATCTCTAAAGCAGATTCTGCCGCAGGATTAACATAGATCACTTGACGACTTTCGGCCTCGAAAATCAAAACCGCATTGGGCAGCTGATCCAGAAATATCGGAAAAAAAGGAGCAGCCGAAGCTGCTCCCCTGAGCGAACTGCGCAACATGCTCGCGCTCAAATTCACACCCTTGCTTATAGAGAGTAGTACATATCAAATTCAACTGGATGAGTGGTCATACGGAAACGTGTGACATCTTCCATCTTCAATGCAATATACGCATCAATCATTGAATCTGTAAATACACCACCACGGGTCAAGAACTCGCGATCTTTATCCAAGGCCTCTAAAGCTTGATCCAAACTATGGCAAACAGTTGGGATCTTTGCATCTTCTTCTGGTGGTAAGTCATACAAATTCTTATCCGCAGCTTCGCCAGGGTGAATTTTGTTTTGAACACCATCTAAACCAGCCATTAATAGCGCAGCAAAGCACAAGTATGGATTAGCCAATGGATCTGGGAAACGAGTTTCAATACGACGACCCTTGGGGCTAGAAACGTGAGGAATACGAATTGAAGCCGAACGATTGCGTGCGGAGTAAGCTAACTTCACCGGTGCCTCAAAACCTGGAACTAAACGCTTGTAAGAGTTTGTGCCTGGATTGGTGATGGCGTTCAGTGCTTTTGCATGCTTGATGATGCCGCCAATGTAATAGAGAGCAAATTCTGATAGGCCTGCATAGCCGTTACCTGCAAACAAGTTCTCACCGTTCTTCCACACAGATTGGTGAACGTGCATACCGGAGCCGTTATCACCTACGATTGGCTTAGGCATAAATGTCGCGGTTTTGCCATAAGCATGCGCAACGTTCTGGATCACATATTTTTGCCAAATGGTCCAGTCAGCACGCTCAACTAGCGTGCTAAATTTAGTACCCAATTCATTCTGACCTTGACCAGCAACTTCATGGTGATGCACTTCAACTGGAATGCCCAATGATTCAAGAATCAAACACATTTCAGAGCGCATGTCTTGGAATGTATCAACGGGAGCAACTGGGAAATAACCACCCTTTTTACCAGGACGATGACCAGTATTGCCACCTTCAATTTCGGCAGCGGAAGACCATGGAGCCTCTTCGGAATCGACCTTAACAAAGCAACCCTGCATATCAGCACCCCAACGGACGCCATCAAAAATAAAGAATTCAGGCTCTGGACCAAAATAAGCAGCATCACCTAGACCGGTACTTTTGAGATAGTTCTCAGCACGTTTTGCAATAGAACGTGGGTCGCGATCGTAACCCTTACCATCGGATGGCTCGATAACATCGCATGTAATTACAAGGGTTGGCTCTTCATAGAATGGGTCGATATAGCAAGCGGTTGGATCAGGCATCAAAAGCATATCGGAGGCTTCAATGCCCTTCCATCCAGCGATAGAAGAACCGTCAAATGCATGACCGCTTTCAAACTTATCTTCGTCAAACGCGGAAATAGGTACTGTAGTGTGTTGCTCTTTACCCTTTGTATCTACAAAGCGAAAATCAACAAAAGTACATTCTTTTTCTTTAACTAACTTCATTACATCAGCGACGGTTTTCGTCATGCACATCTCCTCTGTTAACTAAATTTGGAATTCAAAAGCAAGGTAATCACTCTCGTTTATTCCAGGCATTCAACATGCCAAATCTATGTTACTAATTTACTGAAATAAACCAACTGAAATTCTATTATTGCACTATATAAGTGCTTAATATTTGAATTTTGATAGCTAAAATCAATATAAGCACTAAATTAGTGCAAATTACTATTCAATATCATGAATTTCATAGCCCAAAGCTTGGGTGCCATCCCTAAGGGCATTCCACGCGCTTGGGATCAGGTTTTCTTCACCTTTGATACCGAGTTCAATATGTCGTTGAGCGTATACCCCGTGTTTAGAAGAATCACCGACCGAAGGTAGGCTAAATACCTTAATACCCGGATAATTGGTCTCAATTCGCTCCATGAGGGGCGTAAGGGTTGACTCAATGCCTTCGGGAACAATAAAGCTTTTTTCTACCCAGCTTACTTGATGAAATAAATCCTTGTAATAGGTATCGAGACACCAGGACATCATCGGAGCCGCCATCACAGGGAATCCTGGTAAAAAGTAGTGCTCCCGAATACTAAATCCAGGGATCTGATTGTATGGATTGGGGATGATATCGCTACCCCGGGGGAACTCCCCCATTTTGAATCGATGCTGATTTTCAGGAGTAGAAAGATCCGCTTTTATGGGATCGCCTTCAGCCATAGATTGGATACGCCCTGCAATTAATTCTTGAGCGCTTGGATGCAATTCAGTCTTTGTCCCCAAAGCCAAAGCAGCGCATTGACGTGTGTGATCATCTGGAGTGGCCCCAATGCCACCCGTACTAAAAACCACATCACCACTTAAGAAACTATCCTTAAGTGATTTTGTAATTTGCTCAGGATCATCTGCAAGGTATTTTGCCCAAGATAAATTTAATCCCCGCTCACTTAAAAGTTCGATTAATTTACTGAGATGTTTATCTTGACGACGGCCAGATAAAATTTCATCGCCGATCACAAATAGTCCAAAGCGTCTCGAAGGCTTGACTGCTTTATCGACCATCACTTTTTTAATTCCATCATTCATTATTTTCAAAGCTCCGCATCAATAACTCCAATATTAGCTCTCAAAGAGCGATCCAAGTTTTCATTACGCATTTCTTTGAGGCTATCTAATAGGAAGTGCGCAAACCAAAGCGCAGAAAAAACAAATATCAAAGAGTAAATCCAAAGTGCCATAAAACTAAACACTGGAAACAGGATCAAAGCGAAAGCAGACGTAGCCCAGAAGAATGTGGGAATAGCACTCAACATGCCACTAGCAACCCCAATAAAGAGCAATGGCCAACGGTATTGAAGTAGCAATAAATCTCGTTCATTCTTACTGGCATGGCTTGCGAGAACGTCATAAGACATCAATCGCATAGTGAGCCAGCCCCATAACAATGGAGGCAATACAGCGACCAAGGGTGGCAACCACCACACAGGCAAAGTCACCAAAGTAACAATAATGCAAATGCATGTAGACCAAACGGCATACAAAATACCGTGGATCAGGTTGCCGCCATGAAGATATGCAAGATCACTATATGCTGCTTGGCGCGTAATCATTCGGATAATTGAGGGGGCTGTTGTAAATGCGATAAGGACTAATAAGCTAATCGCTATCAAAGGAATTATGAGCATGACAAAAAATAAAGGGGCTATCCAGGCCCGTGCCTGATCAAATCCCGTCCAAATTAACCCTTCCTGTATCCAACCAGAAAATAGAGAATTGGTGAGAAATGCACTGAGGATCTCTAATGCGGGAGACCAACAAAGCCAGATTAAACACCCCCAAGCAATTGAAACAATAATAAAGGGTCTAAAACTGAGCCAAATTATGCGAGGACTCATCATGCCGATGAGGGCCAAGCCAAAAGATTTGATAAGTCGATTAAAACTTTTCATCACTTAGATATTTCATGATCTTTGCTATAACTAAAGACTGGGGAGTTCTTTAATTTTTGCATGGCATTACAGAGAGTCTGCCATTGCTGGAGCAGAAGATTGTCGGAAAGCTGCAGATCTTCAACCCCAGTAGGGCAAGCCTCTGTAGTAAAAATTGCTGTGCTAAAAATCATATCCCACCAGGGAAATAAAACACCAAAATTACATCCTCCGAGGACTCCCGGTTTACCAGCAGCTTCATATCCATAACCTACAGCATGATGCATGCGATGAAAGATTGGGGAGACGAGTAAATATTTGGCCCATCCCAGATCGACTCGAATATTGGCATGCTGCCAGCTTTGGATAAACTGGCTAAGAACGACCAGAAATATAAACTGACTCGGTGTGACGCCGATTAAAAGCGCAAAGAAAGCAAAAACAAGCGCGCGTAAAATATCATCAAGAATGTGATTGCGATTATCTGACCAGGCCGTCATTACCCTTTGACTATGGTGCAATGCATGCAGCTGCCACCACCAATTGAAATGATGTGATGCTCGGTGATAAATATAATCAACAAAATCGAGCAGGATGAGATAGATTAAAAAGCTAATCCAAGGAACGGAGGTGATTCCAGGCCACCATCCCTCAACATTAAGTCTATCAAAGCGGAAATCATGCAAGAAAGAATCTAATTCAAAAAAGAAGCCCGATAGACATATAAATATTAAACCGTGAAATATGCCAAGACGATGAAAAAGTGTGTAGATAACATCGGATATGCTGGCCTTAGAAAATCTCGCCTGGCTTTCTGCTGGTTGTAGACGCTCCCATGTTCTGAGAACCAAAACAATCAATAAAATTTGGATACAGCCAAATAAAAACCAGTCAATGCCGTCATATACATCTTCTGCCCAGCTCATTAAGTCAAGACGATACAAAATAGGTCCAGCGAGATTGGTAAAAATAAACTCCTGAATACTTCCATAGAGTAGACCAAAAAACGAGGAGACTGTATTTAAAGTCATAAATTAGTGGGCTTCAGGGGTGCCAGTCTTTGGTAAAGTGGCAAAACAAAAGCCACGGCTTTTCAGATTCACAATGAGTGGCTCAAGCACTTCAGGAGCCCAAGGGTCCTTTCTTGACCAAATGCCTAAATGAGCCATGGTGATGTCGCCATCTTGTATTTCCCTACTTGCCTTTTCTAACAAGAGCGCATTGGGATAGGTTTTGGAATTTAATTCATCACCGAGAAAACCTGCTGAAGTCCAGGAGGTATGGTGATAGCCGCATTCGTTACCCATGTTAATTAAGCGAGGGGATGTTTTACCCCCTGGAGCGCGCCAGATTTTCTGAATAGGCTGCCCCGTCAACTGAATAAAGCGTTCATCCACTTTTCTAATCTGCCTACAAAATGTTGCCTCATTTTCAAGTACTGTCATGCCTGCTTTTGGACCAAACTGAGGTTTTATAAATACTTGATTTGATGGGCCATTTTTTACAAAATAATCATGATCGAATGTATGACTCCCAAAGTGATGCCCCTCTCGAACGCGCTCCTGCCAATAGGTTTTCCAGGAATCATCAAGGGCATAATCACCTCGGAATGTTTTTTCATTTGCCAAAAAAAAGGTGGCCCTCACTTTTTGGCGATTCAAAATATCGGCAACCGTTTGTGCAACGGACATATTGCCAGTATCAAATGTTAGGTATACCGTTTTAGAGCACCCTCCATTTTGAGATAAGGCGCTTGAACTCCAGCTTATAAATAAAATGCCCGTTGCGATGAGGAAAGCAATGTGTCTCCTAATCATATGCAACCTACTCCCATGAGGCTCGTGGATAAAAGAAGATGCCATGAGGAGAGCGCCCAACCGGTATGGTTGAGATTAATTTCATTGAAGGAATATCAATCACACCAACTTTTTTGGCAAAACGAAATGTTACCCACATCGTTTTTCCATCCGGAGTAATTTCCATGTCATCGGGCCCGGCAGGAAGGCCTGTGATCTCAGCTTCTTTTTGAAGTGTTTGCATATTAATTAAGCTAATCGTCGATGCTATACGATTACCAACAAAGACATGTTTTTTATCTCCAAGTGGTCGAAAGTTATGGGCTCCTTTGCCAGTAAAAATTCGCTTTACTTCCTTTTGATTTTTCCAATCAATCACTTGGACATTGTCTTCGCCAGTAATACCGATGAGCAAATACTGATCGCCTGGAGTCATCCATAGACCGGCAGGTACATGGCCCGTTGGGATTTTCCAGACAACAGTTTGGGTCTCTAGATCAATTGCAGCCAATTCACTAGAATCCTGAAGTGTGACAAAGCCAAGTTTGCTGTCGGAAGTAAATGCAATGTGACTAGGAGTCTTTCCGAGTTTGATGGATTTAGCCAGCTTCAAGTTGGTTCCATCAGCAGCATAAATATCTACACGATTGAGACGATTGCCGTTTGCTAAAAACCACTTGTGATTTGGTGAATAGCCAACCTGATATGGATCGATAATATTTGGTATACGCCCAGTCAGTTCGCCGCTTACAGGGTTCATTAAAACAACATCATTACCTGCAGCATTGGCTATCAGCAATGTTTTCTGATCTGGGGTCATCATCAAATGATGGGGTTCTTTACCAACGGGGATTGTTTTAACCACTTCCCGGCTTGGCATATCGATCAAGCTAACACTGGCATCCCCTGAATTGAGTACTACAGCAACTTTTGGCTCAATCGTCGAGCTCATTGGTGCCTGTGCATGAACAATCGCAACGCCAATTAAGGGTGCCACTAATGCGATCAAAAAATTACTAAAAATGCGCTTCATTTGGGAAATCGTATACATACGCATATTGTAAGCATTAAAGGCATAAAACAGCCCTGTTCTATGCCATTGTTTGATCTAGCGGAAGCTTGATAAAACCTTTTCAAGACGCTTTACAGACATAGGGCTTGGGGTTTTAAGCTCCTGGGCATAGAGCGCAACCCTTAATTCCTCCAATTGCCAGCGAAAATCTTGCAAAGCTGGATCCTCACCAGCAGCATAGGATCCAGCTCCTTTTAAACCCTGTATAAGCTTTTGCCAAGGCCGAGCAACCGATTCCCAATCCCTTTGGCACTGAGCATCACGAGGCGGATTTAAACGCATTTTATCAATCCGCATGGCGATTGCCTTCAGATATCTGGGCAAATGCACTAATTGAGCATATGGGATATCTAACACAAATTTGGGGAAGATAAGACCGGCAATTTGACCCTGAATATCAACATGGGCACTTGGAGAGACTGCCTTAGCTTGCGCTAATTTCTTCTGCAAATCTGCATAAGCCTGTAATGCAGATAGGGAGTGCCTTGCAATTTCTTGGGCGATTAATGCGAGCCTTGGTTTGCCGGCCTGCATGCGCTCCGTAAATTGCGCTGCGTTGATTGGCAAGGGGTCAATCATGAAGGCGCGCTCTATAGCGAGATTCAATATTTGCTCGGTTAGATCATCAATGGCGCCAATATGGATGAAGAGCAAGCCAATTTCACGAATTCCAGGTAACTGCTTTTGCAAAGATTTCAGAGTTTCTCGATTGGCTAAGCTAAATAATTTCCTTATTCCCTGCCAATGAAATTTACGAGCCTCTTGTATATCATCGAAAACCTCTAAATCACAATACTCTCCACGGTCAACAAGCGCCGGATAACCGAACAAAGTTTTGGATCCTTTTTGAATTTCAAGAGTCTCTGGTAGCCCTCCAAATTCCCATGTTCGGTAGCCCCCCTGCTCAACTTGCCTGATGGCTGCCGAGCTGGATTTGCTTGATTGAGCAACATTGGACGACGGTGATCTTATCCCTAACTCAGTTTCAACAACATCCTGAGCTATTGCTTGAAAAGCATGACGGGCACTTTCACTATACTGAGCACGAAGGCGTGCAATATTTCGCTCAACATCCAGTTGACGACCATGCTCATCAATTAATCTAAAGTTCATTGATGTATGTGCCGGAAGAGACTCCATCCTGAAATCAGTGCGCTTAATTTCCAGCCCGCGCTCTTTGCGAATATCGCTTATCAAGCTATCTAAATAATCACCCACTCCAAATCGATTCGATTCTAAAGAGCGCTCTAAAAATGACTTTGCATAATCTGGCAATGGAACGCAGTGACGACGTAATTTTTGTGGCAAGGACTTTAGGAGCAATAACGTTTTTTCTTCACACATCCCCGGCACCAGCCATTCGCATCTGCGGCCATCCACCTGATTAAGAGAGCTTAAGGGTACGACCAAGGTGACGCCGTCTTTTGGACTGCCAGGTTCAAAGTGATACGTCAATGCCAAATCCATGCCACCTACATTCATTTTTTTAGGATAGCGATCAATCGTGATGCCTGCTGCCTCATGCCGCATCAAATCATTTTTAGATAGTCGTAAAAGCTGATCAAGGTTGGTTGATTCATCGCCCTGTTTTTTTCTTAAGTACTCTTGTAAGTCTTTACGATTAAGAATCTCCTGGGGAAGGCGTGCGTTATAAAAGACATAGAGCAATTCATCGTCGACCAGAACATCCGGGCGTCGAGAACGGTGTTCCAAAGCTTCAATCTCTTTAGCTAGACGTCGGTTATGCCAGAAGAAATCAAATTCAGGATATTTCTTACGAGCATCAGATTCAGTTTCGCGAGCAAGTCCAGGGCTATCCATGCGCCCAAATAGTTCTTGTTGGACGAGCGCTTGTCTTATAAATAACTCTCTGGCCAACTTGGGGTCATATTTTTCATATCGAACTTTGCGACCGTGATAAATCGGCAATCCATACAAGGTAGCCCGCTCAAATGCCATGACCTCACCTTGGCGATTATCCCAAAAGGGGTCACTCAAAGATTTAATTAAGCGGTGTCCTGCTACTCGTTCAATCCATTGGGGTTCAATTTTTGCAATGGTCCGAGCATACATCCGATTGGTTTCCTGCAATTCCGCGGCCATAATCCAGGCGCCAGCCTTTTTACCCAAGGTTGAGCCTGGCCAAATAAATGGACGAATTCCACGTGCTCCAATATAGTTACCTGTTTTACTTCCTCGCTCTTGGGATTTTTCATCCTCTTCTTTTTTTGCTACATAGCCAAGTAAGCCAGTAAGCAAGGAGATATGAACTTGCTCATAAGTGGCTGGTAATTGATTTTCTTTCCACCCCTTCTCTCCAAGCATTGCGTGCAATTGACCATGAATATCGCGCCACTCACGCATGCGGCGAGGCGAAAGAAATTTACTTCTGCACAAAGATTCGAGTTGACGATTGCTATTCTTATGCTTTAAAGCATCTTGATACCAATCCCAGAGTTTAATAAAACTGAGAAATTCAGAGCGCTCATCGGCAAATTGTAAGTGAGCTTGATCGGCTGCCCCCGCTTGATCGATTGGTCTTTCTCGTGGATCCTGGGTCGCCAATGCCGAAGCAATGATGACAACCTCCCTCAAAGCATTGTTCTCTCTAGCAGCTAAAAGCATTCTGCCGATACGCGGATCCAGAGGCAAATCCGCCAACTGCCTACCAATTGCTGATAATGTAAATTGGCCGGATGAATCAGAGGCATCCTCCAGCTTGCTATTTTCAAAATCGATTGCTCCTAATTCGTCCAGGAGTTGAACGCCGTCCGTAATTGCCCTGCCTAATGGTTTGTCAATAAACGGAAAATCTTGAACTCTCGCTAACTTAAGAGAGGTCATTCTCAATATCACCGCTGCAAGCGAACTTCGCAGAATTTCTGGGTCAGTGAACTTAGGGCGTGCCAAATAATCTTGTTCGCTATACAGGCGTATACAAATACCATCCGATACACGACCACATCGACCAGCCCTTTGGTTGGCTGCAGCCTGAGAAATTGGCTCCACTTGAAGTTGCTCTACCTTATTACGATAAGAGTAGCGCTTTACCCTTGCAAGTCCGCTATCAATCACATAACGAATATTTGGTACGGTCAATGATGTTTCTGCAACATTGGTTGTCAATATGATGCGACGACCATTTCCTGGGGTAAAAACACGCTCTTGCTCAGCAACCGACTGACGGGCAAAAAGACTTAATATTTCTGGATGAAAGCGTTGTTGCAAAACATGATCTTTACGTAATGCTTCGGCACAATCCCTTATCTCACGCTCTCCAGGCAAAAAGACTAAAACATCGCCAGAGCCGCTGGCTCCTTCACCCCAAATTTTTGCGATTGCATTAGTGACACCCTCCGGTATTTCTTTAGCCTCTTTGGCAAATTTTTTATCCTCCAGCTTAGAGTCGGGCTCCAAAGGTTCATAGCGTTGCTCAACGGGAAATAGCCGTCCACTGACTTCGATTACTGGCGCAAGCTTGCCATTTACTGAAAAATGCTCAGAAAATCTCTTAGCATCTATTGTTGCTGAAGTGATGATTAATTTAAGATCAGGCCTCTTTGGTAATAACTGACTTAGATAACCCAATAAGAAATCAATATTTAAACTTCGTTCATGTGCCTCATCAATGATTAGGGTGTCATAGGAGCGCAGATAGGAGTCTCTTTGCGTTTCCGCAAGCAAGATGCCATCGGTCATCAACTTTATCGATGCGCTCTGACTGGTTTTATCTGAAAATCGAACCTGATAACCAACATCCACCCCAATAGGGCTTCCAAGCTCTTGAGCAATCCTTTTTGCTGTAGTGGTTGCGGCTATGCGGCGAGGTTGGGTATGGCCTATTAACTTCCCACCATTTACAGTACCCCTGCCTAAATCTAGACAAATTTTAGGTAATTGAGTCGTTTTGCCTGAACCAGTTTCACCGCAAATGATTACCACTTGATGGTTTGTAAGCGCATCTTGAATGATTTGACGCTGACCAGAGACAGGCAACTCCTCTGGAAAGCGAATAGACAAGCTGCGTGAGGTGTTGGATGGAGGCACGATAACTGGCATCGCATCGGGTTTTTGTTGGTTTATAGGCTTATGCACCCTATAATTTTCTCACTATGCCTACAAACGCGCCAAACACACCAGACAATAGCCCCGAATCGAGCTCAAACTTCCCGTTTGTGGGTTGGTTGCGCGATGTTGCCCCATATATACATAGTTTTCGGGAAAAGACCTTTGTCATTGCATTTGCAGGCGAATTGGCCCAAGAGATTGGATTGGAAAATCTGATTGAAGATATTGCCATGCTCCATGCGATGGGGATGCGCATCGTCTTAGTTCATGGAATCCGCCCGCAAATTGAAGAACAGCTCATGCTGAGGAATATTACAAGCAAGTTTGGCAAAAGTGCCCTTCATAGCTATCGAATTACTGATGCTGCTGCTCTAGAGTGTGTTAAGGAGGCCGCTGGCGAACTTCGCCTCGATATTGAGGCGGCATTTAGTCGCGGCTTACCAAACACCCCTATGGCCGGTTCTCGTATATCAGTTATCTCAGGCAATTTCATTACAGCCATGCCAGTTGGCGTAGTAGAGGGGGTTGATTACATCCATACCGGCTTGGTTAGAAAAGTGGACTCGACCTCAATTAAGCTTTCACTAGATAGCAACAAAATCGTCTTGTTATCCCCTTTGGGCTTCTCCCCTACTGGACAAGCCTTTAATCTGGCATATGAAGATGTTGCTGCATCTGCTGCTGCTGCTTTAAAAGCCGATAAATTGATTTTTCTAAGTCCCTATAGCGGCCTTAAAGATGATGAAGGCAATTACATTACCGAGCTTTCTTTACCGCAGCTGCAAGAATATATTTCTGCGCACAAAGATATTGACTTTGGTATGAAGAGCTTACTCAATATATCCAGTCGTGCCATCCGCGCCGGGGTGAGTCGTGTCCACTTCTTGCCAGCAAATCAAGATGGTGCACTGCTCGAAGAATTGTTTACTCATGATGGTATTGGCATGATGTTGGCCTCATCTGATATTGAAAATCTGCGTGAAGCCAATCAAGATGACGTTGGCGGTATTTTGCAGCTAACGATGCCTCTAGAGGAAGAGGGAATTTTGGCGGCACGCGGGCAAGACGTTATTGAGCGTGATATTCACCGCTTTTCTGTCATTGAACATGATCGGGTTTTATTCGGTTGTGCAGCTCTTTTTCCATTCCCCAATGGGGTTGGTGAACTTGCATGCCTCGCCGTTGATCCAGATGTTCAAGGTTCAGGAGATGGAGAGCGCTTATTAAAGCGCATTGAAATGAGGGCCAAACAAGAGGGTATTAAGAGCCTCTTTGTTCTCACAACCCGAACCGAGCATTGGTTTTTAAAGCGTGGCTTTAAACGTGCATCAGTGGATGATTTGCCAGAAGAAAGAAAACAGATTTATAACTGGGATCGTAAATCAATGGTTCTTACAAAAGACCTATAAAATCTCAAGGTTCCCACTAATAAATTAGGCAATTTGAAAGGCTTTCAAAAATGGCACGCACAGTTCAATGCATCAAACTCAATAAAGAGGGCGAAGGATTAGATTTTGCTCCTTTGCCTGGCGAGTTAGGCAAGAAAATCTGGAATCAGGTATCCAAGGAGGCTTGGGCCGGCTGGTTAAAACACCAAACAATGCTTATCAATGAAAACCGACTCAATATGGCCGACCCTCGTGCGCGTCAATATTTGTTAAAGCAAGTGGAAAAGTATTTTTTTGAAGGCGGCGCAGACATGGCGCAAGGTTACGTACCGCCAACAGAACTTCCAGATTGATCAATGCCTTAAAAAGTCAGGCGGCTAACGCCTGACTCATTGCTGACAAGTAATATATCAGCCTTTTCTTTAGCAAATAATCCCACAGTAATGACCCCAGCAATCTGATTAATTTCAGATTCAAGCTTGAGTGGATTGGTGATTTTCAATCCGGAGATATCCAATATCCAGCCACCATTATCGGTAACGAACGGTGCGCTTGGGGTTTGATCTAAATCTTCGCGAGTTGCTTTTGCAAGTCGCAAACTGACAGTTCCACCTAATTTTTCTAATTCGCGCTGAACCGCCCCTTTTGCAAGTGGAATAACTTCAACAGGCAAGGCAAAGCCTCCAAGCGACTCAACTTGTTTAGAAGAATCACAGATGCAAATAAATTGCTGAGCCATTGAAGCAATAATCTTTTCACGTGTCAGGGCGCCACCTCCACCCTTAATCATGTTTCCGCTGCCGTCAATTTCATCGGCACCATCAACATATGCCGGTAAGGTTGATACCTCATTTGGATCAAGTACCTTGAAGCCATGTTTTAAAAGTCGTCCAGTAGTGGCATTGGAGCTAGAAACTGTTCCAGCAAAGTGATCCTTGTAGGGGGCCAAAGCATCAATAAAGCAGTTGGCTGTTGAACCAGTTCCAATGCCTAGGATTTGACCCCTTGGGAGACGTAGTACTTCCTCGCAAGCCGCCTGCCCTACCAGCAACTTGAGCTGATCCTGATTCATATTTTTTCCCAGTACATTTCCAAAAGAATTCGGCTTAGATTAACTATCATATGATATTGCAAGATACATCACTTTTAGAGCAATTCAATAGATATGACTAATAGCGCACTGAGCCAATTAAAAGCCTTCACAACCGTTGTTGCCGATACTGGTGACTTTGAACGAATGGAGGCCTACAAGCCTCAAGATGCAACCACAAACCCCTCTTTGATATTGAAGGCGGTCCTGCAGGCAAACTATCAAAATTTAGTTTTAAGAGTCAAAAGGGAGCACTCTGGATTTAGCCCTGTTGATCTGGTAGACCATATTTTAGTAGCCTTTGGAATGGAAATCCTCAACATCGTACCCGGACGCGTCTCCACTGAGGTAGATGCCCGCCTATCATTTGACACCAAAGCTACAGTTAAAAAAGCAAAACATCTCATTAGCCTTTACGAAGCCAATGGAATTGATCGAAAACGTGTACTCATTAAACTTGCCGGCACCTGGGAAGGTATACAAGCCGCAAAAGAACTTGAAATATCGGGTATTCATTGCAATATGACGCTGCTCTTTTCACTCGTACAGGCTGCAGCTTGTGGGGCCGTTAATGCAAAACTAATCTCTCCGTTTGTTGGGCGTATTACCGATTGGCATAAATCTAAATTAGGAAGCAATTGGAGTGATGTCAACAATGGCGGGGCCAATGATCCTGGAGTAATTTCTGTTAAAAATATTTTTCATTACTACAAGCACTTTGGTATTCAAACTGAAATTATGGGGGCGAGTTTTCGAAATACCAGTCAAATCCTGGAATTGGCAGGCTGCGATTTACTCACAATCAGTCCGGAGCTTTTGGAAGAGCTATCTGCAAGTGATCAAACAGTTTTAAGAAAGTTGGATGCAAATAAATCAATTAGCAATTTAATCCCCCTTCAGTTGGATGAATCTTCCTTTCGACTACAGTTAAATAATGATGCAATGGCAACAGAAAAATTAGCGGAAGGAATCCGTAATTTTTGTGTTGATACAGAAAAACTAAAAGCTTTTCTAGGGCAATAAAAAAGGGCAACAGCCCTCTTTTAATGCATTGCATCAGACTGACTTAGTTGAAGGAAATTATGTGCAGATCACTTTGCTGGCTTTGCTAAACGCTGCCTTAATGCCTCATACAAGCAAACGCCGCTTGCTACTGAAACATTTAAGCTGGAGACCACGCCTTGCATCGGTATGTGGACAAGCTCATCACAGGTTTCTTTAGTCAAGCGACGCATACCCTCACCTTCCGCACCCATCACGATGGCAATTGAACCCGTCAGGTCAATGTCGTAAATGGATTTCTCAGCCCCATCATCTGTGCCGATAATCCACACACCCGACTCTTGCATCTCTTTCATGCTGCGAACCAGATTGGTCACTGTGATAACTGGCATCACTTCAGAGGCGCCGCTAGATACTTTACTCACTGTAGCATTGATTGAAGCTGAACGGTCTTTGGGGATCACTACCGCGTTCACACCAGCACCATCGGCAACTCTTAAACAGGCGCCAAAGTTATGGGGATCGGTTACACCATCCAAAATAAGGAATAAAGGCTTTTCCTTTGCACCTTCCACATCCTCAATTACCTCGGTAATAGTGCGCGCAATAGTCATTTTTTCTGCCAAAGCGACAACACCCTGATGACGATCATGACCGGCTAACTTATGCAGTCTTTCGGCATCTGCAGCATGAAGTCTTTCCCCTAAAGTTTCTTCCGCCTGCTTTAAAAAATCTCCCATACGCCTGTCACGGCGGCTCGGATCAAAATACACCGATTTAAGACTTTCGGGATCAACACGTAAGCGCGCTTGAACTGCATGAAATCCTACCAATATTTGCTTCATTAATTTCCCATCGCCAATCTATAGTTACTTACGTCTTGCTTTTGTATTGCGAACTGGTGGTTTAGAACCGGCTGGCTTTCCCGGAGTTCTACTTGGGCTAATCAACTTGCCACCTGCTTTATTTGTTTTTTTACCAGCCCGAGCTTTCGATTGGGTCGCACCTAAATTACCTGCTGACTTAGCGGCATTTACATTGACGCCGCCATGTTTTTGAGGTTCTTTGTTGGTTACTCGGCCTTTTTTTGGTATTTGCTTTTTATTAGACCGAGCGGGGTCACTAGCAAGAATAAGCTGTCGTCTTCCCGCGCTACTCCCCGGCTCAGCACCTACCGACTTGACTAAACTAAATTCAATTTTTCGGGCATCTAGATCGACGCGACTGACCAAGACATGAACTCGATCACCCAAGCGATAACGAATGCCGGTGCGCTCACCACGAAGCTCTTGGCGGGCTTCATCATATTGAAAATAATCACCGCCTAATTCAGTAACGTGAATCATTCCTTCTACAAAAAGATTCTCTAGCTGCACAAATAAACCGAATGTTGCTACACCAGTGACAGTACCAGAATATTCTTGACCAAGATGATCGCGCATGTAATAGCATTTAAGCCAAGCTTCTACATCGCGCGATGCTTCATCCGCCCTACGTTCATTGGATGAGCAGTGGACACCAAGTTGACCCCAAATCGGCAATGAAGCATTTGCCCCTTTTGGTAAACGAACCCCTTTTGCAGCGGCCTCTTTGCGGTCAGTATGTGATTTTTTGGCATTCACAGCATTTTCTCGCCCCTTACCTTTGCGAGGTAAAGTCAGATTCAGTGGCACCTTGGGAGGTAAAACTGGCACATAGGGCTTTTTTTGCAGAATGGATTTAATGACGCGATGGGTAAGCAAGTCAGGATAGCGTCTTATAGGGCTAGTGAAATGGGAGTAAGCGGGATAGGCTAAACCAAAGTGCCCCTCATTGTCTGGCTGATACATTGCCTGCTGCATTGCCCGTAGGACAACAGACTGAAGCATATTTGCATCAGGCCTATCCTTAATTTCACGCATTAATTTTGCAAAATCTCTAGGTTTAGGCTTGTCACCACCATCAAGGGATAGTCCGGATGTACGTAGAACTTGACGCAATGTGACTAATTTTTCCTCAGAGGGTTCACCATGAACACGATAAAGGCTGAGATGCTTATTCTTGGCAATAAAATCCGCAGCGCAAACGTTTGCAGTAAGCATGCATTCTTCGATAAGACGATGCGCTTCATTACGAATGCGTGGTTCGATTCTTAAGATCTTACCGAGCTCATTGCTAATGATTTGCGTTTCAGTAGTCTCAAACTCAATTGCGCCACGTTTTTGACGGGCCTCAAGTAAGATTTTATACAGGGAAAATAAGTTTGTGAGTAGCGGTCTAAATTCTGCAAAACGGGCCGCCTCAGGACCCTTGCTGTTTGAAAGAATCTCCCAAACAGTGTCATACGTAAAGCGCTGGGCAGAATGCATCACTGCTGGATAAAATTGATAAGCTAGAACCACTCCATTGCCATCAACCACTGAGTCACAAACCATGCAGAGACGATCCACCCCAGGATTTAAAGAGCAAAGCCCATTGGAGATTTTTTCAGGCAGCATGGGGATCACACGCCTTGGAAAATAAACTGAGGTAGCTCGCAGTAAGCCTTCGTCATCGAGGGGGTGTCCAGGCTTAACGTAATGAGACACATCAGCAATCGCAACAATTAAACGCCATGCTTTTGATTTTCCATACGTGACTGGCTCGCAATATACGGCGTCATCAAAATCTCGTGCATCTGCACCGTCAATAGTAACGAGCGGTACGTCTCGCAAATCTACTCGACCTTCTAAATCAGATTGCTGCACAGTGTCCGGAAGTGCATTAGCCTCCTTCATGGCAGCTGGAGAAAAGATGTGTGGAACGCCATATTTACGTACGGCAATTTCAATTTCCATGCCGGGATCATCAATTTCACCAAGCACTTCGACTACACGTCCCACTGCTTGACGATAGCTGTCTGGATAGTCAATGATTTCAGCACTAACAACCTGACCCAGTTTTGCGTTACCTTGCGCTTTGGGCGGTATCAAAATGTCATGGCCAATGCGTTTGTCTTCTGGCGCAACAATCAATACACCATTTTCATTCAGCAAACGACCAATTACCACCTTGTTGGCATGAATGATCACATCCACAATCTGACCTTCAGGCCTGCCACGCCTATCAGTACCCAATACCCTTACATTTACTTTGTCGCCATGCATGACTCGAGACATTTCCTTTTCTGAAAGGAAGATATCCTCACCGCCGTCATCCGGAATGACAAATCCAAATCCATCTCGGTGGCCTTGAACTGTTCCTAAACGGTCAGCCTCACGAGGTACCAAACTTTTTGCTTTACGCATTTAATTCCTTCGGCAATACATGCCTTATATCCATATTTTTGTTATTCACTAAGGCTACTGTATCAAACCGTTGAGTCTGAAGGGAAAAAGCCGAATTGAGGGTATAAAAAAGAGATCGGAACGCCCCACCCCTTATAATGATGGAATGCCCAGATGGCGAAATTGGTAGACGCACCAGCTTCAGGTGCTGGCGATCGAAAGGTTGTGGAGGTTCGAGTCCTCTTCTGGGCACCAAACAAGGTTTAACGGCTCTCTACGCCCGTTATTACATGGTCAGTATAAAGAAAACTGGCCGATTCTACATAAAACTACATAAAGTCTATATGGGGGTGCTTTCTTAGAATGCAACCCCGCCTTTTTAAGATTTGCTTAGGAGTCACGGTGGTCCCTGCAAGATCTCAAGCCCGCCAATTTTTTTTAAAATTTTTTCATTCATGAAGTTTAAAGACGGCCTAATGGTTCGGTCTTGTTGAGTTATTTTTTCAGGCAAATTGTTGTGAGATACAAGCCTTGGCCAGGGGTTGAGATTGCCGCCCTAATGCAGAACGGATTGATATCAAACTCTATAATGGGCACATGAAAAAACATCTTTTTGGTCTTGTCTGCGCCACCCTGTTAAGCAACTCCTACAGCGTCATTGCCGCCCCAGAATCTAGCAGCTCTAGCACCTCAAACATCAACTTCTTTGCGACCGTGAACAACACGATGCTGACAAAGGGCTTGCTAGATCTGAACGTGAAAGCTGCTGTAGCGCAAGGTCAAAAAAATACGCCTGAATTACAAAAGGCCTTGAAAGATGAGCTCATCAATCGCGAGCTCTTAGCCCAGCAGGCTGAGCGCATGGACCTTGAAAAAGGGATTGACTTAGATGACCAATACACGCAGCTGCGCCAAACTCTCCTAATACAGGCTTTAGTAGAAGATCACTTTAAGCAGTCCCCTATTACCGATACCCAGCTGCGCCAAGAGTACGACCGCCAGCGCAAGCTTACCGGTGATGCTGCCTCAGGCTATCAGTACCGTATCAGCGAAATCGTTGTCAACAATGAATCCGATGCTATTGACCTCATTAATCGCATCAACAAGGGTGAACTGTTTGGAAAATTAGCCCAGCAGTA